>NC_020075.1:0-791219 GCF_000331065.1 Candidatus Blochmanniella chromaiodes str. 640
ATGTTCTATCCCATTCATTTTGACGTTATTGTTGTTGGAGGAGGTCATGCTGGGACAGAAGCGGCTTTGGCTTCTGCTAGGATGCAATGTAATACGCTTTTGATTACTCATAATATTGATACTCTTGGACAGATGTCTTGTAATCCGGCCGTTGGCGGCATAGGGAAAGGACATTTAGTGAAAGAAATTGATGCGATGGGTGGATCGATGGCTTATGCTATCGATCAATCAGGAATTCAATTTAGAGTACTTAATAGTAGTAAAGGAGCTGCTGTTAGAGCAACACGTGCTCAGGCAGATAAAATATTATATCGTCAAGCAATACGTAGTATTCTTGAATATCAAAAATTTTTGTTGGTTATTCAAGCGTCAGTAGAAGATTTAATAGTTAGCGGGAACAAGATTGTTGGAGTAATTACTCCAAAATTAGGAATGAAATTTAGTGGCACGTCTGTTGTTTTGACAACCGGAACCTTTCTCAATGGTAAGATTCATATTGGGATGAATAATTTTAGAGGAGGTCGATCTGGAGATTCGGAGTCATCGTCATTGTTATCAGAGCGATTGAAAGAATTGTCTTTGCAGATTAGTCGGTTAAAAACGGGTACTTCTCCTCGTGTGCATACCAAAGGGATAAATTTTGGTTCTTTACGTGCGCAATATAGTGATGATCCTATTCCTGTGTTTTCATTTATAGGATCTACAAAACTACATCCTACGCAGGTGCCTTGTTATATTACCCATACTAATAACAAAACACATGAAATAGTTAGATCAAATTTATATCAGAGTCCTATGTATACAGGTTTAATAAAAGGAATAGCACCTCGGTATTGTCCATCTATAGAAGACAAAATAACTCGTTTTTCAGATCGTAATGCTCATCAAATTTTTTTAGAACCTGAAGGTTTGACAACACCTGAAGTGTATCTGAATGGTATTTCTACTAGCTTACCTTTTTGTGTACAAATGCAAATGATTAAATCAATTCAGGGATTAGAGAATGCTTGTATAATTAGGCCAGGATATGCTATTGAATACGATTTTTTTGATCCTCGTGATTTAAAATTAACATTAGAGAGTAAAATTATTTCTGGATTGTTTTTTTCTGGTCAAATTAATGGTACTACTGGTTATGAAGAAGCAGCTGCCCAAGGATTATTGGCCGGAATTAATGCAGCTAGGTTTTCCCAAAATAAAGAAGGATGGTACCCTAGAAGAGATCAGGCATATTTAGGGGTGCTTGTAGATGATCTCTGTACACATGGAACAGAAGAACCTTATCGTATGTTTACTTCACGTGCTGAATATCGTCTGTCTTTACGTGAGGATAATGCTGATTTAAGATTGACTGAGATCGCGCGACAGTTAGGTTTGATAGACGAGTCACGATGGAAAGCTTTTTGTTGCAAAAGAGAAAACATTGAAAAAGAACGTCAGAGATTACGTAATACTTATATTTTCCCGTATAGCTCAGATGTTGCACAATTAAATAATTTTCTTAAAACACCTTTAACACATGAAACAAATGGCGAAGATCTGTTGAGAAGGCCAGAAATTAATTATAAAAAGTTATCTCAACTAAGTACTTTTAGTCCATCTATATTGGATCGTCAAGTATTCGAACAAATTGAAATTCAAATAAAATATGAAGGTTATATTCGTCATCAACAAGAAGAAATAAAGAGACATATTTATAATGAAAATACATTGTTACCGACTGACATAGATTTCAATATTGTTTCTGGATTATCTCAGGAGGTCATCGATAAACTCAATAATTATAAACCTTATTCTATTGGGCAGGCTTCTCGCATTTCTGGTATAACTCCTGCGGCTATTTCTAATTTATTGGTTTGGTTAAAAAAACAAGGTTTGTTAGAGCACAATACATGCTAATCTGTTGAATAATGAATTTTCTATTAATCAAGGTATTATTTATTTCCTGTATAGGGTGTTTGTGATTGTTACAATATGAAGAGAGTTGGTCGTGTAGAAAACCGGTATATTTATGTCTTTTCCAATAATAGTTTTATAGAGATAATAATAGTAATTAGATTATTTTAATGGGTTTGTTATGTATGGTACTATTTTTAATATTATACGGTTGTTTATACGTATCTAAATTTTGCGCTTTGAATTTTTTTGAAAATAGGATTATACTGAGTTTTTAGTTGTATACAAGTGTACTATTTCATAGTATTGAATAAATATACGTGCCGTACTAATGGTTATTAATTACAAGATAAATGACTTGTCGACCGAACTATAGTTCGGTCGTGTGTTTGTTTCTGTAAGTTGTAACATATTATGTGAAATTTACTAATTAATTCATAGTGCCATTTTAATTCTCTTGTATTGCATTAGTATATGGTTGTGTAAAAAGAGAGAGTGTTCTTGTTATTTTCTATTAGTACTAATTTTTTAAAAGTTGATGCAGGCACTGTCGTTCTGCTCGGATACAACATCATTGTAAGTTATATATAATAATGATTTAGAATTTCGACATGTTAGTGACATGTTGTATATCGAGGTTGTAATGTTGCATTATACAAGAACATTGTAAAATATTTATAGTATATTGCAGCCAATATTTTTTGAAAGGTGGTTTATGTCAGGAATCAAAGGCACTTCCCAAGAATATATTGGACATCATTTATATCATCTGCAATTTGATTTAAGTACTTTTTCGTTAGTGAGCTCGGAAAATACTTCTTCATTCTGGGTATTAAATGTAGATTCGATGTTTTTTTCAATATTATTGGCTATTTTATTTTTATTAATTTTTGGTCGTTTGGCTACAGTGGCAACTTATGCGGTTCCCACAAAACTACAAGTGTTTATTGAGTTAGTAATATTGTTTATTGATGACAACGTAAAAGATATGTTTCATGGTAAAAATAAACTAATTGCGCCATTATCTATGACGGTTTTTGTTTGGATTTTTTTAATGAATGCAATGGATTTATTTCCCATAGATTTATTTCCTGCTATAGCTAAATTGTTAGGATTACCTGCTTTACGCGTTGTGCCGTCTGCCGATGTGAATATCACTTCTTCGCTAGCTTTAAATGTATTTGTACTTGTTATGTACTACAATATTTACGTTAATGGCGTTCATGGTTTTATTAAAGGACTGATGTATCATCCATTTAATCATCCAACGTGTATTCCTATTAATTTTATTATTGAAGTTGTTAGTTTGTTATCTAAACCAGTATCACTTAGTCTTAGATTATTTGGAAACATGTATTCTGGTGAGTTGATTTTTATTTTGATATCTGGTTTATTACCATGGTGGGGACAATGGGTTTTAAATTTACCATGGGCTATTTTTCATATTTTAGTTGTTACATTACAGGCTTTTATTTTTATGGTTTTAACGGTGATTTATTTATCTACAGCCCATGACTCCTGTTAAAATGAATAATGTAATACAGAAGATTGCAGAGAGGTTATTATGGAACATTTAAATTTTGATATGTTATATATTGCTGCAGCAATAATGATGGGATTAGCAGCAATTGGAGCGGCTATCGGTATTGGCATCTTAGGTGGTAAATTTTTAGAGGGGGCTGCGCGTCAACCAGATCTCATTCCGATTCTTCGAACTCAGTTTTTTATTGTCATGGGATTGGTTGATGCAATACCAATGATTACTGTGGGTCTTGGTTTGTATGTGATGTTTTCTGCGGTTTAACAATGAAAATTAATTGAATGTATTTATTATATGATTATTAAATATCAGGATTTGCGCTGTGAATCTTAATGCAACAATATTAGGTCAAACTATTTCATTTGTTTTGTTTGTTTGGTTTTGCATGAAGTATGTGTGGTATCCATTTATATCTATTATTGAGAAACGCCAAAAAGAAATTTCTGATAATTTAGTTTCTGCTACTCATGCTAAAACAGAATCTGAGCGTGTCAATGCTGAAGCTTTGCTTTGTTTGAGACAGGCTCGGGTCAAAGCTCAAGAAATTATAAAACAAGCAAATAAATGTAAAATGCAAATAATTAATGAAGCCAAACATGAAGCTGAAAAGGAGCAAAGTAGAATTTTATCTCAAGCTCGAGAACAGATTATTTATGAAAGAAAACGTGTTACTGACGAATTAAGAAAGAAAATTAGCAAACTTGTAATTGAGGGTACAGAGAAAGTTATAGAACATTCTATAAATGAAATGATTGATATAGATCTTTTAAATAATATTATTAATACGTTGTCATATGAGGATTAGATGTCTAGTATGCTTGTGGTTGCGCGTACGTACGCTCAAGCTATATTTGATATAGCTGTAGAAAAGAAAAATATAAACAAGTGGAAATCAGTTCTTGATTTATTTTCTGAGATTAGTCTGAATAGACTAGTACAATCTTTATTTTTTAGATGTTTAGACCCAAAAAGATTGTCAGATATATTTATTGCTATTTGTGAAGATTATCAAAAGAAGAAAGTTGATACCTTTAGTAAAAATATAATCTATATTATGGCGGAAAATAATCGTTTATTACTATTACCAATTGTATTTAAAGAGTTTACTTATTTATGTTCTATATATGTTCATACTGTAGAAATAGAAATTATCTCTGCTTGGCCTTTGAAGTATAATCAGCTGAAAAAAATTACTGATATAATGGCTAAACGTTTATCTAAAACAGTGAATCCAGTACACAAAGTAGATAAAGATATATTGGCTGGTGTAATTATTCGTATTGGAGATACTGTGATTGATGGAAGTATACGTGGACGTATTTTTCGCTTAAATCACGTACTACAATCTTAATATTTTAACAGTAGTTACAAGGTAAAAACAAGATTATGCAATTAAATTCAAATGAAATTAGTAAATTAATTAAGCGACGTATTGCCCAATTTGATATAACGTGTGAGATTCGTAATGAAGGTACTATTACTGCTGTAGGTGATGGAGTAATCCATATACATGGATTGACTAATGTCATGCAAGGTGAAATGATTGCTTTGCCATCAGATCAGTTTGCTGTAGCATTGAATTTAGAACGTGATTCTGTCGGTGCTGTAGTTATGGGTTCATATTTAAATTTGTCTGAAGGAATGGTGGCAAAATGCACAGGAAATATATTAAGAGTTCCAGTAGGAACAGCGTTGTTGGGAAGAGTAGTAAATGCATTAGGGGTCCCTGTGGATAATAAAGGAGTCATACAATGTTCCTGTTATTTTCCGGTAGAAGCTGTTGCTCCTAGTGTAATTGATCGCAAATCGATAGATGAACCTATTCAAACAGGATATAAGTCTGTCGACTCTATGATACCTATTGGACGTGGTCAACGTGAATTAATTATAGGAGATCGTCAAACTGGAAAATCTGCATTAGCAATTGACGCTATTATTAATCAGCGTTATAGCGGGGTTAAATGTATTTATGTTGCTGTTGGTCAGAAGGCAACAACTGTAGCTAATGTTGTAAAAAAACTAGAAGAACATCGTGCGTTGTCTAATACTATTGTGGTTATTGCATCTGCTTCTGAATCAGCTGTATTACAATATTTAGCTCCTTATTCTGGATGTGCTATGGGAGAATATTTTAGAGATCTCGGGGAAGATGCATTAATTGTATATGATGATCTTTCTAAACAAGCGATCGCTTACCGTCAAATTTCTTTATTACTACGACGTCCTCCTGGGCGTGAAGCATACCCAGGGGATATATTTTATTTACATTCTCGTTTGTTAGAACGAGCTTCTAGGGTTAGTTCTGACTATGTGGAGCGGTGTACTCACGGAAAGATAACAGGAAGAACTGGTTCATTAACTGCAATACCTATTGTTGAAACTCAAGCTGGAGATGTTTCTTCGTTTATTCCGACTAATGTTATTTCGATTACTGATGGTCAGATTTTTTTAGAATCTCATTTATTTAATTCAGGAATTCGTCCTGCGGTAAATCCAGGTATTTCGGTATCGAGAGTTGGAGGATCTGCTCAAACTAATATCATGAAGGTATTATCTGGAGGAATTCGCACTGCTTTAGCTCAATATCGTGAATTAGCTGCTTTTTCTCAATTTGCTTCAGAACTAGATGATGTTACTCGAAAGCAATTGCAGCATGGTCAAAAGGTAACTGAATTATTAAAACAGAAACAATATGCACCCATGACTGTTTCATGTCAATCCATCATTTTGTTTGCAGCAGTGCATGGTTATTTAGAAGATGTTGAGGTTTCAAAAATAAGTGATTTTGAGTCTGCATTAATATTGTATATGACTTATACGGAAAAGGAGCTGATTAAAAAAATTGATCATGATGGTGTATATAATATTGATATTGAAAATAAATTTAAAAGTATTCTTGAGACTTTTAAATCAAATCAATCTTGGTAAACTCAAATGCGTTATCGTTGTGGAATAGGAATATGTCTGGTTTGAAAGAAATACGCGGGAAAATAAATAGCATTCGCAATATACAAAAAATTGCCAAGGCTATGGAGATGATTTCTGTTGCTAAGATTTATCAAACTCAGAAACGTATGTTAATAAGTAAACCATATGCGGAAACTATTCGTAAAGTAATTGATCATATTTCTTCAGGGACATTAGAATATAAACATTCTTATTTTTTAGAACGAAAAATTCAATCTGTTGGTTACTGGGTAGTTTCGACAGATAGAGGATTAACAGGAGGGTTGAATATTAACTTACTTAAAACATTATTGCATGATTTTAACAAATGGAGTAACGAGGGAATAACGATTAGATTAGCTATTATTGGGTCAAAGGGTGCTTCTTTTTTACGCTCCATAAAGCAAACAGAGATAGTCAGTTGTGTTTATGGAATTGGAGATGCTCCTAAAATGTCAGCTCTAATTGGGTCTGTGAGAGTAATGTTGCAGTTGTATGATAATAATCAGATAGATAGATTATATTTAGCGTACAATAAATTTATTAATACCTTAACTCAGAGTCCTCAGATCTTACAGATTCTACCAATCATTTCCTCAAAAAACTCTATATTAAAAACTAAATATTGGGATTATTTATATGAACCTGATTCTAAAGTTTTGTTAAACAGTTTATTACAAAGATATATTGAATCACAAGTTTACCAGGGAGTAGTAGAAAATTTAGCTAGTGAACAATCTGCTCGAATGATGGCGATGAAGACAGCTTCGGATAATGGAGAAGTTATTATTAATGATTTAAAGTTATTTTATAATAAAGCTAGACAAACTAAAATTACAGAAGAACTTACAGAAATTGTTTCAGGAGCTTCTGTAATATAAACTTAAAAGATAGTTAGAGGTATAATTAATATGAGTTCTGGAAAAATTGTCCAGGTTATTGGAGCAGTGGTTGATGTTGCGTTTAATCAAGATGTAGTACCGACTGTATACCATGCGCTTGAGGTGCATATTGATAGTTTTAATAAAAAGTTAATATTAGAAGTAGCGCAACAATTAGGTGGAGGCATAGTACGTTGTATTGCAATGGGTAATACTGATGGATTACGTCGTGGGTTAGTAGTAATTAATTTAAAACACTCTATTGAAGTTCCGGTAGGAAAAGAAACTTTAGGTCGTGTAATGAATGTATTAGGTGAACCAATTGATATGAAAGGACCAATTAAAGAAAAAGAAAAGTGGTCTATTCATAGATCTGCTCCACTTTATTCCGAATTATCTACTGACCAAGATCTTTTAGTTACTGGTATTAAAGTAATTGATCTAATGTGCCCGTTCTCTAAAGGAGGAAAAATAGGTCTTTTTGGAGGAGCAGGAGTTGGAAAGACCGTAAATATGATGGAACTTATTCGTAATATTGCTGTAGAACATTCTGGTTACTCAGTATTTGTTGGTGTTGGGGAGCGCACTCGTGAAGGTAATGATTTTTATAACGAAATGATAAACTCTGATGTTATTAATAAAGTTGCTTTAGTATATGGTCAAATGAATGAACCGCCTGGAAATAGATTACGTGTGGCTTTAACTGGTCTTACTATGGCGGAAAAATTTAGAGATGAAGGACATGATGTATTGTTATTTATAGATAATATATATCGTTATACTCTTGCTGGGACTGAAGTTTCTGCATTATTGGGGCGTATTCCATCGGCAGTAGGATATCAATCTACGTTGTCAGAAGAAATGGGTATTTTACAAGAACGTATTACTTCTACAAGTTTAGGATCAATTACTTCTGTGCAAGCAGTGTATGTTCCTGCAGATGATCTTACAGATCCATCTCCTGCTACTACTTTTTCGCATTTAGATGCAACTATAGTTTTAAGTCGTCAAATTGCTGCTCTTGGTATCTATCCTTCGGTAGATCCATTAGATTCTAATAGTCAACAATTAAATCCGCTGATTGTAGGGCAAGAACATTACAATGTGGCTCGTGATGTAAAGTCTATCCTTCAACGTTATCAAGAGCTTAAAGATATTATTGCGATTTTAGGTATGGATGAATTATCAGAAGAAGATAAATTAATAGTATTACGTTCGAGAAAAATTCAACGGTTTTTATCACAACCTTTTTTTGTTGCTGAAGTATTTACTGGATTCTCTGGTGTATATGTTTCTTTAAGAGATACTATTCAAGGATTTAAAGAAATTATAGAAGGAAAATATGATCATATTCCAGAGCAAGCATTTTATATGGTAGGCACTATAGAAGAGGTTATAAAAAAAAATAAAATGCTTTAAATTTTTTATTTTATTGATAAAAGGTCTGGATATCAGAATGTCTGAATGTACTTATTACTTAACTGTTGTTTCTGTTGAAAGAGAAATATTCTCTGGCGTAGTTCGTAAAATTCAAGTAACAGGTATTGAAGGTGAAATGGGTGTTTTTCCAGGTCATACTCCGTTACTTACGTCGATTAAGCCAGGAGTATTGCGCATAGTAAAATCACATGATAATGAAGAATATATATATATATCTGGAGGTATACTTGAGGTTCAAAGAAATATAGTGACGATATTGGCGGATACAGCCATCCGAGCGGAAGAATTAGATGAAAAAAAAGCCAGAGAAGCTAAACATGAAGCTGAAAAACATATTAAGAATTATCGCCATAGTTCTGATATAGATTATATTAAAATAACTTCAGATATATCTAAAGCTATTGCAAAACTTAGATTAATGGAATTAACTAAAAAAAATAAGTATATGTAACTAGTAATAATATTTCTATTTGTTGTATAAATAATTTTTCTGTTTATGTATATGTAGTTATATGTTTAATGTAATAAAAATAGTTTATAACCAAAAATAAGAATCACAAAAATATATAAAGATAAAGATTATGTCGTATATTAATTTCAGCGCGATTATCCTTGCTGCCGGTAGAGGTAATAGAATGTTGTCTGATACACCAAAGGTGTTGTACCAAATTGGTGGTAAGTTTATGTTACAACATTTGATTGATTCTGTAATGCAGGTAGGTGTGAGCTCCATATATGTAGTGCATGGATACAAAGGAGAAATGATAATAAAAGAAATTAATACGAATCAATACAAAATTCCTGTATATTGGATATTGCAACATGATCTTATTGGGACCGGAGATGCTGTTCAGAGAGTGTTACCTTTCATCAGTGATGATGAAGAAGTTCTTGTTTTATATGGTGATGTTCCTTTTGTTTCTTATAAAACATTACAACGATTGCATAGCATTAAATCCCAATGTGATATAAGTATGTTAACTGCTACGCTATCTAATCCAAAAGGATATGGGCGTATTGTTCGGAACCAGGAAGGGAGTGTTGTTAGTATCATAGAACATGACGACATCATTAATGATGATCAAAAAAAAATTAAAGAAGTTAGTACTGGTATTTTTATTGCTATTTCTAATCATTTAAAGTGTTGGTTAAGCACATTAACAACTCATAAGTCAAAAAATGAATTTTATTTAACAGATATAATTCAGATAGCTCATCAATCAGGTTACAGTATACATACCATGTGCCCTGATGATACATTTGAAATCATGGGAGTAAATAGTAAATCAGATTTCGTTAATTTAGATAAACAATATCAACAAAGACAAGTACAATGTTTATTATCATCAGGGTTGATGATTATTGATCCAAATAGGTTTGATTTAAGAGGAACGTTAGTACATGGGAAGGATGTGTACATTGATATAAATGTGATCATTGAGGGGCATGTTTCTTTGGGGAATAGAGTTAAAATAGGAGCAAGTTGTATATTGAAAGATACGATAGTTGCAGATGATGTAGAGATATACCCATTTTCAATTATTGAAAATACAACAATAAGTTTCCAAAGCAAAGTTGGACCATTTGTTCGGTTGAGACCAGGAACTGAATTAAAAGAAAAAAGTCATGTGGGAAATTTTGTAGAAATAAAAAATACCCGATTGGGAGAGCAATCCAAGGTTAAACACCTTAGTTATTTAGGTGATGCAGAAATTGGTAATCAAGTAAATATCGGAGCTGGCACTATTATTTGCAATTATGATGGCATGATGAAACATCAAACTATTATTGATGATGACGTTTTTATTGGAGCTGATAGTCAGCTGGTAGCTCCAATCACTATTGGAAAAAATGTAACTATTGGAGCTGGAACTACAGTAACTCGAGATGTGGCAGCTAATGAAACTATTATTAGTAGGATACGACAATTTTCCATTTTAAATCGGAAGCGATTAAAAAATAAAAAATAAAATTATTTTTTGTTTAAGAATTGTTCGCCAATCAAACATTATATAATGTAGCTTATTCAGAAATTATTTCTTTCTATATTTTTATCAAAGTGTATATGTTTGTTTGCATGTGTAGTCTATTCATTATTAATCTATAACCTATATGTAATCATAGCAAAGAAACGATATCATTCTTGAAATTTATATTTATAAAATATTATGAAAATTACTTATAAGTTCATAAATTATCATTTCCCAATACAGAATGTAGAGAATATTCTTTTTAATAAATCATCAGGAGTAAATTTTCCAAAAATTTTGCTTAATTCTTTATGTGCTAATCCAAGATCTTCAGCAAAAAGTTCATTGATTGACATAGTAGATAATAGTTGTGTTTGGGCAGACAAAAGGTATTTAGAAGATTTTTCAAGTGCATTTAAGTGACGTCTCCGCGCAATGAAATTTCCTTGATTTTCAGAAAGATTGCTGCAGCAATCTTGCTGTATTTTAGACTTGATATTATTACTTAAATATTCTTTTAATAAGTCTGTTCCATCATTAAATAAAGCCGATAACGTGATAATTGTATAATTATTTATTATACTAATTCCGATTTGATTTTTGGTTAAATCAGATTTATTATGTATAATTGTGATAGGGGGTTTTTTATTTTTACAAAACAGCACTTTTTCTACATGTTTTAATGTGATATCATTTTCCTTATTTGTTACATCGTTAGGATCAATTACCCATAATATATGATCTGCGTTACTTAATTCTTCCCATGTACGTTTCATCCCAATTTGTTCTATTTCGTTATCGCTTTTTTTTTGTAGCCCAGCAGTGTCAGTAATATGGAATGCTATTCCATTTAATTGGATATACTCATGCAATGTATCTCGTGTGGTTCCGGATATCGTACTTGTGATTGCTCTATCAATGCCAACTAATGCATTAAATAAACTAGATTTTCCAGCATTTGGTTTTCCAGCAATTACTATTTTTATCCCTTCACGAAGTAAAACACCGTGATAGGTTGATTTATACATTTTTTGTACATCGTTTATAATGTTCCTCAATTTTTTTTTTATATCTTCATATGGTATGATACTAATTTCGTCTTCTGAAAAGTCAATAGATGATTCTGCGTACATGCGTAGATTAGTAAGTTGTTCTGATATTATATATATTTTACGAGAGAAAATTCCTTGTAAAGAATTTGATGCTGATTTTGCAGCCTGATATGAAGTAGCATCGATAATATCAGCTATTGCTTCTGCTTGTACAAGATCTATTTTGTTATTTAAAAATGCTCGTTTTGTAAATTCTCCTGGATGTGCTATTCGAATATCAGAAGATGTTTTTAAAATACGTTCCAATAATATATCTAGGATTATTTGACCTCCATGCCCATGGATTTCTAGTATGTTTTCCCCGGTAAAAGAATTTGGTTCAGGAAAAAACAAGGCTATTACTCGTTCTAATATGGATCCGTCCGTGTCCAAAAAAGGTAAATATTCTGCTTTTCTGGGATTTGGTATTTTTCCTAACAATTTAGGAGCAATTTCAGGAACTGATTTTCCAGATATTCGTATAATTCCAATACCTCCACGGCCTGGAGGTGTGGAAATAGCAACTACTGTATCTATTGTATAGCTCATAATTTTTATTATACTTTAAAACATATTATAATGCGAAGATATACTTGAGTTATAAATTTTTTTGAATATTTTTATTAGTTATTTTTATTGTATAATCCTCGTTTTTCTAGTTCATGATAAATCATGTATTGTTGAATAATAGTGATGATATTGCTTGCTATATAATATAATACTAAACCAGATGGGAACCATAAAAAAAATATAGTAAAAATGATTAACATGATAGTCATCATTTTTTTCTGTATCGCATCAGTAATTGTAGTCGGCGACATTTTTTGTATAAAAAACATAGTAATTCCCATTAATATCGGTAATATGTAATAAGGATCCTGAGCAGATAAATCATGAATCCAGAAAGCAAATTCAGCGTGCCTTAATTCTACAGAACCTGATAACATATAATATAAAGCTAAGAATATTGGCATTTGGATTAATAAAGGTAAGCATCCCCCCAATGGATTTACTTTTTCTAACTTATATAATTCTATAGTTTTTTGATGGTATTGATATTTATCGTGTTTATATTCTTCTTGTATTATAGACAATTTAGGTTGTAGCATACGTATTTTTGCCATGGAAGTATATTGTGCTTTAGTTAAAGGATACATGATTAGACGTATAATTAATGTTATTATAATAATAGATATTCCCCAGTTTTCTATGTAACTGTAAATAAAGCTCAATAATTTAAACAATGGTTGAGAAATAAACCACAACCATCCGTAGTCAACTAATAGATCTAAATTTGGAGCTATTTCTTTCATTTTTTCTTGAATTTTTGGGCCTATCCATAATATAGATTGGAATTTACCTGTTTCTCCTATCGGGAGATCTATTGAATTAGATTGAAAACCTATAGAAGCGCTATTATTGTTATGGTAGGTAGTATAAAATGTATTATTCCCTTGAGTAAGAGGAATCCAAGCTGTCGCAAAATATTTTTGCGACATTGCTATCCAACCTTTAGAAGTATTAATTTTTAAATTCATATTTTTTATATCTTTAAAGCTGTATTTTTGATATTTTTTTTTATCAGTAGAGTATGCTGGTCCTCGATAGGAGTATAAAGGAAAATTATCTCCGTTATCGCTGTTATTATGTGATTTGGGATAATGTTCGGATTGTACTATATTACCAAATAACTTAATTTTTAATGGATAAGTGCTCATATTATTTACGGTATAGAATACATATATGGAGTAATCATTTCTATGAAAAATGTAATTCTTAGTATATGTAATCCCATCAGAAGCGTAATGCGTTAAAGTTAATTGTAATTTATTTTCATTTTTTGGTATGGTATATAAACTTTTATCAGTTGCGGTAGTATATAAAAATTTTTTATTATATGATTGGTCTGGTATGTTTTCAGTTATTAGTCCGCTGTTTGTTTGATATGTAAATGCTTGTGACGTACTTAAGAGATGAAAAGGTTCTTTAGAATGTAAATTCTCTAAATAATTCACGAGATATGCCTCTTCAATATCTCCTCCATAAGTATTTATTTTGAGTAACAACACATCTGTTTTTACAGTAATCACATGACTTGTATGATGTACATATTTTATTGCATCATTATCTTCAGAACGAATTAATGGATATGTATTTTCATGTATATTTATTTTTTGAATATTAGTTCTCTGATGATATTCTGTTTGCCATATTTGCCATAGTATAAACGACATAATTAAAAAAGCTATCACAAAGAAATTACGTTGCGAATCCATGTTGATTATGTCCTGAATATGTGAATGTGAATAATATTTAAAATCTTCATTGTTATTTAAAGTTAAAGGATGGCATTGCAATATACGAATACATGTCATCCAGATACCTCGTAATACCCCGAATTTATGTATTGATTCCACCCCATATTGAGAACATGTTTTTTGAAAACGACAATGATGACCCAATATAGGACTAACACTGATTTGGTATCCATATATCAGCCATATTATGCTTTTTTCTATTAACACAAATGGTGATACCATAATTTTTCGAGTTCTTGTATCAATGTTTTATTTTTGTAATGAATAATCTCTTTTGAGCGAATAGTTAGAACAAAGTCTTTAGCTAATAAGTTATGTTGACATGTACGAAAAGTTTCACGAATATGTCTCTTTATTCTATTGCGTTCATGAGCATACTTAACATATTTTTTTGAGATAGCTAGCCCAATACGAGGATACCCTAATCGATTGGATCGACTGAACAAAGTGATTCCAGTTGTTTTGATGCGTTCTGGATTTTGAAATACAAAAACAAACTCATTTAAATTTAACAATCGTGCCTGTTTAGGTAAAAATTTTCTATTCATTTGGTTGCTGCACTAATAAAATTTTAGTGAATATTTAAAACAGATACAACCAATCGAACGCGCCCTTTAGACCTACGCCTTGATAATATTTTACGGCCTTGTCTTCTTGACATTCTTACTCTAAACCCGTGCGTTCTATTGCGTTTTAATATGGAAGGCTGAAAGGTGCGTTTCATATTTACATTCTTGTGTATTTATTTGATAATGAGAATAAAATTATTTAATTATTGCTATCTAATTATTATATGCTGATAATTGAAACTCATATTATAGGATATAGTATATAAAGTCAAAATATTTAAAGTTTGTTTTATTATATTTAATAATAATTATTTTCTTAAGAATAGCACTAATGGAGGTAATTACTTGTATGGATATGTTATTCAGTTTTTAATGTGTTAATGTGTTTATGTTTCAATTGTACATATTATACTGTCGCGATATGTGTTTGAGATTTTTAAAGTGATATCACATTGTCATGTGATTATTCGAAATGTTGTGTTTTACTGAGTTTGGTTATGAATTTTGTAATAGATAGGAAATTATTATATCAATCTTTGCAAAAAGTAGTGGGCATTCTTAGCGGACGCCCGAGAATGCCCATATTAACTCATGTGTTATTAGAAGTGAATGATAATTGCTTATGTATTACTGCTACAGACTTAGAAATAGAGATAACAGTTCGTGTTATATTACAAGATAAATATCCCATTGGGTCTGTGATAGTACCAGGGCGTAAGTTTTTTGAAATTTGTCGTAGTTTATCTGAATCATCAAAAATCTCCATAGTATCAAAAGACAAAAAACTGATTATTTGTTCTGGATGTAGTAAATTTTATTTATCTACTTTTTCTTCGTTAGATTTTCCTAAATTAGAAAAATGGGGTAATAATCTAAAATTAGTTATATCCCAGGCTATTTTAAAAAAAATGATTGAATTAACCCAATTTGCTATGGGCCATCAAGATGTACGTTATTGCCTAAATGGCATATTATTTGAAACTAAAGAACATATTTTGCGTATTGTTGCGACAGATGGACATCGATTAGCAAGTTGTGAAATAACTATGGATTTATTATTACCCAATCAATCATCGATTATACCTCGTAAAGGAGTTATCGAAATCTTACGTTTGTTAAACGTTAAAGAAAAATTAGTTAATATTCAAACAAATAGTAATAATCTCCGCATGGAGACAGAGAATTATACTTTTACTTCTAAATTGATTGATGCTGTGTTTCCAAATTGTCATGATGTTTTTATAAAGCGTTCAAAAAATGTTTTGGAAGTAGAATGCGGTATTTTGAAGCAGGCTTTAAAACGTGCAGCTATTCTTGCAAATGAAAAACTTCGTATCGTTCGATTTACATTAATTACTAATCAATTAAAAATAACCGCGCATAATTTTGAACATGAAGCATCGGAAGAAATTTTAGACGTTTTTTATGCAGGAAAGAGTATGAAAATATCTTTTAATGTAGATTATTTGATTGATGTTCTTCATGTAATGGATACTCAATTTTTACGGTTTTATTTGACAAGTGAAATATCCAGCGTGCAAATTGAGAGTACCGAGAAATGTCATGGAGCAACATATATTGTCATGCCAATTCGGATATAATAATGATTTACAGATTGTAACCTAACATGTATTTTAATGTTATCAAATGTGATTGAATTGATAGCACGCAGTAACAATAATACTAGAACATATAAATTATCTACGTGATTATATATTTAAAAATTAAAAAATGTAGGTCAGTATATTTTTCTTATGAAAATAAATATTTGTGTCATAAGAAATAATTATGTATACATGTATGCGTGTATATTTGGTAAATGTAATAGTTCGATTGGCGTTATCTTTGGTTATATGTATTTTTGAAAAAAATTAGTTCATATTATATGTGTATTTATACAGGAATAAGATCATGTTGAGTGCTTATGATTCTTCAAGTATTAAGATCTTAAAAGGGTTGGATGCAGTACGAAAACGTCCTGGGATGTATATTGGAGATACTGACGATGGAACAGGATTGCACCACATGGTATTTGAGGTAGTAGATAATGCTATTGATGAAGCTATTTCGGGGTATTGTAAAAAAATAGTAGTAATAATTCATCAGGATAATTCAGTATCGGTTCAGGATGATGGACGCGGTATTCCCACAGGTATACATGAAGAAGAAGGAGTATCTGCGGCTGAAGTTATTATGACTGTATTGCACGCTGGAGGTAAATTTGACAATAGTAATTACAAAGTATCAGGAGGATTACATGGTGTTGGAGTATCAGTAGTAAACGCATTGTCGGAGAGATTAGAGTTAGTAATAAAAAGAGATTTTAAAACCTACAAACAGGTTTATTGTGAAGGAAGGCCGTTATCACCTTTAGAAATTATAGGCGATAGCAAACATAGTGGCACCATAGTGCGATTTTGGCCAAGTCTTAAAACGTTTACGGGTAAGACTGAGTTTCAATATGATATTTTAGCTAGACGTTTTAGAGAGTTATCATTTTTAAATTCTGGAATCGTAATTATTTTGCGTGATTGTCGTAACGATAAAGAAGAAAATTTTCATTGTGCAGGTGGAGTGAAAGCTTTTGTAAAATATTTGAGTGTCAATAAAACACCAATTCATCCTAATATATTTTATTACTTAGGTAATAAGGGGGAAATTAATATAGAGGTTGCATTACAATGGAACGATAACTTTCAAGAAAAGATATATTCTTTCACTAACAATATCCCTCAACGGGATGGAGGGACTCATTTAGCAGGATTAAGAGCTGCGATTACAAGAACAATGCATTTTTATATGGATAAAGAAGGATATAATAGAAAAGTTAAGGTTGTAACCATAGGAGACGATGCTAGAGAAGGACTTGTTGCTATATTATCTATTAAAATACCGGATCCAAAATTTTCTTCTCAAACTAAAGATAAATTGGTGTCATCAGAGGTGAAAACTGCCGTTGAGTCATTAGTTTATGAAAAGTTAATAGAATTTTTTTTAGAAAACCCAATAGATTCTAAGAATATAATAAATAAAGTTATAGGGGCTGCTCGTGCTCGAGAAGCAGCGAGAAAAATTAGAGATTTGACACGTCGTAAGGGTTTGTCAGAGTTTTCAACACTTCCAGGTAAATTAGCTGATTGTCAAGAAAAAAATCCAGTTTATTCTGAACTATATTTGGTAGAAGGAGATTCTGCTGGTGGTTCTGCAAAACAGGGTAGAAATCGTAAAAATCAAGCAATATTACCACTTAAAGGAAAAATCTTGAATGTAGAAAAAGCACGTTTCGATAAAATGTTGACTTCTCAAGAAGTAATGACATTAATTACTGCTCTTGGATGTGGCATTGGCCCAAATGAATATAATCCAGATAAATTGAGATACCACAATATCATAGTCATGACGGATGCAGATGTTGACGGCGCGCATATCCGGACTTTGTTATTGACTTTTTTTTATCGCCAGATGCCAGAAATTATTGAAAGAGGACATATATTTATCGCGCAACCTCCTTTATATAAAGTTCAGAAAGGACGCCAAGAACGATATCTTAAAGATGAAGAGGCAATGAGTAAATATCAAATATCAATAGCAGTAGGTAGTTCTCGTTTTTACATTAATCCTGATGCACCTCCTTTGAAAGGAAAAATATTGGAACAATTAGTTTTTGAATATTATTTAATACAAAAAATTATTGTTCGTATGGAACATCAATTTCCCAGGATACTATTGAATAGATTAATTTATCATTCAGTTTTATCTGAGGAACAATGTTATTGTTATGAAAGCGTTAAAATATGGATGAGATCTTTAGTTGACTCTTTGAGTAGTTTTGAGGAATATGGCAGTAGTTACGATTTTGTTATTTTAAAACATCATGAGAATGAATATTTTGAACCCGTATTACGGATACGAACATATGGAATCAACATAGATTATGTATTAAGTATTGATTTTATTAAAAGTCATGAATATAAAAAACTAATATCTTTTGGAATGCAAATGAATGAATTGTTTCTTTCAGACGCATATATAGAATATGGGATATATCGTAAACAGGTACATTCTTTTGATCAAGCAATGGAATGGCTTATGCAAGAATCTAGAAAAGGATTAGTAATACAACGTTATAAAGGACTAGGTGAAATGAATCCAGATCAATTATGGGAAACAACTATGAACCCAAAAAACAGATGTATGTTGCGTGTCACAATAAAAGATGCGATAGAAGCTGATCATTTATTTACCACGCTCATGGGTGATTTAGTTGAACCAAGACGTGCATTTATTGAAAAGAATGCGTTAAAAGCAACAAATGTAGATTACTAAATTATAAAGATAATTTTTTTATATGAATTTTATATAGAAAAATGGTTTCGTGAGTCAATAGATTGTTATTATGTAATTATGTATTGATATTATAGGCACAAATTGTATTATAATACAAGTGGGTGATATTAGAATGAAAGATATAGTAATTAAACCTTATTTACTTTTGTATTCATAAAAATTAGCAAACACTTGATTAGGAGTATTATGTATGCATAATTTTGATTTTTCTCCGTTGTATGGCTCTGTCATTGGATTTGATAGATTAGTGAATTTTTTGGAGATTGGACAAAATAATGGAAATTATCCACCTTATAATGTTGAATTAGTTAGCGAACACAAATATTGTATTTCTATTGTAGTAGCCGGTTTTACAAATAGTGAGTTGGATATTACAATGCATGATAATATGTTAGTAGTAAAAGGAATACATATTGATTCTCATCAAAATTCTAAAAATTATTTGTATCAAGGTATTACTGAGCATAATTTTGAAAGAAAATTTCAATTATCCGAACATATTCAAATAACAGGTGCAAATTTGGAATATGGAATTCTTTATATACATTTAGAAAGAATTTTACCAGATACATTAAAACCAAGGCGTATAGAAATTAAATAGGTGAATTTATTGTTATATTTGTTTGTTAAAGTGTTCGATAATCAAGCCGGGCTTTATTAATTGTATATATGGAGCTCGGTTTTTTGGTAATTTTTCGATGTTCAATTAGTCATTAGTTACTTATATGTATAAGTTTTATACTAAAATATTAGATTAATTTTTTCGAACGTAGTTCATTTTTTAGATAAGCATAAAAAATTGGGGCTGCTATTAAGCCTTCTAATCCAAATATTGATTCTAGTAAAAGCATTGCAAGTATTAATTCCCAAGGGTTAGCATTGATTTTATTTCCAATAATTTCGGCATTCAGAAAATATTCTAACTTATGAATTAATATTAAATAAATGAGCATCATTACTCCGATACTTAATGAGATGGATAAAGCTGCAATAGTAATCATAATATTGGAAATAAGATTACCAATAATTGGTAACATACCCAAAATAAAAGTAATGACAGTTAAGGTCTTTCCTAATGGTAAAGATTGCCCAATTAATGGTAGTAAAACAAAAATTATAATAGATGTTAACAATGTATTCACTGAAGAAATTTTAATTTGAGCAAAAACAATGTTACGAAACGCTCTAGAAAGATTATATATACGTTCTGATAATTGAGTAATAAAAAATGTATCATGAGTGTGTTGTTTTGTAGATTTGGAACAAGATACTAAAACACCAACTACTACTCCTACTAGTAAAGCAATAAATCCGTGTAGGAAAGTATGTCCCATATTTCGAATAAGAATTAAGTTTGACTCAATCCAAGTAAATATTTGATCTTTTAGTTCTTCGGTAGTATTTGGTAAAAAAGAGGGTAAAAAATCAGGAAGTCTTTTTTTAAAATCAGAAAAAATTCTATTAATTTCAATAGAAATAGTAATTTTATTAATATCTTCTGTGAAAAAATTAGTACAATTAATAATTCCTATAGTTATAACAATAGATATACTTATAATAATGAATGCTACTGCAGCCCCTCGAGCACGATTTATTCCAATAAATCGTTCAAAGTAAGACGCAAAAGATACTATAATTTCATAAGTTAAAAATCCAGAAAAAAAACAAGGAAATAAACCTAATGGTATCACGATCATTATAAAAATAAACATTATTAGATAAGAAATTATTATAATTGGTGTTTTTTGGGAAATCATTGTTATATCCTAATGCATGTAGAATTTCTGCAATATGTAATTCCTTATCAATATTAAGGACAAAACCATGGCGTTCATTACATATGAACGTGGATTGTTTACTTCGTTTATATAGCATATTTATAAAATCGATGTAGAATCAATATGTTTTAAATAATTTATTTTAAAAATATCTCGTAATTATATATATGTGTAGAAAAAATAATATCTATTCTGATAGATATAAAAATGTAAGTATTGGTATTTTATAATGCTCTATACATGTATAATGTATACTGATTTTTTAATTTAAAATATTTTTAGTTACATGATAGCAATTATTTTCTATAAACATAGATTCAGTTTTCATTATATTATAAATATTATTAATAATAATTCATGAATAGTTGTTATTATCGTAAATAGATGTGGAACCACAATGAGCCTTTAAAATAGATAAAATAAAATGTACGATAACAATGATGCAAAAACTTTTCAAGGACTAATACGGGCATTAGAAAGTTATTGGGAAGGTTGCGGTTGTATTATAGCTCAACCATTAGATATAGAAGTTGGAGCAGCTACTTCACATCCTATGACTTTTTTTAATGCTATTGGCCCAGAACCTGTTGCTGCCTCTTATGTTCAGGTATCTCGCCGACCGATGGATAGTCGATATGGTTACAATCCAAATAGATTACAACAATATTATCAGTTTCAAGTAATTATAAAACCTTCTCCAAAAAATATGCTGCAATTATATTTAGATTCTTTAAAAAAACTTGGATTAAATCACATAAAAAATGATATTTTTTTTGTTGAAGATAATTGGGAAAACCCTACGCTTGGAGCATGGGGATTAGGTTGGGAAATTTGGTTGAATGGTATGGAGATAACACAACTTACTTATTTTCAGCAAATAGGAGGATTAGAATGTAGACCTGTTACTGGAGAAATAACCTATGGTTTAGAACGCTTATCTTTATTCCTTCAAGGAGTAAATCATGTTTATGATTTGATTTGGGGTTATAGTTCATTAGGACCTGTTACGTATGGAGATTTATTTCATCAAAATGAATTGGAACAATCAATTTATAATTGTGAGCATACGGATATTGAATTTTTATTTAAAATTTTTAGTCAATATGAAAATGAGATAAAATATTTAATCACTATGACACGACCATTACTTATGCCAGCATATGAACGAGTTTTAAAAGCAATACATATTTTTAATTTATTAAATGCTAGGAAAGTAATTTCCATTACAGAAAGAAAAAATTATATTTTACGTATTCGCAAATTATCAAAAATGATAGCAGAATCTTACTATGCATCTCGTAAAAAATTAGGATTTCCTATGTGTATGAGGAAATTATAACATAATGCAAGGATAATTTTATAATGAAAGTATGTACTTTTTTAGTAGAGATTGGTACTGAATCGTTACCATCTAAAATTTTAAAAAAATTAGGAAAAGACTTTTTTTATCAAATTATTAGTGGGTTTAAAAAAAATAATTTTGTTTACGATAAGGTTAATTGGTTTGCATCTTCATGTCGTTTAGCAGTCAAGGCTAATTTAATAATAAAAAGTGATTTTAATACTAAAATTGCATGTGTTGATCAATCAGATACTGGCGACACATATGATAAATATATTAACAATACAGATACTCAAATCAATCATATAGTTAATAATATAAATATTAGAAGTGGTGTGTGCGTGAATAATGTTCAAAGAACATTGGAATGCGATAAAAATATAGTAATACATAAAAATTTAAAATATTTATTGTGTAAAATTATTAGTTCCGCTTTAGAAAAATTAAATAATTATGAAATGATGCGTTGGAGTGACATAGATATTCCATTTATTCGACCTGTTCGTACTGTGACTATATTGTTAGATACATATCTTATTCCTGGTTATTTTTTTGGCATGAAAACAGATCGGGTATTGTATGGCAATAGATGTATGGAAGACGATAAAATTACTCTTGAACATGCAGATCATTATCCAGATATTTTGATTAAAAAGGGTTGGGTAATAGCAGATTACGATATACGTAAAAATATTATATGTTCGGAGATAGAAAAAGAAGCTAGAAAAATTGGGGGAGTTGTAGATGTTCAGGATGAAAAAATTTTGTTAGAAGAGGTTACTTCGTTAGTTGAATGGCCTGTAATTCTTTCTGGTCAATTTAATAATAAATTTTTGGCATTACCACGCGAAGTAATACTTCATATTATGAAATACGATCAAAAATATTTTCCGGTGTATAATGTTATCGATGGAGTTTTATTACCGTATTTTATTTTTGTATCGAATACGATTTCAGATAATTATAAGAAAATTATTGCTGGACATGAAAATGTGATAATTCCACGTTTAATGGATGCAGAGTTTTTTTTAATGCAAGATAATAAATGTCGTTTGGAAGATTATATACCTAAATTAAATTCTGTGTTATTTCATAGTAGGCTTGGTACTTTGCGTGATAAAAGTTGGCGTATAGAAGAATTATCTGGATGGATTGCTGAAAAAATAGGTGTAGATATAGAACAGACAAAACGCGCTGGGTATTTGTGTAAGTGTGATTTAATGAGCAATATGGTATTTGAGTTTCCTTCAGCTCAAGGAACTATCGGTATGCATTATGCTCGCCGTGATGGTGAGTCAGAAGAAATAGCATTAGCACAAAAGGAACATTATCAACCACGTTTTTCTAAGGATACACTTCCTACTACTCATATTTCTTGTGCTGTATCTATCGCAGATAAAATGGATACTATATCAGGTATATTTGGTGTGAAAGAGTTACCGAAAGGTAATAGAGATCCGTTTGCTTTAAAGAGATCTGCAATTGGAATTTTACGCATTCTTATATATAAAAAATTACCAATAAATTTATTTGATCTAATACAAAAGTCAGTAAAATTATATGGTTCACAATTAATTAATACGACAGTTATTAATGATATTCATAATTTTATGTGTAATCGTTTACTTTCCTGGTATACCTCGAGAGGTTATAAACTAGATGTTATTAAAGCAGTGTTAAGTGTTAAATCTGATAGCGTAGTAGATATCGATGCCCGAATACAAGCAGTTACTGATTTTTTTAGATTACACAAAGAGGAAAATGTTAAGGTAAATTTAATTTATAAACGTATATCTAATATACTATTAAAAAAGAAAATATCTTGTAATGAGGATGTGCAATATTTTTTGTTAAAAATACCAGAAGAAATATGTTTAGCCATGGAGGTGATTTCGATAGAAAAGAGGCTACAGGTATTGTGCATGCACCATCGTTATTATGATGCACTAACTGCTGCTATAACAATAACAAGCGCAGTAAATGCATTTTTTGATAATGTTATAATTATGGATGAAAATGAAGATATAAAAATTAATCGATTAACTTTGCTAAATAAGGTTAAAAATTTATTTTTAAGGATAGCGGATATTGCTTTATTAAAATTTTAAATGTACAAATATACATCTCAAGACACTTACTGATTGAGATTTAGAAAGTGGCCATAAGTTTTACATGAATATTGAAAAAATCTGACCACTTTAGTTAATTAACAAGTATTTTTATACTTGATTAAATTGTGCGTATACTTCATCCCAGTTGACTACATTCCAAAATGATCTAATATAATCTAAACGCCGATTTTGATATTTTAAATAATAAGCGTGTTCCCACACATCTAATCCAAGAATTGGATACCCATTTGTTCCGGAGATATCTATCCCCATTAATGGGTTATCTTGATTGGCAGTAGATACTATAGATAAAATATTATTGTGTTTTATGAGCCATACCCAACCAGATCCAAAACGACTGATAGCAGTTTTTTCAAAATGCTCTTTAAAAGAAGAGATACTTGAAAAGTTGTATTCTATTGCATCTTTTAATGATCCTTGAAGTATAGTATTCTTTTTAAGATACTTCCAAAAAAGGCTATGATTGATATGTCCTCCGGCATTGTTGCGTAATATGGTTTTTTTCTGATTAGGTAAATGATTTAATTTTTTTATTAATTCTATGACAGGTAGATTGGAAAATTCAGGTAAATCAATTAGTGCTGCATTAGCGTTATCAATATATGCTTGATGGTGTTTTGTATGATGAATCTTCATAGTTTTTTCATCAAGAAATGGCTCTAAAGCATCATATGAATAAGTTAAAGAAGGTAATATGAAACTCATAATAAAAATTTCTCCATAGTTATGTAAATATTAAAGCGTAGTAATTCTAAGAACAATTTAAATTATACATTTATTAATAAATAATGTATACAAGTAGATTATTTATTAATAAATGTATAAAAAATAATTGCGTTATTAAAATGATAGTTATGTATATATTGATTTTTAATGAAACTTGATATTATAAATAATATAATTTGAATATATATCCAGAGGGATTATTTTATTGATAAGATTGAATTAGTAATTTTAAATTTTATTATTATTAATTGTGTTAATGAGAACGAAAATATTTGTATTTAAATTGTAGTTATATATGACTATACTTATAGTACGGTGAGTAGCGTAGTTTGGTAGCGCAATACGTTCGGGACGTATAGGTCGAAGGTTCAAATCCTTCCTCACCGATATAAAAGTAGTAATATATTTTTATTTAATTTTTTGTGCGAAATGATACTGTAATCAAGATCATTTAATAAATAAATAAGTGTATACATCAGATATACGTGTGTCCCGTTTAGATATATAAACTCGATACAACGGAAGATTTCAAATTTGGCTACATAATAGTTACTAATTTTTAGGTTTTATTATATGGATAATAATCCGTTATTAAATTATTCTATATTCCCTCCAT
This sequence comes from Candidatus Blochmanniella chromaiodes str. 640, assembly GCF_000331065.1. NCBI lineage: Bacteria > Pseudomonadati > Pseudomonadota > Gammaproteobacteria > Enterobacterales > Enterobacteriaceae > Candidatus Blochmanniella > Candidatus Blochmanniella chromaiodes. The sequence goes on from NC_020075.1 coordinate 25,593, forward strand.
TTTCTTCTATTAAGATAAATCATGTAAAAGAAGCTGTACAAAAGATTTTGACTAATTGTTATAATACGGTAGATCAGATTGTATCTGAAAAACGTATAACTTGGGATACGTTATATTATCCGTTGATGATTGCAGAAAATGAATTGCAACGCATTTGGTCTCCGATAACACATTTAAATTCTGTACAGCATAATTTAGCATTACGTAAGGTTTATGAAGAAAGTCTGTCATTTATTTCTGAATATAGGAATTGGATCAATCAACATGATGGATTGTATAAATCTTATCAATCATTACAACGTGGAGATTCCGGTCAAAAGTTGAGCGTAATACAGAAAAAAGTATTAAATAATATTTTACATAATTTTAAGTTATCGGGGATTTATTTATCTCCCCAGAAAAAAAAAATATATGCATATATAACTTCTAGATTGTCTCGATTAAGGTCAAATTATGCTAATAATGTATTTGATGCAACGCTAGGTTGGAGCAAGTTAATTACTGAAAAAAAGTTATTATCTGGGATACCAGATCATGCATTGGAGATTGCTCGTTTAACAGCACAAGCTCGTGGAGAAAAAGGATGGTTATTTACACTGCAATACCCTAGTTATTCTTCAGTTCTTTTTTATTGTGATACAAAAGAACTTAGAGAAGAGCTATATTGGGCTTTTAATACTCGTGCTTCTGACCAAGGACCTAATAGTGGAAAATGGGATAATACTTTAGTAATGGATGAAATTCTTGCATTACGCTATGAGTTAGCAAAAATATTAGGATTTAGAAGTTATTTTGAAAAATCTTTATCAAAAAGAATGGTACAGAGCCCAAAAAAAGTATTTAATTTTCTTATGAATTTATCTATCCAGATACGTTCTTCTGAATATAAGGAATTTTTAGAAATACAAAATTTTTCTAAAAAAAACAGCTCTTGTATATCTTTAAATCCATGGGATATTGCATATTATAGAGAGAAACAGAAACAATATCTTTTTTCTATTAAAAATGAAGAATTATGTTGTTATTTTCCTGAAAAAACAGTACTTCATGGAATGTTTGCAGTAGTGAATCGTATTTACGGAATTACTATTAAAGAGCGTTCTAATGTAGAAACATGGCATTCTGATGTACGATTTTTTGATATTTTTGATGGAGAAGATAGATGGATGGGAGGATTTTATTTAGATATGTATCTTAGAGATGATAAACGTGAGGGTGCTTGGATGGATGAGTTAGTAGGTAAGATGTATCGAAATGATACTATTAGCCAAAAACCTATCGCATACTTAACTTGTAACTTTAATTGTTCAGAGAATCAAAAATCATCATGTTTGTTAACGCATCATGATGTGATGACTTTGTTTCATGAATTTGGCCATGTACTACATCATATCATGACACGTATTGATATTCCGGAAATATCTGGAGTTAATGGAGTACCTTGGGATGCATTAGAATTACCTAGTCAACTTATGGAAAAATTTTGTTGGGATCCCGATGTATTACAATTAATTTCTATGCATTATCGAACAAAAGAATCGTTACCTGGTTATATCATAAATAATTTATTAAAAATAAAAACATATCAATCATCATCTTATCTTTTACGTCAAGTGATATATGGGTTATTTGATTTACGAATACATCATGAATATATACCAGGAGAAAAAAGGAGTGCATTAAAAATATTTAACGAAGTAATAAAACAAGTATCAACGTGTCATCTTTCAATGGATTGGGATCGTTTCCCTAACTCTTTTCTGCATGCTTTTTCTGATGATTATTCTGCGGGGTATTATAGCTATTTATGGGCAGATATGTTAGCATCTAACGTTTGGTGTCGTTTTCAAGAATTAGGTATTCTTAATTCAAAAATAGGGAAATTGTTTCTTAATGACATCCTTGCGTTGGGGGGTACTATCGATTTGAAAAAATGTTTGGTAAAATTTTGCACACAAACTATGACAGTAGAACCTATGCTAAAGTATTACGGGATCCCTGTTTCTGTTGACCATTCCATATCAATATAATATGCATAAATTATTAAAAATATTATTTTATATGTGAATCATTCTGCAATTAAGAATGATAGATTGATGTTTTTAATGTTTATTATAGACAAAGGATGTGAGGTTTTTATTTTTTAAAATAATATGTGTATTTTTTGAATTATTTATTAAAAGGATTATCGATATACTGATGTTGAAGATTTTTTCATATTAGTTTTCATGCTAGACTATTTTGATAGTCATGTGTAAAGAAATCTGGATAATCGTGTTATCTATAAATAAAAGTGTTAATTAATAAATCGAAATGGTAATAAGTATTATTTTTTTAATACTTACAAAATTCTTCATTTTAAAAATATCATTTGAAATGAAGAACTTTCTTTTTAATAAAAATATAGAACAATATTACAAGTTTGTTGATTTAATTTTTTATTTATGTTTATATTTTTTATATTTGAATATATTTATGTAATAACCGTAGTGTAGCCCAATAAAAACTTCCGCTTAGCACAATAGAAACAGGTACAGTTAATGACCAAGTTATTAATATATTTTTTATTGTTTTCCCTTGTACTCCCCATCCCCGAATTAGCATACTTCCCGTAATGGATGAGGATAACACATGAGTTGTGGAAACAGGCATACCAGCATAACTTGCCGTACCTATGGAAATAGCTGTGGTTAATTGAGCTGATAAACCTTGTGCGTAAGTCATCTCTTTTTTTCCTATTTTTTCACCAATAGTGGTAGCAACTCGTTTCCATCCAATGATCGTTCCCAGAGATAATGACAATGCAACAGCTAAAATAATCCAGGTCGGTGCGTATTCAATTGTGTGCAGCAAATGTTCTTTTAAATGTTTAAGAAAATTTTTATTTTTATATGAAGTTTCTGGAAGTACTATGATTTGGTCTAAAATATCTACTATATATATGAGTAATTGTCTCATTTGGGAGCGTTGATCTATGTTTAATTGCGCATAATTATCTAAATTTTCAAGTAGTAATAAAGCGTTATTAATAATAGTAAGAGTTAGTGACAAATCATGAAAAATTTTTCTTAGTTGTATCTCTGTTTCTGAAGTAGACAGACATTTATTAAAATATGTTACGTTATTGTTATTTATAAAAAATTGCGTAGAGTCTTTAATGGAAGGAACGATAACTTTTAGTTGATTTAATGCTAATGATATAGGCATAGATGTGATTTCTGATGGTATGATAGTTTTAAAATTGTTATAGTTTTGAGTATAATATTCATAAAAATTGTTAACAGCATTTCGAGTACGGGATATTTCATGACTGCTAGCATGCATATTCAGCATGAAGTTTGCTGGAGCTACTCCTATTAACAGTAACATAATGAGTCCAATTCCTTTTTGCCCATCGTTTGCTCCATGAGAAAAACTAACTCCAGCTGCAGATAAAATTAATATAATACGAGTCCATAATGATGGTTGGGGTCTTCCATATTGTTGCGTTTGTTGAGTTGGAGTAATATGAATGTTTTTATGTTTTTTGTTGTTATTCCAGTATCTACATAATATTAACATAATTATTCTAGCTAGTGTCAAACCTATTATTGGTGATATTATTAGTGATAAAAAAATATTAATTAATTTTGGAATATTCAATCCTTGCATCATTGGGCAATGCGTAATAATTGCGTGCACTAATCCGATCCCAATTAATGTTCCAATTAAAGTATGAGAACTAGAAGTAGGTAACCTGAAATACCACGTTCCAAGATTCCATAGTATTGCCGCAAATAATGTAGAAAAAATCATAGCTAAAATATGGTTAGCATTGGTATTCATAAAAAAATGTGTGGGAAGTAAGTGGATAATTGTATATGCAACACTTAAACCGCTCAATGTTACGCCTAAAAAATTAAATATTCCCGACATCAATACTGCGCTATGAGAACGTAACGCACAGGTGTAAATTACAGTGACTACAGAATTAGCAGTATCATGAAAACCATTAATAGCTTCATAAACAAATACGAGAATCAATGCCAGAATCAACATAATGCTGATGTGTATTTCTAAGTTAAAGAGAAAATGTGACATAAGAAATACGCCATTATTAAAATGATAAAATTCGTATTATCTAAGAGAATCTATGTAGAGAAAAAGAAAATTATATTTTTTTATGATGATCATGTGCATATATGATATATTTTTCTATTGTATGATCATGTTTTTTATAAAAATATTTCATGTCTGCTTCCTATTGTATATGACACAATATTTATTGGTTTAACAAATTGGCAATGGATACAATTACAGTAATACGTAGTTATTTCATGAAATACAAACGAAATAAATATCCGCAATGCCATTCTATATACTATGATGATGATATTTATCATTGATAGTATTATCGGTAAAAGTTATAACGATTATATTATTTACTAATTTTATGTCAAACAGGCTTTTTTTTATCAAAAAGTGCTATAATTTAGCACAGTTAATGCGCATTAATCAACCTATTGGGTTTTTTCTATTATTATGGCCTACTTTATGGGGGCTGTGGTTATCACACAAAGGTATCCCTGACAAAGTTGTTTTGATAGTGTTTGTTGCCGGGGCACTGTGTATGCGCTCTGCAGGTTGCATAATCAATGATTATGTTGATTACGATATCGATAGTCATGTTCAACGTACTAAAACCCGTCCATTACCATCTGGTATGATCAGGAAAAAAGAGGCATTAGTGGCGTTATCGATACTTCTTTTTATTGCATTCATATTGGTTTTAAGTTTTAATTTTATTACTATCTTTTTATCTGTAGTAGCCCTAATATTATCTTGGATATATCCGTATCTTAAAAGATATATTTATTTTCCCCAAGTAATGTTAGGATTATTGTTTAGTTGGCCTATTTTAATGGCGTTTACTGCAATTAATAATCCCATAAATAGTACTGCTTGGTTATTATTTCTAATGAATACTGTATGGACAATAGTATATGATACGCAATATGCTATGATAGATCGGGAAGATGATATATATGTTGGAATAAAGTCATCTGCTGTATTGTTTGGCGACATGGATAAATTTTTAATAGGAATATTGCAGTTATGTATTGTATTTATATTAGGAATTATTGGATGGAAGGAGAGATTTACTGTAGTATTTTATTTTTTTTCATTATTTGGAGTCATCATATTATTTATGTGGCAACAAATATTAATTAATAAAAGAAAACGAATAAGATATTTTCAGGCTTTTTTAAGTAATAATTATGTAGGTATGTTAGTGTTCATAGGTATTGCTTCGAGTTTCCATTAATTTAAATATAATCAATTTCACTCTAAACAATAAGAGTGTGCAGGATAAACGTATTTAAATGAATACGATTGCTGTGTGTAATAAAATATTAATAATAAGTTTGTGGTTAATTTTTATGTAGTTTTATAGATTCTGAACATTAATAATTTTAGTTTAAGTTAGTATTAATACATAGGTATAGTTGCAACATCGATTTTTACTTAAATTGATGTGTGTCATTACGTTAATTGATGACGTATATATTAGTATTTTATTAATGTCATTACATATATTAAAATAATTAGGGTTTAAAATTTGGTCGCAATTCAAGGGCAATACATTTCGGACATAGTCCGTGTGCTTCAATAACATTATTAAACATAGTAAACCCTGTAATTTTAGCCGTATTTTGTAAAATTTCTTCGATTCCTTTTGTAGTTTGTTCGGTAACTTGTTTGCAACTCTTACAAATAAAGAAAGCAAAATTATGTGATAATTCAAAAAAATAGCGGCATAACATAAAACTATTGGTAGATTCAATGCGATGAATAAATCCTTGTGCTAATAGAAAATTTAAAGCACGATAAATAGTAGAAGGTTTTGCATGAGGTAGTGAAGATTGTCGCAGTAAATGCAGTAAATCATAAGCGCTTATAGCTCCGTTGTATTGGGATATCAATCGTAACACTGCCAAGCGTTGCGGTGTTAAACGCACACATCGTTGTTCGCATAGTTTTTTAATTTGAGTTAATATTTTTTGGATATTAGTATTCATACTGTTCCTTAATTATTAATGATATGTTTGTATTACTATCAGCATAGGACGTATAAATAAAAAATTATTAGGTATGTACTGAAAAAGATGATGCTAAAAAGTAATTATATAGTATATAAAAAATTATGGATTTATAAAATTATTACATCTTTTGCATTTATAAGTATACAGTTTACAGTAAACGAATATGAATGATATTACAGGATAATTACACATAAGCGATGTTATTTTTCGTTTATAACAGATGTTTATTTGTTGTATGTTATTAATTCATTAATAAACTGTAAGTATTTTCAAATTACGTTAATAAAAAATGCTGAGATTATTTAATATAACAGTGTATTTTTTAATTTTATTTATATTATTTTAAATAACTTTAATGTATGTACGCATGATGTCTGTACATATGGTTTTATGATTTATATCAGTGTAATTATTTTAGGTGTTTTATATGGTATTGTAATAGTGGAAATATGATTTTTCGTGTTTAAAATTTAGATATTTCTTGTTAAGGAAAATAGAAATTTATGCGGGGAAAATATTAAAAATGCATGTTTCTCATGATCAGCAAGTAAATAATATGAAAATACCACCGTATTCATTAGAAGCTGAACAATCAATGTTAGGTGGTTTAATGTTAGATAATACTCAATGGGAATATATATCAGTACAAATAAATTCTGATGATTTTTTTAATTATGCTCATCGAATTATTTTTACTGAAATGAAACGTTTACTGGAAACAAATAAACCTATTGACTTAATAACACTGTCAGAATCTTTAGAGATTCAAGGAAAATTGGAATTAGTAGGAGGATTTGCGTATTTAGCAGAATTATCAAAGAATGTTCCCAGTGCTTCTAACGTAGTTGCATATGCAGATATAGTACGCGAACGATCAGTAATACGCGCAATGATTTCTATAGCAAATAAAATTGCTGATGCCGGATATAATCCTCAAGGCCGAAGCAGTGATGAGCTATTGGATTTAGCTGAATCTCTCATTTTTCAAATTTCACATAGTAAAAGCAATCATAATATTAATCCAAAAGGAATAGACCATATTTTAGAAAAGACAATCGCTCATATTGAGCAGGTATGTAATAGACCAAAATATGGTGTTACTGGTGTTTCTAGCGGATATAGAGACTTGGATAAAAAAACTGATGGTTTACAAAAATCTGATCTTATAATTATTGCCGCTCGCCCTTCTATGGGAAAAACTGCTTTTGCTATGAATTTGTGTGAACATGCCGCAATGACTGAAAAAAAACCAGTATTGATATTTAGTTTAGAAATGTCTGGCGATCAAATTATGATACGTATGTTAGCTTCATTATCTCGAGTTGATCAAGTACGTATTCGCACGGGACGACTGAATAATGAAGATCGAGAAAGAATTACTAGTGCTATGGAACTTCTTTTGGAAAAGCGCAATATATATATTGACGATTCCTCGTGTTTAACACCTTCTGAAGTGCGTGGACGGGCTCGTAGGTTGTTCCGTGAACACGATGGTTTGAGTTTAATTATGATTGATTATTTACAATTAATGAGAGTACCGTCTTTATCTAATAATCGCACATTAGAAATTTCAGAAATTTCTCGATCGTTAAAAGCTTTAGCTAAGGAATTGAAAGTACCAGTCATAGCGATTTCTCAGTTAAACAGAGGTTTAGAACAACGCACTGACAAACATCCCGTTAACTCAGATTTGCGTGAATCCGGAGCAATTGAACAAGATGCTGATCTTATTTTATTTATTTATCGTGATGAAGTGTATCATGAAAACAGTGAAATGAAAGGGATTGCTGAAATTATTCTAGGGAAACAACGGAATGGTCCCATTGGCACTATACGATTGATGTTTAACGGAAAATGTTCTCGATTTGATAACTATGTTGAATCTGGTCAATATTAATATTTTATTAGTGATATGGATTGGTTATAGATATTATTATATGAAATAATTTATGTATTTATTCTATGATAAACTTTTGGTATCTGTTTTGTAAAAAATGGCACATAATGTATGTATATTATTTTTATAATATTTTATACTGTAACAAATATAACACATGGAATGAATGATTATTTGAAATTTATTATTATATATTTATTTTAAATATAATTTACATTTGTTCATAAAATACGTTAAATAATTTTAAATTATTTTTGCTAATATAGTGCGGTGTTAAGTGAAGAATATTGATTTTTAATATAATACACTTTATTGTGTGGGTTTTTTGTAAAGATATTAGTAATAATATTAATTTTTATTTAAGTATATTAAATATACGGGTTTATTAAACGGCAATAGCGTGGTTACTTTAATAAAATATTAAAAATAACCATACGATGTAATGAATGGAGGAGTTGTGGCTAATAGGGGAATTAATAAAGTTATTTTAATAGGGTATCTTGGTCAGGAGCCAGAGGTTCGTTATATGTCTAGTGGTAGTATGGTTACTAATATTTCAGTAGCTACTACTGAATCCTGGAAAGATAAACAAACTAATGAATTTAAAGAAAAAACTGAGTGGCATCGTGTGGTGTTATTTGGGAAATTAGCAGAAATTGCATCAGAATATCTGCATAAAGGTTCTCAGGTATATATTGAAGGATCGTTAAAAACTAGAAAATGGCAAAATCAAAATGGACAAGATCGGTATATTACTGAAATTATTGTTAGTATTGGAGGCGCAATGCAAATGTTGGGTAGTCGTCATTCAGGAGAAAATGTATCGTTAGATAATCAGAATGTAATGAATAGCGACGATAAAACCATATCGAATGATGTATCGGGGGGTGACCCGGTCGATGTTAATTTCGATGACGAGGATATTCCTTTTTAGATGGGTTAGATGTATTAAAAATTAATGAGTCATTTTCATTATTGTATAGGTGGTATAGGTTGGATTTTTCAATAATTATTTTTTACGTTCATATACACCTATAAACACAACATGCGTAGTGTACTAAAATATTTGATATTATTGCTGTGTTTTTTTAAACATAAAAGCATATCAAATATGTACTTATGTCCTTGCTAGTATTCAATCCATGTAGTTATATTAAAGCGTGTTAAATATTCCTAAACCTATTGCAAAATATATATTTAGGATGTTGCAATCAGTGTAGTATTATATATCAGTACTATACTGATAGTACTTAAATAACAAAATTATAAATTTATATTGTTAGAGTAAATATAAAAATATTTCATTTCTTATGAGTAGTGTATAATTAAAGGCCGCGTATATTCATATATATAATTTTATCGTTTTGTTTAATACTTTATAGGTATGCCGTGCTTATTCACAATATGAAGTACATATAAAAACTAAATACTATATTTGTAGAAAAATACTTATTTTTTTGGATATGATTGAGATTTAAAGTATGGAGATTTTTTTTACGATTCTGATTCTTACTTTAGCTGTCTCTGTTTCAGGAGTTATAACACGAATTTTGCCGTTTCAAATGCCATTGCCTCTTATGCAAATTGTATTAGGGGCTTTATTAGCTTGGCCTAGATTTGGATTACATGTAGATTTTAATCCTGAGCTATTTTTATTGCTTTTTATCCCCCCGTTATTATTCTCCGATGGTTGGAAAACTCCAATTCGTGAGTTTTTACGTCATGGAGGTGAAATTGTTATATTAGCATTGGTGTTGGTAATTATTACTGTGGTTGGTATTGGATATTTAATTCATTGGATGATACCAGACATGCCTCTTGTAGCAGCGTTAGCATTGGCAGCAGTTTTATCTCCAACTGATGCAGTAGCGCTTTCAGGTATTGTAGGAGAGGGACGTATTTCTAAAAAGCTTATGGACATTCTTCAAGGAGAAGCTTTGATGAATGATGCGTCAGGATTAGTATCTCTTAAATTTGCTATTTCAGTAGCTATGGGCACTATGGTTTTCAGTGTGAGCGGGGCTTCTATAGAATTTATTAAAATATCTATGGGTGGTTTATTAACTGGGATAGCTGTTACTTGGGGATATAGTAAATCATTAAGGTTTATTACGCATTGGAGTGGTGGTGATCCTGCTACTCAAACAATACTTCTTTTATTGTTACCTTTTGCGGCATATTTAGTTGCTGAGCATATTGGAGTATCTGGAATATTATCGTCAGTTGCCTCAGGAATGACTATTGGCCAATCAGGAATAATCCGTAATGCCCCGTTAGCTATGCGTTTGAGGGGAAATAGTGTTTGGACAATGTTAGAGTTTGTGTTTAATGGTATGGTGTTTATTATGCTGGGATTGCAATTACCAGATATTTTATCGACTTCTATTTCACAAGCAGCAATGGATCCAACTACTAAAACATGGATGTTATTTGTATATGTAATTCTTATTTATTTCGCATTAATGATACTTAGATTTGGGTGGTTGTGGTTAATGAAAAATATAAGTTTATATTTTATGACTAAACGTCCAATGGTATTTAGTGAATATAGTGTACGAGAAATTTTAATTGCTTCTTTTGCTGGAGTACGTGGTGCTATTACATTAGCAGGAGTACTTTCAATACCGCTTTTTTTAAGAGATGGATCAGCTTTTCCGTTTCGTTATCAATTGGTTTTTATTGCCACTGGTGTTATTTTATTCTCTTTATTATGTGGTGTAATTGTTCTTCCGTGGTTGTTGCAGGGAATTATAGTATCTGATAAATTATTACAACGAAAAGAAGAGCGTATGGCACGGGCTATAGCAGCAGAAGTAGCTATTGAAAGTTTATATAAACTAGAAGAACGGTTAATGCATAGCCAAGAAGAAAATATTGATAGTCAAATTATTAATGAGGTAAGCGCACGTGTTATAGGTAATTTACGCCGTCGTATAGACGGAAATAATGATGTAAATTCTATGTTAACTGAAGAGTTAGAGAGACGGATGAGGTTAAACGCATTACGCGCTGAAAGAGGAGAATATTATCATTTACGTGCGCAACAAAAAATTAGTAATGAAACGTTAACTAAATTGTTACGCGACTTAGATTTTTTAGAAGCTTTATTAGCAGAGAATGAATAATATTACCTTATTTAATAAGGGTGATTGCAATTTTTATAAATATTTATATCATTAATGCTGAGAAATTTTAAGGAATTAACAGGAATTGATGTCAAGATCACACATATTCCATTGTCATATTTTTTGATATAGTAAAGAGCGATTACATATATTGTAAAATATATTATTATTGTTATGGTTGTTACGCATTAATGCAAGATATAATTTGTTAATAAAATGAAATTTTTTATGAATATTTAATTATGTAAACAGTTGACTTAAACGATGGATGATCTTATCCTTTGTTGAAAAGGTAATTTAAAAAATTGTTAAGGGTATATCTCTATTTTGGAAGTTATAGATATTAATGTTAGTGTTCTTGTGTCTCTTTGTAAGTTTTTATAAATAGTTGATATATAATTTTAGGTGTTCAGTATATATATTGCTCAATGCACATAAAAAGATGTTGCGTTGAGTTTTGTTTTTTCAAGTAATTGTGTTTAATAAATAATTTATAGGTTATGTGACATTTTTTTGATATGAAGGTTAAGAAATTTTCTATAAATTAATTTATATTTGGTTAGCAGTTTCTTGGTGTACGTTTGTGTTGTTTAATGGGGATTTTTTGGAAGAGAATTTAAATCAGTTGATATAATTAATTCCGGATTGATGTGAAATAAAAAAATAACTCATTTTAATTAAGGGGTAACTATGATGATTAGAAAGTTTAAAATTACCCTTGCTTGGAAAATTTTTTTTGCTTTAAACTTGGGTATTGTTTTAGGAATTGTATTGCATAATCAAACAGAATTAAAAGATTGGATGATCACGACATTTCTTTCTCCAGCTGGAGAAATTTTTATTCGTATGATAAAAATGATCGTGGTTCCCATTGTAATGGCTACATTGGTGGTTGGAATCGCTGGTATTGGAGATGCAAGAAAATTGGGAAGTATTGGTTTAAAGACTATTATTTATTTCGAGATTATTACAACACTTGCTATAGTACTTGGTGTAGCTTTTGCTAATTTGTTGCATCCTGGTTATGGCATTGACATGTCTCTTCTTTCGAAAACGGATATTTCAATGTACGAGCAAACTACATCTGAAATACAGTCAAATTTGGTAAATACTATGTTATCGTTGATTCCTTCGAATATTATTAATTCTATGGCTAAAGGAGATATGTTACCAGTTATTTTTTTCTCGGTAATTTTTGGACTTGGACTAGCTACATTGCCAGAAAAAACTAAAACTCCATTATTGGACATTTTTAATTCTGTAGCGGATACTATGTTCGAAGTAACACATATAGTAATGCGTTATGCTCCTATTGGGGTGTTTGCTTTAATTTCAGTTACAGTTGCGACTTTTGGATTTAGCTCTTTGTTGCCTCTTACTAAACTTGTATTATTAGTCTATGGTGCTATTGTTTTTTTTGCATTAGTAGTATTAGGTATAGTGGCACGCATATGCAATCTTAGAATTTGGAAATTAATTTGTATTTTAAAAGAAGAACTGATTTTATCTTTTTCTACTGCTAGTTCAGAAACTGTATTACCACGTATTATAGAAAAAATGGAAGCTTATGGAGCTCCGTCAACTATCACTGGATTTGTAGTGCCTACTGGTTATTCTTTTAATTTAGATGGATCAACTTTATATCAAAGTATTGCTGCTATTTTCATTGCACAATTATATGGTATTGAATTATCTTTAAGTCAGGAAATTATTTTAGTATTGACTTTAATGATCACTTCTAAAGGTATCGCTGGTGTTCCAGGAGTTTCATTTGTAGTATTGTTAGCTACATTAGGCAGCGTAGGTATTCCATTGGAAGGATTGGCGTTTATAGCAGGAGTGGATAGGGTTTTAGACATGGGTCGTACAGCGTTAAATGTTATAGGTAATGCTTTAGCGGTGTTAGTAATTGCAAAGTGGGAGAATCAGTATGATACAGAACAAGCTTTGATATATGAATCAGAGATGCTATCTAAATGAATAATATGTTTATTATTCGTAATTATTGCAAGAATAAGATTCTACAGTATTTGGTATTATCAGATTTTTCTTTTTGAAAGAAAAATGTATGCAATAATGATGAAAAAATTTCAGTCATATTATGACTATGTTGTATTTATATGCTTTTTATTATTAATGAATAACTGTGAGAGCATTTCTAGAATAATAGGGATTATGCGAAATAATTTGTTCATTTGTTGTGTGTTAGTGTTTTATTTTCACGATTATTATTAAATTTATAAAATACGTGTAGCGATAGCATCAATTTCTATTTTGGCATTCTTTGGTAATCTAGAAACCTCTACACAGGAACGTGTTGGTAAAATTATATCTTCATGTAAAGAAGATGAATGAAAAAATTTCATATAGCTGATATTTATAGTAGGAATATCATTGATATCAACAATGAATAATGTAGTTTTAATAATATTATTGATTTGTAGGCCAGCGGCCTCTATGATATTTTTGATATTTTCTAGTGATTGATACGTTTGATCGTAAATGTTGTCGGGGATAACATTTGTATCTGGGCGTATTCCTATTTGCCCAGATACAAATGTTATGTTTCCTATGTCTATCGCTTGTACATAAGGTCCGAGAGGAATGGGAGATTTTTTTGTACTGATAACCTGAAGCATATAATTTATCCTAATGAATTTGCATTAAAAATAAGGCATTATTTTTAGTATTTATATAAAAAAATAATAGAATCTATTCTATTACTATTGATTAAAATTAGTGGAATCAGGCAGTAATGTTGCCAGGATCAGAGCTTTGACAGTATGCAAACGGTTTTCGGCTTGATCAAACACTACACTATACGGAGATTCGAATATGTCATTTGTTACTTCTATTCCATTTTTTAAATTATATTGTCGTGCTATTTTTTTACCAATAGTGGTTTCACTGTTGTGTAATGCCGGTAAACAATGTAAAAATTTTACATTTGGATTATTGGTATTTTGGATCATACGATGATTTACTTGATATGGAGATAATAAAGAAATACGTTCTTTCCATACTTTTTCATTTTCTCCCATAGATACCCATACATCAGTGTATAGAAAATCTACGTCCTTTATTCCGATAGGGATATCTTCAGTAAGTGTGATATTTCCATTATTACGTTGTGCAATATTTTGACACTTTATAAATAGCTCTTGTATCGGCCAAAATATTTTAGGTGATACTAATCTTAAATCGAATCCCATTATTGCGGCAGCTTCTAATAAAGAATTACTGATGTTGTTTTTTGCATCTCCTATATAGGCTAATTTCATTTGATGAAACATTTTATGGGGTAGTTGTTCTTTCATAGTCATAAGATCAGCAAGTAATTGTGTTGGATGAAATTTCACAGTAAGTCCATTCCATACTGGTACTCCAGAATATTGTGCAAATGTAGTAACTGTATCTTGACTATAACCACGATATTGAATCCCATGATACATCCTTCCTAATATTTTAGCAGTATCTTTAATAGATTCTTTATGCCCAATTTGACTAATATTTGGAGTCAAGCAGGTCACACACGCGCCTTGATCAAATGCTGCTACTTCAAAAGCACATCTTGTTCTAGTTGAATGGTTTTCAAAGATGAGTACAATGTTTTTTCCATTTAATTTTTTAATTTCAGTATGTGTATTTTTTTGGTGTTTTAAATAACTGGATAATTGTAATAGATAATAAATTTCATTTATAGTGAAATCTATTAATCGTAAAAAAGACCGTTTATATAATTGATTCATATGACATTTACCTATCTGTTGATATTTATATAGATAATGTGGTTATTTATATTTCAATGAAAAATGTCATTTAAAAAAAATTTTATTATGTTAAATTTAAATTTTTTAAATGTGTAGAAATTAATTTTGATGAAACATAGCGTGACAATTATTTAACAATTAATTAAAAATAAAGAAATAAATTTATTATTAAATTTTTAATACTTAAAATACGAATAGAAAATTTATTCTCCAAGTTATTTTATTTAGATATTGTTATATAAAATAATTACGGTTTCTTCATGATAGCACATTGATCAATCAATTTATTTTGAATTCGTTCATAATAATTTAATAGCGCTTGTTTGTCTTTGATGACAGATTTTGGCGCCTGCTTAATGAAATTATTGTCATCTAGTAGTTTTTGTATTGTTTCAATTTTACGATTTATTAATTCTGATTCTTTTTTTAATCTATTTATTTCGTTTTCTTTGTTAAATATATCTGGTATACGTATTAATAGTTCTGATGAATCTAAAGGCATTGTCATTGATTTTGGATAGATCGTGCCTTTTGATATGAAATGGATACTTTTTAATTGAGCAATATGACATAAAATGTTGGAATTTTCTGTAATGCGTTTTTTAACTTCTGATGAAGTATCTCTAAATACTATCTGTAGGGGTATATTATATGATATATTCATGTTTACACGAGCGGTACGTATTGCTAAAACGGCGTTTTTAATCCATTCAATATCTATTACGGATTTCATGTCAATTACAGATGCATCATATTTTGGAAATGGTTGTAACATGATAGTTTTTCCGTTATTCCCAGTAACTGTTTTAACTTCTTGCCAAATCTTTTCTGTAATAAAAGGAATAATTGGGTGTGTTAGTCGCAGTAATGATTCTAATAATGTGATTAATGTGTAACGTGTACCTCTTAGTTCTAATGCATTTCCATGATAAAGTATTGGTTTCGTTAATTCTAGATACCAATCACAAAACTGATGCCAAATAAATTCATGTAAAATATTTGCTACTTCATCAAAACGATAAATTTCTAATTTTTTATGAAAAATTTGTATTGTTTGATGAAATTTTGTAATGATCCAACGATCTGCTAAGGCAAATGATTTTTCATTGATAGATATACCACAATCTTGATTTTTGGTATGCATAAGAACAAAGCGACTAGCATTCCATAATTTATTGCAAAAATTACGATAACCTGTTAGTCGTTGCATATCCCAATGTATATCCCGTCCAGATGATGCTAATGCTACCAATGTAAATCGTAAAGCATCAGTTCCGTGAGGTTTAATTCCATTAGGAAATTGTTTTATAGTATTATTTATAATATGCTTAGATAATTGTGGTTGTAACATGTTTTTTGTACGTTTTTTTAATAAATTTTCTATTGAAATACCATCTATTATGTCTATTGGATCAATAATATTTCCCTTAGATTTAGACATTTTTTGACCTAATTCGTCGCGTATAAGACCAGTAATATATACATTTTTAAAAGGAATTTGTGCCGATCCGTTATCATTTTTAATGAAATGCATAGTTAACATAATCATTCGTGCGATCCAAAAAAATATGATGTCAAATCCACTGATTATAATATTAGTAGGATGAAATACATTTAATAAATTAGTATTTTTAGGCCAACCTAAAGCAGCAAATGTCCAAAGACTTGAAGAAAACCATGTATCTAATACATCTTTCTCTCTATGCAATATTACGTTATTATTTAATTTATTTTTTATTCTGATATCTTTTTCGCAGTATCCTACGTATATTGTGTTGTTATCATCATACCAAGCAGGGATTTTATGTCCCCACGAGATTTGACGAGAGATGCACCAATCTTGAAGGTTGTTCATCCAACTGAAATACATATTTTTATATTGTTTCGGAACGAAATTAATTATATTTAAATTTACCGCGTCTATCGCGTGTTGTGTTAAATGTTTAACGCGTATATACCACTGATCAGTTAACATGGGTTCAATTATAGTGCCAGTGCGATCACTATATGGAATTGTTAAATCGTGAGGTTCTATATTGTGTAATAATTTAAGTGCATTGCATTCGGAAATTATTTTTTTTCGCGCATTATCACTGTTAAGATTATGGAATATTTGGGGAATTTTGCAGTATAATTGATCGGTAAGTTGTCCATAACTGTTAAATACTTCTAGTTTTTTAAGAATTTTGCCATCAAGTGAAAAAATATTTATCATAGGCAATCCATGTCTTTTTCCTATAATATAATCATTAAAATCATGGGCAGGAGTAATCTTAAGACAACCAGTGCCTTTAAACATGTCTACGTTTTTGTCAGAAATAATAGGAATACGTCTGTTAGTTATGGGTGCAATAACGTATTGTCCAATTAAATTTTTATAGCGAGTATCTTCCGGATGCACTGCAACGGCAGTATCTCCTAACATAGTTTCTGGTCGCGTTGTTGCGACAATTAAGTGATGAGAATTCGAACTGATAGTAGCATTATCTAATTTATAATATATATACCATATAGAGCCTTTTGTTTTTTTATTTATAACTTCTAGATCAGAAATTGCGGTTTGTAATTTACAATCCCAGTTTACTAACCTTTTTCCTCTATAAATTAAATTTTTTTGATATAATCGAATAAAAGCTTCTGTTACTGCATAAGACATTTCTGTGTCCATGGTGAAACGTTGTCGTTTCCAATCTACTGAATTTCCTAATCGTTTCATTTGGTAAGTAATAATCTGTTCAGATTGACTTTTCCATGCCCAAATATTTTTTATTAATTCATCTCGTGTGTAATCATGTCTAGTTTTACCTGTATTATTATAAATTTTATGTTCTACTAACATTTGAGTGGCAATTCCAGCATGATCTGTTCCTGTTTGCCATAAAGTATTCTTTCCTTGCATTCTTTGATAACGAATCAAAACATCCATAATAGTTTGTTGAAATGCATGTCCGAGATGTAATTGTCCTGTAATATTAGGAGGAGGCATCATAATGCAATAACTTTCTTGAGATGTATTTCCATGGGGACTAAAGTAGTCTCCATATTCCCAAAATTTATAAATTGGTTCTTCTATGTTTTTAGGATTATATATTTTTTCCACGATATAATTACTCATTCAGTTGGTGTGTTAACAACACTTACCTGAAATCCATTTCTTTTGTAAGATCGGTATCTGTATCTTGCCCATTTTTTTAAAATGTCAGATATAGGAACGAAATCTATTATTTCATTAAAATTTAAGAAAAAATTCATATTTTTTAGCATAAGGTTTATTAATAGATCTTTTGGTTGATTATCGTAGCAACACTGACTCCAGTATATGACGATTGGAGCATTCTGGATGGTTTTTCCAAATAGATTATGTGGCACAAATGAATTTTGGTCAAATGTCCATAATATTTTGTCTATTTTTGTAGCTTGATGTTCATTTTCGCAAGTTACTAAGATGGTTTTTCCAGATCTCCATTGTGTGCTTATTAACTTACAAGCAAGCTGTTCTATGTAATTAGGTCTATTTTTTTGTTCAAATTCTTGAGATAGTAAATAAAAAATACTTCGTTTCATATGTTATTAATTTTTATTATTTTTATAATCAATGATAATTGATTATAAAAATAAAATATAAATTTATTTTGGTGTGATTCTGTTATAAAGTTAGTATTGATTAATAAAGATAATTTAAATTTTATGGGATGATCTATTAATCAGATATTGCGATAAAAGCGCAACGGGGCGACCTGTTGCGCTTTTATCGCAATAATCAGATACCCATGCTGTTCCAGCAATATCTAAATGTGCCCAACGATATTTATAGGCAAACTGATGAAGAAAACATCCGGCTGTAATAGCACCACCAGGTCTACCCCCAACATTTGTCATATCCGCACATGTAGATTTTAATTGTTTTTGGAACATTTCGTCTAATGGTAATTTCCAAACATAATCTTTAGATTGTTGTCCAGCCAGAATTAGTTCGTCGGCTAAGTTTTTGTTGTTAGACATTAAACCGCTAAAATGATGTCCTAAAGCAATAACACAAGCTCCAGTTAATGTAGCTATATCTATTACAACATCTGGTTTATAACGTTCTGCATATGTCAATGCATCACATAGAACCAAACGACCTTCAGCATCGGTGTTTAATACCTCCACTGTTTTTCCAGATAAAGTAGTCAGGATATCACCTGGACGAAATGAAGTATGACTTATCATATTTTCACAAATAGCAAGTATTCCGATAATATTTAATGGTAAATTTAGTTCTATGGCTATACGCATAATTGCATATACTACGGCAGCTCCGCACATATCATATTTCATTTCGTCCATTTTATTTGATTCTTTGATAGAAATTCCACCAGAATCAAAGGTCAAACCTTTTCCTATAAGTACAATGGGAGGAATATTAGACCCTTCAGGATGCCCTCTGTATTTAATTATAGGCATTGCGGGAGCATAATTAGACCCTTTTCCTACCGCTAAATAAGCATTCATACCTAATTTTTTCATTTCTAAAGCATTGATTATATTTATTGTGACGTTATCACAATTAGATAATTCATTTACTTGATTTACAAAGTAATCAGGAGTACAAAAATTAGGGGGCATATTTCCTAGGTCTTTAGCTATTTTTATTCCATGAACGATAGATAATCCATCTCTAATAGATTTTTTACAACATCCTAATTCATTTTCATTAGGTATATGTAATATTATTTCATTTAGTGATTTATTCAGTGTAGTTTTTTTGCTATTTTTAAATTTATTAAAAACATACAACTCTTCATTAACGATTTCCATGGTTTGTCTTATTTTCCAATAATTATCGTATCCTTTTATATTTAATTCACTTAAAAAAAGTAATATTCTAATTATAGGTATCTCTTTACATAAGATTGTTATTTTTCGAATTAATTTTCTATAACAATTTTCATCAAAATCAGATTTTTTACCGCACCCAACTAATAAAATTTGTCTATTATGTAAATGAGGAACATCGTATAATAAGAGCGTTTGCGCGACTTTTCCGTGTAACGCGCCACGACGTAACAATGAACTGATGTATCCTTTGCTTACGTCATCAATTTTTTTTGTTGAAGGAAATAAATTTAATTCTTCAAATGTACCAGTAATTATGCAACTATCAGGATATAATTCTTGATGCCCGCTAGTAACGTTAAATTTTATCATAATATTTCCTGTATATAAATATGTCAAATGGCATACTCAAAAAATAAATTAGTCACAATATTTACAATTTTTATATTTTATATAAAACATTGAAATATATCAGGGTGAGATTGTATTGTGTTTATAACGTAATGGATAATTTTCTTACATTATAAAAAACGAATATGTATCATTTTTTAATACCACAATCTGTTATTATTACGATACTTATTTTTTATTTAAAAACAAGTTTTTTAGGTAAAATAATGATATTTACCAAATATATATTGAAAGAAATATTTAGAAATCAGTTAATCATTCTAACATTATTATTTTTAGTGTGTTTTTGTCAAAAATTGATCAAAATGTTGAGTTTGGTGATAGATAGTGGTATTTCAATATATTTGGTTTTTCTATGTCTTGGATTAAATATGCCAGAATCAGGAAAATTACTTATTCCTTTTAGCGTATTTTTGAGCGTTTTAGTAACGTTTTATCGATTACATGCTCATAATGAAATTATAGCTATGTATTCTTGTGCCGTAGATAAATACATTTTTATAAGAAGTATATTTTTTTTTAGTGGGATCGTTGCTACATGCACTATGATTAATATATCGTGGTTATCTCCTTATTGCTCAAGTTATCAAAGTAAATTATTGTATAAAATTAAGGAAAACATTAATTTAGTTATTTTTTCAGAAAGAAAATTTCAACCATTGGCTACTAAATATTTAATTTTGTTTTCGGATAGCATTCAGGGAAATAAATTAAAAAATGTGTTTTTGTCAAAAACAAATTCAGATAAAGATAACAGTATGTTTATAATTATTACTTCAGATCAAGGCAGTGTTTGTAGAAATCCTGATGGCTCCCGATTAATTATTTTAAAAAAAGGTACATATTATGAAATTTATAATAAATGTGAGTTGTGCCAGGATGTGCTTATTACTGATTTTTCTCAGTATCAAATGTTAATCAATAGTACTATTAAAACATTTTATGAAGAAAATGAATCTGTTGATCATATGTTTATGCATCAGTTATGGTGTTCTAATAAATCAGAGATGCGTGCAGAGTTACATTGGCGTTTAACTTTATTAGTATCTATTTTTCTTATGCCAATGATCACAACGTTATTAATTACTGTTGTTTCGTATAATTATTTAATAAATTTATTGGTAACTGTTTTTTTATATATAATTTTTTTTATTTTTCATATTTTATTACGTTCCTGTGTTCTTTTAGATAACATAAATCCTATAGTATGGATGTGGGTTATTAATAGTATTTATCTATCGATAGTTTTATTGCTTAATTCATGGGATACTTCTTATATAAAAAAATTAGTTTTAATAATGTGTTATCGATATCATATAAAAACATAGTATATATGCACAACATTTTAAATTATTACATTATAAAAACGGTAATATCAAATACAACAACGGTTTTTTTAGTGTTATTATCTTTATCTAGTGTAATTAAATTGATTGATGAATTGCGTAAGATAGGAGAAGGAAATCATTCTTTTTTTGATGTTATTATTTACATGATTTTAAGTTTGCCAAAAGATTTTGAATTATTTTTTCCAATAGCTACTTTATTAGGTGGGCTTTTAGGTTTGTGCATGCTTGAAGTACATAATGAATTTATAGCAATGCAGATTTCTGGATTTAGTAGGTTACAGATCACTTTATCAGTCATAAAAGCTTCTGTTCCTGTATTATTATGCAGTTTCATTTCTAATGAATGGGTGGTGCCTAATAGCGAAAAAATAATGTGCATGTATCGTAATCAATCACAACATGATACTTCTTTACTTTCTATAAAGATTAAAAATCTGTGGTTCATAGATAAGAATGATTTTGTTTGTGTTGAAAATGTAATAGCCTATAATGAATTGTTAGGAGTAAAGCTATATAATTTTAACGAAGAAAGAAAGCTAAAAAAGATATGTTATATTGAACGGGCAGTGTTTGTTGATAAATTATGGCATTTGATTAATGTAAATGAATTAGATATTTCTCAAAAAACATCCGTTGTTAATAAAAATATACCACATTCTGAATGGAATGCTGAATTAACCCCATATAGATTATCCATGATGATCACTCATCCAAATTTTTTATCTATCTCTAAATTATATCATTGTGCTAAATATTTTAATAGGATTGGGCAAAATTCTAAATATTATCAAGTGATTTTTTGGAAGAAAATATTATCCCCTATATCTGGATCCGTTATGACCCTAATGGCATTAGCGTTTACTTTTGGGCCATTATATAAAAAAAAGATAGGTATTAGATTGTTCGTAGGAAGTATAGCGGGGTTTTTATTTTATATTTTAAATCAAATATTTGGAATATTAAGTGCTATACACAGTGTTTCTCCAATAATTGGATCAATATCACCCAGTATAATATTTTTGGTAATTAGTGTTATTATTATGCGGATATATTCATAATTTTGTGAACATAAAAATTTTTAATAAATTTTATTATACTATACTAGTTAAAAATATTTTTTTAGTAAATTCTCGTAGCCATTTATGAGCGGAAGAGCGGTTGTGTTTAGAATGCCATGCTTGAATAATGCTTTTTTTTCCTAAATTTAAATCAGTATTAAAATGTGTGATTGGTATATTTAATTTTTGTATCATTGTTAATATAAATTCTGGTATTATCGCTAGTGCATCTGAATGAATTATAGCGTTTACAGTAGTGATGTATTCTGGGGTAATACCAATTAAGTTACGCTCCGACCAAAAATATTTACTATGTTCATCGGAATTGGTTAAATACTCATGTTTGGTTTTAATGAATTGATATTTTAATAAATTATCCATATTCTTAGTTTGAGACAAAATAGGATGATGATTCCGAGATATTATACAACATTTGGATACGTAGATAGTTCG
This sequence comes from Candidatus Blochmanniella chromaiodes str. 640, assembly GCF_000331065.1. Taxonomy (NCBI): domain Bacteria; kingdom Pseudomonadati; phylum Pseudomonadota; class Gammaproteobacteria; order Enterobacterales; family Enterobacteriaceae; genus Candidatus Blochmanniella; species Candidatus Blochmanniella chromaiodes. The sequence goes on from NC_020075.1 coordinate 48,557, forward strand.
AATAGTTATTTCTGGATTAAGTGCGCGCATTTCTCCTATATATAAATCTATGGTATGGTTTCTTAAAAAATTATCATCGTAGTCTGAGTCATTTACTAAATGAATAAATGCTTTGGGAGCTTTATCTTTCATTTTTTGAAATAAGATGGTATTAAGGATAAAAAGAATAGCGTTGTTCGATGCAATAGTAAATGATATAGTGGCAATTTTAGGTTCAAATACTATGTTGTTGTTAAATATTGATTCAATACGGTTCACTAATTCTTTAATATTTTCTTTTAGAGAGATTGCTTTAGGCGTAGGGATTAATTTAGTTCCACTGCGTACTAAAATTTGATCATTAAATAGAATGCGTATTTTGTTGAGGGATTTACTAATAGCCGGAGCAGTGACATTTAATTTTTTTGCTGCTAAGTTTACGCTATTCTCTTCGAGTAGTGCATTGAGAATTATTAGTAAATTGAAATCAAAATTATTCATATAAAAAATTTTTATGTAATATTTATTTTACCCTGTATTATAATGTATAAATATACAAGAGTAAAATATATTAAATGTATTCAAGAATAATATGCTCGTTAATCATAGATATAATCGAGCACACAATACGATTGTATTTTTATAAGCATAAGCAATGTAAGTGATGATATGGTTGATATAAGTAAAAATTATTACATTATTATAATGTAGCATATTAAATGTGTATTTAGCAATTGTTTATGTTGCTACGATGGCATATTTGTAGATGGTTTTGTGAATATTTTTAATATTTTTTTAAAATGATACCTTGTTAAAAAATTATATTATGTTTACAAATCTAATGTTTAAATTGAATGATTGTGAAGAAATTGATTCTGTATATTGAATTCTTTTGAAAAATTTGGTAAATTTTAGTGGCTGCATAGTTTTACATCAGATGGATTTGTTAGATATGTTCGTGTTTTGCCGAAGTGGCGAAATAGGTAGACGCAATTGACTCAAAATCAATCACCTTAATGGCGTGCCGGTTCGAGTCCGGCCTTCGGCAGTGTTATAAGAAGTATCAAGTAATTATAAAAAATAATCCTAGATGAACAAGTATTGAATTTTAATTTTTTATTTTGAAATTATAGTAATCACGTTGTGTCTGTTGTGAAAAAAATTTCATATGTTTATAAAGTAAGTTTTATATTAATTAAAATCTACTAACTTTAGTAATAATGTATATTATAGCATAAAAAATCTAGAATATTTATATGAATTTATTAAAGTTAAAAGGATTATATATTGATTTGTTTTTTTTAGTGACAAAAAAGTAGTTGGTTTTTGGTTCATGTATGTTATGTTATAACATAACTAAATTATTAAGGAAATTTATCGTTGTCGTATCACTCTAAACAAAGTTTGTCTATTGGTATGAAATTGTTTCTTGCTTCAGGTTTGATTCGTATGCTCATAGTACTGATTGTATTGTTATGCTCATGGGCTGCCATTCTTTGGTCCTCTTTGTTGCCATGAATAATATAATGTTAAAACTATGATGACATTATATAACTTAATAGCGGGTTACTGTGGCCGTAATGTTAGCCCATCTGTAAGTGGTCGCATTAAGTATGGTAGCATGATTGCTATTATAGGACCCAATGGAATAGGAAAATCTACTTTATTAAAAACATTAGCTGGTTTGTTGCCTCCAGTTTCCGGTCGATTGGAATTTGGGAAAAAAGGTAGACCTCGTATGGGTTATTTACCTCAAAACAGAAATATAGATCCTTATTTTCCATTAACTGTATTCGACGTAGTATCTATGGGTTGTTGGCCAAGAATAAATTTATTAAAAAGACTGAATCAACATCAAAGAGCAGTAATTTGGCGTTCTTTAGGTCAGGTAAAATTGTTAGATGTATTAAATCAATATATAGAAACTTTATCAGGAGGGCAAGTGCAACGTATGTTATTTGCTAGAATATTGGCTCAGCAAGCATCATTAATTTTACTTGATGAGCCATTTCAAGGAATTGATATAAATACTTGTAAAATAATGATACGTGCTGTAAATCTATTGTGTAGACGTGGATGTACTGTGATTGCTGCGTTACATAATAATAATGAATTCATAACTGAATATTTTCCTAATACATTGTTGTTAACTTGTTCTCGTAGTATTTGGAATTCATCTATATAAATGTGAAAAATTTAATTTTATGGTATTGTGAACTGATTATATACATCCCATGTATATGGGAATATTTATTTCTGGGAAAGAAAAGGTTTTTATGATGATTCATATGTTATTTGATCCTTTTATTAATTGCGGATATATGCGAAGAGCTATAGTTGCTTGTTGTGTATTATCTATCAGTATAACGCCAATAGGTAGTTTTTTAATGTTGAGGCGTATGAGTTTGGTGGGAGATGTGTTATCTCATGCTATATTACCGGGTGTAGCGATAGGGTATTTTTTTTCAGGAATGTCATTTATGATAATGAGTATAGGAGGATTTATTTCTGGTTTAATGGTTGCAATATTGTCTATTTGGATTAGCGAAAAAACATTGTTGCAACAAGATGCTAGTTTTGCTGGACTCTATCTTGGATCTTTGGCATTTGGAGTTGTATTGATGTCGTTACATGGTCCTAATGTAGATTTGTTGGATTTGTTATTTGGATCTATTTTGTCTGTAAATTTATTAAATTTAGAATGTATTGGAATCATTAGTACTATAACTTTACTTACTATTGCATTATTTTACAGAGCTTTAATTATTGAAACATTTGACCCAGATTTTTTAAGAGATAATAATATTGAAATATCGAGATGTATTCAAATATTTTTTTTATCCATAGTTATGTTAAATTTAGTAGCGAGTTTTCAAGTAACTGGTACTTTAATGTCTGTTGGTTTAATGATGTTACCTGGTTTATCAGCTCGGTGTTGGGTTAAGAGTTTAATACATATGTTATTGTTATCGGTATTTATTGCTTTTTTTTGCTCGTGGATAGGGTTGATTGGATCATTTTATATGTTTTTGCCGGCAGGACCTACTATAGTGTTATGTGGTAGTATAATTTTTTTAATTTCAGTGTTGTTTGGTAGGAATAAAGGTATTTTATTTTTTGTATATAACAAAAAATAAAATTTTTCTCGTGTTTATTTAATTAAATTCTTTCTTATACCTAACGAGGAATTCAGTGTGTTTTCAAGATATAATTTTAGATATAAATGATTGGATTATATATAATAATACCGTGTAAAATATATATTAACATTAATCTGTATATGTGCTGTTATTAACAGCACATATATCTTTATTGTCGTTTAAATAGATATCTGTAAGGTCTAAATAAATTTGAATATTGATTCAAGAGGGTTCAGGGTAATATGAATAATAATTATTTTTTGGTGAAATTAGAATAATTGTAAGATATAAATAAGAATAAATTATTTTAATAATTTATTAGAAATATGGCTGATAATATTCTTCATATCTTGTGATTTATATTTGTAAACAAAATAACTATTTTAGTTAAAGTAATACTAACTTATTAAAAATATAAATGTATTTCATATTTAAAATATCATCAATTTATAATTTTTTTGCTTGATTACTATAAATCAGTATAATATCCCCGTTTAAAAATTGCTTCTAGGGTTCTAATTATCTAGTTGATAATGCATATATTTTATTATATGGCACATAAAGTATTTGTTATTAGTTATTTCATATTTACTTTAATTCAGAGTGTTAAATTTGATTATTTATAGATTAATTCACATGATATTTGTAATATATATACTACAAATTATTTTTTAAATTATTCGGTATGGTTTTTGAGTTTTAAATTGTTAAAATTGTTTGGTTAAATTATTTTATATATAAATACGATTGATATCGTGTGTTATAGCTTAAATATATCTCCTAAGTATACTTGTTGTACGTGTTTGTTATTTAATATTTCGTTAGGAGATCCATGAGCAATTGATTGTCCTTGATTAATTATATATGCTCGCTCACATATACGCAATGTTTCTCTTACATTATGATCGGTTATTAGTATTCCAAGTTTTCGGGTTTTAAGTTGTTTAATAATTTTTTGTATATCTGTTATTGAAATTGGATCGACTCCAGAAAATGGCTCGTCAAGTAATATAAATTTAGGATTAGCAGCCAATGCTCGTGCAATTTCTACACGTTTTCGTTCTCCTCCAGACAATGTTTGTCCAATATTATTTTTTAAATGACTAATATGAAAATTATTCATTAATTCTATAATAAGCTTATTACGTTTTTTTGTATTAAGATTACGTTGAGTTTGTAATATAGCCATTAAATTGTCAAATACAGTTAATCGACGAAAAATCGAGCTTTCTTGAGGCAAGTAGCCTATCCCTAATTGAGCTCTACGATAGATTGGTAACATGCTAATATCTTTTTCGCCAATTGAAATACTACCGGAATTATGTTGAACAATTCCTAATATCATATAAAATGTCGTAGTTTTTCCTGATCCGTTTGGGCCTAATAATCCAACAATTTCTCCAGAAGTTATGTATAAGCTTATATTTTTAACTACATATCGTCCCTTATAAATTTTAGATAGATTTTTTATAGTCAGTGTTGTCATGGAATTAAACTATAACTAATTATATAGTGTCTGTTAAATATGTTTTTAGATGGATTTTTTTGATAAAATTGTTATAACTTTATTTCCTTGGTTGGAAATGGCTTTTATTTGTTTGTTTTTTATTGAGTATATGATCTTATCACTTTGTATAGAATTTCCTGATTGTTTTATATAAGCATTACCAATTAGAGTAATAGTGTCATCGCTGGTATTGTAATGTATTATCGATGATTGAGCAAATATCATATTTCCCATTTTTTGTGTTTGATTTAAAGTAACAGGATTTCCGTGTGCTTCTATCATGGATAGATGATGCGTATCTTCTGTATGAGAGATTAATATCTTATCTGCGTAAAGATCAATGTTTTTATATTTAAGCATAACTCGATCTGTAAAGATTATTGTATTAGTCAACATATTAATTGATTGACATTCAGAATATATTTGAAGTATTTGTGATTTTTTGTGTGCTAAAGCATGAGAATATGTAAATGCTAAAAGTATATTGATATAAGTAAGTATTATTTTATATTTACCATATGTGTTGGATTTCATAACAAGTTTGTACGTTATCAATTAATTTTGCTGTTTGTGTATGTAAATTGGCATGTATTTTCATCCCAATAGAATAAAAATAATGACCATGTATAATTACTTTTTTGTTTGAAATAATATCTTGAGTTATTAAGTTAATTGTCGCTTGGTTTGCAATAATGGATTGAAAGTATCTATCATGTATTAAATTATTGATATATACATATCCGTATAGGTGCAGTGTTTTTTTATAACTTAGTTTGGCTTGATTTGCTGTAATTTTCCATGTTGGGATATTTTTGTCATCAAAAGCTATAATGCTAGGACATGTAAACCAAGTAATTCTTTGATTTGAAAAATGTTGAATGCGGTGCGCTGTCAATTTAAATTTCAGTTGTCCTGTTTTACTATATATGTTAATCGTTACATCGTTGCCTTGATGAGTGCATATATCATTCCGAGTTAATGGGTGTAATGATGCATTAAACATAATTAATGATTTTTTTATAATAAAAGATAGAAAGATTATTATCAATACGAATAAAATTGAAATAAAAATGTATTTTTTATTTTTTTTCAGTGATTTTAAAACATAAAACATTATGTGGGATCTCATATTTAAAGATTGTAATTTAATAGTTTTTTATTTTTAGACGACAAAAGATATTCTTGGAGAGATGGTTATGATTTAATATTATTGTTACGATTGTTGGTTTTAACTTTTTTTGCATGAAATACATATTAAAATAACTAGATATTTAAGATATATTATATTAAATATTTTTACATTGTCTTTACAAGACAATGTATAAGAAAATTGTATTAAGATATAAATTATTGATATAGTTGTTAATACTGCATATTAATATTGTTGGCATATTATATTATATAATTTTTTGTTTCTGTGATATGCAGATCTGAGGGATATTGTGTATTTTCAAACCTTTATCTATTAACAAGATTGCGTATGTTAAGTAGCATTGCTAGGCTGCGTAAATAGTATCCATTATATATGAATATATTCAATGTGAGCAATTGTTAGTTAATTAATGAATTTTAATGTAAAAAACACAATTACTGTTGATTTATATAAATTTGCAATTATTTAATAAGTAATTAAATGAAACACCTAAATTTATTTTTTAAATAGATTTTAATGATGAAATCATAATTCATATCATATATATATTTATATATAGAAAATAGATTCTTAATTTTTGATATATGTTTGTAATGAAGTATTATGCGTATAATAGAAAAATAATTTGTGTCATAAAAATAATTATGTTTTTAGGTGAAAAAATGGGGCAATCAAGAATATTTTATCATTAGAATATATGATGTGTAATTTTTATACAAGATTAATTTAGTATCATTCTTAATGATTATTTATGTTAAAGATTTATTGTTATTTATTCGTTAATATGGCAGACAGAGTGTCTGTGATCACTTAATGAGTTTTTAATGTTTCAGTAAAAATATTAAATAAATTATATATTATAACTTATTACATGAATCGAATGTGTATATTTTAATTTTTTATTTTTATAGAAAAATATTATTCTTAAAATTAAATTGTTATTTATGATGATAAACATAGTTAGAATATAGAGTATAAATAAATTAAAATAATAGATTATTAATAATAGATGGAATGATTGACAGTTGCTTTATAAATAAAGATATAAGTGTTAAGTGATTTGTTGAAAATAAGTATTAGAGTGTATTTAAATAAAAATTGTTATTATGATTTTTAAAAATTAAAAAAGAAGAATTTGATTTTTAATAAAGTTAAAAATTGAAAATTAGAAGGTATTTGAACTTTATAAGAAAATTTTCATTTAAGAATATTTAACTATAGGTAAAAAATTACATTTACGTTAGTAATTAGATTATCCAATATTATTTATTGATCGATAGTAATGATTAAAGAATTATTAAAATTTTTGTTAAATTGTTATTTATTTTTGATGATATTAATAATTAAAAATATGTATAACCTAAAATGGTTAAAGATATTATCTATCATGGATAGATAGTGTGAGAAATTATTAATTATAGTTGTTGATTGATTGCATGTAGTGTATATAAAAATGTAAGCAAAGTGCTATTTATTTGATGTTTATTGAACGGATGCATTACAACATTTAGTGTGATTTTAGTATTAATATGTGAATATTGTTTCATCATTAAAAGTTATTAAGATATAGTCGACATTAGTTTAGATTAGCGACCAATAATATTAATGTGAATTAAATAATCATTGATATATACATTAAGGTTGTATGAATTATCATAGCAAATGATATCAATTATAATTTTATTTTTTAAAAGTTTTAGTATTGAAGTTATAAGAATATGTATATTTGTATTGAGCAAATACAAATAAAATAGATTTTATATTTATAAAAAATAAAAAAATAATTTTTTAATTGTATAGATGCTGCTGATGATCGATATCACTCCATTTAAGTGGAAAGATGGTACCTTTGTGCCAATTAATTATATAATTAATCAATTTTTATTTTTATTATAAATGAATATAATTGTCCTGATTAAAAGGGATTATAATTGATTTTGATATATTAAGTATATGTTTTTTTGTATATACTATTATTATTGAATTAATAATTAAAATAAAACTTTTTCAATATAGAACATTACAGCTGATAGATACAATAATATATATTTTAACAAGAATAGTTATTTATAGTATTTATGCCAAAAAATAAAATTAGATATTATTTATTTTTTATATTTGGATAAATATTTTAGCAGCAAATACTGATATTGTAGGAATGAGATATATAATCATTTTGATTTATAGTTGAAAGGATATTGTTATATGTTTTTATTTTTTAGAAATATAGAGTTTTTCATATTTATGCATATTAATTTAATTATATAAAAATATTATATTTAATAACGGAAATTATTGATATTTTTTGATTATTTTGTGAATATTTTATATTGTAATTTATTTCTTATAAAAAGTGAGAATAGTAATTAATTAATTAAGTTATATTAGTTATTTTAGTTTAAATCATTCATTATCTAAATGCATAATGAAATATAAATGATTGATATTTTGAAATAAAAACAACAATAGAATAATAATTTTATGGCATAAAAATATGAGAACATAATTCTGCGTTTTGCTGTTATTAATAATTATTCAAATGGTGGACATTATGGACGTGGATGATATTAAAAATATTTTATTAAAAAATTTGGCATTAGATGAAGCATATGTCTCTTTATATAAGGATAATTATCAAATTATTGCTGTAAGTCATATTTTTTATGATGGTATGACTGAATTAGAACGGCATAAAATTATATATGCTCCTCTTATGAAGTATATATTAAATAATGAAATTCATTCAATATCTATTCAAGCATTTAATCCTCAGGAATGGAATAAAAAGCGTGGATTATGCGATGTGTGAAGCAGTTTTTAAATTAATATGAATTAATTATAATGATTGATATTAGGTCATGACAGTGGATAGATTTTATATTCATGGTCCTACTCCTTTAAGTGGTGAAGTGAATATATCAGGTGCTAAAAATTCTGCATTACCAATTTTGTTTGCTACGTTATTAACTGAGGAACCGGTAGAAATTTTTAATGTGCCTAAATTAAAAGATATTGATGTTACTATAAAATTATTAACACAACTTGGAGCAAAAGTGGATCATTGTGATGTAGTTTTTGTAGATACTAGTAGTGTTAATACGTGCTGCGCATCCTATGATTTAGTTAAATCCATGCGTGCTTCCATTTGGGCATTAGGACCATTAGTAGCACGGTTTGGAGAAGGTAAAATTTGGCTACCTGGAGGATGTTCAATTGGGAAAAGATTAGTAGATTTACATGTTAACGGTTTGGAGCAGTTGGGGGCAACAATTATTTTAGAAGAAGAGTATGTTACAGCTTCTGTGAATGGACGATTACATGGTGCTCATATTATCATGGATAAAATCAGTGTTGGAGCTACGGTTACCATTATGAGTGCTGCTGCATTAGCAGAGGGAGTTACTATCATTGATAATGCTGCTCGCGAACCAGAGATTGTTGATACTGCTAATTTTCTTATTATGTTAGGAACTAATATTAACGGAGCTGGAAGCAATAGAATTACTATCGAAGGGGCTCAAAAATTAGGAGGGGGAAAGTATTCAATTATGCCAGATCGCATTGAAACTGGTACCTTTTTAGTTGCTGCTGCTGTTTCACGTACAAATGTAGTATGTTTGGGGTCTCGTCCGGATACGTTGCGTTTTGTGATAAAAAAATTACGTGAATCTGGTGCTGATATTAATATGGGTAAAGATTGGATCGGTTTGAACATGCATGGGAAAAGACCTAAAGCTGTTACTGTATGCACGAAGCCGTATCCAGGGTTTCCTACTGATATGCAAGCACAGTTTACTTTATTAAATATAGTCTCCAAAGGAAAGGGCAAAATTATAGAGACTATATTTGAAAATAGGTTTATGCACGTACCAGAGCTTGTTCGTATGGGAGCGCGTATTAAAATATTAAACAATATGATTGTTTGTCATGGTGTTGATTCATTAATTGGCACTCAAGTTATGGCAACGGACTTGCGGGCTTCTGCAAGCTTAGTATTAGCTGGTTGTATTGCTGAAGGATTGACGATAGTGGATTGTGTATATCATATTGATCGAGGATATGATCATATTGAGAAAAAGTTAAGAAATATGGGAGCTCATATAAAACGGGTTACTAATAAATAATCTTGTTATCAGGTGTGTAACAATTTTTAATTTCGATGATTTTCAGTGATATTATTAGAAGATATATTTTTGAGTTAATTAATTATCCCGAATAATTACAATTTATTTTAATATGTATTATAATACTATTTATAATAATTTTTAAAATATTAATTAGAATTATTCGTATATTTATGATATTTAATTTTTAATGTGTTGAAATATCAATTTCAATTGATATGACTTCATGAAGTATAGGTTTATTATCATTTTTTAGTTGTGATGTTATTTAAAATAGAGTCAAAATTAACGAAGTAGTAAGAATATATTTGTATCTCCACGCATAATATTAAGTGCTATAACTGATGGTTTTTCATTTAAAATTTTACGTAATTGAGATAAATTGTGTACTTTCGTACGATTCAGTCCAACAATTATGTCGCCTTTTTGTAAGCCAATAGAGTAAGCTGGAGAATCTTTTACTACGTCTTCAACCTGCACTACTTTTGTTCCATCCTTTAAATATCCATTACTTAGAGAAGCTCCTTGTAACGCTGGGCTTAACATTTCCTCGCTGGTACTCACAGAGGTACTATCATCTAATAAAACTGATACTGTTTGAATTTTCCCATCTCGTAATAATCCTAGTTTTATAATTTTACCTGGAGTAGTAGTACCAATTTTCACCCTTAATTCTGCAAAATTTTTTATTGGTTTTCCTTCTATGGATACAATAATATCCCCTGCTTTAATATTTGCTTTAGCGGCTGCGGTACCCGGTAGCACCTCGCTAACAAATGCACCGCGCTGCGCATCGATATTAAGTGCTTTAGCGATATCAGCGGTCAATTCTGTGCCTTTTATTCCTAATTGACCTCGTTTTACTTCTCCAAATTCAATTAATTGTTGGCTTAAATTTTTCACAATGTTGCTAGGAATAGCAAAACCAATGCCAATATTTCCTCCTCCAGGCGCTAAAATAGCAGTATTGATTCCAATTAATTCTCCATGTAAGTTTACTAGTGCCCCTCCAGAATTTCCTCTATTTATGGAGGCATCAGTTTGTATAAAATTTTCTAATCCTTCAAGGTTTAAACCACTTCTTCCCAATGCTGATATAATACCAGAAGTTGCTGTTTGACCTAATCCAAAGGGGTTGCCAATCGCAACAGCAAAATCACCAACTTTCAAAATATCAGAATCAGCCATTTTTATTTCAGAGAGATTTTTAAATTTTAATAATTGAAGTAATGCTAAGTCAGTTTGTTCATCATGTCCTACTAGTTTAGCGTCAAATTCGCGACCATCGTTAAGTTGTATTTTAATTTTATCTGCACCATTGACAACATGGTTATTGGTAATAATGTAGCCTTTATTAGCGTTAATAATCACTCCAGATCCTAGTCCTTCGAATGGTCTAGATCCAAAATTTCCTCCAGGGATATCTGGTCCAAAAAAATATTTAAATTCTTTAGGCAATGTAAGTCTTTTCGCAGGTTGAATACCTTCAACATGTACACTTACTACTGCTGGCAGTACTGTATCTAACATGGGAGCTAAACTCGGTAAGAGTCCCGACATTTCTGTAGAAAATGTTTTGTGATTTATAGAAGATTCAGCATATGAAATTCCCAATGTGAATAATATACTTAATATTTTTAGGAAATGTGTTATCTTCATAGGTAATTAATTTAATTAGTTATATTATATAAAGAATAATATTGTTTTAAAAATGTTCATAGAGTCTTAATTACTAAAATTTGAATTTCTATTTTATTTTTGGTAATTTTTAACGTCCACAATAGATTCAGACAGATGAATTGCTTATATTGCATATTATTACACTATGCACATAGTGTAATAAGACATCGAATAATTTATATAAACTAATAAAAGTTGCCTTATATTATTCATTATCATGATTTTTTATTGTATTTTCCGTATTACTGGAATAATCTAACGGCGCTTCTATTGGTAATTGTTCGTTTTTTATAGTTGTTTTTTTTGTATTAAATGCGTGTATATTATCTTGTATATGTGTATTTGGTAAAAAAAAATTAGCGCTTCTTTTGACGTTATGAGATAAGTGACGGTAATCATCTTCTATTTTGTTCAATAATTTTATAGTGTAAATAAAGTGATTACTTAATTCCTTTTGGTATTCATTTAGTTTAACTTTTTTATCTTGTAATTCATTATATAAAGTTTTTTGATTATTTAGTAAATAGCGTGCTTTATAATACATTATAAATGCTCCTATAATAATTCCAATTATTAAGCTTACTAATATACATATCCATATCATGATAATACTCCTAAATTATTTTATTTATGTGTTCATTTTTGTATGTTAACTGATTGATATATAATTTTTGCATATGTTGATATGTTATCGGTATAATAGTTCAAGTGGTAAGTATCCAATCATCTATTAGCTACGATATACGTTGTATAGTATAATTTTATTCTACTTAATTTTCTTTATCAATAAGTATTCGTATAGAATGCTATGAAGTAAGTAAATAGATAGAGGTTTTAGTAATATTTTTTTAAAATAAATATTTGAATAATTTTAAAAATGAAATAATGCTAAAACGTCTCTTAATTATATCAATTATTTGCTTTAATTGATATATATATATTTTAGACTAAAAATATTGTATGAAGTAAATACTAACGTATACTTGTTTTAGGTTCAAAGATGTTGGAGACATTTGATTTTAATAGCAGCACGCTGTGCCCTACAGCAATCAGGTATCTTATTTTATATTTATTAATTACTTTATATTTAGTTAATATGATTGAATTTTTATATTGAGTTGGGTTTATCTTTATGAAAACTTTTATGGCAAAATCACATGTAATTAAGAAAAAATGGTATATTATTGATGCTAAGCATAAAATACTTGGTCGTTTATCTACCGTGATTTCTAGATATTTAATTGGTAAGCATAAAATAGAATATGCTCCTCATGTCGACATTGGAGATTATGTTATTGTGTTAAACGCAAAAGAGGTATCTGTAAGTGGCAATAAACGTGATGATAAAATATATTATCATCATACTGGATATATTGGAGGTATTAAGCAATTAAATTTTAAAAGGATGATAAATAGATATCCTGAAAAGGTGATTGAAATTGCAGTAAAGGGTATGTTACCTAAAGGCCCCTTAGGACGCATGATGTATTGTAGACTTAGAGTGTATTCAGGAAATGTACATGCGCATGCTGCTCAAGAACCTCAATTTATAGATATAGATTGTTAATGAATAAAAAGAGATGGAAAATAAAGTATGAATTTAAATCAATATTATGGTACTGGACGAAGAAAAACTGCTTCTGCTCGCGTGTTTATTAAGTCTGGGATAAGTAATGGAAGAGTTATTATAAATAAACGTACATTAGATCAATATTTTCCTAGAAACAATACACAGTCAATCATTATTAAGCCTTTGAAAATTACTAATTTATTAGATAAATTAGATATATATATTACTGTAAAAGGAGGAGGTATATCTGGTCAGGCTGGAGCGATATGTCATGGCATGACACGTGCATTATTGCAGTATGACGAGAAATTACGGGGTGTATTGCGATCAGTTGGGTTAGTTACTAGGGACTCTAGAGAAGTAGAAAGAAAAAAGGTGGGTTTACGTAAAGCACGCAGGCGGCCTCAGTTTTCTAAGCGTTAATACTTTTATTGTAAAATATGTATTAATTGGTATTAGCTCAAAAATTATATATAAAATTATTATCAAGAATAAAAAATTATAGTAAGTATTAGATGTAATTAATCGACAGGTGCGATTGATAATTAAATTGAATATATGCACATTTCAGCGTATTGAGCAAGTATTAATTATAATTGGTAGATGTGTATTTCTTAGAGAAGATTAGAAATCTATTTTTATTTTTTATTTATTACTGTTAGGATTGTAGATCGCATTTAAAGATAGGCATAATATCCGAGATTTAACTAACCACTTTTTTTTGGGAGAGATTTTTATTTTTTCGTGTTAATTATAAAAGTAGTTAGTTAAATCTCGGATATTATGCTTTTTTGATGTTTATTTGAGAATAATTTTAAATGATTAGTAACAAGAGTATGTTTATCACAGGAGATAAACATACTCTTGTTATGATTATAATTGTTGTTTATATATAATTTTTATTATTTGAGTATATTATATAATTTATAATGGTTTTTGTTTTAATAGTGGATGCATGGTAATCATGTGATTTTAATTGATACAACAAGTAACTATTGTTCGTTCTGTTCATACAGATGAAATTATTTTTGATATAACAGTATACGATGTTTTTTAGTGAAAATTAGAATTAGTTTAATTTAAATGTAAGGAGAAAACGTATTCTTATCATAAAAGATGTGATTTACATAATTTATGGAGGAATCTCAATAATCTTAATTATATTTATTTAATTGATGTATAGGGTGATGTTATTACCATTTTTAATGGTATTGTTAATTTTTGTTTAATTAATTAGATGAATTTTATTCATCTAATATGAGTTTATGTATTTGTTACCGTTGATTATATAGTAGCTGTATGTAAGTGTTGTATTAATTGATATTTAGGCAGTGAGAGTTTATCCATAGTGCATTGTTTTAACTGTTATTAGTTTAATAAATTTAATAAGTGTATCCTTATTCCATAAGGACATTATTTTTTTGTAAATTGGATATTTTATTATATTTTTTAAAATGTATTCTTCTTAAGAATTGATTATGGGTGTAAATGAAAGCACAATATAAAATTCAAAAGATTTAAAGCTTATCGGTAAGAGTATCGATAAGTTGTATATTTGTAAGTGCATTTAAAATAAAGCAAACTTATAGATGTGTACATTAAGTATATTAATTAATTTTTTTGTGTAGTATGTGCTGCAATTAAGGTCATTTTATAATTTTATCTCTGAGTTTTAGCGAACAATAGCCATTATTAAATATAGTAGGAATTAAAATGTTATTTTAGTATGTAGTATTGAATGAGAATAAAGTAAAAGGTGGCTAAAAATTAGGTTTAAAACGAATCTCTAATAAGAGATCATGAAAATAAATGTTTTAATAATATTTGTGAGCGTTGTCTACGTGTAGGCTCATGTAAAAAGTTTTAAGGATGTGATAGTAGATAGTATAATGTACGATCTTATAATTACGCTAAATTTTAAGAAGTATAGGAAAAAGCAGTAAATACATTTTTTACTCCGTCTATTGCATGTGCTATTTTTGCGGCGCATTTACTTTCTTCATGAGTAACTTGTCCCAAAAGAAATACTTCTTTGTTCTCTGTAATTATTTTAATATTGGAGGTATGTATATTACTTTTTATAAAGAAATTTAAGCGTATTTGGGTACTAATCCAAATATCTGTAAGAATAGATTGTATGCATATTGGTTTATCTTGACGAATTGCATTATAAATGTTTTTTGTTCCATTAATTTTCATTACTGTTTTTATAGCTTCTTCAGCGCAAGACATAGAATGAGTTTGTCCAGTCAATAACACATTGCCTTGGTATACAGCATTTTTTATTCTTGTTGATTTTTTAATGTGTTTGTTTTTTTTAAGAGCATAAGCAATATGATTTTCTAAGATATTATCATCTAATTGAGTGCCTATAGTACGAGGATCATTCCATGCTGTAGTTATAAATGCTGCAGTCCCAATAGCTAACATACCTGAACAACAAGCTTGTAACATTAATATAGAAAATAAAATTAATAATGCCTGTGATATATGACATGAATATTTCATGTGCACGCATTCATGTATTCGAAACCGAAAAATATAATACTAATGTTGGTTTTTAGTAGATTGATGAGTAGATTTATTTTAAATACACTATTTTGAGATGTAAAGCTAGCAATAGTAATTATGTCATAGACATAGTATAATATAATCATTAAAGTATATGTAAAAGTTATAATATATTTTTAAAATTTATTTTAAATATTTAATCATACTTACAATTTGTTTTCAGAGTATACCACATGAATAGAGGATTTTGTTGAAAAATTATGTTATAATTAAAAATTGTTGTTATTTAATGTTGTCAAATACATTAAAAGTATATTTTGAGAGCTGCACACTAGAAATATATTAGAATTTTTTAAAAAAAATAAGATTAATTCATTAAATTTAATATTATTTATCCGGCATATTTGTAGTGTAATTTAGTTGCAATAGATAATGGGTTGAGTTATTTATGTTTTTATAAAAATTCCGTATTAGAATGATAAATTAGTATGTTGAAGCTTTTAATAAAGAATGTGTAAATATTTTTTGTTTATTTGATAAGTATGAGATCTATTGTAGTAGATATTGATATGTGAAGAATATGCCGCCATCAATACCTAATTTTGTATCTGCGTTGTATATAGTGCCGACTCCTATTGGAAATTTACAAGATATTACGTATCGGGCTTTATCAGTGTTACGTCAAGTAGACTGTATTGCAGCAGAGGATACACGTCGTACTCGTATATTGTTAGATTTTTTTTCTATTCATACATCTTTATATATATTACATCAGCACAATGAATACAAAAGAATACCAATATTAATTTCAAAACTACAAAGAGGATTGAGTATCGCTTTGGTTTCCGATGCGGGTACTCCATTGATTAATGATCCAGGATATTGTTTAGTGCAATCTTGTCAGAAATTAAAAATTCGAGTTATTCCTTTGCCTGGTCCATGTGCTGCTATTACTGCATTGTGTGGATCTGGTTTACCATCGGATCGTTTTTGTTTTGAAGGATTTTTACCACATAAACATAAATTACGCATAGATCGTTTACGAGATTTATCAGAAGAATCACGTACGTTAATTTTTTATGATGTAAAACATCGTATAATAGATACTTTAAAAGACATGGTTAGTGTTTTTGGGTTAGATCGTTATGTTGTGTTAGCTCGAGAATTAACTAAAATATGGGAATCTATTTATGGAGCTCCCGTTGGTCAATTATTATCTTGGGTACAAAAAGATCATTTCCGGATTCAAGGTGAAATAGTTTTAGTTGTAGCAGGAAATTGTTTGAAAAAGAATGAATTGTCCCCAAAAATACTTCAGGTCATGCGATTATTAGCATCTGAATTACCTGTAAAAAGAGCTGCAATTTTAGCAGGATACATATATGGTGTGCAAAAGAATATGCTTTATAAGCAGTATATAGATGAAAAATTAAATAAAATTAATGATTAGATGTTATTGATTGATGACATAGTATAGAAAGAATGGTTATAATATTTTGAGGAGTTAACTAGACAATCGCTGCTTTTTTGTGTTTACAAGTGATTATATAGTTGTTGTAATTACAAATGAAGGGGAGGAAAGTCCGGGCTCCAAAGGACAGAGTGCCAGGTAACACCTGGGGGATATTAATCTACGACAAGTGCAACAGAAAGAAAACCGCCGATAATTATTTATAATATGTTATAGAAAATAATATGGGTAAGGGTGAAAAGGTGTGGTAAGAGCACACCATCCGAATTGGTAACAATTCGCGTTATGTAAACTCCACTCGGAGCAAGGCTAAATAGAAGTTCAATAGTATGGTCCGTACTGAACTTGGGTAAGCTGCTGAAACTAGTGTGTGAATGCTAGTTTAGATGAATGATTGTCCGAGACAGAACCCGGCTTATCGGTTAACTCCTTTTAAAAAATTTTGAATATAATCATCGTGTATGCTGTTGTTATTATTTCATAATGCAGGATATTTTTAGTATTGTATATTTAAATAATGTTTCTTCAGGAAAGATTATCTAAATTGTATTTAGATAGTAATCAAAATCGCATTTAATAATTTGTAAGTTGTTGATCATAATATATTATGAGAAATGGTCGTTGTTTTAGAATAGATATGTTTTTTACATATTGTAATTTAATTTTTTAAAGATTTAATTAGTAGTTGGAATACATATTTTTAAACTAAATTTAATAAAAATAAAATAATAGTAGTCTTTGTCAAAAGACGTTATGATATAAGAAGATATAAATAGATATCAACATGATATGCTGATATGTTTTATAAAAAATTATAGATTGGTTGTTTTTATAACTATTTTTCCGAAAAAAATTGAGAATTATAGTAATTAATTAGAAATTATTTATTTTGAAATGGAATCAAAGTGTTATTTTAGATTTTAATGAGGTAGTATATTAACACTGTTAAAAGAAAAGTCATTTAATTAGGGTAAATTTGCTAATATAAATTATATTTATTTGAATAATTAAATATTTTGTGTGCTATGGAATTCAGTAAGTAATGAATATTTTAAAAGAATTACTAAACGTAGTTTTATGGCAAAACAATATTGTGTTTTTCCCTAATGTGAGATTAGCATTAGCTATTTATTCGTTAGCATTTCTTATTCTTTTTTTGGAAAATGCTATTATTCCAGCTGTTTTTTTGCCTGGAGATAGCTTGTTAGTGATATTAGGGGTATTAGTCGCAAAGGGCGTTTTAAACTTTACTATTACTTTAGGAATTTTAACAATAGCTGTAAGCTTAGGCAGTTGGATTAGTTATTTACAAGGTAAGTTTTTGGAGAATAATAAAATTTTAAAACGTTGGCTATCTCTGTTACCTAATAAATTTTATCAAAGAGCGAATTATATGATCCATAGACATGGATTGTCCGCTCTTTTTATTGGTCGTTTTATAGCATTTGTGCGAACCGTTTTACCTGTTATTGCAGGAATATCTGGGCTAAGTTCCTTTCGTTTTCAATTATTCAATTGGATCAGTTCGTTTTTGTGGGTGTTTGTATTTATTGTATTAGGTTTCTTTTTAGAACGATTAGAATTTTTTCATACATATTATAATATGTAATAAAAAACTAATTATTATCAATAATAAGAGAAATGTAGATTTTATATTTTTTGATAATAAAAATGACCATGTGTACCATTCTGATGTGTTTTTTGTTATTAAAAATAAAACGTTAGATTTTTGACTGAAGAATAAATGATTCTTTTTTAAACACTTTAAAATATAAGGAATGGCCCCTGCTGGATTTGAACCAGCGACCAAGCGATTATGAGTCGCCTGCTCTAACCAATCTGAGCTAAGGGGCCTGGATGACTATCAATATGGCATAAAGAGCGTTCACCATCATTATATTAATAATTTTACCTCATGTATATAATAACTTTATTTCATTCATTAAATAAAATATTATGTTACATACATAATATAATATTTTTTATTAATTTTAATTTTTGCTACACTGTGTGATTTTTATTTATTGATGTGTTTGATTATCATCATGTATATCATATTTTACAATAAAAAAATTGTTATTTTTGATGTTATGTGTTGAATAATGTATTTATAAAACTATATACATACAGTATTATGATTATAAAGAAACGAGTAATCATACTTTTTAGATGATATTTACTTAATCATCCAAAAAACTTCGCAATATTTCAGATCGACTAGGATGACGTAGTTTTCTTAAAGCTTTCGCCTCTATTTGACGAATACGTTCACGGGTTACATCAAATTGTTTACCCACCTCTTCTAGAGTATGATCAGTATTCATATCAATACCAAACCGCATACGCAATACTTTAGCTTCTCTTGGAGTCAATCCAGAAAGTATATCATGAGTAGCAGTACGTAAATTATCTGAAGTTGCTGAATCTAAAGGTAAATCATGATTAGTATCTTCAATAAAATCCCCAAGATGAGAATCTTCATCATCTCCTACAGGAGTTTCCATAGAAATAGGTTCTTTAGAAATTTTTAACACTTTTCTAATTTTATCTTCTGACATAAGCATACGCTCTGCTAGTTCTTCTGGCGTTGGTTCATGTCCTATTTCTTGTAGCATTTGTCGAGAAACTCGATTAAGTTTATTAATAGTTTCTATCATATGGACTGGGATTCGGATAGTACGTGCTTGATCGGCTATCGATCTAGTAATTGCTTGACGAATCCACCAAGTAGCGTAAGTGGAAAATTTATAACCACGACGATACTCAAATTTATCTACGGCTTTCATTAAACCAATATTACCTTCTTGTATTAAATCTAAAAATTGTAATCCTCTATTTGTATATTTTTTAGCAATAGATATAACTAAACGAAGATTAGCTTCAACCATTTCTTTTTTAGCTCTTCGAGCTTTAGCTTCTCCAATAGACATACGACGGTTAATATCTTTCACTTGTTCTATTGTTAGTCCTGTTTCTTTTTCAATTTGATGTAATTTTGATAAACTATTCTGCACATCTTCATCAACTTTATATAATTTTTCTGACCATGATGTGCGCATAGATAAAGCTGTATTAAACCATGTTTTATTCGTTTGGTTTCCTGAAAATAACGCTATGAAATTTTTTTTTGGCATTTTACTAATCTCGACACATAATTTCATAATTAAGCGTTCTTGTTTACGTACTCGTTCCATCATAGAGCGCATATTATTAACTAAATAATCAAATTGTTTTGGAACTAATCTAAATTGTTTAAATATTTCAGAGAGTTTTAAAATTTCTTTTGATGATTTAATGTGATTTCGTCCATTATATTTAATTGTTTTACGTGTTATATCATACTGATTACGTAGTGCTGTAAATTTTACATAGGCTATTTCTGGATCAATGTTATTTTCATCATTATTTTCTTCTTCATCGTCATCAGATATTGATTCAGTTGTAACTTCAGCAGTTATGTGATTGATGTTTGTGTGTATTGATATATTTTCATTTATATCAGGATCTACAAAACCCGTAATTAAATCTGAAAGGCGTGTTTCACCGGTTTCCACGCGTTTATATTGTTCTAAAAGATAAGTAATTGCTTCTGGATATTCAGAAACTGAACATTGTACTTGATTTATTCCGTCTTCAATTCTTTTAGCAATATCTATTTCACCTTCTCGTGTTAATAATTCTACAGTACCCATTTCTCGCATATACATTCGTACTGGATCAGTTGTCCTGCCTAACTCTGAGTCAACGTTAGTCAATGCTTGCACAGCTGCTTCTGTTGCATCTTCCTCATCATTAGTAGAATGAGTGTTTTCGATTAATAAAAACTCGTCGGAATTAGGGGCTTCTTCTATGACTTGAATACCCATATCATTCATCATTTGGATTATATTTTCGATTTGACCAGGATCCACGATGTCTTCTGGCAAATGATCATTAACTTCAGAAAAAGTTAAGTATCCTTGTTCTTTCCCGAGTGTGACGAGCAACTTAAGTTGTGATTGTGGGTTATGTTCCATAAAATACTCCCACGTTTCAAAATAATATTTATATTTAAAAGTTTAATAGTGGTGTAATGTCCCATCTATCGATAATATGTAGTAAATGATTACAAAAATAATTTCATTCAGGAGGTATCTTCATGATTGTTTTCATTAGTGACATTAAATCCAAAGAGTTTGTAATTTTTATATTAATGTTTCGATAATGTTTGATTTATTAACCATAATTCTTGACGTTCTTGCGTTGTTAGACCAGATGTACGATCACGAGCAATAAGTAGCTCTTGGCGTTTTTCAAGAGTCAGATTATATAATTTGGTCAAAGCATCAACAAAAGTAGTCTCTATCATATCATTTGTAATTAAATGATTCCAATATGCTAGTGATTCAAGTTTTGAAAAAAATTTATTTCCACGATAATGCTCTAATAATTGCGCAGAAGTTGATATTGGATATGTTTTACATATTTGAATTAAATCAATAAACATTACAATATCATTCTGTTTCAATTGTTCTAATCCTTGTGTACTTGGTACTAATTTAGAAAGTCGTGGATTTTGTATTAATAATCCTACCAGTATGTGTCCTATGTTGTTGTTTACATAACATCTGTTTATTTTATTAGTGTATGTAACAGGGTTTCTTGTTAGCAATTGATTTAATTTATTATCATCTAAAATCCCTATTTTATTGCCTAATTGTTGCAGTAAACATAATTTCAGTGTTTGCCCTGGAATTTTTTTAAGTATAGGTAATATCAGACTACTTAATTTAACTCGACCTGATAATGTTTGTAAATTTGTTTTTTTTGATAATGTTTCAAATAAAAAATTTGATAAATCTTGTGTTTGAGTTAACCTTTTTAAAAAGTTGTCTTTTCCTATTTTACGTATTAATGTATCTGGATCTTCTCCATGAGGCAAAAATGCGAAATGTATTTGACGTTCATCAGTAAGATACGGAAGGGCAGTATTTAATGTACGCCAAGCAGCTTTTTTACCAGCATAATCGCCATCATAACAACAAATGATTTGATCAGTAATACTATACAACAATCGAATATGATTATCAGTAGTAGATGTTCCTAAAGCAGCAACTGCATAATTAATACCAAATTGTGTTAACGTGACAACATCAATATAACCTTCTACCAAAAGTATGCAAGAGAGATTTCTGTGTTTCATACGCGCTTCATATAAGCCATATAAATGTTGACTTTTTTTAAAAATTTCGGTATCTGGTGAGTTTAAATACTTGGGTATTTTGTTTTGAGTAATAACACGACCTCCGAATGCTACAATTCTTCCTGCTATATCTCGTATAGGAAACATCAATCGGTCACGAAAGCGATCATATTTATATTTTTTTGTATTACTACTAATTAACATACCTGATTGGTCAAGTAGTTTTTGATCGTATAATGTAAGACCAAATTTTTGTATTATATTATTCCATCTGGGTGGAGCAAATCCAATATTGAAATCATCAATAGTTTTGGTATTTAATCCACGATTTTTCAAATATTTGTAAGCGTATAAATATTTTTCTTGGGTTAAGATATTTTTATAGTATGCGCATAATTTATTCATTAACTGATATAAGTTATTTTTTAGATAATTATTGCGCTTACAAACATTTAGATTTTTTTCTATTGAGATTCCGTGCATGATCGATAGTTCTTTGATAGCTTCAAGAAATGTAAGTCGATCATAATGCATCAAAAAATCTATCACATTTCCATGTGATCCACAGCTGAAGCAATAATAGAACTGTTTTTCGATATTAACAGTAAATGATGGATGTTTTTCAGTATGAAATGGACAACAGGCTAAAAAATTCTTTCCTTGTTTTTTTAAAGGAACGCGTTGACTAATTAAATCAACAATATTAGTACGTGATATCAATTCATTAATTACTGTATTTGGGATTCGGGTAATTGTCTCACCTTAGCTCATGTTATTGAGAACAGATAACATAATTATTATCATCATGGATGGTTGAATGTCATATATGTAGGTAAATGTGTCCTGGTATTTTATAATTAGAAAAATAATTTTTATTGTTTAATTTTTGCACATGAAAAACCACGAGCTTCTTTAATATAAGCGAATACGTCTTAAATTTTCTCGAGATAGTTTTTTTATATGACGTTTAATAGCCGATGCTTTGGCTCGTTTACGTTCTGTAGTTGGTTTTTCATAAAATTCTCTACGACGTACTTCAGATAAAATTCCTGATTTTTCACAAGATCTTTTAAAACGACGTAACGCTACATCAAATGATTCGTTTTCACGCACTTTAATTATTGGCATATATCTGTCTCTATTATTTAATATTTTGATTGAGGATTATTGTTATTTTATTTATATAAATAACTATATTTTTACTACTTTGTAATATAGCATTAAATATTATGACATGAAATATAAATAGTATGAGTATTTTGTAATTGTCAATTAAATATGGAGTATTATATGCGTGTTTTAGGTATTGAAACTTCATGTGATGAAACAGGTGTAGCAATTTATGATCAACATAAAGGGTTATTAGTTAATGAAGTATATAGTCAAAGTGAATTGCATGCTGATTATGGCGGGGTTGTTCCTGAATTAGCTGCTCGTGATCATGTACGAAAAATAGTTCCTTTAATTTCATGTACACTAAATCGAGCGCGTTTAGAACCAAAAAATATTGATGGAATAGCGTACACTGCTGGACCTGGATTGATGGGTGCCTTATTGGTCGGAGCAACTGTTGCTAGGACACTTGCGTATGCTTGGAAAATACCCGCTATTGATATTCATCATATGGAAGCTCATTTATTAGCGCCAATGTTAGAAAAAAAAGTTCCTACTTTTCCATTTATAGCATTATTAGTATCTGGCGGACACACTCAACTTGTGTCTGCAAGCAATATAGGGGAATATAAAATATTAGGAGAATCTATTGATGATGCTGTTGGAGAAGTGTTTGATAAGATTGCTATATTGTTAGGATTAAAATATCCTGGAGGAGCTTTATTATCAAAAATGGCTCAGAAGGGTATTTCGAAGCGTTATGTATTTCCTCGCCCTATGATTGATCGTCCCGGTTTGAATTTTAGTTTTTCTGGTTTAAAAACTTGTACGGTAAATACTATTATGTCAAATTCTCATGATGCTCAAAATTGTGCTGATATTGCACGTGCGTTTGAAGATGCAATTATTGAAACATTAGCAATCAAATGTCGTCGTGCCTTAAATCAAACTGGATTAAAATGTTTAGTGATATCTGGAGGTGTTAGCGCTAACTATGCGTTAAGGTCGTATCTTTTGAAGATGATGTATACCTTACAAGGAAGCTTGTTTTATCCTAGACCGGAGTTTTGTACAGATAATGGCGCAATGGTGGCTTACGCTGGATTAATTAGACTAAAGGCTGGATTATTTAGTGATTTACCAATTTTAGTAAGACCACGCTGGTCATTAGAAGATCTTCCACGAATAAAGCAATCATTATAATTTGCGTGTTAGTAATATTTTATGTTAATTACGCCAAATACGGTTTTCTTTGTGATGCCATAATCGTTTAATATTAGCTGCATGCTTTATTACAACTAAAGAAGATATTATGATAGCTGGCAGTAAATATTGAGATTGAAAATGCCAAGCATAACAAGGTATAATGAACGCAGTAACGATAGCTCCTAGCGAGGAATAACCAAAAGATAGCACAGTCAACGCCCAGGAACTGATCATAACCATGGAAAGATGCAGGTCTATGGTTGTAAGGGCTCCAAATGCGGTAGCTACACCTTTTCCTCCATAAAATTTAAAAAATATGGGGTACATGTGTCCCAGGCAGGAAAAAACAGCCGTAGCTCCTAAAAAAATAGGTGAAATTTTTAAATGATATCCAAACCACATTGGGATTGCTCCTTTTAATACATCAAACAGAATTACACTAATTGCAATTTTAAGACCTGCGATGCGTAAAATATTAGTAGCACCAGGATTTTTAGATCCAAAATTTCTTGGGTCTGGAAAACGTAATATTTTGCATATTAAAATAGCGCTAGATATTGACCCTAAAAAATAAGCAAATATCGTTATTAGAATAGAAAAAAAAATCATAATAATTAATTTATTGATATTTAATAGCAATTATTGCATATATTTTACATATATATGTGTGTATATTAAATAGTCAATATCATTTAAATAAATAATTTTTATGTAATTGAATATAATATATGATGGATATCTTATTTATCGATCGACTGACAGTAATGGCGTATATCGGTATAAATGATTGGGAAAAAAATTGTTTGCAAAAATTAATTTTTGATTTGCAATTGTCATGTAATACTGAATTTTTTAAAGATCATCAAAGTATAGTGTCTTATATTGATTATACTCATGTAAATCAAGTCATACTTAGTTTAGTGAGCCAGAAACATTTTTACTTAATAGAAGATGTTGCTAATTTAATAGCAAATACATTGATAGAAAAATTTTGTATTTACTGGGTTCGTGTAAAAGTGAATAAACCTGGTGCAATTCATAATGCTTGTAATGTTGGTATATGTGTTGAACGAAAGAATAAAACACTTCTCAAGTCTTTAAAAAAGAGTTAGTTTGTTGAAAAGTGTATGGATGTATCTGTAAGATAAGAAAAATTTTTAAATAAGTATAATTATTTCTATATACCATGAGTAACGTGGTGATGCATATGTCAATGATTTATATTACGTTAAATATTATAGTCTACGTTATTGATGTTAGATCATTAATATTAGATGTACGTAGATTAGTTTTTTCATTGGTTTTGGGGATAGTAGAAGGTTTAACAGAATTTCTTCCTATTTCTTCAACAGGGCACATGATATTAGTAGAAAATATTTTAAATTGCATGGATGATTCAGTCATAGCTTTTACTGTAATTATTCAATTAGGTGCTATTTTGTCTATAACAAAAATTTTTTGGAGTCAATTATATGGTATGAGTATGATTTGTATAAAAAAAATATTTTTTAAACAACATGATGATCATAATCATTTATGTATTCGGCATATATTTTTAGGAACGTTTCCAGGAATAATGTTAGGTATGATTTTTTATGAAAAAATTGGTTTGATTTTTGAGTTAACATATATTATGTATGGATTGATAATTGGAGGGATTTTTTTATTAGTTGGAGAATTATGTGCATCTAAAGAACCACGTGTATCACGTATCAATAATATAACTTATTTGCAAGCTTTTTTAATTGGGTGTTTTCAATGTTTAGCTTTTTGGCCGGGATTTTCTCGTGCTGGTGCTACTATCGGAGGTGGATTAGTAGTTGGGCTTGATCGGCGTATATCATCAGAGTTTTCATTTTTTTTAGCGGTGCCTATTATATTTGGTTCTGCGGTATTAACCTTATATCATTATAGATCTTGTATTGGTCTCATGGATGCTTTGTTATTGATAGCGGGTAGTGCTACAGCATTTTTTATAGCATTATTTACTGTAAGATATTTTTTGAAAATAGTTCAAAATGTTTCTTTAATTCCTTTTGCTATATATCGATTTTTATTGGCAGGAGGTATTTATTGGGGGTTAATGACATGATTTACATTAATGTGTTTGATAAAAATTTAAAATTATTAGATATTTGTATTGGTTAATGCGGTTTGTGTTGAGTATTAAAGAATAGAATTATTGTTATAATGGTAACTATTGTTGTGATTTATATAAAAACATTATTTTTGTATGTAAATTTAATACCATTAAAAGTGCCGCTATATGTGTTTGTGGTTTGTTTTTAGTTGTGCATATTTGCTTTAAGTTATTCGATTGTTTATAGTGTTTTTAAAATTATGTATATACATATTTTATATTTATTTATTTTTCCATGAATTTAAAGCATGTAAACGTCTGGCGTATAATTCCCTACTTATGTTCGATCCGGCGAATCCATCTTTAATAATGTCTACAGTGGAAATTTTTTTAGTAACGGTAAAGGCTGTACGTAGTAAATTTTCTTGATTGAGTGAATAATTATTATAATTCTTCCATCTTATTGGATCGGATTGACTAACCAAAATAATTTGATCTATTCTGTTTGGGCGGCGCCAACAATCAAAAACATGAAATAAGGTCATTAGCATTTCAGGTTTTAATATTTTTACGTTATATAAATAATCGTGATATTCTGAGGTAATTTTTGAAAAATTACGAATTTCATGTGGTATTTTGAATCTATTGCATAAATTGTGAATTAAAGTAATCCCCAATTTTCTGTGATCATGATGTTTGGTATTTTTGTTTGTTTTATTGAGAGGGATTCCTTTTCCTAAATCACGGCATAGAACAGAAAAACGTACACTGATATCATCTGTTAAATAAGCAGCTTTGGAAAGTGTTGTCATGGTATAATAACCAGTGTTAATTTTTGCGCAATACTGAGTTGAAATAGGTATATCAAATAATGCATCTAATTCAGGAAATAAAATCTTTAAGGCTCCGCAATGCCGTAAGACTGTAAAATATACTTGTGGATTATCTGTAATCAAAGCTTTTTTTGTTTCTGTCCATATACGTTCTGGAGATAGTGATAGTAATTCATGAATCATTTGTTTCATTAATATTAGTGTTTCTGGAGCTATAGCAAAATTCATGTGTGCGAATCGCGCAGCAAAGCGAGCGACTCTTAATACTCGTAGAGGGTCTTCATGAAATGTATGAGAAACATGCCGTAACAGTCGTAATTTTATATCTCTTTGTCCTTGATATGGATCTATAAGATTTCCGTGTGAGTCATAAGCCATAGCATTAATGGTTAAATCTCTACGATACAGATCTTCTTCAATAGTAATTGAAGGGGCTGTATGACAAATAAACCCAGTATATCCTTGACCAGATTTTCGTTCAGTGCGTGCCAATGCATATTCTTCATGGCTTTCTGGGTGTAAGAATACCGGAAAATCTTTTCCAACTTGTTCATAGCCTATATTTAACATTTCTTGAGGACTAGATCCTACTACTACCCAATCTTTTTCTTGAACTGGTAGTTTTAGCAATGCGTCTCGTACGGCGCCACCCACTAAATATTTTTCCATTGAGCAATTCTCAATCAAATGGTTTGCATATTAAAATGCTACTGATTAATTAAAAATAAAACTATTTTATGTAGAATATAATTTTAAAAATAAAATATAGTGATTTTTTTGTTTTTATTAATTATATTAAACAAAGATTTTTAAACAATTATTTTGGTACTAATGCATCAAGTCAATTCATTAATTGATACATCAAGTTATATATAGTACAGATAATTTCACACATAAAGTATTAATATGGGCTATAGTCTAAGACAGAATATTATTCTTAATTTTTTGAAAATATAAATTCAGTTGTATTTCAAACAGCGTTACAAATGTACTAAAGTTGTTTGTATTATGATTTTGATTACTTACAAAATAATTTAATTTATTAATAATTTTAATATTATTATAATGTATAATTAGCTATGCTTTTATTTGTTCAAGATGTTTATTGGGTAAATCATGACTGTTATTTTTCCAAATTTTTCTAAATCGAGTGTATTAATTGTAGGGGATGTTATGTTAGATCGATATTGGTATGGGCCTACCGATAAGATTGCCCCAGAAGCACCTGTTCCGATTGTCAAAGTTAATAAAGTTATAGATCGACCAGGTGGAGCTGCCAATGTTGCAATGAATATTGCTTCTTTAGGTGCTCGATCGAGATTATTAGGAGTAACTGGAGTTGATGAAGCAGCTAAAATTTTAAAAAAGCAACTTAACGAATCGAATATAAAATGGAATTTTATCTCAGTCAGAACATGTCCTACTATAATTAAATTACGAGTAATGTCACGTAATCAACAACTTATCAGATTAGATTTTGAACAATATTTTAATAATGTTGATACTACGAAATTACTTAAACAAGTTGAATTGTATTTACCAAAATATAAGGTATTAGTATTGTCTGATTATGCCAAGGGTTCTTTAAACTGCATAGAAGAGATTATTAAATTGGCACGTTATATGAATGTACCGGTTATCGTAGACCCTAAAGGTATACAATTTTCTCGTTATAAAGGAGCTACTTTATTAACTCCTAATATATCAGAATTTGAATCGATCGTAGGGTCTTGTCGTAATGAAAAAATTTTGATAAATCGAGCTCAAGAAATTATAATCGATTACAATTTATCAGCTTTATTGATTACACGATCTGAAAGGGGTATGACTTTATGTACACGATATGCAGCCCCATTATATTTTTCAACTCAGAAAAAGGAAGCATATAATGTAACTGGCGCTGGGGACACGGTAGTTGGTGTACTGTCAGCAGCATTGTCTTCTGGTAAAAGTTTAGAAAAAGCATGTTTTTTAGCTAATTTGGCCGCTAGCGCGGTAATAAAAAAATTTGGGACTTCTACTAGTAATGTAACTGAAATGAAAAATATTATGAATAGTCATATATGTACTACTTTGCCTGTCGGTATATTAGATGAGAAAACGTTAAAACAGACAATATCTGTAGTTCGTAATAGAGGTGAAAAAATAGTCATGACTAATGGCGTCTTCGATATATTGCATGCTGGCCATGTAAGTTATTTGACTAATGCTAAAAAACTTGGCGATAGATTAATTGTGGCCGTAAACAGTGATAGCTCAACGAGGCGTTTAAAAGGTAAAACAAGACCTATAAATACTTTAGAACAACGTATGTTTATATTAGCTGCTTTAACAGTCGTAGATTGGGTAGTTCCTTTTTATGAGGATACACCCTCAAGATTAGTTGCATACTTATCTCCAGATTTTTTGGTAAAAGGCGGTGATTATCATGTATGTGATATCGAGGGAAGCCAAGGAGTGCTGAATCGTGGAGGGACAGTGCGTGTGTTAAATTTTCAAAATGGGTGTTCTAGCAGTAATATTATTAATGCTATTAAACGTAAAAATTAAAAGAATGTAAGGTACTGTATCATAAATATGTATTTTAGTATGATATTAAAATATAGAGAATGTTTAAGTCATGAGATGCGCGTACGAGCGTGACAATACTCGGCATAAGAAAGACGTAAATGTATTGTTGATATGATTTGAAAGTCAATATAATTATTCTATTTATGACAATGTAGTTAAAAGAGAATTGTTTTATCTTTGTCTTAATATGGATGACGGTTTTAATTTGTGTTTATATTGGTTTGTAATAACATTATGTAGGTATATAAAATTATTTTGATTCTCCATAATTCGTATTTGCTCATTTAATATGATAATAATTTCGAGATGTTTTTATTTAAATTATATGTAATATTTTGAATAATGTTTGGAATAAATTCATATGAATGACATCAATTTTTTTGATTTTTAAAATCAACATATCAATGTTATTAATTATTTTTAATATATGTAGTATTACTCATAATAAATAGTGTTTTAATATAAATTTTTGATTTATTGAAACATATCAGGTGTGACATGTTTTGTGTATATAGTGTCTATGCATACAGAGTAAAGATGGTTTAGTACACACGAGCTACATTTAATCATAAAAATATGAATTTGACAGCATTATCAGTACGATTTTATGAAAATGATTTGATATAATCTGAGCATTAGTGGCGATAGTTTAAGTGAGGGATGGGGATATAGGTTTTAATTGAATATACATATATTCAATTTATTAAAATTGTACTTTTTTATAGTTTGATCGTATTTTTATTGCAATAAATTATGGTATTTAGTGAGGATTTAATTATCATGCACCGGAGGAATGTTTTATCTGAATTTGGATCGCCTGTCGAACGTGTCCAAAATGCGTTAAAAGCATTGCGCAATGGACAGGGTATTTTAGTAATGGATGATGAAAATCGTGAGAATGAAGGTGATATGATATTTGCTGCGGAAAATATGACAGTTGAACAAATGGCATTAACTATTCGTTATGGCAGTGGAATAGTTTGTTTATGCTTGACAGAGGACCGATGTAAACAGTTAAATTTAACAATGATGGTGGAAAATAATAGTAATCGTTATAGAACTGCTTTTACTGTTACTATAGAAGCAGCAAAAGGTGTAACTACCGGGGTTTCGGCTGCAGATCGATTAACTACTATTAGAGCTTCTATAGAAGATAGTGCAAAGCCTTCTGACTTAAATCGTCCTGGACATGTTTTTCCATTACGTGCTCAAAATGGGGGAGTATTAGCTCGTTTTGGTCATACAGAAGCAGCTGTTGATTTAACTTTATTAGCTGGATTAAAGCCATTTGGGGTATTATGCGAAGTAACAAATGAAGATGGAAGTATGGCGCGTATATTAGAAATAATTACGTTTGCACGTAGACACAAAATGCCAGTTTTAACTATTTCAGATTTGATAACTTATCGTATTCATATGACTTAATGAAAATAATTGTTCATTAAGTAATAAAGTTTTAAGAATATTTTATATATATTACATAAAGGAAATTATATATATTGAATATAATTAATAATGATTGTGTTTTATTTGTAGTTTGTGAATATATTTCAATAACATATTTATATGACAACATTTTATGTGAATAAAATTTATATATCCTAATCAGGATAGTGTTTTTGACTGAAATTATTATAAGTTAATAACTGTTCTGAAAATATTAAGTATAAGAAATGATATTGTTTGATTAAACATAAACGTAATAATTATACTAAAATTTTTTAGTGACAAGTTCCTAGCGATATGTTCAAGGAGAAAATATGCTTGCCATTATACGTGTTATTTTAGTCTTGATATTGTCAATTAATATTTGTATATTTGGTATTATTTATTGTTTATTAAGACCGCGTCAGTCATACCACACTGCTCTTTTTGGTCGATTGTTCGGAAGCATGGCTCCTATTTTTGGTATTCAACTTAAAATACGAAATTTATCAAGTAATCAATTACCAAGGCATTGTATATATATTGCGAATCATCAAAATAATTACGATATGATCACAGTATCTTGTGTTGTGAAGCCCCGTACAATAATAGTAGGTAAAAAAAATTTATTGTGGATTCCATTTTTTGGGCAACTATATTGGTTATGTGGAAATATATTAATTAATCGTAGTAAAAATACTCGGTCTCATAATATTTTAATACAAAAGGCTAAATCTGTTAAAACGCACGATATTTCTATTTGGGTTTTTCCAGAAGGTACACGTAGTTCCGGAAGAGGATTGTTACCGTTTAAAATTGGTGCGTTTCATGCTGCAATTGCAGCTCGAATACCAATTGTACCTGTTTGTGTTTCTAATATTTCTAATAAAAAAATAAAATTAAATCGTTGGTCTAATGGTGTAGTGATTATTGAAGTTATGCCTCCTATAGAAACTCAAAAATATGAACCCAATAAAGTACGTGACATGACTAAATACTGTTATGAGATTATGAAAGTGAAAATTGATTCATTAAATAAAGAGGTAATTGAATATGAAACACAGATATCTCGATCATTAAAAACGCATGTATAAAATAATTTTTAACTGTATTGGAGGAGTGGATACGATTTTTAATCGTTTGTTAGTTTGAATATGTAAAAATTACGGATATGTGTATCAAAATCATTGATTAGATACTTTTGCGGTTAATGTATAAAGATAAAAATATTTTTGAACGTTAAAGTTATTTATGTCACTATGCATTTATGCGGTTAAGAGCATCTGATAAATCATGAATCAGATCATTAGGGTGTTCTAATCCCACGTGAATTCGAACTAATGTTCCTGTAAAATCTAACGTACCGGAAGGACGTATAGGACGTAGTTCTTCTACTTGATTAACTAAAATCAAAGATTCAAATCCGCCCCAGGAATATGCAATTTTAAAGTATTTAAAATGATCAATAAAATTAGATAATTGTAAATCATTTAAACGGTTCTTTAAAATAAATGAAAATAATCCGCTAGATCCACTAAAATCTCTTATAAAATATTTATGTCCTTTACATGTAGATAAAGCGGGATGATTGACTCGCTCTATTTTTGGGTGTTGCGCTAACCAATGAGCAACATGCAGTCCATTTTCTTCATGTTGTTTTAATCTAACATATAAAGTTCGTAATCCACGTGATGCCATGTAAGCGGTGTCAGCATCAACCATTTGTCCCATTAAATAAGATTGTTCTTGTAATTGATCCCAACAACGTGCGTTAGAAACTGCAGTTCCTATCATTCCATCAGAATGGCCTATGATATATTTAGTGCCTGATTGTAGAGAAACATCTACTCCGATATCTAATGCTTTAAAAAAAACTCCTGCTGACCAAGTATTGTCTAATAATATGATAATATCTGATTTTTTTTTACGTACTGTTTTAACGATGCTAGGAACATCTTGCACCTCCATTGTTATTGATCCTGGTGATTCTAATATAACTAAACGAGTATTATGTTGAATTAAATTAGAAATATTATTTCCAATTAATGGATCAAACCAGGTAGTGTCTATATTCATTCTTTTTAAAACATATCGACAGAATTTCTGAGTTGGTTCATATGCAGATCCTGTCATTAATATATGGTCTCCTGGTTGGACAAAAGAAAGGATTGTATGAGTAATTGCCGCTGTACCGCATGGATACAGCATGCAACCAACACCATTTTCTAATTCAGTCATTGATTGGCGTAGGGAAAAATGGGTAATAGTTCCATATCGACCATAGAATAATTTATCAGTTGTACTATGATTATTTACAGCTTTCTGTTTTTGTTGAATAGAATTGAATACTACTGAAGATGTTCGTTGGATAATAGGATTAATTGCGCCGTATGTATACTTCTGATCTCTTCCAGAAGTAATTAGTGTAGTTTCAAATTTTTTCATGATTATTGTATTGAATGGACTAATAATAAAAACTAAACATATTTGATATGTTATACAACAAATATTATATTTTTATTGGTATTATTTTAATATGTTTATATGGATTTTATTGAATCGAAATTAAATATAATAATAACTTCATATTTCACCGATTTTAATGGATTTACATGTTGATGTCTAGTATATAGTGTTATATAGCATATGTTAATTTTAATTTTTAATTTTATAATAATGATAATTTATAGATAGAGAGTTATGATTGAAGATTTTTGAATACATGATGTGATGGATGTTATTTTTTTTTAAAATTATTTAATTACCATACCTCTTATTAATATAAGAGGTATGGTAATTTTTTCTAAAAGAAATTAAAAAGATTTAAAATGGTAAGCATAGAGTATCATTTTTGTATTATAGAAAAATTATTTTTTAAATAAAATTATTTGTTTAATACCAGCGATTGTTAAATATTATGCATATTATATTTAATTTCTAAATTTACTTAGATCGTTGTTACATTAATTTTATTTATTATAGCCCTGTAATTGTATATTAAATTTAATGTGCATTGACTATGTTAGGTTTTTATAAACAATAAAAGTTATTATGAGTATATATCGGAATCAAATCGTTATATTTAGCTACACGACATACGAGATTTAATAAACTAGACCAGTAAGTATTGGTTAATAACAATAGGTTATGTTGTTTTCAATGAAGAAATTAATATGATCGTTTGTTGTGATAATTAATGATGTGGCTGTATAGAAAAAATGAAATGATTTCAGTTGAATACTTATAAAGAGCACATTTTATTTATAATAATAATATTTTTTAAAATAATTAGAACAATTATTGTGTTATATAAATAACATTGGTTTTCCTTAATGAAATTTAGAATATTCATGTTAATTTTTTTACTTAATTGTTATTGAATATCATTACAAATTATATTTTTAATGTGTTATTTTTAACATTTAAATGTTAGTTATTAATTTTTTAATTATATATTTATTAAGTAGAAATAATTTAGCAATCTTCAATTAAAATATGAGGTTATTCGAATGTATTATTGTAATTTCTTAGTATTCATATTTTGAGTAATTTTAATCAGTTAATACAGAACTATTTATTGCAATATTATTGGTTATTAGTCTTCTAATAATCCCAGTAACTTGGATTAATAAATGAGTTTGCATTGATTAAATGTAGTATTATATACTTAAGGTTATAGAAAAATTTAAAATTTGTTTTTTAGAATTTTTAGATATTTTGTACTGGATGTGCTGTTTATTTTCAGTCTTATCATAAAGTAATAGTTTTTATTTGAGTCGCGTATGATTTTTATTAATTTTAATTTTTTATTTACACAAACGATGATTTTCTACTAACACTTCATGATTGTTGAGTTTTTATTGATCATTTTATTTTTACTATAGAAGTATATCACAATGAGCAACAGAAGATGTCTGGAGTCGTTTGCAGTTTTATGGTAAATTGCATAGGCATGCAGCAAGAATAATGATTAATTTATTCAAACGTCGAATCAACTGGACCGGGTCTTTAAGATGTGCCCGGACTTGGAATTGAACCAAGGACACGAGGATCTTCAGTCCTCTGCTCTACCGACTGAGCTATCCGGGCTTATTAGTTGTGTTTATTACCATACGTATGAAAGAAATATAATTGTATTATCTTTATTCTTTTAAATTCGTCAATATATTTTATTTGTTGATGATTACATTTCCATCTAAAATGATTTTTAAATAGAAAATGGTTTTAGATAAGATACTTCATTGAAAGAAAGTTTTTATATGTTCCTATTTGCATAGGATACTTGCAGCAATTTTAATATAAGATGGTATTTTTTTTGTCTAATTTTTAGATATTACGATTGTAATAAAATTTAAAAATAAAGTTTATTTTATATAGTATATTAGGTGGTGATTATATTATTGGTGTTGCGTTATAATAATTGTGCTGTGTTTTTTTGTATTTATAGAATATTATTAATGCTTCCGTAATACAGATTGCATCCATGATAAATAATTTGGTTCCCCATCTATAATAGGAAGAACTAAAAATTCTGGAACTTTATAGGGGTGTAATTGTTGAATTGTGTTTAACACCGCTTCTTTTAAGGAACTTCGTGTCTTGATTAATAATTGTAATTCATCTTGTTCTTTTAAAGCGTTGCCCCAATAATAAAATGAGCGAGCTTCTTGCAATAAAGTTATGCATGCCGCTAATTTATGATGCAATAAAGTTTTCGTTAAATTCAAAACAATGGACATATCTTTAGGTGTGGTACACAAAATTATTATCATTTTCTCTGTAAACAATTTGGTTAAGTATTTGTTAGTTATATTGCTATAGTGAAATTTCTAAGCAATAGAAAAGAAACGTCTTACCTATTATTTTAATTGTATATTTATTTTAATAATGGATGATGTTCGTATTATTGTTTGTTTATTATACAAGATAACGATTGTATTTGAAGTACTAAGTAAATAAATATTAATTTTTATTAATTAAAAGAAGGTGTACTTATGAAGATACGAATATGTACATATATAAAAAATTTTCTTATCCCCCCTTGAAGCAATCTTGAATGCCCCCATTTTAGGTATTGTCCTGAAGTGGTGAATATTAATAAAGTTTGCATATAATGTTTAATGTCATAGTTTATTAATGTAGGATGCGAATAGTTAGATAACATAATTAGGGAGCATTAAATGAAAATTCGTCCATTGCATGATCGTGTAATTGTTAAACGTAAAGAGGTTGAATCGAAGTCTGCAGGAGGTATTGTGTTGACTGGATCTGCAGCAGGAAAATCTACTCGTGGAGAAGTATTGGCTGTTGGTCATGGCCGCGTTTTGGAAAACGGGGGGGTGAAAGCTTTAGATGTGCGTATTGGTGATACCGTAATTTTCAATGACGGGTATGGTGTAAAAGTGGAGAAAATTGATAATGAAGAAGTATTAATTATGTCAGAAAGCGATATCCTTGCTATCGTTGAGAAATAATTCGCGACTAACTTATTAATTGAACTTGGAAATCTTTAAGGAAAATGAAATGGCAGCTAAAGATGTGAAATTTGGTAATGATGCGCGTGTAAAAATGCTGCGCGGAGTGAATGTATTGGCTGACGCAGTGAAAGTTACTCTTGGTCCTAAAGGTAGAAATGTGGTATTAGATAAATCTTTTGGGGCGCCAGTTATAACTAAAGATGGGGTATCTGTGGCACGAGAAATTGAATTAGAAGACAAATTTGAAAATATGGGCGCTCAAATGGTGAAGGAGGTTGCTTCTAAAGCAAATGATTCTGCGGGAGATGGAACTACAACCGCAACCGTGTTAGCTCAATCTATAGTTAATGAAGGACTCAAAGCTGTAGCTGCTGGAATGAATCCCATGGATTTAAAACGTGGAATTGATAAGGCAGTCGTTGCAGCAGTAGAAGAATTGAAAAAACTATCTGTGCCTTGTTCAGATCCTAAAGCTATTGCACAAGTAGGTACTATTTCTGCAAATTCTGATGAAACTGTTGGTAAACTTATTGCGCAAGCAATGGATAAGGTGGGAAAAGAAGGAGTTATCACTGTAGAAGAAGGATCGGGTTTACAAGATGAATTAGATGTAGTTGAAGGTATGCAATTTGATCGTGGTTATCTGTCTCCTTATTTTGTTAATAAACCTGAAAGCGGTACAGTGGAACTAGAACATCCTTTCATTTTATTAGCAGACAAAAAGATTTCTAACATTAGGGAAATGTTACCTATATTAGAATCTGTTGCAAAGGCAGGAAAACCATTGCTTATTATTGCTGAAGATGTAGAAGGTGAAGCTTTAGCGACTTTGGTTGTAAATAATATGCGTGGTATAGTAAAAGTAACTGCCGTAAAGGCACCAGGTTTTGGTGATCGACGTAAAGCTATGTTACAAGATATAGCTGTATTGACTGCGGGTACTGTGATTTCTGAAGAAATTGGATTGGAATTGGAAAAAGCAACATTAGAAGATATGGGGCAAGCTAAACGTGTAGTTATTACCAAAGATGCTACTACTATTATTGATGGAGTAGGTAATAAGTCTGCTATAAATAGTCGTGTAGCACAGATTAATCAACAACGTGATGAAGCTACTTCTGATTATGATCGCGAGAAGCTGCAAGAGCGTGTTGCTAAATTAGCTGGTGGAGTTGCAGTAATTAAAGTTGGAGCAGCTACTGAAGTAGAAATGAAAGAAAAGAAAGCGCGTGTAGAGGATGCATTACATGCAACTCGTGCCGCTGTTGAAGAAGGTGTAGTTGCGGGTGGTGGTGTTGCTTTAATTCGTGTAGCTAACGCCATTAGAAATCTATGTGGTGATAATGAAGATCAAAATGTTGGTATTAAGGTAGCTCGCCGTGCAATGGAAGCTCCTTTGCGTCAAATTATGGCGAACGCTGGAGAAGAACCATCAGTAATCGCTAATAACGTAAGATCAGGAGAAGGTAATACTGGTTATAATGCTGCTACTGAAAAATATGGTAATATGATCGAGTTGGGGATTTTAGATCCTACTAAAGTAACTCGTTCTGCTTTACAATACGCAGCATCTATTGCAGGTTTAATGATTACTACTGAATGTATGGTTACTGAATTACCTAAAGAAGATAAACCAGACTTAGGAAATGCAGGAGCTGGCGGTAATATGGGGGGCATGATGTAGTTTGATATCCATTCTACTATAATCACTGAAACAAACAACCCTGATCTAATTAGATCAGGGTTGTTTGTTTCAGTGATTATAGTAGAATGTTAATTAATTTTTTTACAGATTTTTTAGAATAATTTTTATGGTAATGTACAACATTAACGAATTTAGAACTGGACTTAAGATTATTCAAAATAGAGAACCATGTGTTATCATTAGTCACGAATCCATAAAACCTGGAAAAGGCCAAGCTTTTAGTCGTGTACGGTTTAGACAAATAATTTCTGGTAAAATTTTAGAAAAGACTTTCAAGTCTGGAGATTTTTTAGAATCAGCTAATATCATGGAGATCAGATTGGTTTATGTCTATCATGACAATGAATTTTGGTATTTCATGGATGAAAAAAATTTTGAAGAAATCGCAGTTGCTGCAAAAATAATAGGAACGAACATAAAATGGATTACAACTCAATTACATTATATAGTAACTTTATGGAACAAAGTACCAATTCTTGTAACTCCTCCTGATTGTATAGAATTAAAAATTATAAAAATTACTCCGATAAAAAAGAATAGCACTGGATCGTCTGGCATTAAGTTAGCTACCGTCAGCACTGGCGCTATAGTTAAAGTCCCATTTTTTATTCAATTGGGAGAATTGATTAAAATTAATACCCGTTCAGGAATATATATATCCCGAGCAAAGTGAAGCATGATAATAACTTATGTTATTGTGTAATAACTTGTGTTCGGGTAGTTAGAATCAAAATTATTAATAGATAGTTGATTATTATAAAGATAATTAGGTATGTATGGTAATTTTATTCCATTGTTTTGATAATATTCTATAATTAACATATGTATTTGATGACATAGAGGCATACGCAATTTTATATCTGATATATGTATTCTTATTTCAAACATAGGTAGTCCTTGTTGTAAATCTACTAAATATACTTCTGGAGGCGGGGTATTTAAGGAAAAAGAAGAATTTTTTGCTATTTGTAATAAAACTTTTACTATTTTTTTCATATCTGTTTGAAGAGGAGCAGGCACACGTAGGACTACTCGTGTTAATGTATCCGATAAAGACCAATTAATAAATTGTTTTGTAATAAATTCTTTATTTGGAATAATAATTTCTTTATGATTCCAATCAGTAATAATAGTTGCACGAGTGTTAATTCGAGTAATATTACCGG
This sequence comes from Candidatus Blochmanniella chromaiodes str. 640, assembly GCF_000331065.1. Taxonomy (NCBI): domain Bacteria; kingdom Pseudomonadati; phylum Pseudomonadota; class Gammaproteobacteria; order Enterobacterales; family Enterobacteriaceae; genus Candidatus Blochmanniella; species Candidatus Blochmanniella chromaiodes. The sequence goes on from NC_020075.1 coordinate 88,450, forward strand.
TAAGTTTATTAATAGTTACGGTGTCGCCAATACGAATTGGTTTTTCAAACAGTATCATTAAACCGGATATGAGATTAGCAAATATTTCTTGTAATCCAAAACCTAATCCAACACCTAATGCTGCTATTAACCATTGTATTTTAGTCCATTCTATGCCTATCAAAGAACATCCTATTATTCCACCAAGGAACATCAATATGTACTTAATTAATGTGGTAATAGCATATCCTGTGCCTGGTGTGAGGTCTAAATGTTGTAAAACGGTAAGTTCTAAAAATGATGGTAAGTTTTTCACTGTTTTTGTGGTAATAACAATTACTAGAATAGCAATAAGAAATGAATGTAATGTTATAGGTTGAATATTATCTACCCCTTTTATAGTAGAAGTGACATCCCATAATGTAATGTTTTCTAAGAAAGAAAATGAGGAATGTAATTCAGACCACAATACAGTCATTAATAATAAGGCAATAATAGTAATAATAGATCGTATCAATTGCAATGATTGTATGCTAATGGTATCTAAATCTAAAATCTTGCTATTTTTTTCATTATTAGATACCAATTTATTAGTTTGTAGTAGTTGAGAAGAATTAGATTCATTATGTGTTCTTAGAGTTAATTGTAGAATTCGTTTTTGTTTGGCGCGTTCAAAAGCAATACGACGTCGTTGGATTGATGTCCATCTTCGAATTATATGGTATATGATTAATGATATAATCCAAATGAATAATGATATTTCCAGTCGCGCTAATAGTTCTTGGGCGATAAATAAATAGCCTAATGTACAAGAAATTGCCGCGATTAGTGGTGCACATATTATTATATTCCATAAACCATGATTGATGATATTGTCAGAAGAATCATATTTGTTTAAATATAAAGGTAATCCAGAGTGTTTTAGGTTATTGGTAATAAAAGTTAAATAAATACATAGTAAAATAAAGCACAAACGACCCAAAGTATTGGAAAACTCTCTATTGTTGTAATTATTAAATATAGTTAGCATCATTATTAAAAACACAATTGTTCCAACAGACCAGGTATAATGATGCGAAAAAACTTGTTGAACTCTTTTTTTATTCCAACCAAAATGAACAATAAATAACCCTTTTGAAGACGAGAAATAAGCGCCTACTATGGATATCCATAATATGAAAGTTGTAACCTTAATTCCATCATTAATTGCAACAGACATAGGATATGAGCAATCATGATTCAAATTATACCCTCCAAACGCCCACAATATCGGGATTGGTAAAGCTATTAACATTGAGTACCATATATTATAAAAAGTGAGTAAGAAACTATCTTGATTTACTTTTCCTATTTTCTTACTAGATTGTTCTAAAAATATTTGATAATGATGATGTATAGCATAATACAATCCAGTTGATATTATAATACATGATATGATTATTAGTATCAGTGTTTTGCGAATAGTAAAGATCCTATTTAGAGAAGATATGATTTGATAATTAAATTCATCTGAAGTTAATAGTTTGTATAAATCTTGATAAACGTTTACAGGATAAGATATAGTAATTGGATGAAAATCAGCGATCCAAAATAAATGGCGATGTGCAGCTTTTTGTACATCTTTTAGTGCTTCTTTAAGCTGTCTATGAGCAATTTTTAATTTTGTTAATTCTAAGATTTGCGCATCAAAACTATTTAATAATGAAGTGATAAGGTTACGTTGTATGGTGAGTTGTGTCTCTAGAATATGTTTATGAGGGGCTGTTAGTGGTATGCCGTTGTTTTGTTTAATTTGTGATGATAGCGGTATTATTTTATTCAATTGATTTTCATATTGTAGACGTTTGGTTCTTAATTGCACCATATCATGATCTATTTGTCGAGATTGAGGCATTTTTGGTAACTTAGAGATTTGAGAGCGCAGCGTTTCTTTAAGCACTGAAGATGTATCTAACCACTGCGCTTGTTCAATTAATTTGTTGAAGGTCTGGTGTACTTGTAATATACATGACGCAATTTCTTGCTTGCTCGACTCGATATTGTTCATACGATGTGTTTGTTGATTTAGAATAATTGAAAGATCACGATTGATTTGTAATTGTTTTTTGATGGATTTTGGTAATATGTTATTATGTTCTGTTAATGTTTTTTTGATATAATCAATGGATTGTTTTTTTTCTTTTTGACACAAATCATTTAACTGGTGTCTTAGTATGTGTGCTTCATTGTTTATATAATTGTATTTTTTTTTAAGCAATTCTATGCGTAGTCGGGATAATTCTTTACGATTGTTGATGCTTAGTTCAGCAAGCTTAAGTTCGGCTACTTTTAGTTGTCTAGCTGCTTGTTCTGATTGTAATGCAGTAAATTTAGCTTGTTCTATTAAAGTGTTTGCATTTGTATATAATATTTGTCGTTGCTCTAAATTATTTAATGTATTTTGAGCTGCAACTTGTTGTTGCGGTGATAATATCAACAATTCATTGATAGAATGTACATGATCGTATTCTTTTTTTAATTGCTCTGATAAATCTGTTAATTGATTATCAATGTGAAATAATTTCTGTTTTAGCTCATTCTCAGAAAGATTTTTATCAATATTAATAATGGTATTGGATGTATTATTATACTCTTCATATAATTGAAGAGTTATGTATGAAAAATCATTTATGGTTTTTTGGTATTCTTGAATTTTGATATTAGAATATTTTTGTTCAGAAATAAAGTGCAATGCAGATTGTAGATTATCTATAATAGCTTTTTGATGAGAATTTATATGCTCTTTTTGTTGCGCATATTGTAAATATTTTTTTATTTCTTGTTCATTTGAAAAATTACAGGAAAACGTTACTAACGGAAGTAACCATGTTATTATGTATGTCAATAAAAAAAAATATTTAAAAAATATAGTTTTCTTTTGAATAGTAACCATATATACACAGGATTATTGTATGATTCTGAAAAATATATAATGTAATGTAAATTATGTATGATTATTTTTTTGACTATGTCCGTGCGCTAAAGGCATTCCAATACGGGCAATATCATACGGTTGTAGTAGATTGTTTAAAATAACTTTTTTATCACCGAACAAATTAATAACAGTAGATCCTAACTTAAATAAACCCATTTCATGTCCTTTTTGTAATATTATTGAATCATCGGTATTTGTGTTATTTGATGAGTAACGCCAATGTCTAACAATACCTTCTCGTGGAGGGGTAATGGTGCCTAGCCATGTAGTTTCAATACTCCCTACTATTATAGCCCCAATTAAAATTTGAGCCATATAGCCAAAATCTGTTTCAAATAAACAAATGACTCTTTCATTGCGAGAAAATATATTAGGCATGTTTTTAGTAATTTTTGGATGTACTGAAAATAAATTACCGGGTATATATAGCACTTCACGGAGTGTGCCTGTACAAGGCATGTAGATACGATGGCAGTTTTGTGGGGGTATATAAATAATAACGAAACTTCCATTAATAAAATAGTCAATGATATTGTCATGACCTGCTAGTAACCCATCCAAATGGTATGGGGCATTTTTTACTCGAAATATATTTGTTTGGTTTATTTTTCCTATTTGAGTGATGATCCCATCAGCCGGGATAATTAATGTAGATGGGTTGGTATCGATAGTCCGGGCATTTTTATGTAGCTTTCGAGTAAAAAATGCATTAAACGTTGCATAATCAGTTACATTAGGTTTATCGGATTCTTTCATGTCTATTTTATAAATATGGATGAATAGCAAAATAGTGTAACGTGTTATCCATCCACCTTTCCACGAGGCTCCAAGTCCTACCAAATAAGTAATCCAGTATTTTGGTAGTAAATATTGCAATAAAATCTGTATTTTTTCTAACATAATGTATACCTAATTTGGATGATTAATTTGTAATTATGAGATAGTGATTAGATTATGTATTTCGCTGTTAGATTGTATTGGAAATTCATATTTCTTCCAAAAATAAGTATAACATATAATATGTTATTAATCGCACAAAAGTTATAAAAGTTGTTTACTGGTTCACTGTAGAAATAAAGTTAATTTTATTGTCGATAAAAATCAATGAAGGAATAGTGATGATTAATGATATAGTTTTTATTGATTTTTTAAGAATATATGCAGTTATACATTTTGTAAATGTAGTTACGCGAAATATTTATAGATCATTGATTTATTTTAAATTTGAAATAAAAAGTAATTATTTACGTTTGTAGTATTAAATTTATAGATGAAATTTTTTGTGGTTTGTTAGTAATCAATTTTATTATTTTTGAAATGTTGTAAAAATGAAATTTGTAAATAATAAATCTGTAATTTTATTTAAATAATGCGATGATTTATTTTTTAATATTTGATGTGTGTTTAAAGAATATGTTAATATCAGTCTACAATTTTAAAATTGTAGACTGATATTTATTAGCGTTATATGCAAACAATATTAGATAAATTTCATGAATATTTAACATAATTAAGAATAATGGAATAATATGAATAAAATAATTTAGTACCGCAGTAATGTCATTTATTGAAATAAAGATTCGGTATATAAATGTAAGCGGGGTTATATGCGTGATGACAATTTGATATGGATTGATTTAGAGATGACTGGACTAAATCCAGAATGGGATCGTATTTTGGAAATAGCTACTTTAGTTACCGATAGTAAATTGAATATTTTATCAGAGGGTCCTGTTATATCAATACATCAATCTGAATCTCAGCTGTTATTAATGGATGATTGGAACACACGTGTTCATAGTGCTACTGGATTAATAGAAAAGGTGAGATGTAGTACATTGGATGAGGTTAGCGCATCTAATTTGACAATAAAATTTTTAAGAAATTGGGTCGGTTTTAAAAAATCACCGATATGTGGAAACAGTATAGCTCAGGATCGTATATTTTTATTTCGATATATGCCAGAGTTAGAATCATATTTTAATCATCGTTATTTAGATGTGAGCACGATTAAAGAATTAATGGTTCGTTGGAGACCAGATTTGATATCTGGATTACGGTTACAGAAAACCCATTGTGCATTAGATGACATTCGTGAATCTGTTGCAGAATTAATGTATTATCGCAAGCATTTTATACAATTACAAGATGCCATAAAATTAATAATATAGATATTATTTGAAAGCGTAAGAAAAATCAATTGATAAGATAGTTAGTTGGCGCGGTTGTAAACTGTTGCTAAATATACGATGCAGATTCATTGAAATAATAATTATATTTTTATTTTTTATTTAAAGTGTGCGGGAATAGCTCAGTTGGGAGAGCACAACCTTGCCAAGGTTGGGGTCGCGAGTTCAAATCTCGTTTCCCGCTCCATTTTAGTATTTGCTTTTATATCATTGATTATCATTATGTATTTTAATTCCAAATGAAGTTTAAAATAAGTGCACTATTAATATATTTTAGAGTGGTTAATTATATATAAATCAGGAATTATTTGTTGTTTAAAAATAAATTGAGCATGCATATTTATTGATACGATAATGATGAGTTTGACAAATTGATGGATAGCGAATATGACAAAATTACTTGCAGTCTTATGACTATATAATGTACGATTTTTTCAATATATTTGATTAGACATTTATTTGTCTCTTACTCTTTATATCAAATTGCAACATTGATATAAAGAGTAAATCATTTTCTGGTATAATCTATAGTAATAGAAATTAATTTTAAATGTGTATAAAATTATTATTTTTTAATTCTAATTAAAAATTTATTTAATGTAGAAAGATGTAATTAGTGTTTTTTATGATTTTGTATTTGTTATATAAGTTTTATATATATTGTTATGTATCTATAAAAATTAATTGAATAATAAGTGATTATGTTGATATCTTTTATATTATTTTACTTATAAAAATACTGTGATGTATAAGTTCTTAAATTCATACTAATGATGAAGAAATATGTGTTGGTATTATCTGATGAATTAAAAACTCTGTCATTAGGTGCTACTTTGGCTTCTGTTTGTGTTCAAGGTTGTGTGATTTATTTAAATGGTTATGTAGGATCAGGAAAGTCTGTTTTTTGTAAGGGATTTTTACATGCATTAGGACATAATGGCCATATACAAAGTCCTACTTACACTTTAATTGAATCTTATATTTTGAAACATTGGCGTGTGTGTCATTTTGATTTTTATCGGTTAATTTCTTCAGAAGAACTGGAGTACATGGGAATTAGAGATTATTTTGATGGGCGTACTATATGCTTAATAGAGTGGCCAAAACAAGGAATGGGAATTTTACCGAAAGAAGATATTTCAGTCACTATAAATTATCATGATCATAAAGAATCTAGGAAAGTCATTATAAAATCTTTTAGTAATTTAGGTCACAAAATGTTAGATGCTTTGTTAGTACGCTGGAAGTTAGACGCATGAAGTTAAAATACGAAATAATTTTCGTAATGACAATATTTTCAAGATATTTATGTGTTGAACCAGTTATAGCATCAACTCTTAGTTCAATCTCTGTTACCAATAATGCAAATCAAGCTACAGTAACATTAGACAGCGTTGTTGTTCCCGTGTATATGATATTTTCCTTACATAACCCTGAAAGAATTGTAATAGATCTTTTAAAAACATCTAAAGTTCAAAAAAATATATTTCCAATAAATTTTAATGGCACTAATTTAGTCAAATGCATTCGAACAAATACATCTCTTAATCACCAAAGTATACGTATAGTATTAGATCTAACTTCTCCTTCAAATATAGGAACAGTAACACAAAAACAAATAAAAGAGCATTATAGTATTATATTAACAATTTTGAAAAAAGAAATATTTACTATTCCTGAGGTAAATACTCGCAAAATATCGCCCATTGTGCATCGTAAAATTCATGTTAATTCAGGTCAAATGATAAATAATCAAAAGAGAATAATAGATACACGATTTAGAAAAAATCAGAATCACAATAAGACATTATCTCCTATTATTGTAGCTATCGATGCTGGACATGGAGGGCAAGACCCAGGAGCTACAGGTCGCCATGGGATATATGAAAAAAATATTACAATTAATATAGCTAAAAAACTAAAAACATTATTGGATTTAGACCCGAGTTTTAAAGCTGTTATGATTCGGGACGGAGACTATTTTTTATCGGTCATGGAACGTTCTAATTTGGCTCGAAAAAGAGAAGCAAATGTATTAGTGTCTATTCATGCAGATTCTTCTTTAAACACTAATGTTAGAGGGGCATCAGTTTGGGTGTTATCTAATCGTCGTGCTAAAAGTGAAATGATACATTGGTTACAACGCAGCGAGAAACACGCAGAGTTATTGGGAGGATTGGGAGATATACTAACTAGTTATCATAATGATCCGTATTTTAATCATTTAGTTTTAGATTTGCAATTTGGTTACGCTCAACGAGCAGGGTATGATATTGCAGCACATGTTTTACATCAATTAAAAAATATTACTCCTTTACATAAGGATATACCTGAGTATTCTAGTTTTGGTATATTACGATCTCCTGATATCCCTTCTATTTTAGTAGAGACTGGATTTATTAGTAATGTAAAAGACGAATTTTTGTTGGTTAGTAGTGGATATCAAGAAAAAATAGCTAATGCTTTATACAAAGGCTTACGTGCTTATTTCATAATGTCACAACGAAAATTATTAGATCATTCATAATCTTAAAAATATATATTTACTGTAAATTAATAAATAAAAAAGCAACAATTATTATATTAAATAAGTTATTATACATTCAGTATTTTTCAGCAATAATGATTAATATTTATTGCATATACTTATATGTATAAGAGTTAACGCGTGTCTCGAAATAATTGAATTTTTTGATAAATTATAGAAATGATTGCAGGTAGTAACATTTTTGATTTTATATAATTCAGGGAGAATTTTATTAAACATCAACCATTAGTTATATTTTTAATGGGTCCTACGGCTTCTGGAAAGACAAGTTTAGCTATAGCTTTAAAGAAAAGAAAAGAAAAAATAGATATTATCAGTGTTGATTCGGCTTTGATATATCGTGATATGGATATCGGTACAGCTAAACCTGTTGCTGAAGAATTAAAACTAGCCCCGCATAAATTGATAAATATTCGTGATCCAGTTGAATGTTATTCAGCGGCAGATTTTTATTGTGATGCGGATAATGAAATGGAAAATATTATACAGTCTGAACATACACCTTTGTTGGTGGGTGGAACGATGTTATATTTTAAAACTCTGCTAGATGGGTTATGTTTTTTACCCGCAACTAACCAAAAAATTCGTGATGATCTAGAATATGAAGCAAAAAGAACGGGATGGGTAAATATACACGATTTATTAAAACATATTGATCCGATTTCGGCCAACAAAATTCACTTAAATGATCATAAGAGAATAATCCGAGCATTAGAAATTTTTTTTATTTCTGGTAAAACATGGACAGAATTAAAATTAATTAATAATCAAAAACTGAAATATCGATTTCATCAATTTGCTGTTGTTCCATCAAGTCGTGATTTATTATATAAACGAATTGAGGAACGTTTCCATAGAATGTTAGATATTGGATTTGAAGATGAAGTTATCAAATTATTTAATCGATCTGATTTACATACAAAAGAAGTAAAATCGTCCATTTCTTGTGTAGGTTATCGTCAAATGTGGGAGTATTTATCTGGTGATATTAACTATAATCAGATGATAATTAAAGGAATTTGTGCTACCCGGCAACTTGCGAAACGACAATTAACCTGGTTGCGTAGATGGCCGAATTTATGCTGGTTAAATAGTGATAATTTATCTGCTGCAACTGATAGTATATCGAAGATATTAATTGAAAAATCTATCTAATATATAAAATTTAAAAAATTAAATTTGAAGTTATTTGCTTAATTTAGACCGTTTAGAATAATATAAAATTAATTTTTAAGGAAATTGAAAATGCACAAAGTTCAATCATTACAAGATCCATTTTTGAATGTATTACGTCGTGAGCGTGTTCCGGTTTTTATTTATTTGATAAACGGTATTAAATTACAAGGAGAAATTGAGTCTTTTGATAAATTTGTGATTTTGTTAAGAAATACAGTGAATCAAATGATTTATAAGCATGCTATATCTACTATTGTTCCTTCCCGTGTTGTTTCATATTATGTTGGTCGCGCTGGTAATCACACTACATTCTGATCGTTTTTTTAGGGATTTTTAATCTTTTAAAGTATAATTATGTATTAAATGCAGTATTACCGAATACTATTAAGTATGATATACTATATAATATGTGATAACTTCATCATATTTGATGAAATAAGTATAACTTATTTGTAGAATTTGTGGAGTAGCTTTTATTGTGTGATTCGGGTTATTCGGCTAATCAATCTATTTTAGTCCATACTTTTTTTGCTAAAGAAAAACAAAATGAAAATTTCAATTTACAGGAATTTTTATCCTTGGCATCTACGGCAGGCATGGAGGTATTGGATATTCTTACTAGTAATTGTAAAACTTGTAATGCTAAATATTTTATCGGGATCGGAAAAACATTAGAACTTGAACGAATGATTAGGAATAATTCTGTATCTATTGTGTTGTTCAATTGTATTTTGTCTCCTCATCAAGAACGGAATCTTATGTGTTTATTGAAATGTAAGATTATTGATAGAAATCAACTGATTCTCAACATTTTTGCGCAACGTGCACGTACGTACGAAGGTAAGTTGCAGGTGAAATTAGCTCAACTGAGGCATTTAAATTCTCGTTTAGTACATGAGTGGAGTCATCTTGAACGCCAAAAAGGAGGTATTGGTTTACGAGGGGGAGCAGGAGAGATGCAATTAGAAAGTGATCGCCGTTTATTACGCAAGGAGATGAATCAGATTTTATTGCGTCTAAAAAAAATAGAAAATCAACGAGAACAGGGTAGACGACATCGTGTTAGAATTGGAGTACCTACTGTTTCTTTAGTAGGATATACAAATGCTGGAAAATCTACTTTATTTAACACAATGACCGCATCACATGTGTATACATCATCGAAACTGTTTGCTACTCTTGATCCTACCAGTAGACGTATTGTATACAAAGGTATACATGATATTATATTAACGGACACGGTAGGTTTTATTCAAAATTTACCACGTGGTTTAATATCTTCTTTTCAGGCGACTTTAAAAGAAACAGTACAAGCAACTCTATTATTACATGTTGTAGACGTTTCTGATGAAAGATTTGAACAAAATATTAACACGGTACATTGTATTTTAAGTAATTTAAACGTTCATAATGTTCCAATGATTTTGGTGATGAACAAGATAGATCGATTAAAAAAAATAGTACCACGTATTGATCGAGATAATCATGGTCGTCCAATACGGGTTTGGATATCAGCTCAAAATAATTTAGGTCTTTCTTTATTGCTACAATCTATTAATGAATTGCTATCAAACTATATGATTTCTTATGAATTACGAATGCCTATAAGTAACGGTTTATGCGAGAAGTTATATAAATTACAAGTTGTTAAACAATATTGGGTTGAAGATCATAATTATATTAGGTTAAAAATATATTTATCTTCTGTAAATTGGGGTCGTTTATTAAAAAATAATAAATTATTGATGGATTATATTGTTTAATATTTTTAAAATAAAGAAAATATATATAGATCACTCATATAATGTGTGAGGAAAAATATGATTTGTAATTATCTTAATAACTATAAATATATTCATGATCCATGGGGGCATCATGATAAGAATGATGTAGGTCGTCCTTCTATTGAAGATAAGAATAAATCTGAATTTAATATATTAGATTCAGATAAATATTTGGATAAAATAACTGATAAATTAAATATATTTAGAAAGAAAAATAAGGATTCAGAAAAATTTCCTAAAAATAAAAATTTTTTTATAACGTTAATGTTAATTATTGTTGTTTTTGCGTGGATTATTAGTGGTTTGTATACGATTAAAGAAGCAGAACGCGGGGTAGTTTTAAGATTTGGAAAATATCATCATTTAGTGCAACCAGGTTTAAATTGGAAACCTACTTTTTTTGATGTTGTCATTCCAGTAAATGTAGAATCAGTACGTGAATTAGCAGCTTCTGGCATGATGTTGACTTCAGATGAAAATGTAGTCCGAGTAGAGATGAATGTACAGTACCGCGTAACTGATCCAAAAAACTATTTATTTAACGTTATTGATGCTGACGATAGCTTGCGTCAAGCTACTGATAGTGCTTTGCGTGGAGTTATTGGGAAATATAATATGGATCGTATTTTAACAGAAGGGCGCACGGTGGTACGTAGTGATACTCGAAGAGTGTTAGAGAAAACGATACACCCTTATAATATGGGTATTACTTTATTAGATGTAAACTTTCAAACAGCTCGCCCCCCAGAAGAGGTAAAAGCAGCATTTGATGATGCTATTGCTGCCCGAGAAAATGAACAACAATATATTCGCGAGGCTGAAGCTTATGCCAATGAAGTACAACCACGAGCCAATGGACATGCGCAACGTATTTTAGAGGAAGGGCGAGCGTATAAAGCACGTACTGTCTTAGAAGCACAAGGTGAAGTACAAAGATTTACTAAAATTTTGCCAGAATATAAAGCAGCTCCTGAAATTACTCGTGAGCGATTATATATTAATTCCATGGAGCGTGTGTTAAGTAATACTAGAAAAATATTTGTAAATTCAAAAGATACGCAGAATGTACTATTGTTACCTTCAGGTCAATTAAAACAAATTAAAGATAACAATGATATTGTATATTCTGATAGTATTGATAATACTGATGATGCTTTAAACTTAAATCAAATATGTGCTAGTACTGATGCTAACATGAATAATGTACAGTTAATATCAAAAAATAGCCATCTGTCTCGTCATACAAATTCTATACCTAAAGAAAAAGTATTAGACCAAAGACAGGCTAATGTACAACGTGTTGATATTGCGCGCAAAGGGAGAGAGTCGTAGATGATACGAAATTTTTTTTCATTTGTAATATGTGTAATAGTAATATTATTTTTTTCTTTATTTACGATAGAAGAGGGGCATAAGGGTATTATATTGCGTTTTGGTAAAGTATTACGCGATGCAGATAACAATTCATTAATTTACAATCCAGGATTGCATATAAAAATTCCATTTATTGAGACAATAAAAATTTTAGATTCACGTATTCAGACTATGGACAATCAAGCAGATCGCTTTGTTACTATGGAAAAAAAAGATTTGATTATTGATTCTTATGTAAAATGGCGTATTAGCGATTTGAGTCGATATTATTTAGCAACAGGAGGGGGTGATATTAGCCAAGCAGAAGTACTGATAAAACGAAAATTTTCCGACCGTTTACGTTCAGAATTAGGGAGATTGAATGTTCAAGGTATTGTAACAGATTCTCGAAATAAATTAATGACCGATGTACGTGCATCGTTAAATCATGGAACTTCAGGAGAGGAAGCGTCAGGATTTCGTTGTAATAATGATATTAAAAAGTTTCATTTTCATTCGAAAAATTATGACTCGTCAATGCAAGAACAATATCGTGTTTCTGATTTGGTTAATCCAAATAGTATGGCTGCATTGGGCATTGAGATAGTGGATGTACGAATCAAGCAAATTAATTTACCAACAGAAGTATCTGATGCAATTTATCAACGTATGCGTGCGGAACGCGATGCTGTTGCTAGACGTCATAGATCACAGGGACGAGAAGAAGCGGAAAAATTACGTGCTACAGCAGATTATGAAGTAACACGTACTCTAGCTGAGGCTAAACGTCAGTCATTAATCATTCGGGGTGAAGCTGACGCAGAAACTGCTAAACTATATGCTACTACTTTTAATGAAGACCCTTCATTTTATGCTTTAGTACGTACCTTACGTGCATATGAAAATAGTTTTAAGAAAAACAATAATGATCTTATGGTGTTAAGCGCAGAAACTGATTTTTTACGTTTTATGAAATCACCAAAAAGTACTACCGGGCTTAATAATTAATGATGTAGTTAAAGGTGTTCGCATATTCTTGGATAGTTATTATTCGTTATGTTTGATATATAGAGTATAGAGCAAATATTATATATGGTGTATATCATCGGAACTATATATTTAATTTTGTCACAAATAGTTAATTTGAATTAAATAGGCGACTTTAAGAAATGGCTAGAAGTATTGTTGTGTTAGGAGCTCAGTGGGGTGATGAAGGTAAAGGAAAAATAGTTGATTGGTTAACTTCCCGAGCGCAATATGTAGTCCGTTATCAAGGAGGGCACAATGCTGGCCATACTATTGTAGTAGACCAGCAAAAAATAACTCTACATTTAATTCCTTCTGGAATTTTGCATAATCATGTTACTGCTGTTATTGCTAACGGTGTTGTATTATCGCCATTTTCTTTAATAAAAGAAATGAAAATGTTACTAAAACTAGGCGTGTCAACGTGTAGGCGCATATTTATTTCTGCATCTTGTCCTCTGTTGCTACCTTATCATGTAGCAATGGATTTGGCTAGAGAAAATCATCATATCTCTAAAGCTATTGGTACCACTGGGTGTGGTATTGGTCCATCATATGAGGATAAAGTTGCGCGGCGTGCTTTACGAGTCAGTGATTTGTATAATCTGAAATATTTTAAAAATAAGCTGAAAGATGTTGTCGATTATTATAATTTTCAATTAGTTCATTATTATAAAACGAAGCCTATCAATTATCAAATTGTTTTAGATGAAGTTATGTCGATATCTGATATACTGATAGATATGGTTGTCGATGTACCTGAGTTATTAGATGATGCCGCAAAACGGGGTGATTCAGTAATATTTGAGGGAGCACAAGGTAGTTTATTAGATATTGATCACGGAACATATCCTTATGTTACTTCCAGTCATACTATTGCTGGGGGTGTAAGTGTTGGTGCGGGAGTTGGGCTTAATTATATTGATTATGTTTTAGGTATTGTAAAGGCGTATTCTACTCGTGTGGGATTTGGTCCCTTCCCTACAGAATTGTCAAATGATATAGGTAATTGGTTATGTATGAATGGAAATGAATTTGGTTCTACTACTGGTCGCCGTCGTCGTATTGGTTGGTTTGATGCGGTATCAGTACGGTATTCTGTAAAAATTAATTCTTTTTTTTCGTGTTGTTTAACAAAGATTGATGTTTTAGATGGCTTAAAAGAGCTAAAAATTTGTATTGCATATCGCAAGAAAAATGGAAAAGTAATACACAATTTTCCATGTTCTTTGGAAGAACTAGAAAATTGTGTACCTATATACGAAATATTACCTGGGTGGATGATAAGTACCGTAGGTATCACGGAATTCCATCAACTTCCTAAGGAGTCACAGCTGTATGTAAAACGTATAGAAGAACTTATTGGGGTTCCTATACATATTGTTTCTACGGGCTCAGACCGTGCTGCAATAATAATATTACGTAATCCATTTGATTCTTGATTAGTAGTATGAAGAAATTAATATCTTATTTTGAATAGAAGATTATTTGTGTTGTTAATAAATATTAAACTATATTTCTAATTATATTAGACATACAGTTACGGTAAATAAAATATTTAAATAAAGCATCTTAATTATATTTCAACTGATGCCTTTCATAATAATAGTATATAAAAAAATACTTTAAAAATTTATTGCAATACTGTGTGTTAAAGTAATTTATTTTAATAAATGAAATGAGTGAATTAGTATACGGCATACATGCAGTAAAATCGGTTTTAGATAATTATTCACATCGAATTGTGTCTGTATGTATCATGCAGAAATCTAAAGATTTGCGTTTGAAATTGTTAATTGATCAAATAAAACAACGTCGAATTAGCATTCGAGAATGTAGTCGTCGCCAGTTAGATATTCAAACGCAAGGTGCATTGCATCAAGGTATTTTTGTTAAAATAGTTCCAAATGATTGTATGCAAGAAAATGCTTTACCGAATTTTTTAATGCAATGTAAAACTACACCATTATTAGTGATATTAGATGGCGTGACTGATCCACATAATTTGGGTGCATGTTTGAGATCTGCAGATGCAGCTGGGGCACACATAGTTATTGCACCACGTAATCGTTCAGCATGTTTAAATGGGACGGTTAGAAAAGTGGCTAGTGGATCTGTAGATAATATACCTTTTATGCAAGTAACTAATTTAATTAGAACGTTACAATTACTTCAAAAATATAATATCTGGATTATTGGTACTGTAATGCAATCTCAACGTCTAATTTTTAACAGCAAATTAACTAGGCCATTAGCTTTTGTAATGGGTTCTGAGGGAAATGGTATTCGTTATCTGACTCAGAAAAAATGCGATGAACTAGTTACGATCCCAATGTTAGGAGTTGCGACATCGCTGAATGTTTCAGTAGCTACGGGAATATGTTTGTTTGAAGCATTAAGACAGCGTTGGAAATATAAATAATGATGATTGAAATGATATATGATATGGTCACTTCATAGAAGATGAAGTTTTCGAATTTATATAAAAAATCATTTAAGGATAAACACGTAAAAATATAAATATCTATAATTTTTAAGAATGTTGTTACGTTCAATATACTGGAAGATTTATAATGAAAGGAAAATAATATATGCGTTACTATGAAATAGTTTTTATGGTACATCCTGATTTTAGTGAACAAATATCTAGCATAATCAATCGCTATACAACAATTGTTACTAATGCTCAAGGCAAAGTCCATCGCATAGAAAATTGGGGACGTCGCCAATTAGCATATCCAGTTAATAAGCTTTGTAAAGCTTATTATGTTTTATTAAATATAGAAGTATCGCAAGATACTGTTAAAGAATTAAATGATGATTTTCATTTTAACAAAAATATTATACGTAGCATGATTGTACGAACTAAATATGCGGTCGTTGAACCATCTCCTATGATGAAAAAGATAGAAGAAAACCAAGAGCATCATGCAATTAATATATAGTATAATGAAGTACATATGGGATCAAGTATGATGTATAAGGTTGATAGTTGTATTTAATATTCAGTATTGTGCTGGTCTAGTGTGGTTTTGTAAATTTTTTGTAGTAAAAATAATAATTGCAAGTATAGAAATATATTGATCAGATCTGTAATTTGGAGAAAAAAACAATTTTGATTGTAAAAAAAGTTGATTGCATTTATATATATTTTATAATGAACTATGGAGTTAATTATGGCACGTTTTGTACGTCATCGCAAATTTTGTAGGTTTACAGCGGAAAAATGCATTAATATTGATTATAAAGATCTTGTCACAATACAGCATTCTATTATAGAAAGCGGAAAGATTATTCCAAGTAGAATTACTGGAACACGAGCAAGATATCAAAGACAGTTAGCGCGTGCTATTAAAAGAGCGCGTTATCTGTCTTTACTACCGTATACTGACCATCATCAGTAAAGTGTAATTCTTTGTGAATGAATATGATTGGTATATTTTATAATGGAAATAACAATGAAGATTATTTTACTGGATAATATCGATAAACTTGGAAATAAGGGATCAGAAGTTGTTGTGCGCTCAGGTTATGCCCGTAATTTTTTAATACCAAAATCTAAAGCAATGCCAGCTACAAAAAAAAATATTGAAATATTTAAAGCGCACCAGCTTGAGTTACAAGCTAAAGCTATAGAGGCGCAAACTCAGGCTGAATTTTGCGCAAAAACCATTAATAGATTAGGTAGTATTACTATTAAAGCTAAATCAGGTGTTGAAGGGAAATTATTTGGTTCCATCGGTTCTCGTGATATAGCTACTGCAATTACAGAAGCTTCTGGTTTTAATATTTCTAAATCTCAGATTAGATTACCTAATCATGATGTATTAAGAACTATTGGTACATATAGCATAAATATTCATATTTATAATGATATTTTTTCTACAATAAATGTCATCATCCTTGATGAAATAGTATAGAGTAAATAATTATAAGTAATAAAATAATTTTTATCATTATCTATCTTAATAAAAAAATTATTAAATTTTTTAGTTATTGTAATACGAAAATATTAAAGTATATATGTTTTGTTGAAAGAGATATAAACATGAATGTGTGTATTTTTTATTTCAATTAATAATTATAGTATATAATTGCTTAAAAATAAAGTTTATATTTTATAAATCTATTTTTATACTGTCTTTTCGAATTTATGCTACGGAGCACGCAAAAATTTATTAGGGATATACATGATGATTTTTTATCATAGAATGGTTGAAAAAATAAGTTGTATTGCTCGTAAAGCTGGAATAGAAATTATGAGGATTTATAATGGAGGTTTAAAGTTAAACGCGTATAAAAAGTTAGATACATCTCCTGTAACTAATGCTGATTTGTTTTCTCATAAGGTGATTGTGTATTATTTAAAAAATTTAACACCTGAAATCCCAATTTTATCTGAAGAAGATATTACTACATGGCGGAAATGTAGAGATGGAAGTTGTTTTTGGCTAATAGATCCTTTGGATGGAACAAAAGAGTTCTTATTACGCAATGGTGAATTCACTGTTAACATTGCTTTCATTGAGTACGGTCAACCTATTATGGGGGTAGTGTATGTTCCTGTGTATAATGTGTTATATGCTGCAGATAATGGACAAGTATGGAAGATTAATGCTAGAGGAGAACGTATAAACATAGCAGTACGTATGTCTCATTATCCAATTATAGTGATGAGTCGTAGTAATTTTTGTTGTGATCAATATAAGTTATACAATTTTTTAAACAGGTTGAAAGACTATAAAATTGTTAATATTGGATCTTCATTTAAATTTTGTTTAATAGCAGAAGGTAGTGCTCAATTTTATCCAAGGTTTTCTTGTACTAAAATTTGGGATACGGCCGCTGGTCATGTAATAGCTAGAACAGCTGGTGCCGTTGTTAATGATTGGAATGGTAATCCCTTGCATTACAAAAATATCAATCAGTCTTTTTTAAATCCTGGTTTTCAAGTTTCATTGTATTGATTGATTATATTGTATTAATAATAATTATTTATATTAATTAAATAAATAATTACTATTAATGTTTGGATTTTTTAATTTGTAATATTATTTGTCAGAATCGTCAGAGTAAGGTATTCATAAAATTTACACAAAAAATATGACATATCCATGTTGAGTTCGTATATTAGTTGTTGTAGATGTAGAAAAAATACAGATGTTATGTTATTTATATAATAAATATAATTATTATTTTTTAATTTATTAAAATGTCTTTTCAAATGGGTTTTATTTTTCAAAATTATAAAATATGTGTATTTTACATTTAATAATGTGTGAATTATATATTATGTTTTTACAAGGTTTAAATATAAATATAGTGTATTAATGGAGTATGAAAATTACTTTATTTAAAGTTTTGATATAGTCAAGGATTCGATATATGTTTAAGGATCTTAAAAAGTATATGATAATACGGTTGTATTTAATAATATATTTTTTTATGCCATTGATATGTAATAGTAGCATTAATTTACAAGTAGAAGGATTAAATAGTGAGTTAGATTATAATGTACGTCAAAAATTATTAAATATACATACTAATGTAAAGTATGTAGATTCAGATTTAAAAAAAAAATAGACAATGCAATTAGAACTGGACTACGCCCACTAGGTTATTACGCCCCAACATTGATTTTTTTTCCACTTAAGTCTTTGAATAAAAATTCTGATCTATTAGTTATTAAAGTTGAACCTGGGGATCCAGTTGTAGTTACTGAAGTAAATGTTGTTATACGAGGAGATGGTGTAAAGGACGTTGATTACCAGAAAATAATAAAAGATAGCAAATCTTTTATTGGGAAAAGATTGAATCATAATGATTACGAACAATTTAAAAATAAACTATATAACTTAGCTTTATTTAAAGGATATTTTGATGCCAAGTTCCAAAATAGTCAACTTATTGTCATTCCTTCTCGCTGTCAGAGCATTTGGAACATAGATTTTTATAGTGGCCAGCGTTATGTTTTTGAAAGAATTAAGTTTCATGGTAGTCAAATTAAAGAAGATTATTTAAAAAATATATCCAACATACGATCGGGAGAATATTACAGTGCTACATCCGTTATGGAATTAAATCGCCGATTTTATTACACTAATTGGTTTGAATCAGTATCGATTTCTTCAGATTATATGCGTTTTCAACAAAAAAAAAAAATAAAATTAGATATTTTTCTCTATCCTTGTGCAAAAAATAATTTTGCAACCGGATCTGGTTATACTATCGACACAGGCCCTAGAACTAAAATCATTTGGAAAAAACCGTGGATTAATGCATATGGACATAGTTTAGAAACTAACTGTAGTTTATCTAAGCCAGAACAAGCTTTTGATTTAAGTTATAAAGTTCCACTGGTTTCTAATCCACTAGAAGAATACTATTTATTGCAAGGAGGGTTGATACATGAAGATACACATAATGTTCAGTCTAGTATTATAACTATAAATATAGCTCGTTATTGGAATTGTTCTCATAAATGGCAACGTTCAATTAATGTGCATTGGCACTTTAATCATTGTTCTAATAATTATATCATTAAAAATGTAATGTTAATTTATCCAGGGATAAATATATCTCGTATTCGAAAGCGTGGAGATATAATACCGTATTGGGGAGATAGCCAGCGTTACTCAATCAATATATCTAATAATTGTTGGAAATCGGATGTTAATTTTATTGCTGTGCAAGTTCAAAATATTTGGGTTAGGACGTTATTAAAAAAACATCGTATTTTGGCTCGTGGAAACTTAAGTTGGATAGATACCAACAATTTTTCATCTGTTAATTTAATGTTGCGATTTTTTTCCAATGTAAATAATGGTATCCGTGGATACAAATATAAATCTTTATATCCTTATGATAATTCTGAATCTTTTGTAGGTATCGCTACTAAACTTATTACTACTACGTTTGAATATCAATATAATGTAATTAATAAATGGTGGGGAGCTATTTTTATAGATGCAGGAGAGATTACCAATGATATCAAATGGAATAGTTTTAAATCTGGTATAGGTATTGGAGTGCGCTGGCAATTACCAATAGGTCCTATAAAATTGGACGTAGCGACTCCATTAATTCACAAAGGTAAGATAAATCATCATTTTTTATATTTATACGTCAGTTTAGGACCAGATTTATGATTTTTGTAAAAAAAATCTGTGTTATTTTTTTATTATGGATATCAATAGTATGTGGATTTTTTGTGTTTTTATTAGGTACTAATATAGGAACATATTTAATTTTTACAGGCATTACGTATTGTATTCCTGGTTTAGAATTTGATTCTGTTTCTGGCAGTTGGGGTAATTTTAATATAACTCATGTAGTATATGAAACCTCGATAGGTGTAATTAACATTAATAAATGTGATGTTTTTTTAAATCTAAAAGACATATGGAATAAAAAAATATATATTAATCATCTTTTTTTGGAAGATGTTTGTATAAAAATAAAAAAAAATGATGCGACGAACAAATCACATAAAAAATACGAAAGGATAGAAATAAATAATATTCGTTCTATCCCATTTGCCATAATATTAAAGAATATAGTATTGAATAATACTTGTATTCATTTAAATAACATTACGTTTGAAGTAACGAAATTAGATACTGAATTAACATTTCAAGATAATTTATTGACAGTTTTACCTGTAAATATTAAAGGGGCAGTTTTAAATATTCCAGATGTAAATACATCAAATATAGCAACCAATGCGATAGATATATATAAGTATAGTAATCAACGGAATATAAAGTATTTATTGAAATCATTTTCTAGTAAATTATTAACAAAATTACCTTCTTTTAATTTTCCTATAAATATAGTTCTAAAGGATATAACAGGAGAGAATTTTTATATTTTTGATAATAATAATTCTTATATTATTAATTATTTTTATTTACAAACATATTTATATAATCAAACTGCAAATATTAACTTAAATCTTAAATGGCCATATGGATACCTTAATGTAATAGGTAGCATAATATTTAAAGAATATTACCCAATAAATATAACCCTCAATTATACGAAATATCATTTTAATACTAGTAGTAATTCTACCAATATAAAGAAAAAAGACGTAAGTAAAATAAAATTAGTTATCGTAGGAGAATTATATAACGAGGTACGTCTTTGTTGTGATTTTTTAGGTGTTATTTCTACAGTACATGTATTATTAAAAACTAAGATAATACAATCCGGAATGCCTATAACTATATCTATAGTTGGTAGAAAAATACCACTTTCTTTTTTAGGAAAGAATGATTCTTTAATAGAAGAGCTCGATGTATTTGTCAATGGTGAAACAAGAAATTATTCCATTCAGATAACGTCTCAATTAAGTAGCGCTCAATTTTCATCATTAGTACATATAGTTATGAACGCTCAGGGAGATGTGAATAGTTGTTCTATTTCTAAATTAAGAATGACTGTATTAGAAGAATATCTTGATATACAAGGAATGGTTAATTGGTCGGGTGATATGATTAGTTGGAACAGTGTGTGTGCGTTAAACAAAATAAATATTTTTCAAAAGTGGTTAAAATATCCTATAAATTTGTCAGGTAACATCAATATGCAAGGACACGTATATTCTGACGCTTGGGATATAACAATATCTGATTTAAATCTTAATGGGAGTATAGAAAATAATAATATTTCATGCATAGGTGTATTATACAATAATTCAACTGGTACATGGAAAATACCCGCATTACTAATTAAATGGGGTCCTAACGTGTTAAAAATACAAGAAGACTTGAAAAGAGATTCTATTTTTAACATTGTGTTGGAGGCTCCAGATTGCAACGTGCTGATACCTGGATTAAACGGTAGTGTATATGGAAAATTTAAATTATATAGTCCCGTTAAATATTCTCCTAGACTGTTGTTAAATATTGATGCATGTTCTTTGTATTGGCATGAAAAAAACCTTTTTTTTGAAAAAATAATGATAAACGGGGATATTTGTTATGATACCGTTATACAAAGCAAAATTTTTTTTCAAGCAAATCAGATAAAATGTGGAATTGTGTCGTTATGTAAATTAATTATACAAGGACAAGGTAATATTAAAGAACATTATTTAGATTTAGTTGCTTATGGCGATATGTTATCTGGTCAAGTAAAACTTTTTGGAAATTTAGATCTTTTTCATAAAACTTGGCATAGTAAAATTAAAAAAACAAACATTGTTACCTCAATAGGAACATGGAAATTAATGCAAGATGTTGTTCTTACTTATCAATATTTAACGCGAAAAATTATCCTTGATTCACATTACTGGGAAATTGTTGATTGCACCATCCCTATTTCTTATGTTTTAAAGGAGAATATATTGAATACAGTGAATGATGCATTCAAAAATTTTAATGTAGTTTCTTTAAAGATTTTATTGCCAAGATTAATGAACATGCATACTGTTCGTATATATTGTACAGATTGTTATTGGATATTAGGCACCTTATTACCTAAGGGTATAATTTCATTTTCAGGAAAACAATTTAACATCCAATCTTCTATTGAAGAGCCCGAAATTTTTCCGATTACAATAAATAACATAACTGCAAAAATCGTATTGACACAAACTGCTTCGTATTGCAAGTGGTTTATGAACATTGGAGATGATGATCAAGTCCATGGATTATTTAAAATAACTAAATTACACAATACATCTAAATTAGCAGGAAATATACATATTAAAAATGTTTCGTTAGTATCTTTTTGTAATTCATTGATTTCGTTACAAGAACCTATACATGGATTGTTAAATTTAAATCTTTATTTTTATGGATATAAACGTCACCTAAAAATTTATGGCACAGCTCAATTAAAAAATTTTAATGTTAATAAACCTGATACGCTATTTTTTGTAAAAAATGGTCAATTATTTATAAAATTCTTTGGAGATCATGCTGTATTAAATGGAACAATAGATACAGATTATGGATATAGATTGCATTTAAATGGGAATATTATGAATTTTGATTCTATTAGTAATATACGTGCATTTTTTAAAATACGAGGTAACCAAATTAATTTTTGTATGTCACCAGAAATAAAAATGAAGATATCTCCTGATTTTAATTGTACAATTACTCCAGAAAAAATTCATATAGAAGGCAATGTTGTAATCCCTTGGGCTCATATTGAAGTGAAGGAGTATTCAAAAAATATAACAAATATTTCTTCAGAAGAAATTTTGCTAGATGATAATCTCCAACTTATTTTAAATAATTCTAAAAATTTATTTATTTCTTTTTCTGCTAATATTAACGTGTGTCTTGGTAATGATGTTAATTTTAACGGATTGGGTTTTCGTACAAAATTAAGAGGTAATTTAGAAATTGAATACAATAAAAATCATTTGGCATTAACAGGCCATATTGATATACCTTCTGGTTGTTTTCAAGCATATGGACAAAATTTGATAATACGAAAGGGACAATTATTGTTTTCCGGAGCGATAAACCAACCATATATCGATATTGAAGCAATTTGCGATCCTTCTAGTATTAAAGAAGGGAGTATAGTTGGTATACGGATTACTGGTACTTTTAGTCAACCAAAAATAGAAATTTTCTCTGATTCATTATCCCTTTCTTCACAAGAGATAACATCTTATTTATTGGGCGATAGTAAAAATGTAATTCCTTTGAATACAGATACGAATATAGTAACATCGTTGTTAATCGGAGCAACTGTTAGGAATAGTGAGAAGTTTATTAACAAAATAGGAAAGATATTTGGTGTTCAAGATTTAACATTAAATACTCAAGATATTAGTACTGCCCCGTTAGTTGCGTTAAGTGGATATATTGCTCCTGGCCTACAAATTAAATATGGAATTGGCATTTTTGATTTATTGACAACAATAACAGTACGTTATTGCTTGTGTTCGCAACTATATTTAGAAGTTACTTCAGGAAGTAATCAACAAGCGGTTGATATATTATATAAGCTTGATTTTTAGTTTTTTATATTTGCGTATACCCAATACCAATATACTTAAAATGTGTAAGATCTAATATAAAGTGCAAGTGTGATATTAAATTTTTTTTTCAAAACGTTCAAAAGCATTTAAAATTTCCGTTTTAGCAGCATTAATATTGCTCCATCCTTTTATTTTTACCCACTTTTTAGAATCTAATTCTTTGTAATTTTTAAAAAAGTGACTAATTTGATTGCGCAATAAAATTGAAAAATCATTTATATCTTTCACTAGTGAGTATTGTTCTGATATTTTCTCGTGGGGCACTGCAATTATTTTTGCATCTTCTCCAGATTCATCATGCATATTAAGCATACCTATAGGGCGGCAATGTATTACACAACCTGATCGTAAAGGATATGGGGTAGGCACTAAGACATCTACTGGATCTCCGTCCAATGATAAAGTATTATTAATATATCCATAATTGCAAGGGTAAAACATAGGTGTTAATAAAAAACGATCAACGAATATTATTCCTGTTTTTTTATCAATTTCATATTTAATTGGGTCAGAATTAGCTGGAATTTCAATAATCACATATATATCTTCTGGAATATTTTTTCCCGCTGGTATTTGATTGAAATACA
This sequence comes from Candidatus Blochmanniella chromaiodes str. 640, assembly GCF_000331065.1. Taxonomy (NCBI): domain Bacteria; kingdom Pseudomonadati; phylum Pseudomonadota; class Gammaproteobacteria; order Enterobacterales; family Enterobacteriaceae; genus Candidatus Blochmanniella; species Candidatus Blochmanniella chromaiodes. The sequence continues at coordinate 113,071 of NC_020075.1, forward strand.
TTTATATTGCCTATATATGTAGATAATAAATTTAAAAACAATCATATGTTATATTAATTTTATTATCAATATTTTTATTAACATAACATAATTGCGTTTATTGCAGTTAATAAAAGTATTTCATGTTTATAAGCATCACAATTTTATATTTTATATATAATTTTAATGTCAAATGATTTGTGATTTTAAAGATGAAAATCTAATAAATTCTTTGAACCGTATAAGTCGCTAAACTTGCTAATGCTTGTCGATAAGGAGAAGGAGGTAAAATATCAAGACAAGAGATAGCTTTTTTGATTTCTGTTTCAGCGCGTTTTCGAGTGTAGTCTAATGATCCATGTTGATGCATTGTATCTAAAATTATATTTAACAAGTGACGATGGTTACCTTCTTTAATAGATTGAATTATAAGTGATGCTTGTTTTGAGGTGCTATGATGAATAGCGTGTAGCAGAGGAAGAGTAAGCTTTCCTTCATTTAAATCATTTCCGACATGTTTACCAAATATTGTTTCTGAGGCAGAATAATCTAATACATCATCAACTAGTTGAAAGGCAATCCCCATATATCGCCCATAATTACGCAATGCTTTTTCTTGACATGTATTGGCATCAGCTAAAATAGCAGATGATTGAGAAGCTACTTCAAATAAACGAGCAGTTTTACTATAAATAATTTTCATGTAACTATCGATAGTAATAGTGGGGTCATTACAATGTGTTAATTGCAATATCTCTCCTGCTGCAATTATATTGACTGCATCTGCCATCAAAGATAATATTCGCAAGGATTCTAATTCAGTCATCATTTGAAAGGCTCGTGTATATATAAAATCCCCTACCAATACACTAGCAGCATTACCAAAAATTATATTAGTAGTTTTCCTACCGCGTCTCATGTGTGATTTATCTACTACGTCATCATGTAATAAAGTAGCAGTATGAATAAACTCTATTAATGTAGCAATAGTAACATGTTGTGTTTTTTTATAGCATAACGCCCTTGCGGTCAGCAAGGTAATCATGGGTCTAATTCGTTTTCCTCCACTATCTACAATGTATTGAACAAGTTTGTTAATTAAAGTGATTTCAGATGCTAATCGCGTGCGAATTTCTGAATTCACATCTTCCATATCTTGTTCAGTTAGTTCGGAGATTTGATCAATATTCATTAATATTATTATAAATATAAAATGTTGATGTATTTATATATTGTTTACGTATGCAATTTTCTTATTAAGTTAAACTACGCTTATGAGTATGCAGTAAATTTTATTATTGTGTTGAGAAACATTTTTTTTTAATGTATAACAATATGTATAGAAATAATATCAGATTATAAACAAGAGATGGATTATTATTTATGTATGCAGTTTTTCAAACTGGTAGTAAACAGTATCGTGTTGTTGAAGGCCAAGTGATTCATATAGAACGGATTGATCTTGAGGTTGGTAATCAAGTGGAATTTAATCAAATATTGCTTATTGACTCTAATGAATTCCTTCACATAGGGAGTCCTTTTATAAAAAAAGGGCAGATTATAGCAGAAATTATAGCTCAGAGTCTTAATCAAAAGATAAAGATTATTAAATTTAGACGTCGTAAACATTTTCGTAAATTCCAAGGACATCGTCAGTGTTTTACAACAATAAAAATAGTAAGCATTAAGTATTAAGCATAAGCAATTGCAATCCAAATCATTAAGAAATAAGGAATAAAAATGGCACATAAAAAAGCTGGAGGCTCTACTCGTAACGGTCGAGATTCACATAGTAAGCGTTTAGGAGTTAAATGTTTTGGAGGTGAATATGTATCGTCAGGCACTATTATTGTGCGCCAACGAGGCAATACATTTCATCCAGGAAAATACGTAGGTTGTGGAAGAGATTATACTCTTTTTGCTTTAAAATCTGGAAAAGTTTTATTTGAAAAAAGGGGAGCATTGCGCCGCAAATTTATTAGTATCGTTTCTCAGAAATAGAAATTTAATTTGTTAATGTTACTTAATAATTAAAATTTTTAATTTTATAAATAAAGGATTAATTGCGCCCAGGTATTTTGGTAGTTGTATAGTTACAAGCGATGATTATATTAGTATTTTGAAAATGACATGTGTGTTTTTTATAAGGTTTAAGAATTATTAAAAATGTTCATGTATTTATACGGATTTGAAAGGTAAGTAACTGTGTATATTGATAACGATAGAAGGAATAAAAATACTAAAAACATTATTTAACAATATGGAATAAATTTTATTATTACAAAATTTACACTAACTTATTAAGTGACAAGTTGTATATACTATAAATATAGACGATATGTTAGAGATATATTATGAAATTTGTTGACATGACCAACATTACGGTTATTGCTGGTAACGGAGGGAATGGATGTATCAGTTTTCAAAAATCGGGAAGAAGAGCTTCTTTTTTGAAGAAGCCTAATGGTAGTAATGGAGGAAATGGGGGGGATGTTTGGTTATTAGCAGATCCTAATATTAATACTTTAAATTATTTTCATTCTAATTGTGTTTTTAGAGCCGGGCATGGACAAAGTGGGCGTAGCCGTGGTTGTACTGGTAAAAGAGGCAAAGATGTTATTGTGAAAGTACCGTGGGGAACTAGAGTAAGTTATAAAAAAACAAATAAATTATTGGGAGATATGGGTATTCATCATAAACGGTTGATGGTGGCTAAAGGAGGTCGCCATGGTTTGGGAAATGGACATTTTAAATCTTCTTTGCATTATTGTAAGGTACTTAATACAAATGGGTCAACAGGAGAGTTCCAACATTTGCTATTAGAATTGCTTCTAATAGCAAATGTTGGAATATTTGGATTACCTAATTCTGGAAAATCTAGTTTTATTCGTATAATATCGTCAGCGAAACCAAAAGTAGCAGATTATCCATTTACTACATTAGTACCGTATTTAGGTGTGGTACAAATTAATAGCTATGATAGATTTATTATTGCGGATATTCCTGGTATTATTAAAGGCGCTTCTCATGGTTTGGGATTAGGAATGCGATTTTTGAAGCATCTAGAACACTGTCAAATTTTACTGCATTTTATTGATATTGCGCCTGTGGATAATTCCGATCCATTAGAAAATATTATTACTATTCAGCATGAATTAAGTAATTACAATGAAAATTTAGTTAGCAAACCTTGTTGGTTAATATTCAATAAAATAGACTTGTTGGAACAACAAGTGGCGGAAAAAAGGATTAACCATGTTATTAGTTCTTTAAAATGGAAAGGGCGCTATTACTCTATATCTTCTATGCATAATACTAATGTATTATCGCTATGTAACAGTATTATGAAGTTTATTATTCATCATACTCAAAGTTAAGAATCAACTCTTATGTATACACAAGACATCGAGTAGGAATCAGGATTAGCTAATTCTATTGTTATTTTAAAACAATACACATAATATACCGTTAAGTTTAAAAAATTTTAATATCATGATATCGTAATTGATGATGTTTTATAAACATAGATATTTATAAAATAGTTTATACATATTAAGAGAGATGTTTTTTTGAAAAAGTTTTTAAAAGTTAGGTAATGACAATTTTTGTTTTTTAAGAAGATAAAATTATAATGTTTAATTAAATCATGTTTTTGTATGTAGTGTGATTGTTTATTATTTACATGTATGCAATATAATAAAGGTATAACATGAAGCGCATACCAATGACTTTACGTGGAGCTGAAAAGTTGAGAGAGGAACTAGATTATTTAAGAAATGTTCTTCGTCCAGAAATTATAAAGAATATTTCCGAAGCGCGGGAGCATGGCGATTTAAAAGAAAATGCTGAGTATCATGCTGCTCGAGAACAACAAGGATTTTGTGAGGGTCGTATTCAAGAAATAGAGTCTAAACTTTCTAATGCACATATTATAGATATTACCAAATTAACTACTGACGATAAAGTAGTTTTTGGCGCTACGGTTGGCGTTGAAAATTTGGATACAACATATAGACAAACGTATAGTATTGTAGGGGATGATGAGGCAAATCTTAAGGAACATATGATTTCTATCAATTCTCCTATTGCTAGAGGTTTGATTGGTCATAAAGAAGGAGATATTGTTCGAATTAATACTCCAAAAGGAAAAGTAAGATATAAAATACTCCAGGTTAAATATTGTTAAACATATTTTTATTTTCGTTTTTATTTTGAATTTTTTTAAAAAATGATGATTATGAAAGTAAAAAATAAAATTTTATTCGTAATCGTTATATTTAATTAATATTAATAATACAAATATATGATTCTATTAACATTATTATTAAATTTATATTTTTTACTTTTATCTATTTTGAAATATTTATTATTTACAATTAAATATATGTTTATGCGCGCTATTTGTAATAATTAGCAAAATATATAAAATTGGATATACACAAAAAATTTATTTATTTTTATGGAATTTTTATTTTTTGTTTAAGTAAGATTGAAAGAAATAGAAATTATCGCCATTTTACCAATGTTGTTTATTCAATAAAATATTTGAGAAGTAACCCGATATGGTAAATAGCAAACGTTCTATGTGTTCTTCAGGATGGTTACAAAAACATTTCAAAGACCAGTATGTGAAAGCAGCACAAAGACAGAAACTGCGGTCACGGTCTTGGTTTAAGCTTGATGCAATAAATCGCATAGATACATTGTTTTCTACTGGTATGACAGTAATAGATTTGGGATCGGCACCTGGCGGGTGGGCGCTGTATGTAAAAAGTAAAATAGGAAAGACAGGGCGTATTGTAGCGTGTGACATATTATCTATGCGTAATATTTCTGGGGTGAATTTTTTGAAAGGAGATTGTTCTAATCCTAATATTTCTAAAATATTATATAAATGGGTAGGACAGAAACAGGTTAATGTGGTTTTATCTGATATGTCTCCTAATACAACCGGTATATCAATAATCGATGTAAGTCGATCCATACATCTTGGAAATTTGGCGTTAAATATATGTCGTAACGTATTAATGCGTAGAGGTGCTTTTTTAGTGAAAGTTTTTCAGGGAAAGGGTTTGGATAAATACTTGTGTGATGTGCATTCCTTATTTAACATAGTAAGGATCCGTAAGCCAGATGCCTCTAGGTCTCATTCTCGTGAGGTTTATATTGTAGCGAAAGAACGTAAGTAAGCATAATTTATATGTAGATATGTTAAAATTATTTAAATTTTGTTGTAATGCGAGGTTAATCTTTTGAGTGACATGGCGAAAAATCTGGGTATCTGGTTAGTCATTGCAGTAGTCTTGATGTCTTTATTCCAGAATTTTGGGCCTAGCGACTCGAACAGTCGCAAATTGGATTATTCCACTTTTATGTATGATTTAAACCAAGATCAAGTTAAAGAAGCTCGCATTAACGGTCGTGAAATTGTGGTTATTAAAAAGGATAGTAATCGTTATATTACTTATATTCCAGTAAATGATCCGAAATTACTTGACATTCTTTTAACTAAAAAAGTTAAGGTTGTTGGGGAGCCTCCAGAAGAACCTAGTTTAATTACATCTATTTTTATTTCTTGGTTTCCAATGTTATTATTGATTGGGGTTTGGGTTTTCTTTATGCGTCAAATGCAAGGAGGCGGAAAGGGAGCTATGTCTTTTGGTAAAAGTAAAGCACGTATGCTAACTGAAGATCAAATAAAAACTACTTTTGCTGATGTGGCAGGATGTGATGAAGCAAAAGAAGAAGTGAAAGAATTAGTAGATTATTTACGTGAACCCAGCAGATTTCAAAAACTAGGTGGAAAAATTCCAAAAGGAGTCTTAATGGTAGGACCTCCTGGAACTGGAAAAACACTTTTAGCCAAAGCTATTGCGGGAGAAGCAAAAGTTCCATTTTTTACCATTTCGGGTTCTGATTTTGTAGAGATGTTTGTCGGTGTCGGAGCATCTCGTGTTCGGGATATGTTTGAACAGGCTAAGAAAGCTGCTCCATGTATTATTTTCATTGATGAAATTGACGCGGTTGGTCGTCAGAGAGGCGCAGGTTTAGGAGGGGGCCATGATGAACGTGAACAGACTTTAAATCAGATGTTAGTAGAAATGGATGGATTTGAAGGAAAAGAAGGTATTATTGTCATAGCTGCCACTAATCGTCCAGATGTATTGGATCCAGCTTTATTAAGACCAGGACGATTTGACCGGCAAGTAGTTGTAGGATTACCGGATATTAGGGGGCGAGAACAAATATTAAAAGTACACATCAGTCATGTACCGTTGTCATCAGATGTAGATATATTAGTAATTGCGCGAGGTACACCAGGATTTTCAGGAGCGGATTTAGCTAATCTAGTGAATGAAGCGGCATTATTTGCTGCTCGTGATAGCAAACATATGGTATCGATGATAGAGTTTGAAAAAGCTAAAGATAAGATTGTAATGGGTGCAGAGCGTCGTTCCATGGTGATGACAGAAGCTCAAAAAGAATCCACAGCCTATCATGAAGCCGGTCATGTTATAATTGGTAGATTAGTCCCGGAGCATGACCCGGTTCATAAAGTAACTATAATCCCTAGGGGACGTGCTTTAGGTGTAACGTTTTTTTTACCAGAAGGTGATGCAATTAGTACTAGTCGACAGAAATTAGAGAGTCAAATTTCTACATTATATGGGGGTAGGCTTGCTGAAGAAATAATTTATGGCCCTAATAAAGTATCTACTGGCGCCTCTAACGATATTAAAGTAGCTACTTCTATTGCTCGAAATATGGTAACTCAATGGGGGTTTTCGGAAAAACTTGGTCCGTTATTATACGCAGAAGAAGAAGGAGAAATATTTCTTGGGCGTTCAGTGGCGAAAGAAAAGCATATGTCTGACGAAACTGCTCGTATTATTGATCAGGAAATTAAATTTCTGATTGAAAAAAACTATATACGTGCTCGTGAGCTTTTGATAAAAAATGTGGATATTCTTCATTCTATGAAAGATGCGTTAATAAAATACGAGACGATTAATGCATCTCAGATAAATGATTTGATGGATCGAAAATCAATTAATCCTCCATCTGGATGGGAAAATAGCGTGTCTGATACTAATGATAGCAATAAGGAGTCTTGTGTTTCTTCTATAAAAGAATCAAAGTCAGTAGACAGCGAATCTTACAATGATAATCCTGATGCTGCATCACAATAATATGTAATTATTTTTATATAAAAATAAAAATTGACTTATTGTCAGACTTAAATAGTATTTTACGTTTTTAATATGAATTAGATCACCTAAATTAATTTTTAAATACTGTTTGGAGATGTCTTTAAATTTATGACATTGATTACAAATAAACGTATTTTAGATTTTTCTGAAATTCAGATTATGGGGATTTTAAATATTACTCCTGATTCTTTTTTTGATGGAGGTAATTATTGTACCCTTCCTAAAGCAATTGATCATGTGTTTAATATGATTACTTATGGCGCTACTTGCATTGATGTCGGAGGAGAATCAACACGACCTGGATCCAATGTTGTCAGTGATGAAGAAGAAGCGGATCGGGTTATACCCGTAGTACGTGCTATAGCACAGCGTTTTGATACTTATATTTCAATAAATACATCATCAGCGTTAATCATACGCGAGAGCGCAGCTATCGGTGCTCATATGATTAATGATGTCCGCTCTCTTACTGCTACAGGAGCACTGAAAGCTGCATTATATTGTAAATTGCCGGTATGTTTAGTACATATGCAAGGAGAACCTAATACAATGCAAAATGCTCCCATATATTCTAATGTTACACATTCAGTAAACGAGTATTTTACTAAACAAATCACTCGTTTTGAATCAGCGGGTATTAGCAGAAATAAATTATTACTTGATCCTGGTTTTGGTTTTGGGAAAAGTTTATCACATAATTATCAGCTATTAGCTAATTTGAAATATTTTCATCATTTTGGTTTACCTTTATTAGTAGGTATATCACGCAAGTCAATGCTTAATCTTAGTTCTAATTCATATAATCCTAAACAAAGATTAATAGGCAGCATTGCTTGCGCAGTGATTGCAGCTATACAAGGCGTACAAATTATTCGCGTGCATGATGTTAAGGAAACAGCAGAAGCATTAAAAGTGGTGCGTATGATGTTGAAACAGCAGACAAAGTAAGGACAAAAATTAATATGAAGCGCCGCAAATACTTTGGTACTGATGGAATTAGAGGTAAAGTTGGGAGCATTCCCATTACTCCAGATTTTATTCTGAAGCTTGGTTGGGCTGCAGGAAAAGTATTAAGTCGTTTTAGTGGCGGTAGGTCTAATTACATTATTATTGGAAAGGATACTCGTATTTCTGGGTATATGTTAGAATCGGCATTAGAGTCAGGATTAGCTGCTGCTGGTTTGTCAGCTGCATTAACTGGTCCTATGCCTACTCCGGCTATTGCGTATTTAACTCGTACTTTTAGAGCTGAGGCTGGTATTGTAATTTCTGCTTCACATAATCCTTTTTATGATAATGGTATTAAGTTTTTTTCTATTAAGGGTACTAAATTAGATAATGAAGTAGAGCATTCTATAGAAATAGAATTAGAAAAATGTTTAACGTGTGTTGACCCAAAAGAGTTAGGAAAAGCTAGTCGTATTGTTGATGCAGCTGGTCGTTATATAGAATTTTGCAAAGGAACTTTCCCTGCTCATCTCAGTTTAAGAAAATTAAAAATAATTGTAGATTGCGCTAATGGAGCTACTTATCATATAGCTCCAAGTGTGTTTCGTGAATTGGGCGCTAACGTGACTACTATTGCGTGTCGTCCAAATGGAGTTAATATTAATAAAGAATGTGGTACTACAGATATTCGGCAATTACGTGCCCATGTATTAGCAAAAAAAGCAGATTTAGGTATTGCTTATGACGGGGATGGAGACAGGGTCATTATGGTTGATCATTTTGGAAATAAAGTAGATGGTGATCAAATGCTATATATTATTGCTCGAGAAAAATTACATTGCAAGCAATTAACAGGCGGTATTGTAGGGACTCTTATGAGTAATATGGGGCTTGTATTGGCATTAAAACAGTTGAATATTCCTTTTATACGTTCTAATGTCGGTGATCGCTGTGTACTTGCAATGTTAAAAAAACAGGGTTGGAATATTGGAGGTGAAAATTCCGGGCATATTGTACTTTTAGATAAAACTACCACGGGAGATGGTATTATTGTTGCTCTTCAAGTATTATCCGCAATGGTAAATAATTGCTTAAGTTTACATGAATTATGCAACGATGTGTCTTTATTGCCTCAAATTTTAGTTAACGTATATTGTTCTAGTATTAAAAGCCCTTTAGAGTCTGATTTGGTTAGAAAAGAAACTAAAGCAGCAGAACAGGAGTTATCTGAACAAGGCCGCGTGCTACTGCGTCAATCTGGTACTGAACCATATATTCGTATTATGGTGGAGGGAAATTGTTATGGTAAAATATTATATTTAGCAAATAGGATCGCTTCTGTAATAAGATCGGAAATAAAATCAATACAATAGTCATTTACTTCAAATATTATGCGTATATTGAATAATTATAATATAAGTGAGTTATATAGTATTTTTATATAAAAAGAAATATTAGTAGTTTAGTTTCGGAAATTATTTATTTTTTTAAACATAAAATGTTTGTATAAGGCGATATAATATTATGTATCATTTTTTTTTGGTTATATTTTTAATTATAGCAATAGCTCTAATCACGTTGATTATGTTACAACAAAACAAAAGTAATGATTCAGGAGGAATGTTTAGTAGTCGTTCTTTAGGAGATATGTTAGGTTCAGGAGGTATCAATAATGGTATAACGTGTTTAATAGTAATTTTAGCTATATTATTTTTTTTATTTAGTTTGTTATTGGGAAATATAAATAGCAAACAAAATCAAAAGTATATTCAAAATAATATACAAAATAGTCAATTGCAAGATTAATAAAATTATATAAATTTTAAGCGTAAGTTTTTCAACAACAAATGAATTAAGATATCTTTTTATATGTAATAAAAAGATATAAAATGTATGTAACCGGAAATGTATACATAAGTTAAAGTATTACTATGTGATATCCGTATTATCGATGGTTGTTAATAACCGAGGTGGTGGAATTGGTAGACACGCTACTTTGAGGTGGTAGTTCTCTTATTTGAGATTACGGGTTCAAGTCCCGTCCTCGGTATTGTTTTATAATATAAATAATTTGCTTTTTCGAAGTTATATGGTATACAATTCCTATTGTTTTAGTACAGGCGCGGGGTGGAGCAGTATGGCAGCTCGTCGGGCTCATAACCCGAAGGTCGTTGGTTCAAATCCGACCCCCGCAACCGTATCAAGTAGGTTGCTTTATTTGTACTATAGGCAATATAATACGTGTTGTGTGTTATACTGTGTCTGATTAAGCCTGGTATTGTAGTTTAAGAATAATGGAAAATATGTTGATATTATTAGGAGCTACATAAATAATATCAATTATATTAAATTAGTTATGGTTAAATGTTTAGTTAATATTCAGAGAATATTAATAGATTTCTTTTCATGTTGATAACATACCTATCAAATAAGTAGATCACTGATTATTTTCTATGGAAATTTCTCAAGGTTTATTAATTTCATAATATCGAATAGAATTCTGTTATATGTTACAAGGTTGTCTGATATGAATAGGACGATTAAATTAATTTTTATCAATTATAATCATAGTTTTTGTAATTGAATCGATAAATTACAAATACATCATGTTTTCAATACGATGTAGGGGTGAATTGTTTTTTAAAATTTAATTACACAATGATATACACATAATAGCTATTAAGGAAATAGCATTTGAGAAACTGGGATGAATAAAGAGATTTTGGCTGTTATAGAAGCAGTTTCTAATGAAAAAGCTGTACCTCAAGAAAAAATTTTTGAAGCATTAGAAACAGCATTGGCTGCCGCTACAAAAAAGAAATATGAACAAGATGTTGAAGTTCGTGTTGTAATTGATCGTAAATCAGGTCAGATTAATACATTTCGGAGGTGGGTTGTAGTGGAACAAGTAACTCAACCTACTAAAGAAATTACATTAGATGCAGCTCGATTTGAGAATCCAAAAGTACAAATTTGTGATTACGTTGAAGATGTCATTGAATCTATTAGTTTCGATCGTATTACAACTCAAACCGCAAAACAAGTTATTGTTCAAAAGGTGCGTGAAGCTGAACGTGCAATTATTATAGAACAGTTTTTAAACCGACAGGGTGATATTGTTACAGGTATAGTAAAAAAAATTAATAGAGATAGTATAAGTATAGATTTAGGAAATAATGCTGAAGGCATGATTAATAGAGAAGAAATGTTACCGCGTGAAAATTTTAGATTAGGAGATAGAATTCGTGGTATTCTTTATTTGGTGCGACCGGATTTTAAAGGTCCTCAATTACTTATCAGTCGTACTAGGACTGAAATGTTGATTGAATTATTTCGTATCGAGGTACCTGAAATTGGAGAAGAATTAATCACAATTAAAGCCGCAGCGCGAGATCCTGGTTCACGGGCAAAAATTGCCGTCAAAACAAATGATAAGCGTATTGATCCAGTAGGAGCATGTGTAGGAATGAGAGGAGCACGTGTTCAGGCTGTGTCTGGTGAATTAGGAGGAGAACGAGTAGATGTTATATTATGGGATGATAATCCTGTTCAATTTGTTATCAATGCTATGTCTCCTGCTGATGTTGCGTCTATTGTGATAGATGAAGATAAACATACAATGGATATTTCAGTAGAGGAAACTAATTTACCTCAGGCTATTGGAAGGAATGGACAAAACATTCGTTTAGTATCTCAATTAAGCGGATGGGAACTCAATATTATGACTGTAGATGAGCTGGAAAAGAAACGTCAAGTTGAAATATGTACTATCACAAATATTTTTATTCATTCCTTAAATATCAGTGAGCAATTTGCTAAAATTTTAATTGATTCAGGGTTTTCTTCGCTTGAAGAGTTAGCTTATGTGCCTATGACAGAATTATTATCAATAAAAGAATTTGATAGAAAAACGGTAGAAATAATTAGGGATCGCGCAAAAAGTGCTTTAAAGAATTTTTCTGTGATTCATAATGAAAAAAATATTAAGGAAGATAATTATACTGCGGCGGTTATTCATCCCGTTACAGGATTATTGAGATTGCCTAATATTGAATATAAATTAGCACTAACATTAGTTGAACGTGGTATTTCTACATTAGAAGAGTTAGCTGAACAAGATATTTCTGATCTTTCCGATATTGAAGGATTAACTAAAGAAAAAATTGGAGAATTAATTATGGAAGCCCGCAATATTTGTTGGTTTAATAATGATAACAAACATTAATATTATTATTAGTAATAATTAAGGAAAGCCATGACAGATACCACCATACAATCGTTTGCTGCGGAAATGAAAATGTCAGTAGATCAATTAATACAATGGTTTTCATATATTGGCATTTTAAAAACAGAAATAGGTATTGTAACTCAAAGAGAAAAAGAAATTTTATTTAAGTATATGAATAATAATAAAAGCGACATATCTAAAAAATTAATATTACAACGAAAAACACGTAGTATTTTAAGTGTATCTAGTGTCGGTGGTAAAAATAAAAAAGTACAAATAGAGATACGAAAGAAGCTTACATATGTACAATCTACTTTACAAGAGACAGAGTTTATTGATGTAAAAAACAAAATGGTTTTAGATGCTAATCGCGAAGCATCTAGTCTAATTGTAAAGAATAATAGATTGGTCAACAAAAAAATAAGTAATACTCTCGGTCCGTCATCATTAACAAAAATTTCCAAAAAAAATCATCGTTATTCTGAATTAATAGAGCACAAAGAGAAAGTCATAGGAAAAATCTCCCGTAAATTTGAAGATAAGTCTTTACAAGTCTCAGATGAAACACAGTTGCTTAAAAAAAAGACTAAAAATTGTTGGGACATTGAATTAAATAATACAAATGCAATTCCTTCTAATTTAGGAGATAGCTCCAGTAATAGTAAATTGTATTGTATGCCTGAATTATTAGAGAAGAATAATAATCAAAAATTAGAAAATGAAAGAAGAAATCGCTCTCGTGTGCGTACACGATATCGAAATGGCGGAAAATTGACTAAACAACATAAAAGGGGTAATCATCATCGTTTATATGAGGCAACATCTGATGAATTCGGTATGGAAGAAGAGTTATATATTCCGAATCGTGTTAATAAAAGTAAGCGCAAACAAAGCACATTAGTACAAGTTTTTAATAAACCTGTTCAAACAATTACCCGTGATATTATTATTGGACAAACTATAAGTGTAGCTGAATTAGCGAATAAGATGTCCATAAAAAGCTCTCGTGTCATTAAAACGATGATGCAATTGGGTATAATCGCAACGATTAATCAAATTATCGATCAAGATACTGCTCAACTGGTGGCAGAAGAAATGGGTCATAATGTTATTTTACGTCGTGAAAACGAACTAGAAGAGTTAATTATGAATGATCGTGATATTGATATAACAAGTTCTGATACTACTCTCGCAAATAGAGCGCCAATAGTTACTATTATGGGCCACGTAGATCACGGAAAAACATCCCTTCTTGACAGAATTCGTTCAACTAAAATAGCTTCTTCTGAGGTAGGAGGTATTACTCAAAGTATAGGCGCATATCATGTGAGTACTGATAATGGTATGATTACTTTTCTTGATACTCCAGGACATGCAGCATTTACTGCTATGCGCGCTCGTGGGGTTCAGATAACGGATATCGTTGTTTTAGTAGTAGCCGCTGATGATGGAGTTATGCTTCAGACTATTGAAGCAATAGAGCATATTAAGGCTGCCAATGTTCCCGTGGTTGTAGCAATAAACAAGATTGACAAATCAGAAGCCAATCCTGAAAGAATAAAAAATGATCTTAATAACCATGGTCTTATTCCAGAAGAATGGGGTGGCGATACACAATTTATACATGTTTCTGCTACTTCAGGAAATGGAATAGACAATTTATTAGATGCTATTTTATTGCAATCAGATATGTTGGAGTTGAAAGTTGTGCATCATGGTATGGCAAGGGCCATAGTCATTGAATCTTTTTTAGATAAAGGACGTGGTCCTGTAGTTGCTGTTCTGGTGCGTGAAGGTACATTAAAATGTGGTGATATAATTTTATGTGGAACAGAATATGGACGTGTTCGTGCCATGCGTAATGAATTCGGGCATGAGATTACTTCAGCTGGGCCGTCAATCCCGGTTGAATTATTGGGTTTATCGGGATCACCTGCTTCTGGGGAGAGTGTAATTGTAGTTCGTAACGAAAAAAAAGCTCGGGAGGTAGCTTTGTATCGTCAAGGAAAATCTCGTGAAATAAAATTGGCTCGTCAAAAAGAACCTAACATAGAAAATATATTTTCCAGTATTAAGAATACTAGTGTGGTTTCTGAATTAAATTTAATTGTCAAATCTGATACGAAAGGTTCTTCTGAAGCTATTCGTGAATCCTTAGAAAATTTATCAACTGGTGGTAATATAACAATCAAAATTTTGTCTTCGTCTATTGGTGGTATTACTGAAACTGATGTTGCATTAGCAGCAGCTTCTAATGCGGTTATTTTAGGATTTAATGTTCGAGCAGATCCCACTGCTCGGCGTATAATTGAATCGGATCAGCTAGATGTACGCTATTATTCGGTAATTTATGATTTGATAGATGAAGTAAAACAAGCAGTACATGGTATGCTAGCGCCACGCTATAAACATGAAATTATTGGTTTAGCAAAAGTACGTAATGTATTTCGTTCTCCAAAATATGGAAACGTTGCTGGTTGCATGGTTGTTGAGGGAATTATAAAACGTTATAAAAAAATTAGAGTTATAAGAGATAATATAGTAGTGTATGAAGGCGAGTTAGAGTCGCTTCGTCGTTTTAAAGATGATGTTAATGAAGTACGCAGTGGAATAGAATGTGGTATTGGTATAAAAAATTATAAGAATATTCATTCTGGAGATATGATTGAAGTGTTTGATATGGTAAAAATATCTCATGTATAACTGAGATTAAGTATGTTCATTATTAGATTATTCAATTGGGTGTTTATTTGTATGTGATATACATGTTTATTTTTTACGGAAGGTAGACAGATGTACTTTCAACATAGTTATCGTACTCAGCGTATTGCTCATGAAATACATAAAAAAGTTTCTATTATCTTGCAACATAAGATCGATGATATTCGAATAGGTATACCTACTATTTCAGGAGTGCAAGTATCTAAAGATTTAAAAAATGCTAATATTTTTGTGACTTTTATTAATAAAGAAGGTCCCGAGGAAATAGATACTGCTGTTATGATATTACAACGTGCTTCACGGTTTATTCGTTTTTTATTAGCTAATACTATGTGTATACGTGTAGCGCCTATATTATTCTTTAAGTATGATTCTTCATTAATTGAAGGAGCAAAAGTATGTAGTTTAATTTCTGCTACAGAGAAATTATGATATAAAAGTTAAATTAATAATGCATTAAGGTTTCTAGTGAAGCGATATAAGAATGTAAGAAATAGAGATATTAATGGCATTTTATTATTAGATAAACCTAAAGGAATATCTTCTGGTTTATTCTTAAATAAGATCAAAAAATTGTTTAATGCTAAAAAAATAGGACATACTGGTACTTTGGATCCTTTAGCCACAGGAATGCTGCCTGTTTGTTTTGGTAAAGCGACTAAGTTTGCTAAATACTTGTTACATTCTGATAAACGATATAAAGTCAGCGCTCAGCTGGGAGTAAGTACTGATACTTTTGATTCAGATGGGACGATTATTAGTGTGTCGCCTGTACAGTCAAATGATTATATATTAGAACAATGTTTGGAATCGTTTAGAGGAATAAGAAATCAAATTCCTCCTATGTTTTCATCATTAAAATATCGTGGATTACCTTTATATAAATACGCCAGAAAAGGAATACATTTTCCTAGAAAACCCAGGTCGATTCATATATACAATCTGAGTCTTATTAAAAAAAAAGAAAATATTATCGAGTTAGATGTCCATTGTTCTACGGGTACTTATATTCGTAGTATAGTGAATGATATTGGAGAGTATTTAGGTTGTGGAGCACATGTAATAGAATTACGTCGTTTATCAGTAGGACAGTACATTTCTTCTTCTATGATAAATCCAGCAACTTTAGAAGCTATTTTTTACAATGATTCTTTTGATGATGTACAAGTGTTTTGCAAATTAGATGCATTCTTGATACCAATGCATATGATCATGCTTGAGTTTGCGAATATATCCAATGAAAAATGTTGACATTTTCTATATATGTTATTCTTGCATCAAGAATATAAAATGGATGCATTTTGATAATTGATACAGTCAAATTACGTGAACGTATGAGTGTTGATTATATGTGTTATTGCTGGTGTTTATAAGGGTTAGACAGTTTTTATTGTATTTTTATGATAGATACAGATAATATATAAAATCAAAGAAATATATTTTCTATTTTTGTTTAATGTATTTTTTAATTAAATAGAGGAATACAATAGAAAATTGAATATTGATTTCAATTTTATTTAATTTATTAAATATAATTTACCTTCAAATTAAATATAGTTTTTACATAAAAGGTGTTGTCCATGTCTTGGAGTGTTGAAAAAAAAAGAGAAATAATTTCTACATTTGGTCGTAACGTTAAAGATACTGGTTCTACTGAGGTACAAGTTGCTCTGTTAACTAAACGCATTGATCATTTGAAGCATCATTTTTTAAAACATAAAAAAGATCATCATAGTCGCAGAGGATTACTTAAGATGGTCGCTCATCGGAGAAGATTATTGAAATATTTAAAAGAAAATAACATGTTACATTATACTAATTTAATACGAAATTTAGGATTACGTCATTAATATAATTTAGTTTGTGAAGAATATACATGTTTTGATGATATTTTTTATTTATTAAGGAGTTTTTAAAATAAATTAGAAAATGAAATTTTTTAATTTTATATTTAAGATCATGATGTTCTTATGATTGTTTAGACATATTAAAAAATTATATATTAAATTATAAAAAGGATATTATTTTGTTAGATCCGATTATTCATAAATTTAAATATGGACAGCATACTGTAATTTTAGATATTGGAACCATAGCTCGTCAAGCAAATGCTGCAGTCATGGTGAGTATGAGTGATACTACAGTATTAGTTACAGTAGTTAGTTCTAATCAAGTAAGATTAGAACAAGATTTTTTTCCTCTTGTTGTAAATTATCAAGAACGCACTTATGCTGCTGGAAAATTTCCAGGAGGTTTTTTTCGTCGAGAAGGTCGACCAAGTGAAAACGAAATATTAACGTCTCGATTGATTGATCGTCCTATTCGGCCGTTATTCCCTAAGGGATTTATTAATGATGTACAAGTAGTTGCTACGGTAGTATCAGTAAATCCGCAAGTAAATCCAGATATTGTAGCAATAATAGGAGTATCTGCTGCATTGAGTTTGTCTGATATTCCATTTTTTGGACCCATTGGAGCAGCTAGAGTTGGTTATATTAAAAATCAATATGTATTAAATCCAACAGCAACAGAGTTATCTAATAGTAAGTTAGATTTGGTGATTTCAGGGACTGAATCTAATATCTTGATGGTGGAATCAGAATCGTGTTTACTAAGTGAAAAAGAAATTTTAGACGCTATTATATTTGGTCACGAACAACAACAAATAGTGATTCATAATATTAATAAATTAGTTAAAAAAGTTGGAAAAACTAAGTATTCTTGGAACGAAAAGGAAGTGAATATATCTTTAAAAACGTATTTATCTGAATTGTATGAGTCTCGTGCGCAAGATATATATTGTTTTTTTGATAAGAAAGAGCGTCATGCTCAAGTTGATAGTATTAAGAAAGATATAGTAAAAACCGTTCTTAATAGTTACCAGCATGCCGCTGTAGATGAAAAAGAAATAATGTATCTTTTAAATTATTTAGAAGCACAATCAATTCGTTATCGTATTTTAACGAACAAATTACGTATCGATGGACGTTCACAAGATACAATTCGGAAAATAGATATAAAAACAGGCATATTACCACGTACTCATGGATCAGCATTATTTACTAGAGGCGATACTCAAGCGCTGGTTGCTGTTACGCTTGGCACAGAACGTGATGCACAGAATATTGATGGATTAACTGGTATTCGTGTGGATAGATTTTTATTACATTATAATTTTCCACCATATTGTGTAGGTGAAATAGGTGTCATAGGAGCTCCAAAAAGGAGAGAAATAGGACATGGACGTTTAGCCAAACGGGGTATGTTAGCAGTTATGCCTAATGCTAATGAGTTTCCGTATACAATACGTGTAGTGTCAGAAATTACTGAATCTAATGGATCGTCCTCCATGGCATCTATTTGTGGTACATCATTAGCGTTGATGGATGCTGGAGTACCGATTAAAGCATCAGTTGCTGGTGTTGCTATGGGTCTGATTAAGGAAGGAAACGATTTCGTAGTATTATCTGATATTGTTAGCGATGAAGATCATATTGGAGATATGGATTTTAAAGTATCTGGTAGTCGTCAAGGCATAACAGCATTGCAAATGGATATTAAAACAGATGGGATTACGTATGATATAATAAATATTGCGTTAAAAAAAGCAAAAAATGCTCGACTGCAAATATTAGATGTTATGGAACAAATTATTAAGTTTCCTAATCAGGAAATCTCTAAATTTGCTCCCAGGATATATAGCATTAAAGTTAATCCAGATAAAATTAAAGATGTTATAGGAAAGGGAGGGTCAGTTATTCGCTCATTGACTGAAGAAACTAATACTATTATCGATATTGAAGATAATGGTATCATAAAAATAGTTGCTTTAGATTATGATAAAGCAAAACAAGCTATTCGTAGAATTAATGATATCACTGCAAACGTTGAAATAGGAGCCGTTTATACTGGAAAAGTTAGTCATATTGTGGAATTTGGGGCATTCGTTACTATCCTTTCTGGAAAAGAAGGGTTAGTTCATATTTCCCAGATTTCTGAAAGAAGAATAAATAAAGTAACTGATTATTTGAAATTAGGGCAAAAAGTATTAGTAAAAGTGTTAGAAATAGATCGTCAGGGACGAATTCGTTTGAGTATGAAAGGAGTACATCAAGCGAGTGCATAGCATACATAGTATTTTACTGTGATAAAATTTTATATGTTTACGTATGTGAGATAATTGTAGTTGCACGGAGGATTACATAGAAAAGATTGGTGACAATTCAAGGTAATTAGGTTGGGTGCTGAAATTTATAACAATAAAAATCTTAATAATATTAAGCATATATTAGGGTAAATATATGGCGACAATACAATTGTGTAAGATAATTCATATTATAATTTTAAAATAAAGCAAATTAAATCATTTGATGCTCAATAGAATAAATTATGATACAAGATAAATGTGGGTACTCAGGAAATAAATTAATTGAATTAATGATACACTATTATCATAACTTATAAAAAGTATATATATAGTTAATATTTCATAGTATTTCAAGAATTAGTTTTTTCTTCTTTATGAAAAGGAATTTATACTCGTATTCATGAAGTTATAATCAATATTGTTAATTTTATTTTTAATTGTAGTTATTGCAAACGCAGTATATGTATGACGAGAGCGTTGTTATTGAAATAACTTTAATCCTTCTGTATGCATGTAGGCATGTGTATTTTTTGTGTTTTTAAAAGGGTTTTGATATGTATTTTATACAGTTAATTGTTTATTAAAATGAGGTAATCACAGATGTCGAAAACTGTAGACTCTTTTATAGATTTAGGATTAAATCGTTATATTGTCAATGTTTTACATGATGTTGGGTATACAAAACCTTTACCTATTCAAATTCAATGCATTCCATATTTATTAGCTGGATATGATGTGTTAGGAATGGCGCATACAGGTAGCGGAAAAACTGCGGCATTTGTCTTACCATTATTACATAATGTTGATATTAACAATTCTTGTTCTCAAGGTTTAATTATAACGCCTACTCGAGAGTTGGCGATACAAATTGGGAGAGTGTGTTCTAATTTTGCAAAATATATGAAAAAAATAAATGTTGTTACTTTATATGGAGGGCAAAGTTATGGCATTCAATTAAGCGCTTTAAATAAGAGACCTCATATTATAGTAAGTACTCCAGGTAGACTAATAGATCATTTAAACCGTGGAACTGCTAATTTATCTCAATTAAAAACCTTAGTAATAGATGAAGCTGATGAAATGTTGCGTATGGGATTTCTTGAAGATGTAGAGCGTATCATTAAAAATATTCCAGTTAAACGTCAAACAGCGTTATTTTCTGCTACTTTACCTATGGGTATTCGTCGTATAAGTTATCGATTTATGAATAATCCAAAAGAAGTATTTATTCATTCTAATACTAGCATGTGTGCTAATATTAGACAAAGTTATTGGTTAGTACATTCAGGAATCGCTAAACATGAGGCTTTAATGCGTTTTTTAGAAACAGAAGATTTTGATGCAGCTATTGTTTTTGTTCGTACTAAATATGCAACGTTGGAGATTTCCGAAATATTAGAGAGATTTGGTTATAATAGTGCAGCTTTGAATGGAGATATGAATCAAACAGTACGACATCAGACATTAGATCGATTAAGGCATGGTAAGTTAGATATTCTTATAGCTACTGATGTTGCTGCACGCGGATTAGATGTTCATCGTATTAGTTTAGTAATAAATTATGATATACCAATAAATTCTGATGCCTATATACATCGTATAGGTAGAACTGGTAGAGCAGGATGTATGGGAAAATCCTTATTATTTGTAGAGCATAAAGAATATCGTTTGTTGCGTCATATTGAACGTAAAATAAAACTAAAAATTCCAGAGGTTCAGTATCCTACCTCTAAAACTTTATTTGATTGTCGATTATCGAGATTTACGAATAAAGTAGAATATCAATTAAGTACCGAGAATGATGATTTGGATGTATATCGATCTCTATTACCTCAAATAAAACCTAGAAGAGACTTGACAACGGAAAATTTAGCAGCTGTTTTGCTGAAAATAGCGCAAGGCAATCGTCCATTGGTATTTCCTCCAGATCCGATTATTAAAAATAAATCAGTTTCTAAAATACGCATAAATAGTAGTAATCGTCAAAATTGTTTTCGTGTCGAAAATAGAGTTATTAAAACTAAGTTGCAATCTAAAATTTCTGATAATATGGATGCTTATCACATATCAGTAGGGCGTAATGATGGAGTTAAAATACGTCATATTATTAGAGTGCTTTCGAATAATATTGCTAATATTCGCTATCACAAAATAGGTAATATTAAATTATTTTCCTTTCATGCTATTATTGAGTTAGACAAAGGGTTATCTAGCAACAAAATATTAACGCAGTTGTCTCATGCACGTATTTTAAATAAACCAATAAATATGAAATTTTTAGGTAATATGTCCTCATGTAATGATGTACATTGATAACAAAATATTTAATTGGAAATGTATATAATTCAGATGAAGTAACATCATTTTAAATTAATTATTTTTTAGTACATATATTAAATATATGAACATTATTATCAGAATAAATTATTTGTATTATTTTCTACTAAATAATGATATGTGAAATATGAATAACTATGCTTACTAATAATAGAAATAAACCACATACGTTTATTTTTCAGGAATTAGGTATTACACTTTGGAAATTACGATATCCTGTAGTTTTAGACAGCATAAATCCGATTAAGTTATGGCCATCTCTTCGGTTAGTATTAATATCACCGGATGTTCCGATATCATTAAATGATCCTTTTGTTAAAGATGTTATACGTGCCATGCAGATTAATCCTAGAGAAGTATGCGCGTTGACTACTAACCAAATTAAAATTCTAATTATTCCATCAGAGTTTTCTTATTATTGTTGGTGGATTGGTACTAAAGTATCAAATAATTTGAATAGTATATGTCTAACTACTCCTGCCTTGTCAATATTAAAATGTGATATTCACGCAAAGCGTGATTTATGGCGACAAATTAGTGGTATTAGACTGAATATTTAAATTATTTAATCAATATTTTATCGGTAATAAAAAATATATAAAAAATAATACAGTGATGTTATCTTGATTTTTAATTTTTAAAATTATATGCATACAACCTCTTCTACAACATACTGATGATTTGATGTAATGTAAATAAAAATTTGTTAGATAAATAGAATTTATATCCTGATTCTATTGAATTATATTAATTTTAAAATTAACAATAGTTATTAACTGCTAGAGTATTTATAATATGAATGTAAAACTATATGCGTGGTTTTTACTAAAAACGTCGAAAATTATTTCCAATAAAAAATTAATGTTAAATGTGGTTCAACAAACTACACGATGCTTAAACGTGAATTATAAAATATGTTATTTTAATTAATCTATTTACTCCTACTTTAATTTTTGATTTGATCAATATTAAGTTTTTTGATATCAAAAAATATAAGAATATCTTTTTTATAGAATATAAACATCTCATTGAGAATGAGTAATTTTATTTTTTATTGCTATTTTTATTAAAATAAATTGGTGTATTTTATGTGCAAACATAAGAATATTTAAGTATATAAATATATTAATATTACTGAAACCGTTCTATTATGAATAGATGATCTATTTTTAATTAAATGTATACAATATGTATTGTATGTATATATAAAAAGTATTTGCGTATATGTAGGTATATATATTTTGATAATTTTTGCCAAAACAGATATTACTACATTAGTATAGCCTTTATATACTCAAATAATAATTGATTATTTTTAAAAATTTTTATTGTAGATAGTACTACATTAATTAATATAATGATATAATTAGATATAATGTGTGTTTGTTATAATTTTTAACTATTTATTATAATTATTTATCTAATAAAGCATAGTAGTAAGATGGATAAATATTACGTGATCTTTGCTGTTTATTTTTATTAATGAAAATTCAGGATATTAGAGTCATATTTAGGAGATAAAATATGCGAGTATTGAAATTTGGCGGTACTGCACTTTCTAATGCAAATCAGTTTATCCATGTCGCCAATATTCTTGAAAAAAACGCGCAAGAAGAACAAATAGCAGCGGTGTTATCGGCGCCTGCAATGATTACTAATTATCTAGTATCAGTTATTGATTGTACATTAAATGGTAGTTCTGTATGTGAACATATTTACAATATAGAAACTATTTTTAATACTTTGTTGGAAGATATAGCACAAATTCAACCAGGATTTAATCATATAACTTTGCGTCTTATATTAGAACAAGAGTTTATTCGTTTAAAAAATTTATTGCATGGAATTTCATTGTTAAAATTTTGTCCAGATAATATAAATGCTAATATTATTTGTTTGGGGGAAAAGTTGTCTATTATTTTAATGGAAAGTCTTTTAAATGCGAGGAATCTCCAAATAACTGTTATTAATCCAGTGGATAATATTATAGCACAAGGAAGAGAAGAATATCTGACCTCCATGGTAAATATTGAAGAATCTGCACGGCGTATTAAAAATATACCTATTTCTCATTTAGATATTATATTAATGGCCGGATTTACTGCTGGAAATGAGCAGGGTGAATTAGTTGCTTTAGGTCGAAATGGTTCTGATTATTCAGCTGCGATTTTAGCGGCTTGTTTAGGTGCTAGTCGTTGTGAAATTTGGACAGATGTAGACGGGATTTATACGTGTGATCCGCGTCAAGTACCTAATGCAAAATTATTAAATTCATTATCTTATCAAGAGGCTATGGAGCTGTCTTATTTTGGAGCTAAAATTTTACATCCACGTACTATTGTGCCGATTGCTCAATTTCATATACCTTGTTTAATAAAAAATGTTTTCAAACCTGATGCTCCTGGAACATTAATTGGATCAATTAATAATGATGTGACTAATATAGTTAAAGGAATTACATATTTAAATGATATGGTAATGTTAAATATTTCTGGACCGGGAATGAAAGGCATGATTGGAATGGCCGCTCGTGTGTTTTCTGCAATGTCTCAAGCTATATGTTCAGTAGTGTTAATCACTCAATCATCTTCTGAGTATAGCATCAGTTTTTGCGTGCCTTATCAAGAGTTATCAAAAGCTTGCACTGCATTAAATGAAGAATTTAATTTAGAATTAAAAAATGGACTTTTGGAGCCAATAGATGTCATACGAGATCTCGCAATTATTTCAGTTGTGGGAGATGGCATGCGTACGCAACTTGGTTTGTCTAGCAAATTGTTCGAGTCATTAGCTCGTGCTAATATTAATATTATTGCAATTGCTCAAGGATCTTCAGAGCGTTCTATTTCGGTGGTGGTAAAAAACAATGTTACTGCTATTGGAATTAGAGTAGCTCATCAAATGTTATTTAGTACTGATCAATTAATAGAAGTATTTATTATTGGATCTGGAGGCGTTGGTACTGCTTTAATAGAACAAATTCGCCGTCAAAGATATTGGTTAAAAAATAAACATGTCGACTTACGAGTATGTGGTATTATTAATTCCCGAATGATGTGTATCGACATAAATGGGATTGATTTAAATGACTGGGAATCTTCTTTAAAGAAAACTCATGAATCTTGTAATTTAAAAAAATTAATGGAAATTATACAAGAAAATCATTTATTAAATCCAGTTATTGCTGATTGCACTAGTAGTATTGACGTAGTTAATTATTATGTAGATTTTTTGTCACATGGTTGTCATGTGATTACACCAAATAAAAAAGCTAATACTGGATCTATGGAACAGTATAGAAGACTTAGGGATATCGTGATAAAATCACGAAGGAAATTTTTATATGATACTAATGTCGGAGCTGGATTACCAGTTATAGAAAATTTGCAAAATTTATTAAATGCTGGAGATGAATTAATTAGTTTTTCAGGTATTTTATCTGGATCTTTATCATTTATTTTTGGAAAATTAGATGAAGGATTATCATTATCTGCTGCAACTTTATTAGCTCAGCAGAAAGGCTATACTGAACCGGATCCCCGAGATGATCTTTCTGGTATAGACGTAGCTAGAAAATTATTAATTTTAGCACGAGAAGTTGGGTATGAATTAGAATTGAATGATATTCAAGTCGATCCAGTAATACCATATAATTTTATAAATAAAAATGATACGGATAGTTTTTTTAAAAAATTGTCTTTATTAGATGATATTATTTATGATAAAGCTCAAAGGGCGTATAAATTAGGACATGTATTGCGTTATGTTGGGAATATACAGGAAGGACAGTGTCGTGTGCAAATCGAATCTATAAATAATAATCATCCATTATTTAAAGTAAAAGATGGAGAAAATGCTCTTGCATTTTTTACTCGGTATTATCAACCATTACCATTGGTATTACGTGGCTATGGAGCAGGTAATGATGTTACAGCAGCCGGAGTATTTGCAGATTTATTACGCACTTTATCATAGTAAGGATGTGTGTGGATATGGTCAGAGTTTATGCGCCAGCGTCTATTGCTAATATTGGAGTAGGGTTTGATACGTTAGGTATGGCAATTGCTCCAATAAATGGTAGCTTACTTGGAGATTGCATTAGCATCGAGCATGCTAATGCATTTAGTTTAAGAAGTACAGGATTTTTTCATAGTCAATTACCAATACAATTAGAAGAAAATATCGTATTCCAATGTTGGAGAAAGTTTTGTGAAATTTTAGGACAAACATATTTTTTAAGTATTAAATTGGAAAAAAATATTCCTGTTGCTTCTGGTTTGGGTTCTAGCGCTTGTTCCATAGTAGCTGGATTGGTAGCAATGAATTATCATTGTGGATGTCCACTTAATACAGATCAATTGCTCATGTTAATGGGGGAAATGGAAGGTAAAATTTCTGGTTCAATTCATTTTGATAATGTGTCTCCTTGTTTTTTAGGAGGTATGCGTTTAATATTGCAGAATTGTAATATTGTTAACCAGATAATACCTAGCTTTGATGATTGGTTGTGGATTGTAGCGTATCCAGGTATTAAAATATCTACAGCAGTATCTCGATCAGTATTACCAAATAAATATGATCGTGAAGATTGTATTAATCATAGTCAATATCTATCCGGATTTGTACATGCTTGCCATACTAAACAAGAATATTTAGCAATTAGATGTATGAAGGACATCATTGCAGAACCTTATCGATCACGATTGTTTCCGATTGAATTATCTTGTATACGGCATAATCTTATGAAGAGAGGTGCTATATCTTGCGGTATTTCAGGATCTGGTCCAACAGTTTTTGTATTATGTAACAATCACGATGTAATAGAAGATATTTCTGATTGGTTATCACGTTTTTATTTACAAAATAATTCAGGGTTTATTCGAATCTGTTCTTTAGATAATCTTGGAGCGCGTATTATGGTGAATAATTAATGAAACTATATAATATTAATCAACCTAGTGAACAAGTCACGTTTACTCAAGCTCTCTTACAAGGATTAGGAAAAAATCAGGGGTTATTTTTCCCAAAAGATCTTCCAAAATTCTCTATATTTGAAATAAATTCTCTCTTAGAAATGAGTTTTATAGAACGTAGTACGCATATTTTGTCTACATATATTGGCTCTGAATTATCAAAAAATAGTATATTAACTTGTGTTAAAAATGCTTTTAATTTTCCAGTCCCATTAGTGTGTATAAATAATAATGTTGCAATTTTAGAACTTTTTCATGGCCCAACTTTGGCTTTTAAAGATTTTGGAAGCCGATTAATGGCGCAAATGTTAAATCAGACTAACCATTGTTCTGATAAACCGATGGTTATTCTGACTGCTACTTCTGGAGATACAGGTGCTGCTGTAGCCCATGCTTTTTTTAATTTAAGCAATATACATGTTATAATTCTTTACCCTAGAGGCAAGATTAGTGCATTACAAGAAAAATTATTTTGCACTTTAGGAGGCAATATTTCTACAATATCAGTAAATGGAGATTTTGATTCATGTCAACGTTTAGTTAAGAAAGCTTTTGATGACAGTGTACTGCGACAGAAATTAAATTTAAATTCTGCGAATTCCATTAACATTGCCCGATTATTAGCTCAAATTTGTTACTATTTTGAAGGGGTATCACAATTACCGCATCAAATGCGTAATAAATTAGTTATTGCGGTTCCTAGCGGTAATTTTGGAAATTTAACAGCAGGACTATTAGCTCAATCTTGTGGATTACCAGTAAAGAAGTTTATTGCTGCTACTAATATTAATGATACTGTGCCTAGATTTTTAGAGTTTGGTTATTGGGAACCTCGTCCTACTCTTTCAACGTTTTCTAATGCTATGGATGTAAGCTCTCCAAATAATTGGTCTAGAATAGAAGAATTGTTTCGTCGAGAAAATAAATCCATTAAAGAATTGGAATATGGTTGTGTTAATGATTTTCTCACCGAGAAAACAGTCCAAGAAATTGCAGATTTAGGATATCTTTCCGAACCTCATACCGCTGTAGCATATCGATCATTGTGTGATAAATTACATTCTGATGAATTTGGTATATTTCTTGGTACTGCTCACCCTGTTAAATTTAAAGAGTTAGTAGAAGATTTTTTAAAAAAAAAGATACAATTAATATTACCAATTGTATTAAAAGAACGTATGAAATTACCTGTTTTATCGTATAACATACCTACATGTTTCTCTTCATTACGCAACCTAATTTTAAGCATAATGTCTTAAAATATTATTCATATACTACAAACATATATGTGTTATATTAAAATCTAGTATTTTTTATATTTTGCGTTCGTTAATACATTTAATAAGATTAAAAATAATTATATAAAATATATATAACAAGGTGATGTTTTGTGAAGAGTAGTGATGAATAAAATTAAATAATTATATGAATAATCCGTTTGCTATATATAGGTATTTTATAATTTTATTAGTGATTTTTACAAAATAATTAATTATCTTAAATTCATATAATGTTTTTTGAAAAGTTTTGAAAACAAATTTGTTTTAAGGTTGAAAAGTACAGTTTCGACCGCATATCAGGTGCATGGTGTGGTTAAATTGATTTTTCAGTGGAGATGTATAGATGGGAAAAATTATTGGCATAGATTTGGGGACAACCAATTCTTGTGTTGCAATTATTGAAGGGAATAAGCCTCGTGTATTAGAAAATAGTGAAGGTGATCGTACAACTCCTTCCATTATTGCTTATACACAAGATGGAGAAATTTTAGTTGGTCAACCAGCTAAGCGGCAGTCTGTTACTAATCCTAAAAATACTTTATTTGCTATTAAGCGATTAATTGGTCGTCGGTTCCAAGATACAGAAGTGCAGCGTGATGTAAATATCATGCCGTATAAAATAATTTCTGCTGACAACGGAGATGCTTGGTTAGATGTTAAAGGTCAAAAGATGGCACCGCCTCAGGTTTCCGCTGAAATTTTAAAAAAGATGAAGAAGACCGCAGAAGATTATCTTGGAGAACAAATTTCTGAAGCAGTTATTACAGTTCCGGCTTATTTTAATGATGCTCAACGTCAAGCTACTAAAGATTCCGGACGTATTGCTGGTTTAGAGGTTAAAAGAATTATAAATGAACCGACTGCTGCAGCATTAGCTTATGGTTTAGATAAAGAAACCAGAGGGAATCGTACAATTGCGGTATATGATTTAGGGGGGGGGACTTTTGATATTTCAATTATTGAAATTGATGATGTTGATGGGGAAAAAACTTTTGAAGTGCTGTCTACTAATGGAGATACTCATTTAGGGGGCGAAGATTTTGATAGCCTTTTAATAAATTATTTAGCAGATGAATTTAAAAAAGATCAACGTATTAATTTGTATAATGATCCGTTAGCAATGCAACGACTGAAAGAGGCAGCAGAGAAAGCAAAAATAGAATTATCTGCTTCACATCAAACTGATGTGAATTTACCGTATATTACAGCAGATAATACTGGACCGAAGCATATGAATATTAGAGTAACCCGTGCTAAATTAGAATCCTTAGTAGAAGATTTAGTTAATCGTACTATGGAGCCTCTAAAAGTAGCGCTCAAAGATGCTAACTTGTCTGTGTCTAATATAAATGATGTTATTTTAGTAGGCGGGCAGACTCGCATGCCTCTTGTTCAAAAAAAAGTATCTGAATTTTTTCAAAAAGAGCCTCGCAGAGATGTCAATCCTGATGAAGCTGTTGCTATCGGAGCGGCAGTGCAAGGAGGGGTATTGTCTGGAGATGTAAAAGACGTGTTGTTGTTGGATGTGACCCCATTATCTTTAGGGATTGAAACGATGGGGGGAGTTATGACTTCATTAATTGCTAAAAATACTACTATTCCTACTAAACATAGTCAGATTTTCTCTACCGCTGAAGATAATCAATCTGCTGTTACTATTCATGTCTTACAAGGAGAAAGAAAGAGAGCAAGTGATAATAAATCGTTGGGACAATTTAATTTAGATGGAATAGCAGCGGCGATGCGTGGTATACCTCAGATTGAAGTGACTTTTGATATTGATGCTGATGGTATTTTACATGTATCTGCTAAAGATAAAAATAGCGGACGTGAACAAAAAATTACTATTAAAGCTTCTTCTGGTTTAAATGAAGAAGAAATTAATAAAATGGTTCAAGAAGCAGAGGCTAATGCTGAATCAGATCGTAAATTTGAAGAGTTAGTACAAATTCGAAATCAAGCTGATCATTTGTTGCATAGCACCAAGAAACAATTAACGGAAGTTGGTGATAATATATCATTAGACGATAAATCTGCTATAGAAGGTGCATTAAAAGAATTGGAATCAGTCATAAAAAAAGAAGATAAAAATGAAATTGAATCCAAAATTCAGTCTTTAATTAAAGTTTCTGGAAAATTATTGGAAGCCAGTCAAAAACATCAAGAACAATCTAAGTCTCAGTCTTCTAATAGTACTTCTGATCCGAATGGAGAAGTAGTAGACGCAGAATTTGAAGAAATAAAGAACAAAAAATAATATTTTTAAAAAAATAAATTTAGAGCAGGAGAATAGTAATTAATAAAATTATAAACAAGAAAATATTGAATCTATAAATGTATTACTAAATTAATAGGTATACAAAGGGACATAAAGAAAACCATGGCTAAATCAGACTATTATGAGATTTTGGGCATTTCCAAGAATGCGGATGAGCGTGAAATCAAAAAGTCCTATAAACGCCTGGCAATGAAATTTCATCCAGATCGTAATCCAGGGAATACTACAGCTGAAACAAAATTTAAAGAAATTAAAGAAGCATATGAAGTATTAAGTAATTCAGAAAAACGTGCAGCTTATGATCAGTATGGTCATGCAGCGTTTGAATCAGGAAGTATGGGGGCAACATCAAATTCAGGAGGAGCGGATTTTAGCGATATTTTTGGTGATGTGTTCGGAGATATATTTGGAGGAAATAGAAGGAGTCGTGCAGGTAGAGGATCGGACTTGCGCTATAATATAGAGTTAAGTTTAGAAGATGCAGTGCGTGGGATTATTAAAGAAATATGCATACCAACTTTATCGACATGTGAGAAATGTCGTGGAACTGGCGCGAGATCAAATGCAGCTATAATTACTTGTATGACATGTCATGGTCAAGGGCAAGTTCAAATACGCCAAGGTTTTTTTTCTGTACAACAATCCTGCCCTACATGCCATGGACATGGTAAAATTATTAAAGAGGTTTGTAGTAAGTGTCATGGAAATGGACGAGTAGAACGGTCTAAGACTCTTTCTGTTAAGATTCCATCTGGTGTAAACACAGGAGATCGTATACGTTTATCGGGTGAAGGTGAATCTGGAAAAAATGGTGCACCTTCAGGAGATTTATATGTTCAAATTCAAATTAGAAAACATCCAATTTTTGATAGAGAAGAAAAAAATCTTTATTGTGAAGTACCAATTAGTTTTTCTATGGCGGCCTTGGGAGGAGAAATTGAGGTGCCAACCTTAGATGGGAGGGTAAAATTAAAAATTCCTCCTGAAACCCAAACTGGAAAACTATTTCGTATGAGAGGAAAAGGAGTAAAATCAGTTCGAAGCGGTGGTAATGGTGATTTGTTATGTAGAGTAGTGGTAGAAACTCCAGTGAAGTTAAATGATATACAAAAAAGATTACTTCAAGATTTGTCAGATAGTTTTGAGGGACCTCATGGAAACCGAAACAGCCCTAGATCTAAAAGTTTTTTTGATGGTGTAAAAAAATTCTTCGATGATCTTACTCGTTAATTGCTTACAATGATGTTATCAACAACAACAGTATATAATTTTTTAAATGTTGTTATATTTCCCTTTGCTTCAGTCAAAAACCCATGGACCTGATACGCGCAAATGTTCTAGATTTACATCTAGCGGCTTTATTTCTATGGATTAAACCTTTACAAGCCTGATGATCTATTTTTTTCTGCATAAAAACGAATGCAGCCATTGCAGCTGTCTTATCTTTAGTTTCGATTGCTGTGTATACCTTTTTTATAAAGGTACGCAACATGGATCTCCGGCTTGCATTACACTTACGTTGCTGTCTTGATTTTATAAGAGACTTTCGAGCTGATTTAGTGTTAGCCAATATGAAGTACCTTTAAAAAATTTAAAATTTTAATTACATATATGCCTTATGTTATATTTTTATATTGTAAATTACAATTATTATTTGTTATTTTCAATATGATTACTATCATGTGTGCAATTTTTTTATAAATCTATTTTAATAATTATATTATTTGTATGATTTTTGAATTAATTTTATAAAATAAGTTAGCACTTTTAAAAATATATGAATAAATATAAATATCTTTTAAGAATTTATTTGAATTTAAGATGGAATTTGTTAGAGGATTACATAACATAAAATCCCGTCATAAAGGTTGCATACTTACTATCGGTAATTTTGATGGGTTTCATCGCGGGCATCAGGCATTACTTGAAAAATTACAAAAAAAAAGAAACATTTTGAAATTACCTGTTGTAGTTATGATCTTTGAGCCACAACCTAAAGAATATCTATCTAATATAATAACAATACGATTAACTAGATTGAGAGATAAAGTGAATTATTTATGTACAGCAGGAGTAGATGTAATTCTATGTATTACTTTTAATAAAAAATTTGCTGCTATTGAAGCATACAATTTTATTAAAAATATATTAATATCTAAATTAGACGTTCGGTTTGTTTATATCGGAGATGATTTTAAGTTTGGTGCTTTTAGAAAAGGGGATTTTGTTTTATTGAAAAAAATAGGTAAAAATGCAGGTTTTAAAGTAATACGCATCGCCACTTATTTTGATGAAAATAATCAAAGAATAAGTAGTACTGCGATACGTGTTGCTTTAGTAGAAAATAGAATATTGGATGCTGAGTTATTACTTGGGCATTCTTATTGTATTTCTGGTCGTGTAGTGCACGGAGATGAATTAGGTCGTAGGATTGGATTTCCTACGGCAAACGTATCATTACAGGGAAAACGATTACCCATACATGGTGTATACGCGGTGGAAGTGTATGGTATTTCTAATTATCCATTACCAGGCATAGCCAATGTGGGAATTTGCCCGACAGTTACTGGAAAAAATCAACAAAAATTAGAAGTACATTTGTTAAATGTATCTATAAATTTATATACTTATCACATTAAAGTAGTTTTTTTAGCTAAAATACGTGATGAACAATATTTTAGTTCCGTGAAAAAATTACAGCGTCAAATTAAAAAAGATATAATAAAAGTACGTAGTTATTTTAATAAAACTAATAATATCAACAAAATTTATAAAAACGGAATAATTTATAAATGATTAACTATAAAAATACTTTGAATTTACCGTACACATTATTTCCAATGCGTGCTAATTT
This sequence comes from Candidatus Blochmanniella chromaiodes str. 640, assembly GCF_000331065.1. Lineage (NCBI taxonomy): Bacteria > Pseudomonadati > Pseudomonadota > Gammaproteobacteria > Enterobacterales > Enterobacteriaceae > Candidatus Blochmanniella > Candidatus Blochmanniella chromaiodes. The sequence continues at coordinate 146,027 of NC_020075.1, forward strand.
ATCTGTATGCGAGCCTACTATCTTAGAGCGTTGGTATAAAGATAATTTATACGAAGCAATTCGTCATAAAAAAAGTAAAAAAAAATTATTTATACTACATGATGGCCCGCCTTATGTAAACGGCAGTATTCATTTAGGTCATGCAGTAAATAAAGTACTTAAAGATATTATTCTGAAATATAAAACCTTAACGGGGTATAATGCTCCTTATATTCCCGGCTGGGATTGCCATGGGTTGCCTATCGAATTACAAGTGGAACGATTAATAGGGCAATTAGGAGTTAATGTTGATCCAAATGAATTTCGAAGTATCTGTCGTAATTATGTTTTAGATCAAATAGAAATGCAAAAAAAAGATTTTGTAAGGTTAGGTGTCTTAGGAGATTGGTCCCGACCTTATTTGACAATGGATTTTAAGACTGAAGCGAATATTATTCGTACCTTAAGCAAAGTTATATCTAATGGTTATTTCTATAAAGGAACGAAACCTGTACATTGGTGTTTTCAATGTTGTTCTGTATTAGCTGAATCAGAAGTGGAATATAATAATCATTGTTCTCCGGCTATTGATGTTGCTTTTTTTGCAGTAGATAATATTCGTATTTCTAAAATATTCAATATTGATTCATGTCAACGTGTTATTGAATTAATAATTTGGACTACTACTCCTTGGACGTTACCTTCTAATCAAGCTATTTCTGTACATCCAGATTATAGTTATCAATTAATTGCGATAAATAATAATAAATATATAATTATTGCAGCTAATTTAGTGAATACTGTGATGCAACGCATACAATGTTTTTCTTGGAGAATTTTAGGTGAAACTTCAGGTAGTTCCTTAGAATCGTTAAAATTTCGTCATCCGTTTATGTCGTTTGATGTCCCTGTTGTCTTAAGCGGTCATGTGGCACTAGATTCTGGAACAGGAGTAGTACATATCGCACCAAATCATGGCGTTGATGATTATATTGTAGCTCGAAAATATAATTTTGAAATAGTTAATATAATAAATGAAACAGGTCATTATGTATCTAATGTGCACCCTATGTTAGATGGTGTACAAGTATTTCAATCCAATGAAATCATAATAAAGTTATTAAATCAATCCGGTTCTTTATTACACGTAAATCATAACTATAAACATAATTATCCATATTGTTGGCGTCATGCAGTTCCAGTCATTTTCAAAGCTACTGCACAGTGGTTTTTAAGTATGGATAAATATAATTTAAGAAATAAATTGTTGCAAAAAATACACCAGGTAGATTGGATTCCAAATAAAGGAGAATATAGTATTGAAAAAATGATTGTTAATAGACCTGATTGGTGTCTTTCAAGGCAACGTGTTTGGGGTGTACCAATACCTCTTTTCATTCATAAAAAAACTTCAATTTTACATCCGCGTACAATTGCATTAATGGAAGTAATTGCCCAACATGTAGAGCAGCACGGAATACAGGCGTGGTGGGATTTAAAAACTGAAGATATCATAGACAATGAAGAAGCAGATCAATATGAAAAAGTGTTAGATACTCTGGATGTATGGTTTGACTCTGGTTCTACTCATTATTCAGTGATACCAGAAAGATTAGAATATAGAAAGCAGTCACCAGATTTATATTTAGAAGGTTCAGATCAATATCGAGGTTGGTTTATGTCGTCCTTAATTATATCAACTGTAATTACAGGTCAAGCGCCTTATAGAGAAGTATTAACTCATGGATTTACTGTAGATGCCCAGGGGCGTAAGATGTCTAAATCTCTTGGTAATGTCATCAGTCCTCAGGAGATAATAAAAGATTTCGGAGCAGATATCTTACGATTATGGATAGCTTCTTCTGATTATTCTAAAGAAATGGCAATTTCAAATGCTATTTTAAAGCACACAATTGATATGTATCGACGTATTCGGAATACTGCCCGGTTTTGTTTAGCTAATATTAGTGATTTTGACCCAGAAAAAGATTCTGTACATCCAGAAAATATGATTGAATTGGATTGTTGGGCAGTAGATCGTGCTTTATCTGTACAGTTAGAAGTAATATCAGATTACAATAAATATAATTTTCATAATGTAATACAACGGATTATGCAGTTTTGTTCAGTAGAAATGGGTTCGTTTTATTTGGATGTTATTAAAGATCGACAATATACTACAAAAAAAAATAGTAAAGAACGTCGCAGCTGTCAGACTGCATTGTATCATATTATTGAATCTATGGTGCGTTGGATTGCTCCGGTTTTATCTTTTACTGCTGATGAAATTTGGAGGTATATTCCAGGAAATAGATCAAAATATGTATTTACTGAAGAATGGTATAATGGCTTATTTAGCATAAATTCAAAACAAATTATGAATAGTCATGATTGGAATACTTTTTTAAATGTTAGAAGTGAAGTCAATAAAATAGTTGAACAAACTCGTCTTAATGGTATTATTGGCGGATCCTTAGATGCCAGTGTAGTTTTGTATGCTACTCCAGAACTGGCAAATACATTACGTATCTTAGGCAATGAACTTTCTTTTGGATTAATAACATCATCAGCTATAGTTTCCGATTATTGCAATGGATTTAATGTCACCCAATATACACAAGAGGGCATGCCTGGACTGAAAATCTTTTTAGAAAAAGCTAAGGGTCAGAAGTGTTTGCGTTGTTGGCATTATAGATTAGATATTGGTCAATATAAAAATTATTCAAATATTTGTGCACGTTGTGTCAACAATATAGTTGGGCCAGGGGAAAAACGTAGGTTTTTTTAATGAATAAAAAATATAATTATAAAAATTTAAAATGGTTATGGTTGTCTATATTAATAATGTTATTAGACATAGGAACAAAGTATTGGGTAAAGACTCATTTTTGGATTGGTGAGGTATTATCAGTATTACCTGGAATTAATTGTTATTATGTTTGTAATTCAGGATTAGCTTTTGGGTTATTTACTAATGCTAGTTTATATTATCGTTGGATATTTGTGTGGATAATAACATTAGTAATTGTAGCGTTTATCATAGCTTTATATAAATTGATTGAACGCCCAAAATGTTATAGTATATCTTACTCTATGGTTATTGGAGGGGCCTTAGGAAATTTATTGGATCGAATATTATATGGAGCAGTAGTTGATTTTATTGATGTTCACATTAAAAATTGGCATTGGCCAACTTTTAATGTTGCAGATATAGCAATTTGTATAGGAATTACTATTGTAACAATAAGATTCTATTACGATTTTATTAAAAATAATTTATATTAGAATCGTGATATGTATAATGATTATTATCAATATAATATGTACCATAATGTTTATTAATCTAATTACAAAATTACTAAAAATTAATTGTCACATTTTATGTGAGTAATAAATATAGCAATTTTGTTTACCATGAAAATACAAAAGGGTTTAAATAATTAAAGTTGTATTAGCTAGCCCGCGTGGGTTCTGCGCAGGGGTAAATCGAGCGATTAATATTGTAGAGAAAACGATACAAGTATATGGTACTCCAATTTATGTGCGACATGAGTTAGTACATAACGATTATGTGGTAACTCAGTTATCTAAGAAAGGTGTTATTTTTATTGAGCGGCTAAATGAAGTACCAAATGGATCGGTTCTGATTTTTTCTGCTCACGGAGTGTCAAAAAAGATACGGGAGCAATCAAAAATTAAAAATTTAATAATAATTGATGCTACTTGCCCATTGGTAACTAAAGTACATAAGGAAGTCTCCCGAGCTAATCGTAATGACATGGAAGTAATCTTAATAGGTCATTCTGGCCATCCAGAAGTAGAAGGAACTATGGGACAATATATTTCTGTGAATTCTAGACAAAAAATATATTTAGTTGAGTCGCAAGCAGACGCTTGGTCCATTCAGGTTAATCATCCAAATCATTTATTTTTTGTAACACAAACAACTTTATCTATAGATGATACTGCAGAGATTATAGCAATTTTAAATAAAAGATTTCCTAATATTATGGGTCCTAGAAAAAATGATATTTGTTATGCAACATTTAATAGACAAAATGCCCTTAAAAATTTAGCTCTAATGGTGGAGATGATATTTGTTGTAGGGTCAATAACATCATCTAATTCGGTAAGATTAATGGAGCTAGGACGTCGTATTGGGAAAATTACGTATTTAATTAGTCATGCTAATGATATTCAAAAAAATTGGTTGCGTGGGGTAAATAACATTGGTATTACTGCCGGGGCGTCAGCCCCAGACATTTTAGTACTCCAAGTTATTGAAAAATTACGTGTATTAAGCACAGATCATGTTGTTGTTGAAGAAATGATCGGAGAGGAAGAAAATATATTTTTTGATACACCTAAAATTTAACGTATTTATAATAATAATGGATTTGTTGATTTTATTGTAACAGTAACATTACGTATTAAATATAAAGAAGTTGATTATAAAAAATTAAAAATGATATGTAACATTATTTATTATACTTTATTGCACTTAGTATTGTATATAGGAACACATTAGAGTCATAAATTTTTTGTATGTAAAGAATAAACATTATTAATAAGGTTATAAAATTATGAATGATACACCTCTCCGTATTGCCGTTACGGGAGTAACTGGCCGCATGGGAAAAGAAATAGTAACGTGTATTGTTAAAAAAGAAAAACAATTTAGTCAAGAAATTGTTTTAGGAGCTGCTATAACACGTTTAAATACTAACATTTGCGGAATGGATGCTGGAATATTAATAAACACTGATGCTTTAGTAGGTATAGAAATTACTGATAATTTGGAATCAATTAAAGACAATTTTGATGTTTTGGTTGATTTCACTGCCCCTGATATATCTATAGAATATTTAAAATTTTGTGTTAATAATAATAAAAATATAGTTATTGGTACTACTGGATTTAATCAGATACATAAGAATATTATTCTCAATGCGTCTCATAAAATAGGAATTGTTTTTTCCTCCAATTTTAGTATAGGTGTAGCGTTAATATCTAAATTATTGCATAAGATTACACAAGTTATAGGTAATACTTCAGATATCAGTATTATTGAAACTCATCATAACAGAAAACGTGACATACCGTCTGGAACTTCTTTAACAATGCAAAATATTATTGTAAATGCATTGCGATCTATTCATTCTAATAGAATTATAGATTCTAATCTTGATCCTACAACGTATTCATCGGCGTCTTCTTATAAAGATATATTAATTCATTCGATACGTGCTGGAGATGTCGTTGGAGAACATACTGTTTTATTTGTAGGACCAGGAGAACGTTTAGAAATCACGCATAAAGCATCGGATCGTTTAATATTTGCTCATGGGGCATTACGTGCCGCTTTTTGGATAGGGCGCGATAAAATAGGATTATTTGATATAAGCGATATTTTAGAAATGGATACATTATTATGATAGCTAGATGCAAGTAAATAATTATATAGTTATATAATCATATATATGATACATAATTTATGTTATTTAAAGAATTTTGAGACTAATAATAAATAAAACATGTATAAATTTTATTTACACACGTTTTATTTTAATTTAAAATAATAGTATTATTAATTTAATATTTGACTTATCAATTTCTTATAATAAATTAAATGTAAGTTATATACTTAATGATTTATTTATCTATTAAGATAGAGTTATTTTAATGAAATCAGCATTGTTAGTACTAGAAGATGGTAATCAATTTTATGGTTATGCAATAGGCTCAGAAGGAGAAACAGTAGGAGAAGTAGTGTTTAACACATCAATGACTGGATATCAAGAAATAATTACTGACCCTTCTTATGCTTATCAAATAGTCATATTAACTTGTCCTCATATTGGAAATGTGGGTACTAATGAATTTGATAATGAATCTTCTTGTATTCAGGTAAGAGGACTAATTATTCGTGACCTAGCAACGGTTGTTAGTAATTTTCGTTATACATTGAGCCTTTCAGATTATTTAGTGCAACAAAATATTGTTGGAATTGCTGGAGTAGATACTCGTAAGTTAACTCGTTTAATACGAGAAAAAGGAATACAACACGGCTGCATCATTGCTTGTGACATGCCTGATGCTACATTAGCATTGCGTAAGGCTCGTGAATTTACTGGATTGAATGGACTTAATCTTGTTCATGAAGTAAGTACTTCTCAACGGTATATTTGGAATCAAGGTACTTGGAATATTAAATCTGGAGTATTCTGCACTCCATTGCACCTACCTTATCGTGTTGTAGTATATGATTTTGGTGTTAAACGAAATATAATGCGTATATTAGTAGATTATGGTTGTTTATTAACTGTGGTTCCAGCACATACTACAGCGAAAGAAATAATTGATATGCAACCAGATGGCATCTTTCTAGCCAATGGGCCCGGAGATCCAAATGCATATGAATACGCCATTAATTCTATACAAACTTTTTTAAATACAACTACAATCCCATTGTTTGGAATTTGTTTAGGACATCAGTTACTTGCGTTAGCTAGCGGAGCTAAAACGATAAAAATGAAATTTGGACATCATGGTTCTAATCATCCAGTTAAAGATATAGAAACAAACAAGGTTATAATTACCGCGCAAAATCATAATTTTGTAGTAGACAAACAAACTTTACCTGATACGTTGAAAATAACGCATATTTCATTATTTGATGGTACTCTCCAAGGTATTCATCATATTAATAAACCTGCTTTTAGTTTTCAAGGACATCCAGAGGCTAGTCCTGGCCCTCATGATGCAGCATCATCGTTATTTGGTCATTTCATTGAATTAATTAAAAATTACCGTAATAAATAATAAGTTTGAGAGTATAATAATATGCCAAAAAGAACCGATATACACAGCATCTTATTATTGGGAGCTGGACCAATAGTTATTGGTCAAGCCTGTGAATTTGATTATTCTGGCGCACAAGCTTGTAAAGCGTTACGTGAAGAAGGATATCGTATTATTTTAGTAAATTCTAATCCTGCTACAATTATGACGGATCCTGATATGGCTGATGTTACTTATATCGAAGCGATTCAATGGAAAATAATACATAAGATTATTGAAAAAGAACATCCGGATGCACTGCTCTCAACTATGGGCGGACAAACTGCTTTGAATTGCACTTTAGATTTAGAACGTCACGGAATTTTAAAAAAATTTAATATAATAACAATTGGAGCAACGATAGATTCTATTTGTAAGGCAGAAGATCGTCAAAAATTTAGAGAATCTATGAAAAAAATTAGCTTAGAAACAGCACGATCTGGTGTTGCACGCGATATAGATGAAGCTATGATGGTTTTGGAAAAAATCGGTCTACCCTGCATTATTCGTCCTTCTTTTACTTTAGGAGGAAGCGGAGGCGGTGTTGCTTATACTCAAGAAGAATTTGAAAAACTTTGTAGATATAGATTGGATTCATATCCCCATCATGAACTTTTAATTGATGAATCTTTAATTGGTTGGAAGGAGTATGAAATGGAAGTAATACGTGATATTAAAGACAATTGTATAATTGTGTGTTCTATAGAAAACGTTGATCCCATGGGTATTCATACTGGTGATTCCATTACTGTGGCGCCAGCTCAAACTTTGACCGATAAAGAATATCAAATAATGAGAAATGCTTCAATCATGGTATTACGTGAAATTGGAGTAGAGACTGGAGGAGCTAATGTGCAATTTGCGGTCAATCCAAATAATGGAAGACTTATCGTTGTTGAAATGAATCCGAGAGTATCGCGATCATCGGCGTTAGCTTCGAAAGCAACTGGATTTCCTATAGCAAAAATAGCTTCTAAGTTAGCAGTGGGATATGCTCTGGATGAATTATCAAATGATATTACCAATGGTTGTATTCCCGCATCTTTTGAACCATCAATCGATTATGTAGTAACTAAAATTCCGCGTTTTAATTTTGAAAAATTTCCAGAGCGACACAATAAATTGACAACTCAAATGAAATCAGTGGGTGAAGTGATGGCAATCGGACGTAGTCAACAAGAATCTTTACAGAAAGCGATACGTGGATTAGAAATAGGAGTAATGGGACTAGATTCTCAAATTGATTTAAATCACCCTAAAGCATTTAGTATTATTGTATATGAATTAAAAAATGCTAGCAGTAATCGAATATGGTATATTGCCGATGCTTTTCGCTACGGCATATCTTTGGAACAAGTTTTTTATTTAACTAATATCGACCGTTGGTTTTTAGTTCAAATTCAAGAATTAGTACAATTAGAGAATGATATAATGTTGGCAGGTATATCATGTCTTGACAAGAATCGGTTATATTTTCTTAAAAAGAAAGGATTTTCTGATGCAAGATTGGGGAAATTGACAGGAGTATCAGAAAATAAGATTCGTACATTAAGATTTATATATGATATACATCCTGTGTATAAACATGTAGATGCATGCGCGGCAGAATTTTCTACTAATACTTCTTATATGTATTCTACTTACGATGGTGAATGTGAATTTCAATTTAATCACACAAATAAAACTATAATGATATTAGGAGGGGGGCCTAATCGCATTGGTCAGGGTATTGAATTTGATTATTGTTGCGTCCATGCAGCAATAACGTTACGTGAAAGCGGATATCATGTAATTATGGTGAATTGCAATCCTGAAACTGTATCTACTGATTATGATATATCGGATATTCTTTATTTTGAACCAATTACATTAGAAGATATCTTAGAAATTATACGTATAAATAAACCAACAGGCGTGATTGTTCAATATGGAGGTCAAACTCCATTAAAATTGGTTAAAGAAATGGAAGCATCCGGGATATCTATTATAGGAACGAGTCCGGACGCAATTGACCAAGCTGAAAACAGGGAACGATTTCAACGATCAATAAAATGTTTAGGTTTACAACAACCAGATAACGCTACTGTTATATCTATACAATCAGCTTTAAAAAAAGCTAAAAATATAGGGTACCCCATAGTGGTCAGGCCTTCTTATGTTTTAGGAGGTAGGGCCATGGAAATAGTATACAATGAAAAAGAATTATTATTCTATTTTAAAAATGCCATATTAGTATCTAATAATGCACCAGTTTTGTTAGATAGTTTTTTAGAAAATGCGATAGAAGTAGATGTAGATGCAATTTGTGATGGAAAACAGGTGTTTATCGGGGGAATTATGGAGCATATCGAATACGCAGGAATACATTCCGGGGACTCAGCGTGTTCTTTGCCAGCTCATACGTTAAGTAACAATATTCAGGATAGAATACGTTGTCAAGTAAAAGAACTAGCATTTAAATTTAATATAAAAGGTTTGGTAAATATACAATTTGCAATACAAAAAGATGAAATTTATATAATTGAGATTAATCCAAGAGCATCACGTACAATTCCTTTTGTATCTAAAGCCACTGGTATGGAGTTAGCAAAAATTGGAACCCGAGTAATGATTGGACAATCTTTGTTGGATCAAGGTATTTTAAAAGAAGTAATTCCTCCTTATTTTTCAGTGAAGGAGGTAGTATTACCATTTAACAAATTTATCGATATGAATCCAAAGTTAGGCCCAGAAATGAGATCTACAGGAGAAGTAATGGGTATTGGACGTACTTTTGAAGAAGCATTTGCTAAAGCAACATTAAGTAGTCAGTTGTATATGAAAAAACATGGCGATGTATTATTGTCATTATCTAATAAAGATACGGATAAAGCAGTGGATTTAGTTACTAAATTTATTAAAAATGGTTTTATGTTGGATGTTACATGTGAAACAGCGAAGATACTAAAAAGTGTTGGTCTTGTTTCTCAGATGATTAGACCAGTGCATGTAACTCATCCATATATTCATAAAAAAATTAAGAATGGTGGATATAGTTATATTGTGGATACTACCTTAACAGACAATATTAGTAATGATTATGCTACATTATTATGCCGAATTGCATTGCGACATAACGTCTATTATATTACTACAATAAATGGAAGTTTTGCTGCAGCTATGTCATTAGCTGTTGATGCTACAGAACATGTGGTATCACTTCAAGATATGCATTCTAAAATAGTACATTAAAACTATAATTAGTATATATTGCAGAATTACACTTGGTATGTTTCTGTCATTATAGATTTTATTAAAAAGTATTTTATAATTTTACATACACGTTGAACGTTGTGCCATAATGATTATTAGCTTAATTGCTGCGTTGACTACCAATCATATAATTGGAAAAAAAAATGTTATTCCTTGGTATTTACCTATAGATATTAAGTGGTTTAAGTATCATACTTTATATAAGCCAATTATTATGGGACGTAAAACATTCGAGTCTATAGGTAAGAAACCATTATTAAATAGATTGAATATTGTGTTAAGTCGTAATTTATTAAATAATTATAATGGTGTTTTTGTAGTGGAAAATATAGATGAAGCTTTATCTTTAATACAGGACGCATATGAAGTTATGGTAATTGGAGGAAGTGAAATATACAATGTTTTTTTACCTCGTGCGCAACGTTTATATTTAACATATATTCATAACATGGTTGAAATTGATGGTGACACTTTGTTTCCTGATTATGATGTAAGAGAATGGAAATCTATTTTCAATAGTTTCTATAAAGTTAGAGAGGATTGTTTTTGTTATTTGCATTTTTCTATTTTAGAACGCTACTAATAAAAATTAGTATGATTAATAATAAACATTATGTTAATGAAACCAAACTTGCATATTAATAAATTATTTTTAAAAGAGTGATAATGAGAATATGGTACTAATTTATTTCTATTTGTATAGAATATGTATAAATAATCATCAAATTTAATTATTTTTAAGCTAAGTAGATGGGTCACAAGGTATGCAAACAATCTTTTTGTCTTCCCATCGCAATAAGGTTAGTGCCCCTCCCCAACAACAACCAGAATCTAATCCATAAATACCATCTGGTATTTCTATTTCTCCTAAAGATGCCCAATGACCAAAAATTATATTATATGTGGGATCAATTAATTTGTTTAAAGAAAACCATGGATATATATTTTTTGGGGCATCTTTAGGAGCTCCTTTGTATTTTAAATCTAATTGACCATTTAAATAAATATAACGCATTCGTGTGAATACATTCATGTTTTCTCGTATTTGTTTTAATTTATTATTATGTATCTGATATGTATCAGATACATTGTCATGTATGTTTTTTTTAAAAAGCAGAAAATAATGGTCGCTAACTAAAATTTCTTCTATTTCTTGGGCATATTTTTTAGTATTGTTAATATTCCAATTAGGATTAATGCCTGCATGGGTCATTAATATCTTTTTATTTTCATCTATGAATAATACAGGTTGATGACGTAACCAATTAATTAATTCTTCTAGATCGGGAGCATTGAATATAGCATCAAAATAATCTTTACGTTTTCTACTATTTATTCCAAAATATGTTTTTAACAAATGTAACTCATGATTACCTAACACTATGGAAGCACTTGTCTTAAATGCATAGACTAAACGCAATACCTCTAATGAATTTGGTCCTCTGGCGATTAAATCTCCGGTAAAATGTAGAGTATCAACTTTAGGATTAAAGCATACATGATCTAATATAGTTTGTAAGTGTTTGTAACATCCGTGGACATCTCCAATAAAATAAGTAGACATTTGGGTGATTATAGATTTTTTTTACAATAAAATTGATCAAATACATATATATCATAATATTTTTAATATTTTGTATTAAGATAAACTTTCCTTTTTTAGAAAAAGATTATTTGTATAATAAAAATATATTCTATAAAAATATGAAAATATGCGACTGTTAGTAAACAATTTTTTCATTATAATAGAAACTGATTTATTTTAAATATTTTTTGTGTTAAAAAAAGAGTTTTATGCTATTGCGGTATTGATTTACAGTACTGTTTAAATAAAAATATCATAATTCAATGGTATATGATTTTTTAATAAAAATAGATTTATAACATTTTTTTAGTTGAAATACAATTATAAAATAATGATACCAGTTATGATAAAACATCATATAGCAAGTTTATTTGTTATTTAACATATTTGCTAATGTACAGTATTGATTAATAGTAATGTTTTCTGCTCGCAGTGCCGGATTTATTCCTTTTTGTGTTATTTCTGTTTCGTTAAAAAATGTAGATAAGCTGTTTCGAAGAGTTTTTCGTCTTTGTCTAAAAGCTAATTTTGTTAGTGAAGATAATTTTCCAATATTAACTATTGGATAGGGAGTGTTTGTGTGAGGGAGCAGACGCATTACCATAGATTCTACTTTTGGGATAGGAAAAAAAGAAGTTGCTGGTATAGTTAACAATGGAACAACTTTACAATGATATTGTGTTATTATGCTTAGTCTTCCATATTCTTTTTTATTAGGATTTGCGTAAAGTCGTGTAGCTACTTCTTTTTGAAACATGAAATGCATATCGTAAATTACATTAGTGTATTGGAATAAATACACAATTAATTCTGTGGCTATGTTATAGGGTAAATTTCCTATTAATCGTAGTTTTTGACCAACTTTATGTGATAAATCAAAAAAATTTGTTGTCATTATATCTTGGTGAAGAATATTAATTTTTTTGTTGAACATTTGAACTAGTCGATTGACTAAGTTTGAATCACGTTCTATTAATATTAAAGAATCGAGATCTGCAATATTTAGAATTTGTTTAGTTAACGCACCTAATCCGGGTCCAATTTCTAGTATTTTTTGATGTTTTTTAGGATTAATAGTTTTAACAATAGTATCAATAACATTTTGATCTTTAAGGAATACTTGGCTCCATTTTTTTTTTATAAGATGATTTTTATAGTATATTTTTTTCATAACGATGACTCAACATTTTAATTGCAACTGTAATAGCCATAATCATACTATCAGGTAGCGCTGTTCCTGTTCCAGATAGTTCAAGAGCAGTACCGTGATCTACAGAGGTTCTAATAAAAGGTAATCCTAAAGTAATATTTACTGATTGACCAAATCCAGAATATTTTAAAACAGGTAAACCTTGATCATGATACATAGCTAATATTACGTCTGCATGTTGAATATATTTTTTCTGAAATATTGTATCAGCTGACAAAGGACCTATTAGGTCACAATTAATGTTTTTCTTTAAAATATTTAAAGCAGGTATAATGATATTAATCTCTTCTTTTCCTATATAGCCGGATTCTCCGGAATGTGGATTTAAGCCGCATATATAAATTTTAGGGTGTGGAACACCAAAGTATTTTTTTAATCCTTGTGCTAGAATGGAAATAGTGTCGCAAAGAGATTTTTGAGTAATCATTTTTGGAACAGATAATATAGGTATATGGGTAGTGGCGAAAGCAACACGTAATTTTCTATTACTTAGCATCATTACAGTTGTTTTACATTTGTTGATTTGAGATAAAAATTCAGTGTGCCCACTGAACGCTATGTTTCCTTTATTAAGAATAGCTTTATGTATAGGACCGGTCACTAATGCTGAAAATTCTCCATTTAAACATCCTTGTGATGCTCTTGTTAGAGTATGAATAACATAATTATTGTTATTAACATTTAATTGACCAGGTATAGTTTTTTGTGGAAGTAACATCTTTAATACAGATAATTCTCCAGGCATGCAAGGAGATGCTATTTTTTTAGAATGGTAAGAACGTAATCTTAGAGGCAGATTTATTTGCTTTGCTCTATCTAATAGTAAATTAGGGTCTGCGCACACAACCAACTCTACAGGCCATTTCTTTTGTGCGCTCATAATAATTATGTCAGGACCGATTCCAGCCGGTTCTCCCGTAGTAAGCACAATGCGTTGAAATTGTTTATTTTTTTTTATCATTTTAGTTAATGATCTTAATATATGATTCGGATCGTAATTCTTGAATCCAATTTTTCATAATTTCATCAAATTTGTTATTTAATAAATATAAATAAGCACGTTCATACATTATTTCATTATATTCTAATATAGATATATCTATTAATTGAATTAAACGCCATCCGCAAGAGGTGTGTACTGGTATACTAATTTCATTGCTTTTTAAAGAACTCAAAGCTTTTCGGATTGATGGCTCGAAATCATCTAAATCCTTGCATATTGTATTTTCTTCGTAATGATTAAAACATATATCTTTGGATTTTTCTTTAATCATCATGTCAAAAGCAGTATTACTTTTTTCCATGTTTTCTTTAGTTTGTAACAGTTGTTCCACTATGCTTATATTTTCACACGAATTTTGTATACCAAATATTTTTGCTGTAACTTTAGTTACAGGTAGCATAATTTGTTTATAACGTATATCTTGTATTTCTACAATATGTATTCCATTGCAAGATATAATTGGACCGATAACATCGCCTTTGTTTATTTTTTGTAAATATTTATCAAAAATAATTGGTATGTCTTTCCATGAAACCCATTCTGTTTCGTGTACTTTAATGATTTGAATAATATTTTTATTAGAATATGTGCGTATAAGTTCCTTAATATTATTGTTAAATTCTTTTTTTTTAATTAATAATCTTGCAAAATATTCTATTCTATCTATTTGTCTTGGAGTGGGTTGTATTGGTAATGAAAATGTAATATGCCTTAATTTAAATTGCTTATTAATATCGATAATATTTGATTTTTTGACAATTTTATTTATTTCATTTGTCAATATATGAGCACGATCATGCATAACATGATCACATATTTGCTTTTTAAGCATATTCTGATATTGCTGGAAATAAAATTTTTCGTAATTTAATCCAATATCATATAGGTATGCACGAAACTTATCAAATGTCATATCATATAAATTTAAAATACAATTAATCATTTGATTAAGCTGAGTGTGGTCAATATTGATTTTTTGTTGATCAGAAATTTGGAAAATGAGGTTATCTATGATTAATTGATCTAATATTTTTTGATAATGTGAAATGTCTTGTAATATATTGTCATTGCCATTCAAGATATTATCTTGAATCATATAAATATTATTTCTGATATCGCTATCTAATATAATATTGTGATTCACTAATGCTACAATTTTGTCTACCGTTTTTAATGCCCCAAGAACAATATTTGTTTTTAACGTAAATATTAGAATTAATATTTTCCAAAATTTCATATAATTAACAATATTATAAGCACGAATTTGACTTCATGTGGTGATATTTAAGGTTAAAATGTACGTTGGTAAGGAAAAATGCCTATGTTCAACATTTTATATGGGTTTTCTTTAAAATCTGATGTAGAGTTATATATTTTGATATCTAATCGTATTTTATTATCATATGTATTACGGTTCAATTGTTTGTTCCAATCAATTATTTTTCGCTCACAAGATACATTAATCCCCCAACATGGCGTATAATACTCTATTCCTATTGTTTGATCAATGAGTTGATTAGTTTTTATGTTATGGTAATATGAACAACTTATTTTCCAATTATTAATTAAAGGATAACAAATGAGTGCGCCTAATTGAGCAATTGTGTTGTGGTATATTGATGCTTTAATATCTGGTAGTATTTTTTCAAGATATCGTTCGTTGGCATATCTATAATGTGTTTGTAAAACTTGGTTGTCTTTACCTGTGTATTCTAATATTATAGTTCCAAATGATAATGTATGACGTTGCATATCATATTGCGTTTCGGTGTTCATATGCCAATAATCGTTAATATTCCAATGACTTATTCCTGAAAATAACAGAATATTAGGAGTGTTTTGTGTGCATTTAGATATTTTTATATATTCGGAATTAAGTTTTCTTAAATTCAAAATTTGACCTATAGATGCATAAAATAATTCTTTTTTTTTCTTAAAACATCGTATGGTTATATCTCCTGTAATTTGATTAACAGGTAAAATACGATCCAATCCACTATATGTAGTGTCACGAAATAAATTTTTATGATCTATATGAATCATATCAGTATCATAGATACCAATATTTTCTTGAAAACGATATGGTACATATAAATATTGTAATTTTGGTTCTAAAAAATGTTTGTATTTTTTTGAAATATGCGTGTTTTTTTTTAAAATCATTTTTCCGTTGATTTTTAATTGCGGGACGATACGATTAACTATATTTTCTAAATGATAGTTTGGATATTGTGTTTTGTTATAATGATTTATATTTTTTTGTCGATAATGTGTTATTTTTAATTTGGCTTCAGTATTAAAATGGCCATAATAATTATTTATTGAGAAATTTAAAGTTGGTTCCGTGTGTATTCTAATTGTTTTTGGATAATGATGATTTACGGGTATAAATTGGGTTATTTGACTAAATAACTTTAAATTTAATGGTTTATGCTTGATGTTATCATAATATGAATTTAATTCTAGTTGGAACGATTCGTTGTAATTATAATAGTCTTTAATTGTCGTAATATTAATATTTGTGATGCCAAAATAAGATAAATTAGCGTTCCAATTTTTATCAGTATAATTGCACAGTATTTTTTGGTTCATATAATTATTATTAGAGTGTGTATATGTTGGTATATTGATATTTTCAATATAATTATTGGAACCTATAGTTGAGATATAATTAGAATTAAAATGCCATTTTTTATTCATAATACCATTATGTTTCCAGTATA
The DNA here is from genome assembly GCF_000331065.1 of Candidatus Blochmanniella chromaiodes str. 640. Classification (NCBI taxonomy): domain Bacteria; kingdom Pseudomonadati; phylum Pseudomonadota; class Gammaproteobacteria; order Enterobacterales; family Enterobacteriaceae; genus Candidatus Blochmanniella; species Candidatus Blochmanniella chromaiodes. The sequence goes on from NC_020075.1 coordinate 162,619, forward strand.
ATTGCCAATATCTGTTGGGGTAATTGTTGGAAAATTTTTGATTGCACATTTTATTATTTTCTACGAGATCTAAAATTAATAATCCAGTTCCTGGTTTAATTGAGTAACGTATTTCTGTTTCTAATTTTGTTCCTAGGTTAGATGTATAACATGGAGAGATGCTGCCTGAGTAGTGTTTTGAGAAATTAATAGGGCAAGGTATTTTAAAAATCAATCCATGCTTGCTACTGTATTTAATATTAGGTATGTAGTGTTTTAAGACATTATTTTGATGTAAAGATAGTGATAAATAAGGGCTATAGAATATAGGTATTTTTTTTATTTTAAGACAAGCATTCCATACATCTATGTTATGTTTATGATGATCATAAAGCATTTCTGATCCTGTTATGTTCCAATAGTTTTTGTTTGAAACACAAGAAGTACACTTTCCTTTCTTGACAATAGTATAACGATTTTTCCCTCTCTGCATTATAGAATTTGCTGTTCCATGAATAGGAGGTTCTGAGAAATGATATGTACCTTCATGAATATCTATATTTTTATTATAAAAATTAATCCAAGCATGAGATCCAGTTAATATAATATAGTTGTTGTTATAGCTAACATGGCCACATGCATACAGCGTATTGTATAATAATTCATTTTTTTCATTAAGTGATATTATTAATTTGTCGGACATGAAAATGTTATTATCTTGTTTCATATTGACATCTCCAGAAAATTGAATATTATTAGGATAATAAATATCTATTTCATCAGATGACACATAGATGGGTTGATCAATAGAAAAGAGATTATTGGCTACAGGAATTTGCAGACAATTAGATGCATGAGCCAAAAAATAAAATTGAGTATAAAATATTATAAAAATTGAATTAATGATAGTGTTTTTAAAAAAAAACTTAATAATCATTGGTTAAACTATTTTGATACATGTTGTTCAAAAAAGAATATGAACTCTTTATTCTTGGATAAATAAGTATATTATATAGTATATTTATTACTGAATATTATCTTATTAATTAATTATCATGATTTTTAAATATTTTTTTATAGATTAATGAGTAGTGAATTTTATGTTTTGTATCTATGTAGGTATTGGTTTATTTAGATGTGAAAAAACATACTAATATGTGTTTCTTTGGGTAACATTAAATTCGAGTTATTTTGCAATTTTTACTGGTTTACATACGCCATGTTTTTAGTATTTAAATATTAATTTCCAATAATAGACTTCATTTATTGAAGTATTTATATGAATCACTTTTTAATTAAGTGATATAAAAATAAAAAGCAGATAATAGTTGATGTCTATCATTTTATATTATGTTTATACTCTTGCATGTACATATAATATAAGAGAATTTTAATATTTGATTCGTATCATATTATCTTGATATATATTTCCTGGTCATTTTGATACAAATTTTTAATTATTTTAATTTATACTATTGTGAAATTTTTTCATATATATGTGTTCCAATGTGTTTATATTTTTATTATTGCAATTTATTTTAAATATGATGGTTGGTTATTTTCATATTTTTTAATAGCAGCATCGTATTGCAAAGTTAAGCTAATATTGTCTATATTATTAAGTATACAACGTTTATGGAAGTCATTTATTTCAAAAAAACACTTTTTTTTATTATGCATATAAATAATCTGTTCGTGTAAATTTACAGTAAAAGATATACCTTTTTTTTGTGTTGCAATTTCTTTAAATAAATCATTTATTTTTAATTCTGATAAAGTGATAAGCAATAATCGATTATTAAAACTATTTTTATGAAAAATATCTGCAAAACTTGGAGCTATGATAACTTTGAATCCATAATCCATGAGTGCCCATACTGCATGTTCTCGAGATGATCCACATCCAAAATTTCTTTGGGTTAGCAAAATGCTAGCATGTTTATAACACGGATCATTTAATACGAAATTTGGATTTAAGATTTTAGGTGTATTTTCAAGAAAGCGCCAATTAAAAAACAAGTATAACCCAAAATTAGAGCGAGTAATAGCTTTTAAAAATTGTTTTGGGATTATAGTATCAGTATCAATATCAGAAATATCAAGTGGTAAAACTATACCAGTATGTTGAATAAATTGAATCATATGTACGCATATGTCCTATATATATCATTTAAATTTTCGAATATCTACAAAGCGTCCAGCAATGGCGGCCGCCGCCGCCATTGCTGGGCTAACTAAATGAGTACGACTCCCACGCCCTTGGCGACCTTCAAAGTTTCGGTTGCTAGTAGAAGCACATCGCTCACCTGCTTCGAGTCTGTCATTATTCATAGCTAGACACATAGAACAACCAGGTAAACGCCACTCGAATCCTGCTTGTATGAAGATCTTATTTAATCCTTCTTTTTCTGCTTGATTTTTTACTAACTTAGATCCGGGTACTACAATTGCTTGTGTATTTTTGGAAATATGATGTCCTTTAATTGTTTGTGCCGCTACACGTAAATCTTCAATACGTGAGTTAGTGCATGACCCTATGAATACTTTATCGATAGAAACATCTGTTAAATAAGTATTGGATTGAAGTTTCATGTAAATTAAAGCACGTTCAGCAGAATTGCGTTCTATAGGATCTATAAAAGATTCTAGAGATGGGATTGGTTGGTCAATAGAGATAACTTGACTAGGATTAGTTCCCCAGGTTACTTGCGGATTAACATTAGATACGTCAAAATCAAATTTTTTATCGAAGTGAGCATCATGGTCGGAATATAAAGTTTTCCAATATAATAATGCTTGTTCCCAATTCTTTCCGGTTGGAGAAAATTTACGGTTTTTTAAATAATCGTAAGTAGTACTGTCTGGTGCTATTAAAGCAGAAGTTGCTCCCATTTCAATAGCCATATTACACAGGGTCATGCGTTCTTCCATACTTAAGAGAGTGACAATAGGTCCGCAAAACTCTACTACATGACCGGATCCTCCTCCATGCCCAATTTTTCCAATAATTGCTAAAATTATATCTTTGGCTGTAATTTGAGGAGCGATAATACCTGAAAGGTTAATTTGCATTGATTTATATCGAATTTGTTGTAAAGTTTGTGTTGCTAATACATGTTCTATCTCTGATGTTCCTATTCCAAAAGCTAAAGCACCAAAAGCTCCATGAGTAGCAGTATGAGAATCTCCGCACACGATAGTCATACCGGGTAATGTGATACCTTGTTCTGGCGCTAAAACATGCACTATTCCTTGATAAGGATGATTTAAACCAAATAACGTAATTCCAAAATCATTACAATTTTTTGTTAATCTATCTAATTGTTCTTTAGCCATACTTCCAGAATGATTAATATTTTTTGTTGTAGTAGGGACGTTATGATCCATAGTGGCAAATGTTTTATTTGGTTGTCTAACTATACGTTTTTTTAGACGTAGTGCTTCAAAAGCTTGGGGTGATGTAACCTCATGCAACAAATGTCTATCAATATATAATATTGGAACATCATCTTTATTCTTATGCACTATATGTACATCGTATAACTTCTGGTATAAGGATTTTCCCATATTATTTTTCTCTTTTATTTTTAATTAACGCAGCTATAATATCACCCATTTCATTAGTGCTTATGCTTTTTTCGTGTTTTTTTGCTATATCAATAGTTCGATATCCTAACATTAATGCTTGAGCAACTGCTTTTTCAATTTTAATTGCAATATGATCTAGTTTTAAACTATGTCTAAATAATAACGCAATAGAGAGAATATGTGCGATAGGATTAGCGATATTTTTTTCTGCAATATCCGGAGCTGATCCTCCGGCAGGTTCATACAAACCAAAATTGTGTTCATTAATACTAGCAGAAGGTAACATTCCAATGGATCCACTTATCATAGCACATTCATCAGATAAAATGTCCCCAAATAAATTTGGACATAGAATAATATCGAATTTAGAAGGATTGTTTATTAATTGCATGCTAGCATTGTCAATGTATAAGTGTTCTAATTCAACATCTGGATAATTTTTTGCAAGATGTGATACCACTTCTCTCCATAACATAGAAGTATGTAGCACGTTAGCTTTGTCTATAGAAGATACACGTTTACGTCTTTTTTGAGCTAATTTAAAAGCAATGTTGGCAATACGTTCTATTTCAAAGCGATGATAAACTGCAGTATCAAAAGCATATTCATTTAAACCGGTCCCGGAACGTCCTTTTGGTTGGCCAAAATAAATACCTCCGGTTAATTCACGTACGAATATAATGTCAATTCCATTTGGAATCATATTTATATTTAAAGGAGATAATTCTTTTAATTCATCAGCAAGGTATATAGGTCTTAAATTAGCGAATAAATTAAAGTGTTTGCGTAAAGCTAATAAAGCTCCTTGTTCCGGGCTTTCTGATCCTTTTAAATGTGTCCACTGTGGTCCTCCTACTGCTCCAAATAATATAGCATTTGATTGTTCGCAATATTTTAAAGTACTTTTCGGAAAAGGAGTGCCTTCACTATTAATTGCATCTCCTCCTATTTTATGTTCTGTGGTGACAATATTGATTTGAAATTGTTTTTTTATTACATTTAAGATTTTATAAACTTGTCTTGTAGTTTCCGGTCCGATACCATCCCCTGGTAATACTGCAATATGATAATTATTATTCATAAGTATTTAGATTTTCCAAATTACTAGTTATTATTTTTTTTGATATATTTGCGTTGAATTATCACTTGTTTTGCGCGCCAAATATTATTTAAAACATGAATCATGGCTTTTACTGAAGATTTTATTACATCTGTATCTAATCCAACTCCATGAAAATTACGTCCTTCATACGATACAACAATATCCACTTGTCCTAACGCGTTACGACCATGTCCTTTTGCATTCAGTTGATATCTTTCTAAATTTATAGATAACTTAGAAATGTGAGTTAACGCTTCATAAATTGCATCTATTGGCCCATTACCACTCGCCGAATGAGTGTATGTGTTGTTTCCACAATATAATTTTACTGAGGCGTGAGCAATTCCAGAAGAGCTAGAATCTACATGAAAACATTTTAATCTGAAGAATTCTGATTGTTCTTGTTGATTGTTAATGAATGCTAATGCTTCTAGATCATAATCAAATACCTGTCCTTTTTTATCTGCTAATTCTAAAAAAACATCATATAATTTATCCATGTCATAATCACTTTCTTGATAACCCATTGTTTTCATATGATGTTTTACTGCCGCTCTTCCAGATCGAGATGTGAGATTTAATTTAACATCTTTTAAACCAATAGTTTCAGGAGTCATAATTTCATAATTTTTTCTATTTTTCAATATACCATCTTGATGAATACCTGCAGAATGAGAGAAAGCATTGGAGCCAACTATTGCTTTATTAGCCGGGATAGGGATATTACATAATTGACTAACTACTTGACTGGCTCTATAAATCTCTTGACAACGAATATTAGTATGTACGTTCAGTAAATCTTCTCGTACTTTGATGGCCATAATTATTTCTTCTAGAGCAGTATTTCCTGCTCGTTCACCAATACCATTTATAGTACCTTCAATTTGACGAGCTCCTGCCTGTATAGCTGAAATAGAATTACCAACTGCCATTCCTAGATCATCATGACAATGAACAGAAATGATAGCTTTATCAATAATAGGGACACGATTATATAAAGAAGTAATAACTTGTCCAAACTGATATGGAGTGGTGTAGCCCACTGTGTCAGGAATATTAATTGTGCTTGCTCCGGATTGAATAGCAATTTCAACAATACGACATAAATTATCTATATTGGTGCGTCCAGCATCTTCGCAAGAAAACTCTATGTCATCAGTGTATTTTCTTGCATAACGTATCGCATGAACGGTCATGTCTATAATTTGATCAAAGTTTTTTTTCAATTTAGATTGAATATGTACATTTGAAGTGGGTAAGAATATATGAATACGAAAATTTTTTGCAACTTTTAACGCTTCAGCTGCAACATCAATATCGTTATCAATACATCTAGCCAAGGCGCATACTAAACTATTTTTTATTTTTTGAGCTATTGTATGAACCGATTCAAAATCTCCTGGAGAGGATATTGGAAATCCAACTTCCATAATATCTACCCCTAATCGTTCTAAAGCAAAAGCAATCTGCAATTTTTCCTTTACGCTTAAACTCGCTTGTAAAGCCTGTTCACCGTCCCGTAAAGTTGTATCGAAAATAATGACTTGTTGACTCATGATTATCTACATCTCATGAATGTTAGGATGGATATGTGTATAATATTTTAATTAATAACATACTGATTGTGAATCAATAATATCAGATTTCAAATAATAACTTATTACATTAAATCTATTTTAAGTCTATTAAATATCGTTTGTCAACTATTAATATTATTGAAAGTAAAATGTTAATATAATAGCGTTATAATATTTTTTAAGATTGATTTTTTGTGTTATCATTATTAATGATAATAAAATTTTTTATGAGTTGTTAGGTTATAACCATACAAATTCTATTTTTTGAGAATATAAAGTATGGAATATATTCCAATTGCAGTTCATATAAACACTTAGTAGTATGAAACATAGAAAGTTGCGTGTTTGATGTTTTTTATTATTAAGTATTTTGTTCATGAAATAACAAATGTGTGCATCTGTATTTTTTATTATTATATATATGTTCTATATTCACTACAGTCATAAAAGTGTATTGCTAAATGAAGCGATACAATCATTGAATATTAAAGCAACAGGAATGTATATTGACGGAACGTTTGGTTCAGGAGGTCATTCTAAATTAATTTTATCTCAATTAAATAAACGAGGTCGTTTGTTAGCAATAGATAAAGATTTATTGGCTGTCAAAATTGGAAAGCACATTGCTGAAAAAGATGATAGATTCACTATAATACATAGCTCATTTTCCAAAATGATCAACCATGTTAAAAGTATAGGATTAATTGGATCAGTGGATGGTATTTTACTAGATTTAGGGATCAGTACATTTCAGATAAATGATTGTAGCAGAGGATTTTCGTTTATGCAAGATGGTCTACTAGATATGCGAATGGATATTAGTAGCGGAATATCTGCTGCTGAATGGTTATCGAAGGCATCTCAAGAAAATATTACTTGGGTTTTAAAAAATTTTGGAGAAGAACGATTTGCAAAAAATATCGCTAAGATTTTAGTGTCTAAAAGACGATACGCGCCTATTATACGCTCGATTATTTTATCGAAATTAATCTGCGATGCTATTCCGCATCGCAATATGAATAAGCATCCTGCAACTAAAAGTTTTTTGGCAATTAGAATGTTCATTAATAATGAACTAGAAGAAATAATGCAAGTATTAAAAGATGCATTGATTATATTGTCTCCACGAGGCAGATTGGTAGTAATTAGTTTTAATTCTCTAGAAGATCGATTGGTAAAATACTTTATTCGTGAACATAGTTGTGCTTTATCTATTCCTCCCAAGCTTCCATTAACAAATAATCAAATATTTAGTAAATATAAAAATAAGTGTCAGTTAAAAAATATAGGAAAATTAACACCTTCAAAACAAGAAATTAAAAGAAATATACGTGCTCGTAGCGCGATATTACGTTGCGCTGAAAAATTGGCTATCTAAATATGACGGAAAAGAAACAATATAACCTTGTTAGTATTATTTATGATGATTTGTGCTTATATGGTAAGTGGCAGTTGCTTTTATTGTTGTTAGTATTAATATCAGCAATGTTAGTTGTTTTCGTAACTTATCAAACTAGATCTATGATTATAGATCGCGAAAAACTTGTGTTAGAAAAAAATAATTTGGATACTGAATGGAGAAGTTTAATTCTTGAAGAAAAAATATTATCTCATCATAATCGTATTGAACGTATCGCAATGGATAAATTACAAATGCATTACACGGAACTAACTCAAGATAATACATTGTACTAATCTATAAAATTTATTTATGTGATAAATAAAAATATTATTTGAAAATAGTTATAGCTCCTCCTGTGATGATACAATTTATGTTATATGAAGTTTGAACCTTACAATTTTAAAATAATTTTAAATAACAAACGTTTTAATTTATTGTATAGCGGTATTTTTTTTGTATTAATTATTTTGCTATTGAGATTAGCTTTTTTGCAGATTATTTATTCTGATCAGCTAATTAATGAAGGTAACATGCGTTCGTTACGCGTGCAAAGCACACTCTCTACTCGGGGTATTATTACTGATAGAATGGGTCAACTATTGGCAATTAGTATACCGGCTGATTCGGTTTGGATTGATCCTCAAGAAATTAGCAAGAGTGGCGGTATTACTGCTGATATACGTCGTTGGACAGAATTATCTGAGGTATTATCTATATCATCAGATAAACTATCATCTCTCATCAATAATCATACTACAGATCATTTTTTGTATTTAGCACGACAGATTGATCCTACTGTTTCTAAATACATTAGTCAACTTAAATTACCAGGAGTATATTTGCAACAAGGATCGAAAAGATATTACCCTGCTGGGTGTGCAACTGCACATTTGATAGGAGTAACAGATGTAGATAGCCAAGGGATTGAAGGTATAGAAAAAAGTTTTGATGCTTGGTTGACTGGTCAACCCAAAACAAGAGTAATACGAAAAGATAGATTTGGTCGAGCAATTGAAGAAATTACTTTGAATAACGGTCAATCTTCTCAGAATATTATTCTCAGTATCGACGAACGTCTGCAAGATTTAGCATACCGTGAATTAAATAATGCTGTACATATGAATAAAGCAGAATCCGGTAGTATAGTATTGATAGATATTAATACTGGAGAAATTCTAGCTATGACAAACAGTCCATCGTATAATCCAAACAATTTTTTGTCCATTGTTAATAAGTCTGTTATGCGTAACCGTGCTATTACTGATGCATTTGAACCAGGTTCTACCGTGAAACCTATTGTGATTATGGCTGCATTAAAACATAAGATAATCACAAAAGACACTATTATGAATACATCACCCTATATACTTAATGGGCATCAAATTAAGGATGTATTATATCGTAAAAAATTGACTATTAGAGAGATATTACAAAAGTCTAGTAATGTTGGTGTTTCTAAATTAGCATTAGCTATGCCTGCAGCAGTTTTAGTCAATACATATTCAAATTTTGGAATGGGTAAATCAACAAATATAGGCTTAGTGGGAGAAAGTAACGGAATATATCCATATAATAGATGTTGGTCAGACATAGAACGCGCCACCTTTTCTTATGGATATGGTTTGATGATTACTCCGTTACAATTAGCTAAAGTTTATGCTACTATCGGTGGAATGGGAATATCTCGACCACTTTCTATTATACGAGTTGATTCTGCCTCGGTATTAGGAAATCAAGTTTTTCCAAGATCTTTAGTGCGAACTGTTTTAGACATGATGGAAAATGTGTCATTGCCAAGTGGTGGTTGTCAATCTGCAATTAAAGGATATAGGGTTGCTATAAAAACTGGGACTGTTAAGATAGTTGGATCACATGGGAAATATATTAATAAATATATTGCATGTACTGCTGGAGTAGCTCCAGCGAGTAATCCCAGATTTGCTTTAGCAGTAGTAATAAATGATCCTAAAAATGGTCATTATTATGGAAGTATGGTATCTGCGCCAGTTTTTAGCGCAGTGATGGGCAATGCATTAAAAATCATGAATGTAGTGCCGGATTTTTTGCAGTAATTTTATAAGCAATCAGGTCTCTTTGAGAAAATTATATGTGTGATTCACGTAATTTATATAAATTATTTATTCCATATGTTTTTAATAATCCTACTAGTCCTGCATTGACGGGGATGGAATTGGATAGTCGTAACATTGTATTGGGAAATTTATTTGTAGCAGTTAAAGGTTCTAAGACTGATGGAAGATTATATATTGACTATGCGATCAAAAAGGGAGCTTCGGCAGTTTTATTAGAATCTTGGAGTGGTATAACAATATTTAAAAAATATAGTTATCATTTAAATAAAATACCTGTGGTCCATGTTAACTATTTACCACGGTATTTGTCCGATATAGCAGGTAGTTTTTATAATCATCCGTCACGTTTTTTGGATTTAATTGGTGTTACTGGCACTAATGGGAAAACTACTATAACGCATTTGTTAGCTCGTTGGGTCCAATTATTAGGAAAAAAAAGCGCTGTGATGGGTACTTTAGGTAACGGAATGTTAAATAATATGTGTTTGTCTTATAATACAACATGCTCTTCCATTGATGCTCAAAAAATATTATCTCAGTTTGTTAAAGATAAGATTACGTTTGTTGCTATGGAGGTATCATCACATGGATTAAATCAATATCGCGTGGATGCTTTATATTTTAAAGCAGCTATATTTACTAATTTAAGCCATGATCACTTAGATTATCATGGTAACTTTATGCAATACTCTATGTCTAAGTGGCGGTTATTTGATGAATTATGTGTAGAAAAATATATAATTAATGCTGATGACCCCATTGGTTGTCGATGGTTATATTATTTGCCTCAAGCGATCGCAGTGACAATAACAAGGAATTTACCATTTTTTTGGAAAGGTAAATGGATATGTGCGGTTAAGGTCAATTATCATATTCATGGCACGGATATAACTTTTGATTCAAGTTGGGGTCATGGAGTAATTCATAGTCAATTATTAGGAGAATTCAACGTTAGCAATTTGTTATTAGCTTTAGGTACGTTATTAGTGTTAGGATATCCTCTGTCATTATTGGTACACACGTCATCTCAATTACAACCGGTAGCTGGTAGAATGGAAGTATTTCGTTCTCATGGATATCCGACGGTTATAGTGGATTATGCGCATACTCCGGATGCGTTAGAAAAAGTTCTAATTTCAATTAGACGATTTTATTATTGGGGTCAACTATGGTGTGTTTTTGGTTGCGGAGGAGATAGAGATCCAAGTAAACGTGCTTTAATGGGTTACATTGTAAGCCGGTATGCTGATTATATAATAATTACCAATGATAATCCACGCACGGAAGAACCACAATCGATTATAAATGATATTACTCGTGGCATAACACACCAAAAAAAAATCATCAAAATTATTCAAAATCGTTGCTGTGCGATACAGACTGCTATTTTAAAGGCATCTTTAGAAGATGTAATATTAATTTCTGGAAAAGGTCATGAAAAATACCAAATTATCGGAAATAATCGCATATATCATTCTGATAAAGACATAGTAGAAAATTTTTTAAAGAACGATGTTGTTTTATGATTCCATTTAGTTTGCATGAAATAGCGCCAATTTTAAACGCTAAATATATTGGTATGGATTTGATTATTCATGAGATTACTATTAATTCAAATATTATTCATAAACAATGTATGTTTATAGCATTAATAGGTAAACGTTTTGATGGTCATGATTTTACAAGTCAAGCAATTGCTGCTGGCGCTCAGGCATTGCTAGTAAATCATCATATATTATTAGATGTTCCTCAATTAATAGTTCCTGATACTCGTTGTGCTTTAATCATGTTGGCACGTTGGGTGCGTCAAAAAGTCTCATCAAAAGTTATTGCTATAACTGGATCAAGCGGTAAAACATCAGTAAAAGAAATGACTACGTCTATATTAAAAGAGTGTGGACATACAATAGCCACACAAGGTAACTTTAATAATATGATTGGAGTACCGATTACTTTATTACGTTTAACGAAAAAAAACAATTTTGCAATTATCGAATTAGGATCAAGTTGTCCTGGAGAACTTGTTCAATTAAGTAAGATAGTTGCTGCTAATGTAGCTTTAGTAAATAATGTTTACCCTGCACATCTATCAGGTTTTAAATCGTTATCTAAAATAGGAAAAGAAAAAGGGAAAATTTTTTCTGAATTAGATTTAAATGGAACAGGTATTATAAATGCTGACAGTCATGCTTTGTCTTTATGGCGTAAACCATTGAAGGGAAAATCTATGTGGTTTTTTTCTTTACGTACTAACGTAGGCATAGATTTTTTTGCAAGTAATATTATTTCTGAAAAAAATAGAATACGGTTTATTTTACATACTCCATATGGAACTTCTCCAGTGGTTTTATCAATGTTAGGCACGCATAATGTGGCTAATGCTTTAGCTGCTAGCGCTCTTGCATTTTCTGTAGGAGCAAATTTATCAGAAGTAGTTTATGGATTAGAAAATATAAAAACGTTACCTGGTAGATTATTTCCAATTATTTTAGGTGAAGGTAAATTATTATTAGATGATACTTATAATTCAAACGTTGGTTCTATGATATCTGCTATTCATGTACTAACTACAATGCCAGGTTATCGTATATTGGTGGTCAGTGATATGCTAGAATTAGGAAAATATAAATCAATCAAATATCATTGTTATATTGGGAAATTAATCGCAACGACAAATATCAATAAAATTCTTACCATAGGTAGTGTTAGTTGTTGCATTTCTAAAATATGTGGAAAAGGAAAACATTTTCGAAATAAAAATAAATTAATTATTTATATCAAGCAGATGTTATCTATCCATAATTCAATTAGTGTATTAGTAAAAGGATCACGGGGCTTTAAAATGGAGCAAATAATAGATGCTATTCGAGATGAATCAAAATGTTATTTTGGCTAACAGAGAATGTATTAGCACTATATTCATCCAGATTTAATGTTGTTTGTAATTTAACTTTCAGAGCTATTATTAGTTTTTTATCAGCATTGTTTATTTCTTTAGGGATAGGTCATTATGTAATTACATGGTTTCATAATTTGTGTTTTTTTCAAATAGTGCGTTGTGATGGACCAAAATCACATACTCAAAAGCAAAGTACACCTACTATGGGTGGAATTGTGCTGATTCTTTCTATTGTCATATCAGTAATGGTGTGCGCTGATTTATCAAATATATATGTATGGTATGTATTTTTCATACTAATAACATATGGAATATTGGGTTTAACTGACGACATTTTAAAAATTAAAAAGAAAAGTTCTAAGGGTTTGAGTGTGCTACAAAAATACTTTTGGCAATCCTTAATTGCTTTAACATTAGTCATTATTATCTTTATGTCAGATCGCAGTCTTACATCTACACAATTAATAGTGCCATTTTTTAAAAATTTTATGCCTCAATTGGGTATTTGGTATATTTTTTTAGCATATTTCGTTATTGTTGGGACAAGTAATTCCGTGAATTTATCTGATGGTTTAGATGGGTTAGCGATTATGCCTATAATGTTCGTTGCAGCTGGATTGGCTGTAGTTGCATGGATAAGCAATGATATTCACTTTGCTAGTCATCTAAATATTCCTTATATTTTTTTTTCTGGAGAATTAATAATTATATGTTCTGCTATTATTGGATCTGGTCTTGGGTTTTTATGGTTTAACACTTATCCTGCTCAGATATTTATGGGCGATGTAGGTTCTTTATCACTTGGAGGTACACTTGGGATAATTGCAGTGTTGTTACATCAAGAATGTTTATTATTAATTATGGGCGGTATGTTTGTAATAGAAACTTTATCTGTGATCTTGCAAATAATTTATTTTAGATTATTTGGGCAACGGATATTTAAAATGGCACCAATTCATCATCATTTTGAACTAAAAGGTTGTCCAGAACCCCGTATTATAGTGCGATTTTGGATCATATCTTTACTGTTAGTTTTTGTGGGATTAATTACTTTAAAGATACGGCAATAAAAATATGCGTAATTACCGAGGATCAAAAGTTGTAATTATCGGTTTGGGGATTACGGGTTTATCTTGTGTTAATTTTTTTTTAGATCGTGGCGTAATACCGAAAGTAATAGATACTCGTATATATCCTCCCGGAATAAAAAAATTACCTCATGTTGTACAGTGTTATTTGGGGGCATTTAATGATATATGGTTGTTGAGTGCTACGTTGATTGTAGTTAGCCCTGGAGTACGGTTAGATCATCCAGTTTTAATTGAAGCTTTAAAATTAGGAATAGAAATTATTGGTGATATTGAATTATTTACTCGTGAAGCAACTGCACCGATAATAGCTATTACTGGATCTAATGGAAAAAGCACAGTAACCCAATTGGTTTCCAGAATGGCTAGGAGCGCTGGATGGCGTGTTGGTGTAGCAGGAAATATAGGTATACCTGTGCTGTCTTTATTAAATAAATCGTATCAACTCTATATACTGGAGATTTCAAGTTTTCAGTTAGATACAACCTATAGTTTACGTGCAATAGCAGCTGCAATTTTAAATGTTAGTGAAGATCATATGGATCATTATCCTGGAGGATTAAAGCAATATTGGTTTTCTAAGCAAAGGATTTATAAAAATGCTAAATTTTGCGTGATGAACGCTTTAGATTTTTTAACGATACCTATATATCATGAATATGATTATTGTATAAGTTTTGGTGAAAACGAAGATTCTGCAGATTATTATCTGAAATATTATAAAGGACACACCTGGATAGTTGCATACAATGAATATGTGCTTAATTGTTCTGAAATGAGAATTAATAATCGTATTAACTATATAAATGCATTATCTGCTTTAGCATTATCGGATATCATCAAGATTCCTCGATCTGTTTCTTTAAAAGTATTGTGCCAATTTTCTGGTTTAACACATCGTTGTCAATTGATTTATAAAAATCATGGAGTGAGTTGGATTAATGATTCCAAAGCTACTAATGTTATCGCTACCAAAGAAGCAATCAACAATTTAAAGTTATTTGGTACGTTACATTTAATATTAGGAGGTGATGGTAAATTAGCTGATTTTTCTTCTTTAAAACATTTGATTAAACAACATGAGATACATCTTTATTGTTTTGGAAAAGATGGATTATTATTGACGACATTAGGATTTAGTGATGTTATTTTAACAAATACAATGATTCAAGCAATGCGTATTATTAATCGTCGTATAAAAGCGAAGGATATAGTTTTATTATCTCCGGCTTGTTCTAGTTTAGATCAATTTAAATCATTTGAAATGCGTGGACTGATATTTACTTGTTTTGCGCGAGAATTTAGATAATGAGGCTCTTTAAAACAAAAATTATTAATCGTCCATTAAAATTGGGTAAAAAAAAATTATCAAACATTCATGTATTATATGATCGTATATTTTTTTGGTTTCTGTTGGGATTAATTGGAATTGGGTTTGTTATTATTAGTTCCGGATCAATCCCTACTGGTATGCGATTAGCGAATGATCCATGTTATTTCATAAAACGTGTCATTATTTATTACAGCGTGACATTTTTATTATCTGTAATTATTTTAAAGATACCCATAATAGTTTGGCAGAATTATAGTGCTATAATGTTGCTGTGTAGTTGTATCATGTTGATAACCGCATTAATCTTAAATAATTCTACTAATGGAGCATCGCGTTGGATAATGTGGGGTACATTGTGTATTCAGCCTGCGGAATTATCAAAATTATCTTTTATTTGCTATCTTGCTAACTATTTAGAACGTAAATCAAAAGAAGTATGTACCAAATTTTGGAGTATATGTAAACCTATAGTAATAATGATTATATTAGCTGTATTATTACTAGCGCAACCTGATTTTGGTAGCATTATTATTCTTTTTATTACTACTCTGTCTATATTATTTCTTTTTGGCGCTAAGTTATGTCAATTAATATTGGTTTTTGTATTCAATATATTTTTAATTATCCCTTTAATTGTGATTAAACCTTATCGTATACAACGTATACTTACTTTTTGGGACCCATGGAAAGATCCATTTGGCAATGGTTATCAATTAACTCAATCATTAATAGCTTTTGGTCGTGGAAAATGTTTTGGAGAGGGGCTAGGAAATTCTGTGCTGAAATTGGAATATTTACCTGAAGCTCATACTGATTTTATTTTTTCTATTCTTGCGGAAGAATTAGGATATTTTGGAGCGATTTTAGTGTTATTTATGTTATTTATAATTGTGCTTCGCGCTATGATTATTGGTCATCGTGCTTTGAATATTAATCACAGATTTTCTGGTATTTTAGCCTGTTCTATTAGCATGTGGTTTGGATTGCAAATTTTTATTAATGTGGGCACTGTTAGCGGAATATTACCTACAAAAGGATTAACATTGCCATTTATTAGTTATGGGGGGTCTAGTTTTTTGATTACAGTAATGGCAAGCATGCAGTTGCTAAGAATAGATTTCGAGACACGTTTATCTAAAAATCAAGCTTTTTTGAAGTGCACAAAAACATGAATCAAAAAAAGAAAATTATGATTGTAGCGGGCGGTAGTGGGGGGCACGTGTTTCCAGGGTTGTCGGTGGCTCATTATTTAATTAATCATGGGTATCAAGTTGTTTGGCTAGGCACTGCAGATCGCATTGAATCGAAGTTAGTTCCTCAATATGGAATCGATATTAAATTTATTCGTATTAACGGATGGAATGGTGAAAAACTACATAATAAGTGTATTATGCCATTGTTTATTTGTTTAGCAATATATCAAGCACGAAAAATTATAAAATATTGGAAACCTGATATAGTATTAGGTATGGGTGGATATGTTTCCGGACCCGGTGGATTAGCAGCATGGACATGCGGTATTCCATTAATAATACACGAACAAAATAGAATTATCGGTTTAACTAATCGGTATTTATCAATTTTTTCTAAAAAAGTATTGCAAGGATTTCCTGGTACTTTTCCTAATGCTAAAATGGTAGGAAACCCAATACGACGCGCAATATTAGCTGTTCCAAATCCATCTAGACGATGGAAAGGTCGTGTTGGTCCTATTCGCGTTTTAGTGATTGGAGGCAGTCAAGGCGCGCATATATTAAATAAAACTATTCCAAATATGGCTGAAAAATTGTCTGATAAATTGATCATATGGCATCAAGTTGGAGAACAAGATTTCAAAAAAGTAATATGGGCTTATCAAAAAATAAAACAAAGCTATCATAGAATTGTAAAATTTATTGATGATATAGCCCAAGCATATGCTTGGGCAGATATATTGATATCCCGTGCTGGAGCATTAACAGTAAGCGAAGTATCTATTGTAGGGTTACCAGCAATATTCGTACCTTTTATACATCATAAAGATCGTCAGCAATATTGGAATGCTGTACCATTAGTGCAAGCAGGAGCAGCAAAAATTATTGAACAACAAAATTTTACAAGTGATGTTGTTAGCGCAATGTTAGAATCTTGGGATCGAAAAACATTATGTAGTATGGCTCAACGTGCTAGAAGCATAGCTGCGCCTAATGCAACTCAACAAGTTTCCCAAGTAATCATTGAATACTTAAAAAAATAAATATATTAATAAATGTCATCTTTATAAATAGAAAAATATTGAAAGTATATTGAATAGATATGTCAGATATACTATTATTTAACCCGATCAATGCTATACCAATGATGAATCGTATTAGGAAAATACATTTTGTTGGTATAGGCGGAACCGGAATGTGTGGAATTGCAGAAATATTGGCACATGAAGGTTATTGTATTACTGGGTCTGATATTGTATATAGTAGCAAGACACGGCACTTATTTGAATTAGGGGTGAAAATCTTTATTGGACATAAATATAGTAATATAAACAACGCCAATGTTATTGTTGTATCCAGCGCTATTCATCCAAATAATCCTGAAATTTTAGCTGCTAAACAAGCTCGTATTCCTGTTATTAAGCGTGCAGAAATGTTATCCGAACTAATGAGATTTAGACATGGAATAGCTATTTCTGGAACGCATGGTAAAACTACTACTACTACAATGATAGCTAATATTTATACTGCAGCAGGATTAGATCCAACGTTTATAAACGGAGGCATAGTCAAATCAGAAGGTGTACATGCTCGACTTGGATATAGTCGTTATTTAATCGTAGAAGCAGATGAAAGTGATAATTCATTTTTGCATTTGCATCCTATGGTAGAGGTGATTACCAATATTGATACTGACCATATACATGAGTATCAAGGAAATTTTGAATATCTTAAAAAAGCATTTATTGATTTTTTACACAATCTACCATTTTATGGATATGCTATAGTGTGTATTGATGATCCAGTAATTTGTGAGATTTTACCTAAAATTAAAAGAAAGATAATCACTTATGGTTTTAATAAAAATGCTAATTTGCATATTTTTAATTATCATCAACATATAGAAAAAAGTAGTTTTACCGTATCGCGTTTAAATCAAACAAAACTACAGGTTACTTTAAATGCCCCTGGTTGTCATAATGCATTGAATGCTACAGCTGCTATTGCAGTAGCAACTGAAGAAGGAATCAGTGATAAAATTATTCTCAAAACTATGTTGGATTTTCAAGGAACACATCGCCGTTTTGAAAATTTAGGTTATTATTCTTTAAATAAAATAAATGGTCAAACAGGAGAAATTCTGTTGATAGATGATTATGGACATCATCCGGCTGAGTTACAAGCTACTATTGTAACGATCCGGACCGGATGGCCTGATAGACGGTTGATTATGGTATTTCAACCTCATCGATATACGCGTATAAAAGAATTGTATTATGATTTTATTGATGTACTTTCTAATGTAGATATTCTTTTGATATTACATGTTTATTCCGCCGGGGAACCACCTATTTTAGGAGCAGATAGTCAATCCTTATGTCATGCAATTCGTGAATTTGGTAAGATTAATCCAACATTTATATCAAATACGCAAATGTTATCAGGAGCATTATCCAGATTCTTAAGAAATAACGATTTGCTCTTAATTCAAGGAGCTGGTACAATAGGAGAGGTTGTACGTAGATTAATTGTTAAAAACGATTAATCATAAATATGTGATAATTATGATTCTTAATGATACGAAATGATAGAATGTGGAAACGAAACACAATAATAAATTTTTATGAAAATAAGAATACGCAAAGAGTGGGTTTACTAATACACCTCAATTAGATTGAGGTGTATAATCGAGTGATAATCAAATATGTTTTAAAAAAAAGGTATAGATTGCAGCATCAATTATTAGATTGGATACTAATATTTGTTGTTACAATTAGTATTGTTTGGAGTTCTTATAAAATAAAAGAATGGATTCATAATGTTTGTTGTAACCCTGTATCTTACATGATAGTAACTGGGAAACGGAATTATACCACTGACACTGATATCCATCAGCTTATAGTAAAACTAGGAGTATTAGGTACATTTATAACACAGGATGTTAACATTATCCAAAAACAAATTGAAAGTTTGCCATGGATTCAGCAAGTTAGTGTTAGGAAACAATGGCCGGACACATTAAAAATTCATATAATAGAATATATTCCTTTAACATATTGGAATGATTTTCACATAATTAGTACAACAGGAATTATATTTAAAGTACCTAAAGAATATCGAGATAACAACAAAAAAGTGATGCCATCTTTGTATGGACCAGAAGGCAGCGAGCGGGCAGTATTGGCTAATTATTATGCGTTTAATGAGATATTAAAATCTATCAAATTTCAAATAAAATCAGTGCAAATGGATACACGCTACTCATGGCAACTGATTTTACAGGATAATATCCATCTAAAATTAGGTAGAAATAATATAATCGAACGATTATATTATTTCATTAAAATTTATCCTATTCTTTTTCAGAAAATTAACGACAATAATACATGTATTGATTATATAGATTTACGTTATCGTTCAGGATTTGCTGTAAGATGGAGCTCAAACTCGATCACTCCTGTACTTCGTGGTAAATAGAAGAAAAAATAAATAAAGGCAATCACAAATATGATCAAAGCTTCAGATAAAAAATTATTAGTAGGATTGGAAATTGGAACAGCTAAAGTTGCTACGATGGTAGGTGAAATTTTGCCTGATGGAATAGTAAATGTTATTGGGTTAGGGTATTGCCCGTCACGAGGCATGGACAAGGGAGGAGTGAACAATTTAGAATCAGTAATAAAATGTGTACAATATTCTATTAATCAAGCAGAGCTAATGGCAGGTTGTCAAATTTCATCTGTTTACCTTTCTTTGTCTGGCAAACATATTAGTTGTAAAAATGAAATAGGTATGGTACCTATTTCAGAAGAAGAAGTGACACAATCAGATGTGGATAATGTAGTACACATAGCTAAATCAGTTAGAGTACGCGATGAACATCGAATATTACATGTAATTCCGCAGGATTATGCTATCGATTATCAAGAAGGCATTAAGAATCCAGTTGGATTATCTGGAGTTAGAATGCAAGCTAAAGTCCATTTAATTACTTGCCATAATGATATGGCTAAAAATATCGTCAAAGCAGTAGAGCGATGTGGATTACAAGTAGATCAATTGATATTTTCTGGATTAGCTTCAAGCCATGCTGTGTTAACAGAAGATGAACGTGAATTGGGTGTTTGTGTGGTAGATCTTGGTGGCGGTACCATGGATATAGCAATATATACTGCTGGAGCTTTACGTCATACCAAAGTTATTCCATATGCTGGAAACGTAGTCACTAGTGACATTGCCTATGCTTTTGGAACACCATTATCGGATGCAGAAATAATTAAAGTTCGTTATGGTTGTGCTTTAGAATCATTAATTAGTAAAGGAGAAAATATTGAAGTTCCAAGCGTCGGAGGTAGGCCGCCTCGTATTTTGCAACGTCATATGTTGGCAGAAATCATTGAACCTCGATATATTGAATTGATGATGTTGGTTAATAAAGAAATATTACAGTTACAATCACAACTTCGTCAACTTAATATTAAACATCATCTTGCAGCAGGAATTGTGTTAACAGGAGGGGCATCTCTTATAGATGGATTATCAGCTTGTGCGCAAAAAGTGTTTCATACACAAGTTCGTATCGCATCTTCTATAAATACAAACGGGGTAACAGATGATATAAAAAGGCCTCATTATTCTACTGTTATTGGATTGTTACATTATGGGAAAGAATCTCATTTGAATAATGAGGTAGATATAGAAAAAGGAATAACAATTAAAGGTTGGATAAGAAAAGTAAACAATTGGTTAAAAAAAGAATTTTAGTTGCTATGAGTACAAAATATGCTGAATCCGTTAAAATTAATTTTTTAAAATAACTGAAGTAATATGGAGAAAACTATGTTTGAACCAATGGAATTAACTAGTGATGCAGTAATTAAAGTTGTTGGTATTGGCGGAGGCGGTAGTAATGCAGTTGAACATATGTTACGTGAGCGTATCGAAGGTGTAGATTTTTTTGCTGTTAATACTGATGCCCAAGCTTTAAGAAAAATGACAGTAGGTCAAACTATTCAAATTGGTAGTTCTATTACTAAAGGATTAGGAGCGGGTGCTAATCCAGAAATTGGTCGTAATTCTGCAGAAGAAGATCGTGATGTATTAAGGGCTACTATAGAAGGTGCAGATATGGTATTTATTGCTGCAGGTATGGGTGGCGGCACTGGAACGGGTGCTGCCCCGATAATAGCAGAGGTGGCCAAAGATTTAGGTATTTTGACTGTGGCTGTAGTTACTAAACCTTTTAATTTTGAAGGAAAAAAACGTATGACATTTGCTGAACAAGGAATTTCTGAATTATCTAAATATGTAGATTCATTAATAACAATTCCAAATGATAAGTTATTAAAAGTTTTAGGGCGCGGGGTGTCATTACTAGATGCTTTTAGCGCTGCTAATGACGTGTTAAAAGGCGCCGTGCAAGGTATTGCGGAATTAATTACTCGACCGGGTTTAATGAATGTAGATTTTGCGGACGTACGCACAGTAATGTCAGAAATGGGATATGCTATGATGGGAGCTGGAGTAGGATGTGGTGATGATAGAGCAGAGGAAGCATCAGAGCTAGCTATCGCGAGCCCTTTATTAGAAGACATTGATTTATCTGGAGCTCGTGGTGTTTTGGTGAATATCACTTCTGGTTTAGATTTACGGTTAGATGAATTTGAAACTGTAGGCAATACTATACGTTCTTTTGCTTCTGATAACGCTACAGTAGTAATCGGGACTGCTTTAGATCCAGACATAAATAATGAACTACGTGTTACTGTAGTAGCAACAGGAATTGGTATCGATAAACGTTCAGATGTTATGTTATCTAATACTAAAGAAGAAAAAAAGGTAGTACGAGATAATCATTATCATAATCATTCCCCCCAAAGAGCATCTACATTTTTTAAAGAATCAAGACATACATCATCTAATACAGTAGATCATCAAAGTACAACTCTTGATAAAGATGTAGATTATTTAGATATCCCTGCTTTTCTAAGAAAACAATCAGACTAACTAGAGATAATAGTGTAAATGAGTAATTTGTATAAAAAATGCAATATATATATAGTGATTTACTAATAAAGTAAATAATACAATAATTGCATGAGATGATATAATGATAAAGCAACGAACATTGAAACGCGTTGTGCAAACTACTGGTGTAGGTTTACACACCGGTAAAAAAGTTACGTTAACTTTACGTCCTACTTCAGCAAATACTGGAATTATTTATCGTCGTACTGACTTATATCCTCCTGTAGATCTTCAAGTTAATGTGAAATCAGTAGGAAATACTGTATTATGTACATGTTTGATTAATGAATATGGTGTTCAGATTTTTACTGTTGAACATTTAAGTGCTGCTCAAGCAGGATTGGGTATTGACAATATTATTATAGAACTCAATGCTCCTGAAGTTCCAATAATGGATGGTAGCGCTAGTCCTTTTGTGTGTTTGTTATTGGATGCTGGTATAGAAGAACTTAATAGTGCAAAAAAATTTCTTCGATTAAAACAAACAGTACGTGTTGAAGATGGAGAAAAATGGGCTGAATTAAGGCCGTTTAATGGTTTTACGCTTGATTTTACTATTGATTTCAATCATCCAGCTATTAATGTGGATACACAACATTGTTTTTTTAATTTTTCTTCAGCATCTTTTGTGCATAATATTAGTAGAGCACGTACTTTTGGTTTTATGCGCGATATTAAAGATTTACAATCTCGTGGATTTGCTTTAGGAGGAAGTTTTAATTCTGCTATAATAATTGATGATTATCGTGTACTTAATGAAGATGGTTTACGTTTTGATGATGAATTTGTCCGTCATAAAATGCTTGATGCTATTGGGGATTTATTTATGTGTGGACATAATCTTATTGGTTCTTTTATTGCTTTTAAATCGGGACACACCTTAAATAATAAATTATTAAAAACTGTTTTGTCATGCCAAGAAGCATGGGAACTTGCTACGTTTTCTAACGCATCTGACTTACCTTTAGTATTTTAAGATTTAATCGTATCCTTGAAT
Organism: Candidatus Blochmanniella chromaiodes str. 640; assembly: GCF_000331065.1. NCBI lineage: Bacteria > Pseudomonadati > Pseudomonadota > Gammaproteobacteria > Enterobacterales > Enterobacteriaceae > Candidatus Blochmanniella > Candidatus Blochmanniella chromaiodes. Next base: position 185,897 of record NC_020075.1, read on the forward strand.
ATAGAATATGATAATAATCATTCTAAATTTTAGCATACAAATTTACCTAGATTTATTTATAGATATTATGTATTTTGATCGAGGTTTTTCAAATAAATATATGCAACTGTATGTTTATTTACATATTTTATCTATAGTTTTTTAGATTAAAAATATTAAAGATTACTTAGGTAAGTGTATAATGAATACTGTAGTAAAAAATTTAGATTATAATTTATTTTCAATTTTACTGAGTTTATTAATCATTTAATACATCATATATTGTTACGATTATAATAAGTGTTACATGTATATAACATGTATTATACAAATTAGAAAACTAATATTTTTGATATTGTGATTTCCTTTATTTGTATTTATAGAAATTTTTAGTATCGTCAGATTAAGATATTTTTTGATACTCATCGTATATCTTTATATATCTGTACAATACAATGACAATTGTAATAATTAATTAGTAATTGTTTCAAAATTTTTTAAATTTGTATAATATATTTCAGTCTTAGAATAGTAGAACTATTCTAATCAACTATTAATAATAGTATCATGTTTGTAATATGTTTAAGAAAAGATATGCACATGGATTTTAAATAAATAAAAATTTATATTTATCATGTATTTTATTACAATTTATTAACATTTATTTTGATAAATTGTTAATTAGTATTATTTTACAATTTTTATTAAAATTTTCCTTGTAGTCGTATGTATTACGAACGGAAAATATGTAATTGTTGCATGTTATTTAAATAATGTGCTGCCATTGTAATGAGATATAAATTGTCATGTTAACACCATTTAAATTATTTACTAAAATTTTTAAAAATAGAAATGATCGCGTGTTACTTCGTATGAAGAAAGTGGTGGATATGATAAATTATATGGAAAAAGATATACAAAAGTTAAATGATAGTCAACTTGCTTCTAAAACGAATGAGTTTCGCGAATCTATTGAATCAGGCGTAAAAAACCCCGAGAATTTATTACCACAAGCATTTGCTGTAGTACGAGAATCTATTAAGAGAATATTTAATATACGTCTTTTTGATGTCCAATTGTTGGGAGGAATAGTTCTTAACAGTCGATGTATTGCGGAAATGAAAACTGGAGAAGGAAAAACTTTAACTGCTACTTTACCTGCTTATTTGAATGCATTAAGTGGTCAAGGAGTACATATTGTTACAGTTAATAATTATTTAGCACATAGAGATGCAATAAATAATAAGCCGTTATTTGAATTTTTAGGATTGACTGTTGGAATTAATTTACCGGGACTATCAGCATCTATGAAACGTGCAGCGTATACAGCAGATATTACCTACGGCACAAACAATGAATATGGTTTCGATTATTTACGCGATAATATGGTTTTTGTCCCAGAAGAACGGGTACAACGAGGATTGCATTATGCGTTAATAGATGAAGTAGATTCTATTTTGATTGATGAAGCTCGTACTCCATTAGTTATTTCTGGACCATCAGATGATACTTCTTTATTATATTCAAAAATCAATGAATTAGTCTTTAGCATAATTCAAAAAAATAAAAGAAATATAGATAATTTACAAAAAGAAGAATATTTTACAGTTGACGAAAAATCCAGACAAGTTATTCTGACTGAGAATGGATTAGTATTAATAGAGCAATTATTAATTAAATCTGGAATCATGAGCCAAGGGGAATCGTTGTATTCATCAGATAATATTATATTGATGCATCATGTTAATGCAGCATTTCGTGCTCACATTTTATTTACGTGTGAAGTGGATTATCTTGTTAAAAATGGCGAAATACTTATTATTGATGAACACACAGGACGAGTTATGCCTGGTCGTCGATGGTCAGATGGATTGCACCAAGCAATAGAAGCGAAAGAACATGTAACTATTCAAAATGAAAATCAAACATTAGCTTCAATTACATTTCAAAATTATTTTCGTTTATATGAAAAATTATCTGGTATGACCGGTACCGCTAATACTGAAGCATTTGAATTTCAATCTATCTATAAATTAGATACTATCGTTATACCGACTAATCGTCCTATGATTCGTAATGATTTTCCAGATATAATTTATATGACGGAACATGAAAAAATTGAGGCTATCATTAATGATATCAAAGATTGTGTTAAGAGAAACCAGCCAGTGTTGGTGGGAACTATATCAATTGAAAAATCTGAAATTATTTCTCATGCTTTAAGTCAGATCGGAATTATGCATAAAGTTTTAAACGCGAAATTTCATGCTGCAGAAGCAGATATTATAGCACAAGCAGGATATCCTGGCGCAGTAACTATTGCTACGAATATGGCTGGGCGCGGCACTGACATTATATTAGGAGGAAATTGGCGGGCAGAAATTACTGCGTTGCATAAAGCAAATACATGTAAAATTTTAAAAATTAAATCTGATTGGAAAAAACGTCATCACGCAGTATTAAAATCTGGAGGGTTACATGTCATTGGTACTGAACGGCATGAATCTCGCCGTATCGATAATCAATTGCGTGGACGATCTGGACGACAAGGAGATATAGGTTCGTCTAGATTTTATTTATCAATGGAAGATTCATTAATACGTATTTTTGCTTCTAACAGATTAGTGAACATGATGAAAAAATTAGGAATGAAATCAGGAGAATCTATTGAACATCCATGGATTACTAAAGCTATTGCTCATGCTCAAAAAAAAGTAGAAAATCGTAATTTTGATATTAGAAAACAATTATTAGAATATGATGATGTAGCTAATGATCAACGTCGCGTTATTTATGAACAACGTGATAAATTATTAAATATATCAGATATCAGTGATATTATTAGAAATATTCGTTGTGATGTTGTTGAAAAATTATTTAATATTTATATTCCTTTAGAAATTATAGAGAATAAAAGGGATGTAATGAAATTAGAAAAATGTTTGGAAAAAGATTTTTGTTTAGAGTTACCTCTTCTAAAATGGATAGAGGTAGAGCCCAGATTATATGAAGAAAAAGAAATATTACGTCAACGTATATTAGAAAATATGACACAGAAATATGAACATACTAGAAAAATAATTGGAATAGATATTATGTGTTCTTTTGAAAAAGAAATTATGTTGAGAACGTTTGATGTGCTGTGGAAAGAGCATTTAGCGTCAATGGATTATTTGCGTCAAGGAATTCATTTGAGAGGGTATGCACAAAAAGATCCGAAACAGGAATACAAAAGAGAATCATTCTCTATGTTTACTAAAATGTTAGATCATTTAAAATATGAAGTAATAAGCGAAGTGAGCAAGTTAGTAATAGAATTATTCAATAAAAAAGAATCTATTTTAAATTCAACTAATAAATATAATGATTTTCAATCTATAAATACGCAAATAATGAATACTAAATTGTTATCGATAGATCATTTTTTCAATCAACATACATTAACTAAGAATAAAATAGTGAGTCGCAACGATGCTTGTCCTTGCGGATCTAATAAGAAATTTAAAGAATGTCATGGTAAAATCGTAAATAAACGTCATTGATATATACAAAATATTTTGATTTTAACATTATTGTAATCAGTTGCATAGTAAATATAAGTTGATATTATTTTTTTTAAATCATCACATTTAAATTGAATTTATAAGTAGTAAATTTTTGTAAAATATAAATGTATATATACGCATGATTATGATGTTATAACCATAATTTATGCAAACGTTGTTGTGTTATTTATGACAAATAATTTCGTATGCTGTTTTTTGCTAAAATATAAATACGGTATAATTTTGAGTGTTATTTTATTTACTAAAAATAGTTTTTTTAGTAATTGTTTTTTCTGCCTTAAGATAATCTCTATGGAGATCATGAATATGTTGTGTCATTCCGTCAATACTTTTGTTATTTTCAATAACGTTATCAGCATAGTTTAATCTATGCTGACGGGATACTTGTGATAATAAAATATTTTCAGCATATTGTTTGTGTATTTTATCTCTCCTGATAATTCGATTTAACTGAATATCAGCGTGTACATCTATCATTAGTGTGTGATCTGCATATTTTTGTAAATTATTTTCTATTAACAATGGAACAACCCATAAAATATAAGATGATCGACTGGATAAGATATTTATTGTTTTCTGCGTTTCTTTTCTAATAAGCGGATGCAACAATTGTTCGAGCCATTCTTTATCTTTAGGATTGAAAAAAATAATTTTTTTTAACATGGATCTATTTAATGATCCATTAGAAAATAAAATGTGGGGTCCAAAATGTTTTGTTATCATACGTAAAGCAATGCTGCCAGGTTGCGTGATGTTTTTAGAAATCACATCAGCATCTATTACGGATACTTTCTTTGATAAATTAGAAAATTTTTTAGCAACAACACTTTTTCCAGAACAAATACCACCGGTAAGCGCAACAATATAAGACATAATGTGATGTGTGTTATTAAATAAAAAATGTTTTTATGAAATTTTTTTATAAAAATTATAAAATTAAATTAATATTAAAAAATATTTAGAACGATATCTGACAAATTTATATGATGACATCTTATTTTATAGTAAAAAATAGTTTTTTATAAATATCCAAATAATATTGTTTATTTTTTGCAATATTTTAAGCCTCAATAAAATTTATTGATGATCTTATTATGCAATTAAAAAATTTTCTATAATTAATGATAATTCTTTATCAAATTCATTTGAATAACGTAAAAGTTGGTTATAAACCTGTACATAATATATATCAATAAATTATTACACATAAGTAATTATATAACCAATACGGGTTAATTTATGATCCTACATATATTTCATAAATATTTGTGGTAATAAACATTTATGACATATATATCTATCATATTAGATTTAAATATAATATAATTATCACTTTTTAATAAAAATTAAAATTCATCATGTGTTTAAAAATATTGGAGAATATTACATAAAAATAATGAAATTTTAAAGAAAATATTGATATGAATTGCTTTTAATATATATATACAGGAGCAAATATATGTCAACAAAATCACTGAGCAGTCGTAGACGTTCTTCTTTGAATGTATTAATAATTGCTGGAGTTACACCATATCAACGAAAACCTAATGAAGAATATATGAGTTCTGAGCAACTTTTACATTTTAAACGTATCCTTAAAACATGGAAAAATCAACTCAAAAAAGATTTAGGATATTCTGCGTTATGTGCGCAAGATCAGGTATCTATCAATTTTCCAGATCCAGTAGATAGAGCGGTGCAAGAAGAAGAATTCAATATTAAATTACGTAATCGAGATAGAGAATATAAACTTGTTAAAAAAATTGAAAAAACCTTAAAAAAAATAGATACAAATGAATTTGGATTTTGTGCTTCATGCGATGTAGAAATCGGAATCAGAAGATTAGAGGCTCGTCCAACAGCTGATTTATGTATTGATTGTAAAACTTTAGAAGAAATTAAAGAAAAACAAATGACCGGATAAATTATTAATAAAACTAAATTTATATGTGCGTTATATGATATAATTCTGGAAAATTAGTTTTTGAATACCGTAGATATAATTTTATTATGACTATTTATTTAGTTTCTATTTTTTCTGATCTATATATATTATAGACATTGTTTATCTAAATATTTATGTGATGTTTTAATTTTGATATTATTTAAAGTTTTTTCATGAAAATGAAGGGATCGGTAATTTGATAATTTATTGGAATATATAATAAAATGGAACGAGTTTGGGTCAGCATTGGTAGTAATCTGTTAAATCCAAAACAACAAGCGGATCGTGCTATCTGGTCTCTTTCTAAGCTTCCAATGACTAGACTTATAGATTTTTCCTCCTATTATCGTAGTCTACCATTAGGAGATAAAAATCAACCCGATTTTCTAAATGCGATAATAATTCTAGATACTAATTTATCTCCAAAAGCATTATTAAGTCATATGCAATATATTGAACGAAAACAAGGACGTGCACGACGACGATCACGTGATTCTCTTATATGGCAGCCACGTACTTTAGATTTAGATATCTTATTATTTGGAAAATACTTTACATATAGTACTGAATTGACAATACCGCATCATGGTTTGCTTAATCGAGAGTTCGTACTTTATCCATTAATGGCATTAGATAATAATTTCATTTTTCCTAATGGGAGCATTATAACAGATATCGTTAAAACTGTACCTAAAAATGGTTTAGATTTTTGGAAGGAATAATAAAAATGAAAATATATATTATATATAGACTGTTGTATGTGTTGTTTTTAAAAATAAATTAGACGATATATATTCAACTAAAGATCTAATGATATTGACAATATTGGTACATGTGAGTCGCATTGTTTAATGCGGCAGATATATTGATATGATTGTTAAAAATTTTAATCAAATAACACATTTTTTATTATTTTTTTACTGTAATTTATAAAAATTTATGTAGCTTTAGAAAAATTTTGTTATTTTTGCTTAAAGTAATTAAAAAAAATTTTTATAATTAATAATATATATATAAATTTTTTGATACCAGGTTTAGTATACCTAATTTGTTATGTTGTATGTAACAAGTACGCTTCATATTTATACATAAGTGTTATATATAGAAAACGTATTAAAATATTTTATTTTTAATTAAAATATATTTAACAAAAATTTTACGATTACAAAAAATATTTGATGTTTAGTTGTCATATACTTAAGTATATAAATATTGTGAATATTACGATACATGAATGTATTGATAATAAAAATGTATATTTACCGATATCGTTTGGTATATAGATAATTTATGATTTTCAAAATTAATTAATATTTATTATCCTAATAAATGTGGTGTTTTCATTATTTCTTGATGAATGCGAATAGCTGTTGATATATAGTCTATCAACAGTTGCATTGAAATATATCGGGCATTCGCAAATAGCCAAAAAGGATGTTTATTTTTATAGATTTAATATTATTAATTAAAAAATTAAAATTTATTCAATCGTATTAATTACATAATATTACTATTGAATTTGAAAGTTGTTTCGATTACATTCGGTAGTTTAAATGTTTGTTATATTTTCAAATTTGATAATTTTTCTATTTTAGGTGCTAATACTAATAGCGCGAAAAATTCAATTTTAAGTATTTATAAAAATTTATTTTAATTATATCATGAATCTATCATGATTAGATGATGTTTAGTAGTCAAAGTATCACTATTTAATTTATATAAGTTTTGTCGTTGATAAGATCTTATTAAGTAAGAGCAAAAAATATCATCAATGTTTTTCTTTTGTGAGTTGTAATAAAAGACCTTTATATACTTATAAGGGATGTGAAGATAAAAATTATCGATTAGTTCATACAAGCAGCACTTACAATATTTTCTCTTTAAACCAAAGAGAAAATATTGTATCTTATAATTATGAAATCATATACTTTCTGCATCCCAAATGAATATATGTAAAATATATTAATTATATATGTACATTTCATCCGTAAAAATCTAAAATTGTATACGTTACTTTTTCTGTTAGTATATGTTAATATTGGTTACTGTTTATCAAAAAATAAAATTTTATCAATTTAAACCCCATGTATATTTTCATGATGTTTAATTAAATCATAACAATATTCTTTTAACTTCATATATCAACACTTGACAACATTCTTTAAATTATGAATACTTTTCTTGTTTGTTAATTGTGTTACGTATTAATAATAGCAAAAAATTTTATGATTATGTATATATTTTGTAGATAAATACACTTGTATTCCGAGCGTATAAATATAAAGTTATAAGTAATGTATTTATTTATTCATTATTCATTGTATGTATTAATAGCAATGAACTTCGTTATATACCTTATAAATTACCTTATAAATTGCAATAAACTATACAACGGTAAAGTATTATTTGTACGTTAATTTATTTATTAAAAAATTTTAAAGAATCATGTGAAATTTATTGTGTTTGTTTTTTTATATTAGGCAAATCAGTAATTGATCCATTATGAATGGATGCTGCTAATGCTATTGATTCATATAAGGTTGGATGGGCATGAATGGTTAGAGTAATATCTTCTACATCACATCCCATTTCAATGGCTAATGCAATTTCTCCTAATATTTCACTAGCATTCGTGCCTAATATTGATCCCCCAATAATTCTGTTCGTTTTTTTATTAAAAATTAATTTGGTTATGCCTTCTTTACAATCTTCAGTAATTGCTCGACCTGAAGCCATCCAAGGGAAAAGCGCAACTTCATAATCTATATTTTTTTCTTGAGCACTTTTTTCAGTATATCCAACCCACGCTATTTCTGGATCAGTATATATAATGGATGGAATTATTATTGGATCAAAACAACGTTTTTTACCGGAAATAACTTCTGCAGCTACATGGCCTTCATGAATACTTTTATGAGCTAGCATTGGATGTCCAATAATATCTCCAATAGCAAAAATGTGTTGAACATTAGTACGCATCTGCTTATCTACAGGAATGAAACCATATTTATTTACATTTACTCCCGCACGCTCGATGTTCAACATGTTACCATTTGGAGCGCGCCCAATTGCTACTAATAATGCATCATAACGTTGAGTTTTTTTTAATAAAGTTTGTTTATTTTCCATAGTTACATAAATACCATCTTTCTTAGCTTCTACTATATTAACTTTAGTATTTAAAATTAAATTAATATTTTTAGTAATTATTTTAGTAAAAATATTAGTAATATCTTCATCTAAAATTGGCATAATTCGATTACACATTTCTACTATATCTATTTCTGATCCAAAAGCACGATATATTGTTGCCATTTCTAATCCTATAGCTCCCGAGCCTATAATGAGTAAACGTTCGGGTATTGATTGTAAAGATAGAGCATCAGTTGAATTCCAAATTCGCTGATCATTAGGAATACATGGTAGCGACACAGTATGTGATCCTGCTGCTATAATAGCGTAATTGAATGCTATTTCTAAGGTCATTTCATTGTTTTCAACTTGAATAGTATGACTATCAATAAATTTACCAACTCCATCAATTACTTTAACGTTCCGTTTTTTTGCCATAGCACTTAAACTATTTGATAATTGATCAATAATTTTATTTTTCCAAGAACGCGTCTTATCAAGATCAATATGTGTTTCTCCTGACAGGAGACCATATTTATTGAATTTTTTTTGTGTTTCAATTAATTTGGCAATATGTAATAATGTTTTAGAAGGAATACAACCAACATTAAGACACACTCCACCTAAATCAGGATAACGTTCTACTATTGTAGTATCCATACCTAAATCAGCGCAGCGAAAAGCCGCGGAATAACCTCCTGGTCCCGCCCCTAAAACAAGAATTTGAGTTTTTATTTTTATATACATAATATGTGGCGCCTTCATTTTGTGATTACAATTATTAATTATAGTATCTAGTTTGATAGAAATATGTATTTCAACTTATATATGGTACGGATATTATCATATCATACCTCAATTTAAGCGAGATTATCTTTAACCATAAAGGATGGAAAGACACTTTTTAAAAAAGTGAAATCTTTAAATTTATTTTTATATGATTAGTAATTTACATAGATAATAGTCTTGTGTCAGCAATTATTTTATTAATAAGCGTCATAAATCGAGCACCATCAGCTCCATCAATAACACGATGATCATATGATAATGACAAAGGTAGCATTAAACGCGGAGTAAATTTTTTTCCGGTCCACACTGGTTTTATAAAAGATTTAGAAATGCCTAAAATAGCTACTTCTGGAACATTAACAATTGGAGTAAAAGCTGTACCTCCTATACCCCCCAAATTGGATATAGTAAAACTTCCTCCTTGCATATTAGCAGGAGTCAATTGATTCCCAGTACGAGCTTTCTTTGCAAGCTCTTCTAACTCTTGTGATAATAAAATAATACCTTTCCTGTTTACATCATGGAGAACAGGCACTAATAAACCTTTAGGAGTATCCACTGCTATGCCAATATTAATATATTTTTTTAAAATTAGTGTTTCTCCGTCTTGAGATAAAGAACTATTGAATCGTGGCAACTCTTCTAATGCTTTTGCAACTGCTTTCATAACAAAAACTAAAAGTGTAATTTTGCAATTTATTTTTTTCTTTTCAATATCAATGTTTTGTTGTTTTCTAAAACTTTCTAAATCGGTAATATCAGCTTCATCAAATTGCGTTACATGCGGAAGCATAATCCAATTTCTTTGTAAATTTGCACCAGAAGTTTTTTGTATTTTGCTTAACATTACGGTTGTAATATCGCCAAATTTACTGAAGTCTATCTTCGGCCAAGATAATATGGGCGGTAATTGATCAGATTGCATGGATGATGTACGGCTTGTATAATACATTGAGATATCTTTTATATAATTTTGAATATCTTCTTTTAAAATACGTCCCTTACGGCCACTACCTTTTATTTTTGACAAATCTATTCCAAATGTACGAGCCATATGACGCACTAATGGTGTAGCATGTATCGCGGCATCATGGTGTATATCGTTACATATCGCTCCTTTTTTTGTATCATTGTTTGTTACAATATAAGGAGAAGGAACAACATTTTTTTTATCGTTAATAGTAAAAGCATGAGTATGATTTCGCACATCAAGTAGTAAAATCAAAGATCCTGTATGTACTTTATCTCCAACATGGACATAAATTTTAGTAACAATACCAGAACAGGAAGATGGTATTTCCATAGATGATTTATCACCTTCAATTATAATAAGTGGCTGATTAGCATTGATATTATCTCCTATTTTTACCATTATTTCTGTAACTTCTAATTCATCCTCTCCAATATTTGGTATATTAATTTCAATTGTCATCGTATTACCTCTTATATTAGGCGTGGATTAATTTTGTCAGGGTCAATATCAAATATTTTGATAGCGTTTAGAACAACATCAGCGTGAATATGGCCTTTTTTTACTAATTGGGCTAATGCGGCTGTAACTACATAACCTGTATTTACTTCAAAATGATGTCGTAAATTTTTTCGACTGTCGGATCGACCAAATCCATCCGTGCCTAATACAAAAAAATGATGACCTGGAATAAAACATCTAATTTGTTCTGCAAACAATTTCATATAATCAGTAGCAGCTATAGTGGGAAAATCATTCAATACGGTAGTAATGTACGGTATTTTGGGTATATCCATGGGATGTAACATGTTCCAGCGTTCGCAGTCTTGCCCATTCCTTGCTAATTCAGTAAAAGAGGTAACACTATATACATCAGAACTTACGTTATATTCTTGAGATAAGATTTTAGCCGCTTCACGAACAAGACGTAAAATAGCGCCAGATCCCATCAATTGAATTTTTCCATTTTTCCCCGATAAAGATTCTAACTTATAAATTCCTTTTTTAATACCTTCTTCAACTCCTATCGGCATGGCTGGCATATGATATTTTTCATTTAATGTAGTTATGTAATAATATATATTTTCTGGATTACTTCCATACATACGCATAAGGCCATCTTGTATAATAACAGCAATTTCATATGCATATGCTGGATCATAAGAAATACAATTAGGAATTGTCAATGACTGAATGTGACTGTGGCCATCAGCATGTTGCAATCCTTCGCCATTTAAAGTAGTTCGACCAGATGTTCCTCCGATCAAAAATCCTCGAGCTTGTTGATCAGCAGCAGCCCAAAAAAAATCTCCGATTCTTTGAAAACCAAACATTGAATAATATACATAAAATGGTATCATGGGGAAGTCGTTAGTACTGTATGAGGTGGCGGCTGCTAACCACGATGCTGCTGCGCCCAATTCGCTGATACCTTCTTGTAAAATCTGACCTTGTTTATCTTCACGATAATATGCAAGTAAATCATGATCTTGAGGAGTGTATTGTTGCCCCATGGAGTTATAAATACCGATTTGACGAAATAGCCCTTCCATCCCGAAGGTTCGGCCCTCATCAGCAATTATGGGTACTAGTCTATTTTTAATTGGGGTGTATTTTAGTAATATATTTAGAACACGTATAAATGCTAGAGTAGTAGAAATATCTTTATTTTGTTGTATTAGCAAAGGATAAAAATGTTCTAATGTTGGTAGTTCTAGAGAATTAGTAGTATGTTCTAACCTATTTGGAATATATCCAAATAATGTTTTACGTCGCTCATGTAAGTATATGTGTTCTTGAGAGCCTTCTTTAAATTTTAAATAAGGTAAAGATTCAATTTGGTCATCTTTGACGCGATTTAAATTAAATCTATCCCTAAAATAACGTATTTCTTTTATGTTAATTTTTTTTATTTGATGCGCAACGTTCATTCCTTCTGCGCTAGAACCCATACCATAACCTTTAACAGTATGCGCTAGTATTACAACAGGTTTTCCAGAACTATTTTTTTTAGCTCTTTCTAAAGCAGAAAATACTTTTTTAGGATCATGCCCACCGCGATCTAATGCCCAAATTTCAGAGTCGCTCATATCGTCTACCAACGCGCTAGTTTCTGGATATTTACCAAAAAAGTGCTTACGTATATAAGCCCCATTTTTAGATTTAAACGTTTGATAGTCTCCATCAACAGTTTCATTCATAAGTTGAATTAGCTTGCCACTAGTATCCTTGTGTAGCAATGCATCCCATTTACTTCCCCAAATAACTTTAATTACTTCCCACCCTGATCCTTTAAATATGTTTTCTAAGTCATTAATAATTTTTCCATTTCCTATTACTGGGCCATCTAATCGTTGTAAATTACAATTAATAATAAAAATTAAATTATCCAATTTTTCTCTAGCAGCAATATTAAGCGCTCCTTTAGATTCAGGTTCATCCATCTCTCCGTCTCCTAAAAAAGTGTATACTGTTTGTAAAGTGGTATCTTTTAGATTTCTATTATTCAAGTATTTTAAAAATTTTGCTTGATAAATTGCACTAATTGAAGAAAGACCCATAGAAACTGTAGGAAATTGCCAAAAATCTGGCATTAATTTTGGATGAGGATATGAGGGAAGTCCTAAATTTTTTACTTCCTGGCGAAAATGGTTTATTTGGTCCTCATGTAATCGGCCTTCAAGAAAAGCACGGGCATATATACCAGGTGAAATATGGCCTTGAAAATATACTAAGTCACCGCCATCGTGCTTATTACGCGCACGAAAAAAATGGTTAAAACACACTTCATATAACGTAGCGGAAGATTGGAATGAGGCAATATGACCTCCTAAATCCAAGTTTTTTTTTGATGCATGCAATACCATCATAATGGCATTCCAACGCACAACAGCACATATGCGCTCTTCTATTTCTAGATCTCCGGGATATTCTGGTTCATCCTCAACTGGAATAGTATTTATATAATTATTTGTTATTTCATTATTAGAAATAATAACGCCATTATTACAGGCTTCATGTATGATTTGATTCATTAAAAATTGAGCTCGCTTAACACCTTCTCTTTGAATAACTGAAGAAATAGATTTTAACCAATCCTGTGTTTCTATGGGATCTACATCATCAGATGAACGTTCTAACATTGCAGCATTTCCTTAATGTATTTAAAAGTATGTTCATATTTATGTTGATTTTATAAATATTGTAATAAAATATTTACATGCGTTTGTATATATAATGAATAAAATGATTTTAAAAAACATATTGGTGTCATTTTTTTTAAAAAATTAAAATATTTGCTACGGAAAAACAATATTCAGTAATTCAATGAATGTATGATGGGTCCATGACATTCTATGATCTTTTCTCTAAGAGAAATTAATAATGAAATGAAGAATTAAAAAATAATATTCAAAAAAAAATATTATTTATAAATTTTTGTACTAATCCTATATAAGATATCACTGATTAAAGTGATCGTATTAAAATGTATAAGAAACTTATTTTTTATACCAATTTATATTATACAATTTAAATTAATAATGTTATTTCATCGTAAGATAGTTTCATATATATCATCATAAAATCGAATTATATTTCATATTTTTTATAATAATATATTAAAAATACATGTTAATTTTTTATTGTGTTTAATTATGATGTGTATTTTATATACAGTATCAACATTTTGATTATATATTCAAATGTGACAAACAAAAATAATACTTGAATAGTTGATAACGATAAATGAGACGGTGTTAAGACACATGGTGTATATATTATTAACTAATCCTCAGATAGTATCACGAGTAATAATAGGATACAATTATAATTGTATTGAATGATATCCATCATACATGTAATGAAATGCATTACATTCAGTGTCGTATTGCATCTAATCTTATTAATTGTGCATATGGTGGATTTTTAATTTAAATTACAATCTAAATACTAGTATGAACGCTAAGTACATTTAAGAATTTATGTATAATAAAATATGATTACAGATATGTTAAGTTTATTATATGATGTTAAATATTTCTGCATTCAGAGAAATATTATATTAATAATTCCTTCTGGAATTAATGGTAATAACATTACCAGTACATTACAAGAATTTCTTCTTCATATCAGAAATAATCTATAATAATAAGATCTATGTTATATATATACAATATAGATATTTTTGTATCATATTCTTATTCAGTCATAATTATAAAAATTTAAAATTTCAGATATTGAAATTATTTGATCATCAAACATTAATTTAAGAAATTTTATGTATGATCGAATTATTTGAATTTTATTTGTGTCTATTTTTTTTAGAATAAGAAAAATTCGAAAATTTTTTAAAAATACAACACCAAAATGATCTATACTATCAGTATATCCTTAACGATGTTTTATAAATTTTTAAAAAATATATTTATTTAAGTAGATTAAGTATCAAAGAATACTCACAATTCTAGATGTTAATAACAATAGTCACATGAATATAAACTGGAATTTTTTAACCGCATATTATGGATATTTTGGTATATATCAAATGTTCTTTATAATCTTCTTCATAAAGAACAGCTTCATATTATTAGAAAATTGTTTGATATTTTTAATTAAAATGCTATTAGCTATCAGAAGTTTGTTAGATTATATTTATAATTAAAAATTATAAAAAATTTTAATTGATATTAAATTTAAATAAGTGGCGCAGTTTAATACTGTACTAGAGCTGATTTAATAAAAACTTAGTTGTATTGCATAAAGAGAAATATTTACATTTATAGAAAGATAAGTATGAATATTGTTGTATTTTAGCAAGTTATAATTATGATAATGTTGGCATTGGCATTGGCATTGGCATTGGCATTGGCATTGATCAATATTTAAACATTTAAAACATTAATAATATATTATGGTGTTATTCCATTTTATTTATTCAATAATTAATTATTAGTTAATATAACTTGTTTGTAGGAATATATATATGTAGTCCAAGTATTTATTTGTTTTTAATTAATTATTTAACATTAATCATAATGTTTTATTTAAACAGATAGAATTACTTATTTAAAATAAACATAAATTGTTGTAGATTTGTGTGATTCATTATGTGACCTACTATCACGTATAATCAAAGGAAAATAAATGATAACCGATTATCAATTTATCTGAGTATTGTAACGTATATCAATAATATAATTTTTATGAATCAATTATCATATAAGTGTCATTCTGTCATTGTGCAACGAGCTTTATTTTTTTTATACACTGTAATATGTTTTTTTTTCTTTATTATCGTTTTAATTATAGCGTATGGAATATTTTTAGATAAGAAAGTTCAAAGTCGTATTGATGGAAAGGTTTGGAGATTACCTACGATTATTTATAGCCGTATGATTAATGTAGAACCTAATATGTCGTATCATAAAAATGATATAATTCATTTATTGGAAACTTTACAGTATCGTCAAGTCTCTAAAATTACTCATTCAGGAGAGTTTGTTGTACATAATAATGACATTGAATTATTTCGTAGGCCTTTTAATTTTCCAAGTGGAGAAGAAGGAGAAATGCATGTATCCTTTTTTTTTAATCAAAAAAAATTACTCCGCATTTACAACCAAGACACAAAGAATAATTTTTGTTTGTTTCGATTTGATCCCAAGATCATATCTATTTTATATGCTCCCAATAAGCAACAAAGATTATTTATACCGAGATCAGGGTTTCCAGATATATTAATAGATATGTTGTTAGCTGTTGAAGATCGTTATTTTTATCAGCATGATGGTATTCAGATATCTTCTATTGGTCGTGCTTTTTTAGCAAATGTTTTTTCTGGTCGTACTGTACAAGGAGGAAGTACTTTAACGCAACAATTGGTAAAAAATTTATTTTTAAATAATACACGATCATTGTGGCGTAAATTTAATGAAGCCTATATGGCTTTAATTTTCGATCATCGATATAGTAAGGACCGCATTCTTGAATTATATTTGAATGAAATATATTTTGGTCAAAACGGAAATGATCAGATTCATGGATTTCCTTTAGCCAGTTTTTATTATTTTGGTCGCCCGATAAATGAATTAAGTATAGATCAACAAGCAATGTTAGTGGGGATGATAAAAGGAGCGTCTTTATATAATCCCTGGAAAAATCCATACATAACACTGGAACGTCGCAATTTAATACTCAAATTGTTAGAACATAGAGATATTATTGATAAAAAAATGTGTGCTATTCTTAGTGCACGCCCTTTAGGAACGCAGCCAAAGGATGAGATATTAATTTTACAACCTGCTTTTACACAAATGGTAAATAAAGAAATACAAAATATTAATCAAATTAATGATTTTTCTGGAATAAAAATATTTACTACGTTAGATCCTATTTCCCAAAAAGCAGCAGAACAGGCAATGGAATTAGGTATTCATAAATTAAGACATTATTATAACGTAAAAGATCTAGAAGGGGCCATAGTTGTAGTAGATCGATTTAGTGGAAAAATACGAGCTATGGTAGGAGGATCTGATCCCCATTTTTCTGGATTTAATCGTGCTATGCATGCTCGTCGTTCTATAGGTTCATTAGCGAAGCCAGCAATTTATTTAGCAGCTTTAAGTCATCCTGATAAATATCACCTCAATACATGGATTGCTGATGAGCCTATTCATTTACAACAACCAAATGGAGTAATTTGGTCCCCTAAAAATTATGACCGAAAATTTCGAGGCAAGGTCACTCTTATTGATGCTTTTATTAAATCTCTCAATGTACCTACTGTTAATTTAGGTATGACAATAGGATTAGACGCTATTTCTGATGTTTTAAAAAAATTGGGCATTTCGCCTAATTTTATTTCTTCCTTTCCATCTATCCTTTTAGGATCCATTAGTTTGACACCTATAGAAGTTGCTCAGGAGTTTCAAACTATTGCTAGCGGCGGGCAATATTCTGCCTTATCATCTGTTTGTTATATTATGAACGAAGAAGATATAGTATTATATCAAAATTTTACCAAGACAGAGCGTGTTATTTTCCCTCAAGCAGCTTATTTAACGTTATATGCAATGCAACAAGTAGCAACACGAGGAACTTCTTGTATTTTATCTTTAAAATTTCCTTGTTCTCAATTAGCCGCAAAAACCGGAACTACTAATGATCTTCGCGATAGTTGGTTTGTTGGAATTGATGACACAGAAGTAACTGTGGTTTGGATAGGACGTGACAATAACGGAAGAACTAAGTTAACAGGTACTAATGGCGCATTAACTCTATATAATTTGTATTTAGATAATAAAAATCCTACTCCTTTACATTTAGAACTACCTAGTGGTATTAGGTACATACCTATAGATAATTGTGGTAATTTTACACTACATGATAGCAAAAATAATAGTTGTCAGGTTTTGCCGGTGTGGGTGAATGATTGGCAATTATTATTTCAGTCACTTAAAGAATCAAAAATAATCTCATATAATCAGCAACCAATAAATACTGTAGAAGAACAAGGTATTTCAATACAAATGAATAGATAAATAATTTTTACTATAAATGATTGCTAATTGTTTGGAAAAACAGCAGTACGACTTATATAATAACGTCCAATGATACTTTACGTCACTTTTATTTTATTCTATCAATCGTTAATTGATAACATTATATTTAAATATTTCCTAATAAAATAAAATTTATTTATATAATATATGTCTATAAATTGTAAATAATGTCGTTGTATATAACATATATTTGGTAATTATATAAATTTTTTAATGGATTAATTTTTTATAAAGTTAAATATGCTCCAATTATGAATTGATTAATTAATTATTACAACAGGAATTACAATGTTTTTATTTGATATAAAAGGTTAATAATTATGAATAATGATGCAAAATTTCCTATACAATTGACTGATTTTGCAGCCAGAAAAGTAAAGTTTTTCACTGAAAATGAAATAATTAACAGTAATTCACATTTAAAATTGCGTGTATATATTATAGGAGGAGGTTGCAGTGGGTTTCAATATAGGTTTATTTTAGATGATAAAATTTCTAGCGATGACTGTATTGTAGAAAACAATGGCGTTACTCTAGTAATAGACCCTATGAGTTTGCAATATTTATTTGGAGGTATTATAGATTATTATGAAGGATTAGAAGGGTCTCGATTTGTTGTAATCAATCCAAATGCCAAGAATACTTGTAGTTGTGGTTCTTCTTTCAGTGTATAAGTATTTGTTGTATACAACAAATACTTATACCAAATAGTCAGACATGTTATATTTTACTGTAATTATGTTCATAAAATATTATTATATTAAAGTTTGTATCATATATACATCATGTTTTGTATAGTATACACTTTAAGTATTGAAAGTTGTTACTGTGATTACTCTATATAGTAAGTGAATATTGCGTTTTGTTGTAAAAGATTGCGTAATGTCATGATACTCAATGATGGTATTGTTATTTATTTTTTATAGCCAAGTTATGTAATTTTTAGATGTTTTATTTGCAATCGAATAATTTATTTATTAATTATAAAATTTTGCAGAATATCTAGGAATAATAAGAATTATATTCTAAAAATAAAGATACGCATATAATAATTACTTATTTAACTAATAATCCGCCATGATCATAGAAAAAAATTTTAAACCGTGAATAAATTAAATGTATAATTTAGGTTGATATGTGAGAGTGAATTATATTTTTGTAACTGGTGGAGTGGTATCATCTTTGGGTAAGGGCATTGCTACAGCATCTTTGGCTGCAGTTTTAGAAGCGCGCGGTCTCAGTGTAACTATAATAAAATTAGACCCTTATATCAATATGGACCCTGGTACGATTAGCCCCGTACAACATGGAGAAGTGTTTATTACTGAAGATGGAGCAGAGACTGATTTAGACTTGGGGCATTATGAACGTTTTATCCGTACTAAAATGAGACATCATAATAACTTTACTGCTGGTAAAGTTTATGCTGATGTTTTACGGAAAGAGCGTCGCGGAGATTATTTGGGCGCTACGATACAGATTATTCCTCATGTCACTGACACTATAAAGAAGTGTCTTATAGCAGGTGCCTTTGGTCACGATGTGTTATTAGTAGAAATAGGTGGCACAGTAGGTGATATTGAATCATTGCCCTTTTTAGAAGCTATTAGGCAAATGGTAATGGAAGTAAATAGAGAACAAACTTTATACATACATCTGACATTAGTGCCTTTTATTGCAGTATCTGGAGAACTAAAAACTAAGCCAACACAACATTCAGTAAAAGAATTACTTTCTATTGGTATTCAACCTGACATTTTAATTTGCAGATCTGATCGAGTAATCAGTAATAGTGAACGAAAAAAAATTTCTTTGTTTTGCAATGTACCTAAACAAGCGATAATTGCTCTGCAAGATGTAGATTCAATTTATAAAATACCTGCTTTACTTAAAGACCAAGGATTAGACAATTATATTTGTAAACGTTTTAATTTAAATTGTCCCGAGGCAAATCTATCAGATTGGGAGGAAGTAATTTATTATCAAGAACATCCGATAGGAGAAGTGACTGTTGGTATGGTAGGAAAATATATTGAATTGGTAGATGCTTACAAATCAGTGACAGAAGCATTAAAGCATGCTGGGATAAAAAATCGTTTTATTGTTAATATTCGTCTTATTAACTCCCAAGATGTGGAAAAATTAGGTATAGAAAAAACACTGAATGGTTTAGATGCTATTTTAGTGCCTGGAGGATTTGGTTATCGCGGAGTGGAAGGAAAAATTTTATCCGCACAATATGCTCGAGAAAACAATATACCGTATTTTGGAATTTGCTTGGGTATGCAAGTAGCATTGATCGAATTTGCTCGTCATGTTGCTGGAATGCCAGAAGCTAATTCTACAGAATTTGTAACTAATTGTAAATGCCCAGTAATAGCTTTAATAACTGAGTGTAAAGATGAGAATGGTATTTTTATAACACACAATAATAATACTAATTTGGGCGGGACTATGCGCCTAGGTAATCAAGCATGTTATTTAATTAAGGGGAGTTTAACACATCAAATATATGGAAAAAGTACTATATTAGAACGTCATCGGCATCGTTATGAAGTAAAC
Source organism: Candidatus Blochmanniella chromaiodes str. 640 (assembly GCF_000331065.1). Classification (NCBI taxonomy): domain Bacteria; kingdom Pseudomonadati; phylum Pseudomonadota; class Gammaproteobacteria; order Enterobacterales; family Enterobacteriaceae; genus Candidatus Blochmanniella; species Candidatus Blochmanniella chromaiodes. The sequence continues at coordinate 206,402 of NC_020075.1, forward strand.
AACATGTTATTAAAATATATAACACATGCTGGATTAAGTTGTGTTGGTTTTTCTGAAAAAAATAATTTAGTAGAAGTAATTGAATATCCAAATCATCCATGGTTTATAGGTAGTCAGTTCCATCCTGAATTTAATTCTACACCTCGTGAAGGTCATCCTTTATTTATAGGTTTTATAAAAGCTGCAATAGAGTACCAACATCGTCATAATAAATTAATTTAGTACATACGAGTCAATGTTTATGATATTATTTTTTTGGTTCGCATGAAAATCAAGATTAATTCACAAAGGAAATAAAAATGCCTAAGATTTTAAATATTGTTGGACGTGAGGTTATTGATTCTCGTGGTAATCCAACAGTAGAGACCGAAGTATATATCAAAGGTGGTTCTAGATTAGCATCTGTTCCGTCTGGAGCATCTGTTGGTTCTCAAGAAGCTTTAGAGTTAAGGGATAATAATAACAAACGGTTTTTTGGGAAAGGGGTCACACAAGCGGTCAGTTCTGTAAATGGACCCATTCATAAAGCATTAATAGGCATGGATGTAACGCAACAACGTGTTATTGATACTATTATGATTGATTTGGATGGAACCAGTAATAAATCAAAATTTGGTGCTAATGCTATCTTGAGTGTTTCTTTAGCAGTTGCAAAAGCAGCCTCGGCATTTAAAAATGTTCCATTATATCAGCATATTTCTGATTTGTATGACGCGCCAAAAAATACATTTATTATGCCGCTCCCTATGATGAATATTATTAATGGCGGTAAGCATGCTGATAATAATTTAGATATTCAGGAATTTATGATTATCCCGGTTGGAGCAAAAACCATCAAAGAAGCAATCCAGATGGGATCTGAAATATCATATAATTTAAGAGTAATATTAAGTAATAAAGGAATATCCACGCAATTAGGTGACGAAGGTGGATATGCTCCTAATCTTAATTCTCATGCCACTGCATTAGAATTAATAAAAGAATCTATAGAACAGTCCGGTTATATTTTAAAAGAAGATATTGTCCTAGCAATAGATTGTGCTGCATCTGAATTGTTTGATACATCCACCAATAAGTATCACATAAAAAGTGAAAAAAAGTTTTTTACTTCTGAAGAATTTACTTATTATTTGTCATCATTAGCGCAAAAATACTCGATAGTTTCTATTGAAGATGGACAAAGCGAATACGATTGGGATGGATTTGCTTACCAAACCAAAGTTCTTGGTAATAAAATTCAATTAATAGGAGACGACTTGTTTGCAACTAACATAAATTTGTTACAAATGGGTATTAATCGAAATATTGCAAATTCTATTTTAATTAAATGCAATCAGATAGGGTCTTTAACTGAAACACTAGAAACGATTAAAATGGCTAAAAATGCAGGTTACGGTACAATTATTTCACATCGTTCCGGAGAAACTGAAGATACAAGCATTGCTGACATAGCCGTGGGTACCTCTGCAGGTCAAATAAAAACTGGACCTGTGCGTTGTTCTGAACGAGTAGCTAAATACAATCAACTAATTCGTATAGAAGAAATGTTAGGAAAAAAAGGAGTGTTTTATAGATTTAAAAATAAACTTATGTCATAGTTGATGACTTAATTCAGTATATTAAATATATATATAAAATAGATAAAAGAATATTTTTATAGAAAAATTAAAAGATGAAACAATTTGTATGCTTTATACGATAATAGAGCATTAGTTAAAAAGTAATTAATTTACGTATTTTTTAATATGAAAATATATATGTAATTATTGCTGTGAGCTCAAAAACAGTCTATCTAAATATATAGACGAGTAATATAGTTAATTCTTAATGTGTCTTTTTTGTATTGTGTTATAAACTGTTTCTTGTTAATTTCAAAAAAATTGAATAATTGATTATATCGCATATATTTTATATTGCTACTATAACAACATACCTGTTGAAGTATGTGTGTTTTATATTTTCTTACAGTTTATGTTGTTTTAAAATAACAAAAAATGATTCTTAAAAAATATTTTTTAATAAGATCTAAAAAATTTTCAAATTAAATTATTTATATACGTTAGTAATTCATATTGTTTAATACCCAAATAAATTGGGTTACGTGGATATATCGATATTTTAAGAAGATGCACATCCTTACTAATTTGTAAGATTTGTTATTTATACAACAGATTAAGTAGTTTAATTTAATGATAAAAAAAACAGCACATAGCGAAATAATACCGTTAACTTCAGAACAGTTAGATTATATTCGATCATTTTTAGTTACTTTGTCCAGTTCTCAACTGATTTGGATATCCGGATACTTATGGGGATTAACAAGTGTTGCAGAAACTAATAAAATAACTGATATTTCTGAAAACACTAAAATAGAAGGTGTTTGTCTTAATAAAACAATTACTTTAATATCTGCTTCTCAAACTGGAAATGCACGTCAATTAGCTGAGAAATTACGCGATGATATTCATGCAATTAATATGGATGTCATGTTGTTTGATGCTAGAGATTACAAATTTAAGAAAATTTCTAAAGAAAGATTATTAATTATTATTACTTCCACTTATGGAGAGGGAGAACCTCCAGAAGAAGCAATTGCGTTATACAGGTATTTATTTTCCAATAAAGCAGTTAAAATGCCAAATACTCATTTTGCGGTATTCAGTTTTGGAGATCGGTCATATGAATATTTTGCTAAAGCTGGAAAAGATTTTGATCACCGATTAGAGGAGCTTGGAGCGCATCGATTATGTGATCGAGTCGACGTCGATATCGATTTTAAAGAAGAAGCTAATGTATGGAGAAAAAAAATAGTTCTTTTATTGAAAAATAAAATAATATCTACTTCTACATTTAAGCAAAATAACAACAGTTATAGTCTTGAGCAAGTAAATAACACTGTATATAACAAAGAATATCCATTAAGTGCTTGTTTATCAACCCGATACAAAATTACTAGTCGTGACTCACTGAAAGATGTGCATCATTTAGAGATAGATATTGCTGATTCTGATTTACACTATCAACCAGGAGATGCGTTAGGAGTGTGGTATGAAAATGATCCTAATCTTATTAATGAGTTACTAGAATTATTAAGATTGAAAGGAACTGAACAAGTACGAGTTAAAGAAGAGCCAATGTCTCTTAGTGAAGCATTACAGAAACATTATGAATTAACTCATAATACTTCCGTTGTTGTAAAAAATATAGCTACTATTACTCAAGATAAAATGTTGTTGGATTTATTCTGCAATTCAGAAAAATTAAATAAATTTATTTTAACTACGCCTATTATTGCAATGATGCATCGTGTATCAATTGCAATAACTCCGCAAGAGTTATTGCAAATATTACGTCCTATGAAACCCCGATTTTATTCCATTTCTTCCGCTCAATCAGAGGTAGGAGATGAAATACATATTACTGTAAGCGTAGTACGTTATAAGACAAATGAACGCTTTAGAACAGGTGGTGCTAGTGGTTATTTAGTAGATCGCATAAAAGAAAATGAAAAAATACGTATTTTTATTGAACCTAATAATAATTTTAGACTACCAAAAAATTCTAATGTTCCAGTAATTATGATTGGGGCCGGAACAGGTATTGCTCCGTTTCGTGCTTTTATGCAACAAAGATCTGCGGATAGTGCATCAGGAAAAAACTGGTTATTTTTTGGGAATTTAAGATTTATAGATGATTTTCTTTATCAAATTGAATGGCAACGTTATTGCAGAGATGGTTTATTAACCAAAATTGATACAGCTTGGTCCAGAGATCAAAATGATAAGATTTATGTACAAAACAAATTATTAAAGAATGGTGTAGAGCTTTGGTCATGGATTCAAGAAGGAGCTCATATTTATGTATGTGGCGATGCTAAACATATGGCTCAAGATGTAAATAAGGCTTTAGTTATGTTAGCATCTAAACACGGGAGTATGGGTTTAGATAAAGCGAATGAATTTTGGCATAACATGCGGATACAACATCGTTATCAGAGAGATATTTACTAATGAACAGAAAATATGATAATAACAATGATAAAAATATACCCTTATTATCCGATAATGAGCGAATCAAAAAAGAAAGTAACTTCCTAAGAGGCACTATTGCTCAAAATTTAGACAATAACTTAACCGGTGGATTTAATACAGAAGATGCTCAATTAATCAGATTTCATGGCATGTATCAACAGGATGATCGCGATGTACGTGTAGAACGAGCAAATCAAAAATTAGAACCACTAATTAATATGATGTTACGTTGTCGTTTACCGGGTGGTGTGATTATGCCGCCACAATGGTTGGCTATCGATGATTTTTCAGAAAAATATACTTTATATGGCACAATACGTCTTACTACTCGACAAACCTTTCAACTGCATGGTTTATTAAAACCTAACTTGAAAAATGTGCATCGTTTATTGAATAAATTGGGATTAGATTCTATAGCTACTGCTGGAGATGTAAATCGTAATGTAATATGCACAGCTAATCCCATGGAATCAACATTACATTATCAAGTATGGGAATTGGCAAAAAGTATTTCTTCATATTTACTGCCAAAATCTAATGCATATGCAGAAATTTGGTTAGATTCAAAAAAAACAGAATCTACAGATTCTGAGCCAATTTTAAGCGCTACTTATTTACCTCGTAAATTTAAAATAGCAATTGCGATACCACCTATAAATGATGTAGATGTTCATGCTAACGATCTGAGTTTTATTGCTATCAAAAGCGAGAACACTGACCAAATAATTGGTTTCAATGTATTAGTAGGCGGAGGATTAGCAATGACTTATGGAGATATTACCACATATCCTCGTAAAGCTAGCGCATTTGGATATATTTCTAAAAAAGATGTTTTAAAAATTGCAGAAACAGTAGTTACAGTACAAAGAGATTGGGGAAATAGATCTGACCGTAGACATGCTAAAACAAAGTATACTTTGATGCGCGTTGGAGTGACAGCATTTAAATCAGAAGTTGAACGTCGTTCTGGAGTACAATTTCATCCAATTCATCCTTATGTATTTACAGATAGAGGAGATCGATTTGGATGGGTGCAGGGTATTGATGATTATTGGCATCTTACTTTATTTATAGAAAACGGAAGAATATCAAATAATGATCCCCGTAAGCTCTTAAAACGTGGGATTGCAGAAGTTGCGCAAATACATTCAGGTTCTTTTAGGTTGACTGCAAATCAAAATTTAATTATTTCTGGAGTATCTAAGGACAATAAATTAATGATTGAAAGTACATTGAGAAAATATGGTGTAATCAATGATGATATTACTCCGCAACGAAAAGCATCTATGGCATGTGTAGCGTTTCCTACTTGTCCATTAGCGATGGCAGAAGCAGAACGATTTTTACCAAAATTTGTTACTAAAATAGAGCATATCATGTCTAAATATAGATTGGAAAAAGATGCTATTATTTTACGAGTAACAGGTTGCCCTAACAGTTGTGCTCGCGCGATGTTATCAGAAATTGGATTAACAGGAAGATCAATTGGGCGTTATAATCTTTATTTAGGAGGTAATAATATCGGTACGCGTATTCCTCGATTGTACAAAGAAAATATTACGGAAAATGATATTTTAAATATTCTTGATATGACTATTAGTCGTTGGGCACAAGAGAGAAATAGTCAAGAATCTTATGGAGATTATGTAGTAAGATCTGGGATAGTTAATGCTGTTATAAATTCTGAAAAAGATTTTTATGAATAAACTATTAAATGTTATTAATCATTGCTGGACTTTTACAGAATTCAATTCATTAGACACTAATGAACAAAAATTGGTTTTAGTTAAAATAAATCGATATTTGGAATCTTTAAATACGGTAGATAGGTTCAAATGGGCTATAGAATATTTACCTAAGCGAGCAATATTGTCTTCGAGTTTTGGTATTCAATCATCAGTCAGTTTACATTTAACCACTCATTATTATCCTAATATTCCGATTATTTTAATTGATACTGGTTATTTATTTCCAGAAACATATCGATTTATTGATCGATTGACAGAAAAAATGCAATTAAATTTACATATATTTTCTCCGAATCAATCTGCAGCATGGCAAGAAGCACGATATGGTAAATTATGGACACAGGGTATAAAAGGAATCCAAAAATACAATGCTATTAACAAAGTTGAACCCATGCATCGTGCTCTAAGGACGCTGAAAGTGGAAACATGGTTTGCAGGATTAAGAAGAAATCAGTCAGATAGCCGTAAAAAATTGCCAATAATAACCATTCAAAATGGAATTTTTAAATTCTTACCTATCGTTGATTGGAATTCTCTTCAGATTCATAGGTACATTGAAAAACATTCTTTGGAATATCATCCATTGTGGCAACAAGGTTATGTATCAATAGGAGATGTGCATACTAGCAGAAAATGGGAACCTGGTATGAAAGAAGAAGACACACGTTTTTTTGGGCTACAACGTGAATGTGGTTTACATATTATTGAGTGAATTCATTATTTATATGAAATATTTATGTAATTATACTTTATTTGTATTAGTAGAGGGATACTGTACTTCAAGACAGTATCCTGGTTGATAGTATGTATTCTTAATTTTAGTCATTATTAAAATATCTTAAATGTATGTTCATAATTGCAGAGAATAAAATTTAAAAAATAAAAAATATGAACTATTATTCATTAATTATAATTTTGTGATTATATAATTATATAATATGTACATTAAAAACTTTTAATATTTTATTATTACTTAAGCATCAACGTAATACCGTGGAATATTTACCGATATTTATTGATCTCAAAAATAGGCCAGTGTTAGTAGTTGGGGGAGGCGCTGTTGCTGCACGAAAAATACACATGCTACAAAGGGCGGGGGCTACTATTACAATAGTAGCCCCCGCCCTTTGTACAGAATTAAAAAAAGTTTTAATTAAACAAAATATCAGTTGGATTAGTAAAAATTTTCAACCTATTATGTTAAATAAAGTAACTTTAGTGATTGTAGCAACCAATGATTCTAAATTAAATACTTTAATATACCAAAATGCTGAAAAACACAATATATTAATAAATACTGTGGATGACAAAAATAAATGTTCATTTATTTTCCCTGCTATTGTTGATCGTAATCCTGTTTTAATAGGAATTTCTTCTTGCGGAAAAGCGCCTATTTTAGCACGTATTTTACGTGAAAAACTTGAATTGTTATTACCAAAGTCTCTGGGATTTGTAGCAAAATTGGCGGGAACATGGCGTAATAAAGTAAAACAGCATATCGTAGATACAGTACTTAGGCGTCAGTTTTGGGAGAAAATATTTTATAATGGGCACGTTGTTACCTTAATGGAAAAAGGTCGCCCTAAAGAAGCCAATAAAGTTTTAAATTATGCGCTTAACAATTCTGTAAAAAATAAGAATAATAAAAAAGGTCATGTCACGTTAGTAGGAGCGGGGCCCGGAGATACAGGATTGTTAACTATCAGAGGATTGCAAGTAATACAACAAGCAGATATCATACTATATGATTATTTAGTTAATTCAGATATTCTAGATTTAGCCCGGCGCGATGCTGATAAAATTTGTGTTGGAAAACATGTTGGGAATCATTCAATTTCTCAAAAAAAACTCAATCAATTTATAGTACAATTAGCGCAAAAAGGAAATAAAGTCGTTAGACTGAAAGGAGGAGATCCATTTATTTTTGGACGGGGCGGAGAGGAATTACAAGCAATATCGGAGGCAGGTATTGCTTTTCAAGTAGTTCCTGGTATTACAGCAGGAATCGGAGTTGCGGCTTATTCTGGTATTCCTTTAACTCATAGAAAATATGCTCATAGTGTTGTTTTTATTACAGGACATAATACAAATGGCGATAATCAATTTAATTGGAACAGTTTATCGAACAATCAACAGACATTAGTCATTTACATGGGTAAGGTTAATGCTATAAGTATTAGGAATAATCTAATCATTCATGGAAGAAATATGCATACGCCCGTAGCCGTAATTAGTCGAGGGACATATCAAGATCAAAAAATTTTAATTGGGACCTTAATTGAATTAGAAAAATTGACACAAATGGCTGATTATCCCGCTTTGTTAGTTATTGGCGATGTCGTGTCATTGCATAGTAAAATTAATTGGTTTGGTCAAAAAGCATTGCATTATTATCTTATTAATTCAATTATTAATTTGATATAAGTTAAAAGGACAATGTATGATCCACAATAGAAAGCATATTACTTATTTTCATAGATTAGAATCAGAAAGTATCTATATTATTCGTGAAGTAGTTGCTGAGTTTCAAAAACCAGTCATGTTATATTCTATAGGTAAGGATTCTTCAGTAATGTTACATTTAGCTCGAAAAGCATTTTATCCGAGCGCATTACCTTTCCCCTTATTACATATAGATACTGGTTGGAAATTTCATGAAATGTATTTATTTCGAGACAATACCGCTAAATCTTATGATTTAGAGTTATTAGTGCATAAAAATCCAGAAGGAATATCTATGGGAATCAACCCATTTATTCATGGTAGCGCTAAACATACAGATATTATGAAAACAGAAGGATTGAAACAAGCATTACATCAATATAGTTTTGATGCAGCTTTCGGAGGCGCTCGCCGGGATGAAGAAAAAGTTAGGTCTAAAGAACGGATTTATTCGTTTCGAGATAAATTTCATTGTTGGAATCCTAGAAAACAACGTCCGGAATTATGGCATAATTATAATAGCAAAATTAATAAAGGAGAAAGTATTCGTGTATTTCCTTTATCCAATTGGACAGAATTAGATATTTGGCAGTATATTTTTTTTGAAAAAATTGATATAGTATCATTATATTTAGCTAAAAATCGACCTGTGATTCGTAGGAATGGTAATTTGATTATGGTGGACGACGATCGAATCAATCTTACATCTGAAGAAGTTGTAGAAACACGTATGGTACGATTTCGTACGTTGGGATGTTGGCCATTAACCGGAGCGATTGAATCTCGAGCAGAGACATTACCTGCAATAATTGAGGAAATGTTAATATCTAAGAAAAGTGAGCGCCAAGGTCGAATCATTGATTTTGATCAATCTGGATCTATGGAAAGTAAAAAACGTCAAGGTTATTTCTAAAGGATCATTATGATTAACACCATAGAGCAGGAAATTATCAATCATGGAGGAATTGAAAATTATTTATATGCGCAACAACATAAAATGTTGTTGCGCTTTCTTACATGTGGTAGCGTAGACGATGGTAAAAGTACCTTGATAGGCCGGTTGTTGCACGATTCTTATCAAATTTATGATGATCAGTTATCTATTCTTTATACGGATAGCAAAAAAATTGGTACTCAAAAAAATAAATTAGACTTAGCATTGCTGGTAGATGGATTACAATCGGAACGCGCGCAAGGTATTACTATAGATGTTGCTTATCGTTATTTTTTTACTAAAAAACGTAAATTTATCATTGCTGATACTCCAGGGCATATAGAATATACAAAAAATATGGTTACTGGTGCTTCTACTAGCGAATTGGCTATTTTATTAGTTGATGCTCGTAAAGGAATACAGAGTCAAACTAAAAGGCATTGGTTTATCACTGTACTTCTAGGTATTCAGTATATTATAGTGGCAATTAATAAAATGGATTTAATAAATTATAACCAAAAAATATTTCAAAAAATTAGCAAAGAATATTTAGAATTTACTAAGAAACATTTACCGACTGAGATACATACAACATTTATTCCAATATCTGCTGTAGACGGGGATAATGTTACGACATTATCAACAAATATGAAGTGGTACAAAGGACCTACATTGTTGGAAATGTTAGAAAATATCCAGATTAATGATTCCTTACACTTCGAGCAACAAGAATTACGCTTTCCAGTACAGTATGTAATTCGTCATAATTTAGATTGCCGAGGTTATGTTGGCACTATTGCTTCCGGTAGTATGCATGTTGGACAACGTATTAATATTTTTCCTTCCAATACTACTTCTACTATTAAACGTATTATTAAATTTCATGAGGATCAAACACATGCTGGGGCTAGAGAGGCAATTGCTATAACTTTGGAAGATGATCTTGACGTTAGTCGTGGAGATATGATAATTGATTCTCATGCTACTATTACACCAGTTCAGAATGCGTTGGTAGATGTGGTATGGATGAAAAAAGAAGCATTAAAAAAAAATCAATATTTTAATGTCAAGATTGCTACTAAAGTTGTAAGAGCGCAGGTAAAAAATATAGAATACCAAATAGATATTAATACCTTGCAATCTCAAAAGACAAACACAATTTCACTCAATGGAATTGGACTAGCAAGGTTGTTATTTGATGAGCCACTGATACTAGATCAATATTCTCATTACCCAATAACTGGTAGTATGATATTTATTGATTTATTAACCAATGAGACTGTAGGAGCTGGAATGGTTCGTACTCCTATCGCGCCTCATAAGTTTAAGTATACTAAAAATTATAGTGAATTTGAATTGGCATTACATGAATTTATTCGTTTTCATTTTCCTCATTGGAAAATCCAAGACTTATCATGATGATAATCATATTATGATTCATAAAAATATCAATCGTATATCTAACAAAAATATTTTTTGGAATACTTGTTATATAACACAACAAGATCGTGAGCTTTTACATAAACATCGAGCTATATTGTTATGGTTTACAGGGCTATCAGGATCCGGTAAGTCAATTTTAGCTAATGTTTTAGAAACAAAATTACATCATAGAAATATCAGTACATATATGTTGGATGGAGATAATGTCCGACATGGATTGTGTCGAGATTTAGGATTTAGTGATCATGATCGACATGAAAATATGCGTCGAGTAGGGGAAACAGCGCGATTGATGGTTGATGCTGGCGTAGTAGTATTAGCTACTTTTATTTCTCCTTATCATCGTGAGCGTCAAATGGTACGTAATATGTTTCCCATCAATCATTTTATTGAAATATTTGTTGATACACCCTTTAATGTGTGTGAACAACGTGATTCAAAAGGTTTGTATAAAAGAGCTAGATTAGGTGAAATAGAAAATTTTACTGGTATAAGTTCTCCTTATGAACGACCAAAAAAACCAGATATACATTTAGATGGGCAAAAATCGATCACAGAGTTAATCAATCAAATATTGCGATCATCGTGTATTGAGCATTTGTCTAAAATAAACTTATCTATCTAATATAGATGTAATATAAATTTATATACTTAATAATTTGTATGATTAATCATATTCTATGATGAATGGATACTATCTTTAGTAAAGATTATTTTGTTTTAATAGAAACACAATAATTTTTATATTTTATAATTAAAATAAATCTTTTAAAAAAAAAATACTCTTTTATAATAAAATTATCATAAATTATGATGATTTTTTAAATCGGTCATTTTAACATGTATTATAAGTTTATATCAATAACTACAATTATATATTTAATGACCATAAGTTACCTATTTAATAGATTTTTATTCATTATCAGTAACAGCGAGTTGGGTATATTGTGAATATAATCGATTAATTAATGTAAAATATAATGAATTAGCGTAAAAATGAATAAGTTAAATTGTATATTCGTGGCATTGTTGGCTTGGTTACAATATTCACTTTGGTTAGGAAAAAATGGTATTTGTGATTTAATAAATATCCATAATACAATTACATTATATAAAAATATTAATAATATTGATCAACTAAAGGTTCGCAATAATCAATTATTATATGAAATTTATGATTTACTTCATGGATATGAAGCAATCGAGGAACGATCAAGATATGACCTTGGTATGATTAAACACGGTGAAACTTTTTATCTAATAACATTGTAACAGCAATATTAATTAAATAAAAGTCAACGATGGTTTAATTATTTTGATATATGTGGGTGTTTATACTAAATATGTTGAAAAAAAAAATTCCATACATTACTGCTATCCTTCCAGCAGCAGGCACTGGGAAACGCATGAAAAGTTTATTGCCGAAACAATACTGCACCATAGGTGATAAAACTTTGATTGAACATTCTATGAACGCCTTATTATGTCAATCCTGCATTCGTCATTGCATCGTAGTAATTAATGCGCGTGATCATTGGTTTCGTCAATTATCTATTTCTTACGATCCTAGAGTTAGTGTAGTTGTTGGAGGACACACTCGAGCTGATTCAGTTATGGCTGGATTACAGCATGTAAAAAAATCAGTTTGGGTTATTGTGCATGACGCGGTGCGTCCTTGTTTACATCATGAAGATTTATTACGGCTTTTTGAGATCACAAAATTTTCTCAAGTAGGTGGAATTTTAGCAATACCAATTTGTAATACTATTAAACGAACTTACTGTGGGACTAATTTTATAAGATATACTGTAGATCGTGAAAATTTATGGCATGCTTTAACTCCACAGTTGTTTAATTATGATCTTTTAAAATATTGTCTTAAAAAAGCTTTAAAAAATAGAGTAACTGTTACTGATGAAGCATCAGCAATAGAATATTGTGGGTATAAATCCATTGTGATACACGGTCGTTCTGATAATATAAAAGTTACTCATCAAAATGATTTAAAATTAGCTAACTTTTATTTATCTAAATTATATAAAAAAACTTAACAAGGATTGTAAGCATGTTACGTATTGGTTATGGGTTTGATGTGCACCAATTTGGAGGATGTCGACCGCTTACCATTGGGGGTGTGAGTATTCCCTGTATGAAAGGAATTAAAGCGCATTCTGATGGCGACGTGATGATGCATTCACTAATCGATGCTTTATTGGGAGCTGCCTGTTGTGGTGATATTGGGTCGATGTTTCCGGATACTGATGCTAAATATAATAATATAGATAGTCGAAAATTGTTACGAATTGCATGGGAAAAAATTACCATGCAAGGATTCTTATTAGAAAATATAGATATTACTGTAATCCTACAAATCCCAAAGATAAACACATATATTTATCAGATGAAACATCATTTATCTCAAGATTTAAATTGTTCAGTAACTAGTATTAATATAAAAGCCACTACAACTGACACACTGGGATATATTGGCCGATCTGAGGGTATTGCGTGTATAGCAGTCGTGTTATTAACACGTTAAACATTTATTAAAATAATAAAATACGTATATTTCTATTTCATAGTTCACATATAAATCTATCAATACGATAGATTTATCTAAGAATTATTTTAATTATTATTACGGTTATAATGATGTGTAACTAATTCTAGATAAATTAATATACAAAATATATGTGATATTCTAATATTTATTATCTATTAGTAAATTACTACAACCAGTATCATCAGATCCTATATAAAGATATAGGATGTATATTATCGTGCACACATTTATATGTGATATGTATATTGAATATAAATATTATGATTTATAAAAAATATAAAATTATTCTTATTTTATAAGATACTTATTTAGTTTTTAATATATACTATATGCCGGTGATTTTTTTATAAAAAAATATTTAAATATTAAAAATATATAATAACGATTCTAAAAAATTATTAAAAATAATTTTATTGTTGTATGCAACAAGTAAATATTATATACTGATTATTAATACGTAGCATTGGGATGTATGTTAAATTTATGAATTGTTTATTTGATTATATAAAATATATTTAATATTAATGTCGAATGCATATGTATTATTCGTATATTGTATGATTCTTAAACAAATAAATTATCAATAGAAAATAAGCAGGGAGCAGGGGAGTTTAGCACATCTATTATGCTAGTAGATAGTAGCAGATCGATAATTTATATAATAGTAGTTCTTGTATCTCTAGAGGGGTGCTCTGGAGATAATATCCATAGATACCATAATAAATGCACGTCACAATCCCTGAATTCTGATGTTATTACTATTTATATGCCTCAAGATAAAAAGAAAAATATACGGTATCCACAGATAATACCTGTGGCTGCTAACATTCATAAGTACAATCATACAAATTACAGTTCTTATCACAAGTCTACATATACGGTAAAATCAGGTGATACTTTATTTTATATTGCTTGGATTACGGGAAATAATTGTTTAAATTTAGCAAAAATCAATAATATTAAAAATATAAATGTATTAAAAGTAGATCAAGTGCTAATAGTACGTCGTAATATAATGTGGTTATATTTTGAAAAATTCTTAAGAAAAATTTTTATTCCTTTTGATAGCGGTAATAATGCTTTTAAAAAAATATTATTTTTTGTTAAAAAACAATTGTTTTATTCTAGTACGTATAACAATACTTATTCTAATATGGACATGTCTTATAATATGGTTTCTAGTTCAACAGCATCAGACTCAGCAACAATCAAGAACTGGTATTGGCCAACAAATGGTATAATTATTAATACTTTTTCTGATTCTGAAAGAGGTAGTAAAGGAATTGATATATCTGGTGCTTTAGGGCAACCTATTTTAGCTACCGCTAATGGAAAAGTAGTATATATTGGAAATACATTGAAAGGATACGGTAACTTGATTATCATCAAACATGATAATAACTATCTTAGCGCTTATGCGCATAATGATATGATATTAGTTAATGAACAACAAATAGTTAAGATGGGCGACAAGATTGCAACCATGGGTAACAGCGGAACTAATGAAGTAAAATTACATTTTGAAATCAGATATAAAGGAAAATCTGTAGATCCTTTATTTTATCTCCAAAATAGGTAATTTAAATTGATTACAAATTAATATTATATTTCGAATATACGAAAATATTTTATTTGTATAAATAAATATTACTTTTTATGATTGAATTAATTTAATGATTATTTGAAATATTTTAGTTTAAATAATTTTGGTCAGTTATTAACGTAAAAATACATGCACATGGTTTTATATTTTATTTTTCAGGTATATACATTAGGTTTATATCTATTGATATGCTTTAATTATACAAGAAAGATCATCTTTTTTAATTTAATAAAATATAGTATCGAGCATATATAATAATATATTTATGCGATTACGATATTAATCAAAACAATAAAATGTATCGCAATTTCAGTGCGGCAACAAAGTTATGGTAACTGTGGAAAATTATATTATGTTTTATTCATTTTGTTGCAAAAAAATATGTTTAAAATGATAACGATATTTGAGGAATATTGTAGTAACAGTGTTAATGCACTTTGATACTTCTGATTTATTTCAAAATAACATTGGAATACATATCTATACATATACTAATGAAATGTTGTTAGAAACAATATTTAACAAATACAAACGTATATTATTAATCAAAAAAAATTACATCCATGTTTTTAAAATTATATATAGAAATAGTTTGATACTATTGCTTAAATACTTATCTATTATTATTTATGAATATAAGAAAAAATTATTTATAAAAATTTTAAACTTTGTATTTTTTGAAATTTATTTGTAAAATAGTAAATTACTATATTATTAATAATAATTGGTGATATTTAAGTAGAAAATGAATTTCTATATACTTTAAATATACATAATATTCTGTGATTTTGATTTCTATCTTTTTGAAAATTGTTTATAATACAGAGTAATACGAGCTATATATATGGAATTTTATTCCATGATGGAATCTACATGTACAAAAATATTGATGATATTCGTCAAGAATTTCTTAATTTTTTTAAAAAAAAAGGACATGAAATTATTTCAAGTAGTACTTTGATTCCTAGTAGTGATCAAACATTATTATTTACTAACTCCGGTATGAATCAGTTTAAAAATATATTTTTAGGAATTGATAAGCCATTATTTAAGCGTGTTGCTACCGCGCAACGTTGTGTACGTGCTGGAGGTAAACATAATGATTTAAATAATGTTGGATATACTGAGCGGCATTTAACATTTTTTGAGATGTTAGGTAATTTTAGTTTTGGAGATTATTTTAAAAATGAGGCTATTCAATTTGCTTGGGAGTTATTAACAGACGTTAATTGGTTCAATTTATCTAAAAATAAATTATGGGTAACAGTACATAATTGCGATGGTGAATCTTATGATATTTGGTCAAATCAAATAGATATCCCTAATGAACATATTGTTAAAATTGGTAGTAATACAAACGATTTTTGTGATTCTGATAATTTTTGGCAAATGGGAAATATCGGTCCTTGTGGACCTTGTTCAGAAATATTTTATGATCGCGGTGATCGATTTCAAGGAGGACCTCCTGGCAGTTTAGAAGAATTTGGGGAAAGATATGTTGAAATTTGGAATTTAGTATTTATACAATTTGATCGTCAAGAAAATGGTCGTCTTTTATCACTCCCTATGTTATCAGTAGATACTGGAATGGGGTTAGAACGTATTACTTCAATATTGCAAGGAGTAAATAGTAATTTTTCTATTGATGTATTTAAAAAATTAATATCTTCTATATCTCGAATCATGAAAATTAATGATATCTATATAAATAGATCTGTGTATGTGATTGCTGATCATATACGTGCATGTTCATTTTTAATCCAAGATGGAGTCCTCCCTGCCAATGAAGGACGTGGTTATGTATTACGTCGTATTATTCGTAGAGCTATTCTTCATGGAAAAAAATTAGGTGTAAATGATATTTTTTTTTACAAATTAGTTTCTCCTCTTATTAAATATATGCACCATATAGCTGATATTTTACATGAAAAGAAAGATTTTATAGCAGAAATTTTACTTAGTGAAGAAAAATTATTTCAAGATACTTTAAAAAGAGGTTTAGAATTATTAGAAAAACAATTAATACGATTAAAAGGAAATTGCCTAAATGGTGAAATAGCATTTAACTTATATGATACTTATGGATTTCCATTTGAATTAACTCAAGATGTCTGTTTAAAACGTGGCATACACGTAGATCAAGAAGGATTTGATCAAGCCATGTTGACACAAAAAAAATATGCAAAAGAACTAAATAAATTTGATATAAGTTATGAAAAGTTATCACTTTGTAATGTATCAAGCATATTTGTTGGATATGATAAACTGATTTGTAAATCTCGAGTAATGGCATTGTTCCAAAACAATAAATCAATAAATAAAATTTATACAAAAGAAGAAGGAATAGTGATTCTGAATAATACCCCTTTTTATGGAGAATCTGGAGGTCAAATTGGAGATTGTGGTCAATTAAATACTATATCCGGATTTTTTCAGGTTACCAATACGAAAAAATATGGACAAGCAATAGGTCATTTAGGGATAGTCAATAGCGGGACTATTAGCGTTGGGGAGGAAATAGTAGCTCAAGTAGATCAACATAAAAGGAAATGCATTTCTTTAAATCACTCCGCTACGCATTTGCTACATGCTGCGTTATCTCAAGTTCTCGGATCTCACGTAACGCAAAAGGGATCCTTGGTGAACGATCGATACTTACGGTTTGATTTTTGTCATCATGCAACGATGACGACAATACAAATGAATACAGTAGAAAATATTGTAAATGAACAAATTTGGAAGAATGCTCCAATTACAGTTGATGTGATGCCAATAGAACTAGCTCGAAATAGTGGAGCTGTAATATTGATAAATAAACAATATGATAAAAAAGTTCGTGTTCTAAAAATAGGAAATTTTTCTACTGAATTATGCGGAGGAACCCATGCTGAGCATACTGGAGAAATTGGTGTATTTGTGATTACTAAAGAATGTAGTATTGCTGCTGGTATTAGACGTGTTGAAGCAGTAACTAATAACGTAGCATTATCTGCAATACATCAATATAAAATGTTACTTAAAAATATTTTTCAATCGACTCAAAGTGATGATAAAAATATTTTAAGTAAAATACATGAATTTAAATGTCGTTATCAAAAATTGGAAAAAGAAATAGATGCTTTAAGAAATCAACAAATTATACAACAAAGTTTATCATTTATTAAAGATGTCTATTATATTAAAGATGTGCGAATCTTAGTTAAGCAGGTTATCAATATGACGCCAAAAACATTATTTAATATGACAGATTGTATTAAACATCAGTTAAAATCAGGAGTGATTGTTCTTATTAATCTGAATACAAACAAAAAAATTAATTTAGTAGTAGCTGTAACTAAAGATTTAATAGAACGTAATCGTATAAACGCTTTATCTTTAGTTCAGTATATCATTAAGATCCTCGGCGGAAAAGGCGGAGGTAGACTAGATTTTGCTCAAGCCGGTATTAACAATATGGCAACTACATCCAAAATATCTATTGAAGTAAATTCCTTATTACATAATATATTGTAAATAATTGCACAATTATATTAAAAGTTGTTTTAAAATAAAAATTATTAATGTGTTCTTAAAGTGGTGCGTTAAAATTTTACAAACAGTATAAATATCATATGCAGATGTTTATTTTATATTGTTCAAAAATTTTAAAAACAGTAAAATTTAAGAAGTCCGGTTATTTGAATTTTTCAAGGAGTAAAGAATGCTTATTCTGACTCGACGAGTTGGTGAAACTCTCGTCATTGGAGATGAGGTTACAGTAACTGTATTAGGTATTAAAGGGAACCAAGTCCGTATTGGTGTAAATGCTCCCAAGGAGATATCTATACACCGAGAAGAAATTTATCAACGTATCAAATCTGAAAAATCACAACAGAATTTGTGCTAAATTTATTATTTTATAAAATAAATTTCCAAACATAGTAATTTTATGATAAAAAATTTAGTTGTAAATTACATAAAAACAACGTAATGTAGCAGGGAGTTTTTGATCATAAGAAAGAACAAAATAGCCAATAACTGGAATGGATAGAAAATTCAGTGAGGTGGCCGAGTGGCTGAAGGCACTCCCCTGCTAAGGGAGTATATGGTTCTTAACACTGTGTCGAGGGTTCAAATCCCTCCCTCACTGTTAGTAGTGACGATGCACCCGTAGCTCAATTGGACAGAGCACTCGGCTACGAACCGAGCGATCGGAGGTTCGAATCCTCTCGGGTGTATTGTTTGACATTTAAAATTATTGAATAGTAAAAATTTAATTAATTAGTTATAAAAACAATTTTTCATTGCAATGAAAAACTAAAAATATTAAAGATTGTGTTTATTCTAACTCAGTATGAATATATAATAAATTTGTTCGTGTGTTTGCTTTGATTTTGAGCCATAGAGATGTTTAAAAAATTATCCAATAAAATATCACAATCAATACGCAATATTGTTGGTTCTGGGCGTTTAACAGAAAACAATATTAAAGAAACTTTAAATATGGTTAAGATTGCCTTACTAGAAGGAGATGTAGCATTACCTGTAGTACACGGTTTTGTTAATACAGTTAAAGAAGGTATAATAGGAAGCGATATAAACAAACATTTAACTCCGGGTCAAGAATTTATTAAAATTATGCATGCCTCTTTAGTAAAAATTATGGGAGAAGGATCCAATAATTTAAATTTAAATACTCAAACACCATCAATAATATTAATAGTAGGTGCACAAGGTTCTGGAAAAACTACTACTACCGGAAAACTTGCGAAATTTTTGAAAATCAAAAAAAATAAAAAAATATTAGTAGCGTCAACTGACGTATATAGACCGGCAGGTGTGCAACAATTAAAATCGTTGATAAAATCTGAAGATATAATTTTTTTTGAAGATTGTAATGTTCGGAATAAACCAATTGATATACTGAAAGCAGCATCCATTGTATCAAGATCATTATCTTATGATGTTTTGTTAATAGATACTGCTGGTTGTTTAGACACAGATGATTGTTTGCTTTCAGAACTAGCTGAAATGCATAGCTGTGTTAATCCAATAGAAACTTTATTCATTGTAGATTCTATGATTGGACAAGTAGCTATTAATAGTATAAATGTGTTCAATAAAAATTTGCCATTAACCGGAATTATTTTAACTAAGTTAGATGGGGATTCACGTGGAGGAGTGGCTTTATCTGTTAAATATCTTACCGGAAAACCTATAAAATTCATAGGAACAGGAGAAAAAATTGATGCATTAGAGCCTTTCAATTCATATAGAATAGCTGGACGCATACTTGGAATGGGCGATATACTTTCGTTAATCGAAGATATTGATAACCAATCAAAATGGGTTAAAGAAAAAAAATATATTAATAAAAATAGTGTAGACTTTAATTTATATGATTTTTTAGGTTATATAAAACAAATACGTGGTATGGGAGGAATTAATAAAATAATAGGTAAATTACCTCTTAATCTAGGAGTAAACTTAGATAATATTCAATCATATACACATGACAATACATTCATACGTATGGAATCCATAATTAACTCTATGACTGTGAAAGAACGTATGAATCCAAAAATAATTACTGGATCTAGAAAAAAACGTATTGCTAATGGATCTGGAGTACATGTACAAGATGTCACAAAGTTACTAAACACGTTTAATCATATACGTATTACAATACAGAAAATAAATAAAAATGAAATATTTCAAATGATACGTACATTAAAAAATAAAATATCATCTAAATTTACAATTAATTAAAAAATATTTTATTGTTGAAATTGCTAGATATGCTCATGCTCTTTATTACGCTGAGTTTGTTGGTTTTTTAGTTATTAATTTAAGGTTATACACTTATGGTAAGAATTAGATTAGCGCGAGGAGGTCATAAAAAAACTCCTTTTTATCACATAGTTATTACTGACAGTAGAAATGCACGTGATGGGCGTTTTATTGAACGTGTTGGGTTTTTTAGTCCAATTAAATTTGGTAATCGTACAGGATTACGTGTAAATTTAGAACGTGTAAAATATTGGTTACACAAAGGAGCGAGTCCATCTGATCGTGTTTTAAAATTAATAAAGAATTTGTGAAACATGATGAATATTCAATAAATAAAGAAGATGTTATGATCCCGCCTCTTCATCCCGTAGTAATAGGAAGAATAATAGGAGCATATGGTATATTGGGGTGGGTACGAATATTATCATTTACTGAAAAAAATGATAATATATTTTATTATAGTCCGTATTTTATTATCGTCCAATCTACATGGAAAGAAATTTTTTTAGATAAATGGAAACTAATTGGGAAACGTTATATTGTTAAAATACGAGGAGTCTCAAATAGAAATTCTGCTCAGTCATTAAGTCGTTGCAATATTATTATTGATGAAACACAATTTCCATGTATAAATGATGATGAATATTATTGGAAAGATTTAATAGGATGTGTAGTAATCACTGTACAAGGGAGTCTTTTAGGAGAAATTATCAGTATAATAGAGACTACAGCAAATGATGTTTTGGTAGTAAAAATGTGTCAATATAATCTTTGTAAAATCAAAAATTGCCTTATTCCTTTTCTTATCAAGAGAGTCATTAAAAATATTAACCTTGTTACACGTACTGTTACTGTAGATTGGGATCCTAATTTTTAGTTTTTTAAAATAAAGTATAAAAAAATATGTTGTTAGGTGTGATTACTTTATTTCCAGATATGTTTCAATCTATTGTTCGTTATGGAATAGTAGGTCGAGCAATTCGAAGGGGTATTCTTTCCATAAAATTGTGGAATCCACGTCTGTTTACATATGATCGACACCACAGCGTAGATGCCCGTCCCTATGGAGGAGGACCGGGCATGTTAATGATGATTGAACCCCTGAGAAATGCAATCAATCAAGCGAAAAATGAATTAGGAAATAATATTAAAGTGATTTATCTTTCTCCTCAAGGAAGAAAGCTAAAGCAGAAATATGTATATAAGTTAGCATATGATAATCAGAAATTAATTTTAGTTTGTGGTAGATATCAAGGCATTGATGAAAGATTAATTCAAACGGAAATTGACGAAGAGTGGTCTATAGGAGATTATATACTTAGCGGAGGAGAGTTAGCAGCAATGGTATTAATAGATACGATATCTAGAGTTCTGCCTGGCGTATTAGGAAATCAAGATTCAAAAGAATCAGATTCTTTTTCCAAAGAAAGATTAGATTGCCCACATTATACACGACCAGAAACTTTTGACGGCATGAAAGTACCGTCGGTATTATTATCAGGAAATCATGATGAAATTCATCGTTGGAAACAAAAACAAGCTTTGGGTTGTACTTGGATTAAAAGGCCAGATTTGCTTAATTATACACAATTAACTAATGAGGAAAAAAATTTACTTTCTGAATTTAAAAGTGAATACTTGCTATCTTTAAATAAAAAAACTAGGAAATAATATATATATGTACGAATTAATAAATAATTTCGAAAAAAAACAAATGAAAAAAAATATACCGCACTTACATCCAGGTGATACAGTGGAAGTGAAAACATGGGTCATTGAAGGTAGTAAAAAACGCCTACAAATTTTTGAAGGCGTAGTTATTTCTATTAAAAACCGCGGATTACATTCTGCGTTTACTGTAAGGAAAATTTCTAGCGGAGAAGGTGTAGAGCGAGTATTTCAATCACATTCTCCTGTGATTGAAGAGATTAAAATTAAACGATTTGGTATCGTTCGTCGTGCTAAGTTATATTATTTACGTAATCTTAGCGGAAAATCTGCACGAATCAAAGTACGTATGAATTCATGATACATTTTTTCTTAAAAATATTTAATATAAGTTTAATACATATATTAAGCATTTAGAATTTTATAATCATTTTGTTGATTGTAAATTAGTTTTATAATCATTCGGTATATTTGTTTTTTATAATATAATTAATTAATTCAAAATATTTTAATATTTAAATTTTTAAAAAGTCATGTATCGTTAAAATAATATAATATTATGTATTAAAATTTTAAAAACTACATTCCATACTATGTGTTATTCCATACTATATGTTGTATGAGTAACAATATAACCACCCAGATACGTGTGCTTATATTGTTAAAAGAATCTCATATAAATTCAAAAATTAAATGTAACTCAGTTAATTAACTTATAATAATTTATTGACAATAATAATATAAAACTATATTTACATTAGTTTTATATGTGTATCATAATATGATATATATATTATCATTTTTAATGATCATTAAAGTTTTACGAATTTATTATATAATACATAATTATATTAAGGATAATAATATGCAGAAAAATGAGCGTAACAGTATCTATGTTAATAACACATATTCAATAATTACTCCTGAGCAATTAAAAACTCAATTTCCTGTAACACATTTGGAACAGAAAACCATTTTGGATTCTCAAAATATAATTATGAATATTATTCATAGACGCGATCCGCGCCTACTGGTGATATGTGGTCCTTGTTCTATTCATGATGTCAATGCTGCTTTTGATTACGCTGGTAAATTGAAAACTTTATCAACAGAATTGCAAGATCAATTATATATCGTTATGCGTGTATATTTAGAAAAACCTCGTACTAGTATTGGTTGGAAAGGATTAATTAACGATCCGCATATGAATGACTCCAACGATATTGAATTGGGTTTAAAGATTGCTCGACATATGTTGGTGAAATTAATAAAAATTGGATTACCACTTGCTACTGAAGTATTAAATCCATATATTCCACAATATATTGGAGAGCTCTTCAGTTGGTCATCTATTGGAGCGCGTACTACGGAATCTCAAATACATAGAGAAATAGCTTCTGGATTGTATACGCCTGTAGGCTTTAAAAATAGCACCAGCGGGAATTTTTCTAATGCAGTTAACGCGATACATGCTGCAATGATGCCTCATCGTTACATTAGTATCAATCAATCTGGCCAGGTATGTTTACTGCATACTAAAGGTAATCTTAATGCTCATATAATTTTACGAGGAGGAGAAAATCCTAATTATTATCCGGAAGATATTATTGGTTGTGAAAAGAAAATAACAGAAGCAGGATTGCCTTTAGCATTAATGGTAGATTGCAGTCATGGTAATTCTAACAAAGACTATCGTCGCCAAATTGATGTAGCACGGTCCGTTTCACATCAAATTAAATATGGAAACCGTTCTATTATTGGATTGATGATTGAAAGTTATATTTATTCTGGTAATCAATCTATAAATTTATCATCTTCTACAACGCAATACGGAGTATCAGTTACCGATGCGTGTATAGATTGGAAAACAACCAAACATTTACTGTATGATTTGCATAAAGAATTAAAACCATTTCTTATCAATCGTATATCAGGAGCTGGAATGGTATGACAAAGGAACTAAATATTTTGCGAAACAGCATCGATAAAATAGATCAGAATTTATTAAAGTTATTATCTAAACGACTTTCTTTAGTCTCTGAAGTAGGAGAAATAAAAAGTCGTTATGGATTATTTATTTATTCACCAGATAGAGAAGAAATGTTGGTTGCCTGTCGGAGGCGAGAAGCATTAGAATTGGGTATTTCTCCAGATTTAGTAGAAGATATATTGCGTCGTATTATAAGTGAATCTTATTATAATGAAAATGAAAAAGGATTTAAAACGTTGCATCCAAATTTAGGCCCAGTCGTTATAATTGGTGGAAAAGGGCGAATGGGGCAATTTTTTTCTAAAATGTTGACTTTATCTGGATATAAAATAAGGATTTTAGATAAAGATGACTGGGTACATGCACAGTCAATGCTGACAGATGCCGGTATGGTGATAATCAGCGTTCCTATTCATTCCGTTACTGATGTAGTTGGTAAATTATCATATTTACCTCCAAACTGCATTATAGTAGATTTATCATCTGTAAAAAAAATATCCTTAAATGCTATATTAGCTATGCATGGTGGTCCAGTATTAGGATTACAGCCTATGTTTAACCCAGACCATGGAAGTATGGTAAAACAAGTAGTAATTTACTGCGAAGGACGTTCTCCAGAATCGTATCAATGGTTATTAGAACAAATACAATTGTGGGGCGCAAGGTTACATTTCTGCAATACAACAGAACATGATCAATATATGAGCATTATGCAAGGATTATGTTATTTTATTACATTTGTAACTGGATATTATTTTTCAAAAGAAAACGTTAATTTAAAACAAATGCTGTCTATTTCTTCACCAACATTTCGATTAAAACTAATAACAATAGGGAGATTATTTGCTCAAGATCCTCAGTTATATGCAGACATCATCATGAATTCCAAAAACAATCTTATATTAATTAAACGTTATTATAGGAGATTAGGTAGGATTTTGATATTATTAGAACGGAATAAAAAACAAGAATTTATTGATCAATTTAAAAAAATTCAAAATTGGTATGGTTCATATACCGATCTTTTTTTTAAAGAAAGTCGTAAAATATTGCGTCAAATTGATAATTATAAAGATAATTTATAGAGTAAATAATAATTTTTAATAATTATTGTAATTATATTTAATAATTTTTGATTAAATCTATTTATTTAGATCCAAGAGTTTTCTATATAAGATAATTTTTTAATTTAAATATTATTTAGTATACTAATATGTGTATTTGTTTTTTAATATTGTTGAAATAATACTATATGATCACATATTTATTATTTTCTGTATTTAGCTTGTGAAGAATATAGTTAACAACATATAATTGTAACAATTTTTCATTTTAATGGAAAACTACATTAGTAGGCGGCGTCACTTGATAACAACCTAATATTTTCAATGAATAGGTAATTTTTTGTAATTCTATAAGAATATGTTGTATGTATACATTATTTATGTGCGCCATCAATTCAATAATAACTATGTTTCTCGGTCTCTCGTATGATAAAAGACGTGGTCTTAAATAAGTTATTTTAGTATTGTAAAAGTGTAATACTTTTAATATTTCGCATAATTTCTCTGATTGCTCTTGAACAGAAATAATAAGAATAGTTTTTGTGGTTATAGAATGATTAAAAATTGCAATATTTGTATTTTTTAAAATAATAAATCTAGTTGTATTTTTATGAGAATTAGAGAGATTATATGTCAATAGTGAATGCAATCCATAAAATTGGCCTCCTTGTTTATTGCCTAAAGCTCCTAAATTAGATTGATTTAATTTAGATACTATTTCCATGGCAACTGCGCTACTTTCACAGAATACAATTTTCCATGTCAAGAAATGTTTTAAAAATTCACTGCATTGTTGAACGGGTTGAGGATGACTGTATATAATTTGAATTTGATTTATATCAGTATGATTATTGACTAAAATACAATGCTTTATAGGAATAGTAATTTCATCTACTAACGACAATCGGGTGTTTAGTAATAAATCGCCTATTTCATCAATTAATCCAGAATTAGAATTCTCGATGGGAACTACACCATATTCTGCATGATCACATTCTACTAAATTAAAAATATCATCAAATCTTCGACAGCTATGTTCTACTACTTGATTAAAATGACGGCTACTAGCATATTGCATAGCGGCAATATGAGAATATGATCCCTTAGGACCCAAAAATGCTATATGCACTGTAGATTTATAAATCATAATAAAATTCATTACCGTAATATTTAATATTCAAATATAACATTTTTAGATAATTGCAGTTTCCGTAGTGCAACAGTATCATTATAAATTAATATTTATTTATATGGATGAATATTACATTCCTTATGTATATTATATTATTAATTTAATTAATACATGTTTTAAACATTGTATCAATCATATGATATCTACAAAAATAGATATAGATATCATATTTATAAAAGAGTATATTTAATATACTGGATTAGCAGTAATGATTTTTGCTACTTTTTTAGCTTGATCTGGCAAATATATATTTTGATAAGCTTGCTGCATATAATACAGTGCTTTACGAGTTGCTTGAGTATCTGGAAAGTGATATAACATTTTTTCTACACGAGCTATTACTGATATATAAGCATGTTTTTTAGAATAAAATTTCACAATGGAAAGTTCATATTCAGCTACTCTATTTTTTAAAAAAATTAAACGTTTGTAAGCGTCTAAAGAATATTGACTATCTGGATATTGGCGTATAAGTCTTACAAAGGTATGGAATGCTATACATGCATACACGGGATTACGATCAAACCAGTTTATATTTAAATATTTTATTAATTTTTTATTATCTTCATCTAAGCACATGTTGATTACGCCATGCATGTATAATACATAATCAAAATGTTTATGATTAGGATATAATTTAAAGAAATGTTCTATATAATTATTTGCAGATTTTAAATCGTTTAATTTGTAATAAGCATAAATTAAGTCTAAATAAATTTGTTGCGGACAAGGATCTAATAGATATAAATTTAGTAAATTCATCAAATCCTGTGTAGCTTCTTTATAATCAGCATTATACAATTTGTTTTGAGCGGATTTGTAAAGATTATAAGTAGCATCATTTACAATGTTAACAGAAGCAGAGGCATAAGAAATCATAATGATACTAATAATTAATATTATCATTATATAGTATTGAATACGTCTCATAAAATTTTTTATTAATACTCCTTAGTAGTATGTAGATATTAGCAAATAATATGTATGTACGTTTATTTAAATGAATGCAGCATACAACAATTTGGTTGAATTTAGTATTCAACCGCATATTAATATGATAACACCTGAATCTTACATTATAAAACCTATGATTGTGCAGGCATCGCAATCTGGAAAACGATTAGATTGTATTCTTTCTGAATTACTACCAAATTATTCACGTTCTAAAATAAAATGTTGGATCCTTTCTAAAAAAGTAAACGTTAATAATCAGACGGTTATTATACCTAAAAAAAAAATGATGGGCGGTGAATTCATTGAAATAAAAGATATTGTTAATATCGATAATAATAGTATAGTTCCTCAAGATATTCCTCTTGATATTGTATATGAAGACGATGATATTGTAGTAATAAATAAAGCAAAAAATATGGTAGTTCATCCTGGCGCTGGCAACCATTCAGGTACTATACTAAATGCTTTGTTATATAAATATCCAGCTATCACAGAAGTATTCCGATCAGGTATTGTTCAACGGTTAGATAAGGACACCACTGGTTTAATGGTCGTCGCTAAAAACATGATTGCATATCACAGTTTGTTACGATTATTCAAAAAAAGAAAAATTGTTAGGGAATATGACGCGGTAGTTCTCGGAAATTTTTTGCATAATGAAGGGACAATCAATCAACCTATTCGAAGACATGCTGTTCATCGTACTCGCATGACAGTTAATCCTATGGGAAAATCGGCCATAACTCACTATTCTATTATAGAATCATTTGGAATGTATACTAGAATTCGTGTACGTCTTGAAACTGGAAGAACTCATCAAATTCGTGTACATATGGCTTACATTAATCATCCATTGCTAGGAGATCATAAATACGGAAAATCAACTTATTTCATTAAAGGTGTATCTGATACAGTCAATGACTGTTTACATGTTTTAAATCGCCAAGCATTACATGCAGCTACATTGCAATTATGTCATCCTATTACTAGAATAAAAATGAAATGGGATGTGCCTTTACCAAAGGATATTATAAAATTAATAAATATATTAAGAAAAAATGAAAGACATTTTAAATAGCATTATTATATATATCTTATGATAGAGATTTTTTGTGTACAATCGTTACTGAATATAGTCATGGACTTGTAATTTTTCGCTCGAAAATCACATCTTAAACTCACTGTAGTGAAATATCATATATTTATAAATTTATAGTTGTATTGCTCTTTAGGTGAATAAAAATATATTTTTATTCCAGTGGTTTAGATGCTTGAATTTTAAGTACCTAATCGCCATATCGATAGGCATATACTGGACTACAGGTATTTTTATATTATTTATAAGAGGAAAATGAATATTATGCGGTTGGATCATTTTACTCATGATTTTCAATTAGCTATTTCTGATGCTCAATCTATAGCACTTAGAAAAGATAATCAATTTGTTGAACCCATTCATGTGATGCTCGCTTTCTTAAAAGAAAAAAATGGATCAGTATATCAGATACTGGAGCGCGCGGGGTTTAATATGCTTCAGTTCACTATATTAGTTGAAGAGGCATGTGATCGTGTACCAAAGGTAGAAGGTATTGGGGGAGATATTCAATGTTCTCATGATTTAATTAGAATATTAAATTTATGTAATAAATTAGCACAAAAACATAATGATACTTTTATTGCGTCAGAAATGTTCGTTCTAGCAGCCATTGAATCTCATGGAGCATTAAATGATTTATTAAAAAAATCCGGAGTATCTCCAGAAAATATAAAAAAATCAACAAGCTATATACGCAATAATCACTTAGTTGATAATCAACAATCAGAATCTCAACGTCAAGCGTTACAAAAATTTACTGTAGATATAACTAAATTTGCAGAACAAGGTAATCTTGATCCTGTTATTGGTCGAGATGAAGAAATTCGTCGTACTATTCAGGTGTTGCAGAGACGTACTAAAAATAATCCTGTTCTTATCGGACAACCTGGAGTAGGAAAAACTGCTATTGTGGAAGGATTGGCACAACGTATTATTAATGGTGAAGTTCCGGAAGGATTAAAACATAGTCGCGTATTAGCTTTAGATATGGGAGGACTATTAGCAGGAACAAAATATAGGGGAGAGTTTGAAGAACGTTTAAAAAGCGTATTAAGTGATGTATCTAAAGAAGATAGTAATATCATTTTATTCATTGATGAATTGCATACTATGGTTGGAGCAGGTAAAACTGATGGCGCAATGGATGCAAGTAATATGCTTAAACCAAGACTATCTAGAGGTGAGTTGCATTGCGTAGGAGCAACTACACTTGATGAATATAGTAAATATATTGAAAAAGATGCAGCTTTAGAAAGACGTTTTCAAAAAATATTTGTTTCTGAGCCTAGCGTGGAAGATACTATAGCTATTCTTCGTGGGTTAAAAGAACGTTACGAATTGCATCACAATGTTCATATTACTGATCCAGCGATAGTGGCTGCTGCAATTTTATCACATCGATATATTTCTGATCGTCAGTTACCTGATAAAGCCATTGATTTGATTGATGAAGCTGCTTCTAGCATTCGCATACAAATAGATTCTAAACCAGAAGAATTAGATAGATTAGAACGGCGTATTATACAGTTAAAATTAGAACAACAAGCATTAAAAAAAGAATCAGATGATGCTAGCATGAAACGATTAAATCTTTTAACTACTGAATTAATTCAGAAAGAAAAAAATTATATTAATCTTGAAAAAGAATGGAAAAAAGAAAAAGTTTCTTTATCTAACGCTCAAAGCATTAAATCTGATTTAGAACAAGCAAAAATTGCTATTGACCAAGCACGCCGTGTTGGTGATTTAGCTCGTATGTCTGAATTACAATATGGTAAGATTCCAGAATTAGAGAAAAAATTATCTACAATCTTGCAATCTAATTATAAAAAGATACGTCTTTTACGAAATCGTGTTACTGATATAGAAATTGCCGCAGTATTATCTCGTTGGACTGGTATTCCCGTGTCTCGCATGTTAGCAAGTGAAAAAGATAAATTATTAGATATGGAACATTCTTTGCATCAATTAGTTGTTGGGCAACACGAAGCAGTAAAGGCAATATCTCATGCTATTCGTCGGAGTCGTTCTGGGTTATCAGATCTTAAACGTCCAATTGGTTCGTTTATGTTTTTGGGGCCTACTGGAGTAGGAAAAACTGAATTGTGCAAGGCATTGTCTATCTTTCTTTTCGATACCAATAAAGCAATGGTGCGTATTGACATGTCTGAATTTATGGAAAAGCATTCTGTATCAAAATTGTTAGGAGCTCCTCCTGGTTATATTGGGTATGAATCAGGAGGATATTTGACTGAATCAATCCGTCGTAGACCGTATTCTATTATTTTGTTAGATGAAATAGAAAAAGCGCATTCAGAAATTTTTAATGTACTATTACAAGTCTTAGACGATGGACGATTAACAGATGGGCATGGACGTACAGTACATTTTAATAATACTGTCATCATTATGACATCTAATTTAGGGTCAGATTTCATTCAAAAACGTTTTGGGATTGTAGATTATCAAGAAGTTAAAGTTGCAGTATTAAACATAGTTAATCAACATTTTCGTCCAGAATTTGTTAATAGGATAGATGAAATAGTAGTGTTTCATCCACTTAGCACTGAACATCTTATGAAAATTGCTAGTATTCAACTACAGCGATTATGTGATCGTTTAGAAGAAAAAGGATATCCGAATACTAATATTACTAACGCAGTCTTGGTATTTTTATCAAAAATTGGATTTGATCCAGTATACGGTGCACGCCCATTAAAGCGTGCTATACAACAACACATTGAAAATGCATTATCTCAAAAGATAATATCTGGGAAATTGCTGCCAGGTAAAAAAATTACTTTAGATATTGTAAATAATACAATCGTCTTTATTCAATGAAATTTTAAATGTTTCTAACATGAAATTATTTAAGAAATTTTAAATAATTTTAATAAGCAATCATATATATATTGATATGTAATGCTCGTTTTTCATGTTCTCGTATAATATAGTATATATCTTTATTCATAATTTATGTTGCAAACTATAAGTTAAATAATGATTTTTATAATCATAAAAAGATAAGAATCGAAATTCTACAGCAACTGAAAAATAAAATAATACAATTATATTTTTAGTATAATTGAAATTATGAATCGATGTGTGAATAAAATTCAATAATTATTATAAAAATAATATATCAAATA
Organism: Candidatus Blochmanniella chromaiodes str. 640; assembly: GCF_000331065.1. NCBI lineage: Bacteria > Pseudomonadati > Pseudomonadota > Gammaproteobacteria > Enterobacterales > Enterobacteriaceae > Candidatus Blochmanniella > Candidatus Blochmanniella chromaiodes. Next base: position 238,048 of record NC_020075.1, read on the forward strand.
TTTTTGTTTAAAATAAATAAATGTATGAGCATCCTTTTCAATTAAAATCATTAAATACCTTTTCAGTTAACGCATTTGCTAAAAGTGTAGTAACAGCACATCATGAATATACGTTATTAAAGTTTTGGAGGAAAGCTTATCGAAAAGGAAAACCTGTTCTTATTTTAGGAGGCGGTAGTAATATTTTATTTTTAGAAAACTATGCTGGAACAATATTATTAAATAGGATAAAAGGTATTTTTATTACAGAAAATAAAACGGCATGGCAACTCCATGTTGGAGCTGGAGAAAAATGGGACGAATTAGTAGTTCATACTATCAAAAAAAATATACCGGGGCTAGAAAATTTAGCATGTATTCCAGGGTATGTGGGGGCTGCTCCAATTCAAAATATTGGGGCTTACGGCGTTGAGTTATCACAAATATGTGAGTATGTAGATGCTATAGATTTATATAGTGGAAAAAAAATTCGGTTCACTTGTTCTGAATGTGATTTCAAATATAGAGATAGTATTTTTAGAAATTGTTTGGAGAAATATGCTATTGTATCTGTAGGATTAAGATTATGTAAAAAGTGGAAACCCATATTAGATTATCATGAATTAGCTCATTTAGACAAATTTCATATTACACCCCGTCAAATTTTTAACTTTATTTGTATAATTAGACATAAAAAATTACCAGATCCTGCTTTAGTAGGAAATGCTGGTAGTTTTTTTAAAAATCCAATAATAGATATTAAAACAGCACGCTGCTTATTTCAAATTTATCCAAATATGCCTTATTTTTATCAAAAAGATGGTAGAATAAAATTATCAGCAGGTTGGTTAATAGAATATTGTCAACTAAAAGGTTATATTTTTGGGGAAGCAGCAATATATCCTAAACAGGCATTAGTATTAATTAATAGCAAAAAAATAGCTACTGGCACTGAAATTGCAGCATTAGCTCTTTACATATATAATAAGGTTGCAGATCAGTTTAATATTTATTTACAACCTGAAGTTAGATTAATTGGTAATTATGGAGAAATAAATCCAAAAAAATTGTTCATGTAGTAAATAATTGATATATAAATTTTATTTAATAAATTTGAAATTAAATATATTTCTAATAATTTTATCTTAAAATAGAATGAAAAACATACTTACGTAGTATAATGTAATGGAATTAAATATAAATATCAATTTATTTTTTGGAGATTTGAAAACCTTGTTAAGGTATAATGAAAATTATAGTTTTCCCGTATTTTACCCTTTCTTAAATGAATCTAAGATTTTAACACAATTACCCGAAGGCAGGGTAATTGTGTTAAATAGAGTTAATTCAACCAATCAATATATAATAGACAACATTCCATATATAAAATCGGGTGATGCTTGCGTTACAGAACACCAAACTCAAGGAAGAGGAAGACGTGATAAAATTTGGGTGGCGCCTGTTGGAGAAGGTATTTGCTTATCTATTTATTGGAAATTGAGTAAGATTCCTCCAACGATGATTGAATTTAGTTTAATGATAAGTATTGTTGTGGCAAAGATATTAAAGAATTTGGGCGCATCTCAGATTAAAATTAAATGGCCTAATGATTTGTATATTCATGGACGAAAATTAGCAGGAATTTTAATCGAAATTATAACAAGAACTGATAATATTACTCATATAATAATAGGTATTGGTATTAATTTATCTATACGCACGCATGCAACATTAAATACTAAAATTGGTAAGAATTGGATTAACTTAATGGATATTGGGATCATGATTGATCGTAATATTTTAGTCGCCACGCTTATTAATGTATTACGTAAGAAATTAAAAGATTTTATGCTTTTTGGGTTTACTCCATTTATTACATATTGGAAATTTTTTGATTGCTTATATAATAAACCAGTCACATTATTAGTTGGGGATCGTACAATATGCGGCACAGCTCTTGGGATAAATATACATGGAGCTTTAATAGTGGATCAAATAAGTTCAGTATGTTATTACTCGGGAAATAATATTTCTGTTTATACATCTTAAAAATTATATTAATTATAACAATAACCGTTTGATTAACGTAAATCCCATGCTTATTGTAATATAATATGATTAGCTCCAAACGTTTCAGTAATGAAAATCGATACTTATAATAACTGTAAAGAAAAAAATTATTGTTTTTATAATCGTTTTTATTTTCTTAATTGAATGTTGTTTATTATATGATTCACGTCTTTTCTCAAAATTAAATTTGCGCGTTCCCGGGTCGGTAAGATATTTTCTTGCAAATTCAGTCTATTTATTTTAGTCCATAATTGCGAAGCGATAGAAGTTATATTTTTTTTAGATAATTGAGTATAACGATAAAAATAAGAATCAGGATAGGAAAAAGTAGTGTAACAAAATTTCAAAAATCTATTGATATACCATTCTTGTAATAAATATTCTGGAGCATCAACATAAATAGAAAAATCAATAAAATCAGATACAAAAACACAAGGTAAGTCACGATGATAATCGTGATTAGTTTGTAAAACATTTAATCCCTCCAAAATAAGAATATCTGGTTTATAAATTACCTGTTGAACATTAGGAATAATGTCATATATTATGTGAGAATATACAGGAATTGTCATCGATTGAACTCCAGATTTAACTTTGGAAACAAAATTTACTAAACTAGTCATATCATAAGATTGTGGAAAACCTTTTTTTTTCATTAAATGTCGTTTTTTTAATACTTTATTAGAATACAAAAATCCATCAGTTGTTACTAATTCTACAACACGGTGTTCAGTCCATCTACTAAGCAGTGCTTGTAAAACTCTAGCTGTAGTGCTTTTCCCTGCAGCAACACCACCAACGATACCAATAATATATGGTATATGTTGGTTTTGAATACTTAAAAATTGTTTTAAAGTATTTTGTCGTTTTATATGCGAAGAAATATATAGATTAAGCAAGCTAGATAATGGTAAATAAATTTCTATTACTTCATTCATAGAAAGATTATCATTTATTCCTCTTAAATTTAGGATTTCTCTTGGAGATAATATTAATGGTACCTCTTCTTGAAGAGATGACCATTCCTTGCGATTGAAAGTTAAAAATGGAACAGATGAAACATGTAGCATATTGTTCTATTATCATAGATAAATGCTTATCTTATAGAATGAAATTTCATGTAAATGCTTGATCAAAATAAAAGATTTAATTATAATTATGTATTATAATGGAAGCTTACGAAATAACTAATAATTTTAGTTTTATTAAAGTAAATTTATTTTTACAAATGTTTTAAACCATTGTATTATCTCAAAAATATTAGTTTAATGAAGTTTGTTTCAAAAAGTGTGTTTCTAAGAAAGAATCAATGGTTATTTTAACAATATTAAAATGATGCCGGTGTAGCTCAATAGGAAGAGCAACTGATTTGTAATCAGTAGATCAAAGGTTCGAATCCTTTTACCGGCATCTACAACTTTTTTGATGGGGTTCCCGAGCGGCTAAAGGGAGCAGACTGTAAATCTGTCGTCGTAGACTTCGAAGGTTCAAATCCTTCCCCCATCATTTTAATTATACATAAACAACAAATACCATATATTCTTGTAATATCAAGAATACGGATTTTACTATGTAGTAGTGGGCATCGTATAATGGTTATTACCTCAACCTTCCAAGTTGATGATGTGGGTTCAATTCCCACTGTCCGCTTATATAATGTAATTGAATTATGCTGATATAGCTCAGAAGGTAAGAGCGCACCCTTGGTAAGGGTGAGGTCAGCAGTTCGAATCTGCTTATCAGCACCAGCGTACGTCGTATACCTATCTTCTTATTAAAAATAAGAAGATAGGTATGATTTTTTAAATATTTAATTTATAATTTACAGTTAAACAATACAATGTATGTGGATACATATCTAAGGAGATGTTATGAAAGGAGACGATCACATTATTACCCATCTTAATAGTTTGTTGAGCGATGAGTTGGTCGCTGTAAACCAATATTTTTTACATTCTAAAATTTTTAATAATTGGGGATTAGAACGCCTTAATAAGATAGAATATCAAGAATGCGTGGATGAGTTAGATCATGCAGATCTTTATGCAAAACGTATTTTGTTTTTAGAAGGTATGCCTACCTTGAGGAAATTTGATCCATTAAATATTAAAAAAAATGTTGAAGATATTTTACGTGCTGATCTTAGTTTAGAATTTCATAGTATCGAAAATTTACGCAAAGGCATCAAATACGCTGGTTCAATACAAGATTATGTATCTAGGGATATAATGATACAAATTCTTAAAGACGAAGAAAAGCACATTGATTTTTTAGAAACAGAGCTAAATCTTATGATAAAAATTGGTATGCATAATTATATACAATCACAGTTGAAAAAATAATTTTATACTTATCAAAATGATATACATTGTTTATAATATTTTTAATATTAAAATTTTCTGGTAATAATTTGAATTTTATTCTTGTTAGCCTTGTTTTTTATTTGTTTATTGGTACACTAAGTTTATGTAATGTTTTATTGCAGAAAATGATAACAAAATTAATTGGCATGTTCGATAGGAATAAAAAACAGTTTTACATTTTGGATGTGTGTGTGATACGAAGATGTTTTAGATGTTCATTTAACGCTTTCGGGTGAAACATACAAAAAGGTTTATGTAGAGTTGTTTATGAATAACTAATTTTTAGGATCTATTTTAGGTTATGCAAAATCAAAGGATCCGCATTCGTTTGAAAGCATTTGATCATCGATTGATAGATAAGTCGACCGTAGAAATTGTAGAGACTGCTAAACGTACTGGCGCTCAAGTACGAGGCCCTATTCCATTGCCTACTAGAAAAGAACGATTCACTGTTTTAATTTCTCCGCATGTAAATAAAGATGCGCGGGATCAGTATGAAATACGAACTCACAAACGGTTGATTGATATTGTTGAACCTACCGATAAAACGGTAGATGCTTTAATGCGTTTAGATTTAGCGGCAGGAGTAGACGTACAAATTAGTCTCGGTTAGCATATAGAAGATGCATCGTAATAGGCATTAATTTGTATTTTACACATAAAATACAAATTAATAATTTTTGTACTAAAGGTAATAGAGAGGTTATATCCATAATCATGAAAGGTCTAATTGGTCAAAAATTGGGTATGACTCGTTTGTTTGATAAAGATGGAGTATCTATCCCTGTAACTATGATTGAAATAACACCGCATCGTGTGACGCAAATAAAAAATATTGAAAACGATGGGTATTGCGCAGTTCAAGTAACTACTGGCATTAAAAACTTTAAACATATTAATAGACCAGAAACAGGGCATATGATAAAGTCAGGAGTTGATGCTGGCCGCGGTGTGTGGGAGTTTCGTTGCGAAGAATCTGGGATGCCACAGCTATCATTAGGAGATATTATTACTATACAGATTTTTAAAAATGTTAAAAAAGTTGATATTACAGGCATTTCTAAAGGTAAAGGTTTTGCAGGTACAATAAAACGTTGGAATTTTCATATGCAAGATGCAAGTCATGGTAATTCACTGTCACACAGAGCACCTGGATCTATCGGTCAAAATCAAACTCCTGGTAGAGTATTTAAGGGCAAAAAAATGGCAGGGCAATTAGGAAATTATAAAGTTACGGTACAAAATTTAGATGTTGTTAATGTAGATGTAAAACTTAATTTATTATTAGTTAAAGGTGCTGTTCCGGGCGCAATTGGCGGTAATTTATCTATTAAAAAGTCTGTTAAAATAAATATTAGAGAGAAAATGTAAATGGAATTAGAAGTCAGGGATTTTACAACAGAAATTAATATTCTAGATTCAGAGAAGTTTTCTGTATCTGATGAAATTTTTAAGTGTCCTTTTAATCAGGCATTAATACATCAAGTAATTTCTACTTACTTAACTAATTCTCGTCAAGGTACTCGATCGCAAAAAAGTCGATCAGAAGTTTCGGGTTCTAATAAAAAACCGTGGCGTCAAAAGGGTACCGGTCGCGCACGTTCTGGATCGGTAAAAAGTCCTATTTGGCGTTCTGGTGGAGTGACCTTCGCGGCTAAACCTAAATTATATGCCCAAAAAATAAATAAAAAAATGTACAAAGGGGCAATAAGAAGCATTTTATCTAAATTAGTTTGTGATAATCGTTTATTCTTAGTAAGAAATTTGTTTATAAAAGAACCAAAGACTAAATTATTATTAGAAAAATTAAGAACAATAACTTCAAAAAAAAGTATATTGATTTTTACTGATTTTTTGGATAAAAATTTGCTTTTAGCATCACGTAACGTTCATAAAATAGAGGTGCGTACCGCAACGCATATAGATCCAGTAAGTTTAATAAATTTCAACGTTACTTTAATTGCCGATAACGTGATCAAGAAAATTGAGAAACAGTTAGTATGATTTATCAAGAACGTTTATTAAAAATACTGAGATCTACACATATCTCTGAAAAAACGTCCATTATATTGGAACGCCACAATGCTTTTTCTTTTAGAGTAGCGAAATATGCAACTAAAACAGATATTAAAAATGCTATCAATATGTTGTTTTCTGTGAAAGTAAATACTATAAACACTATGATAGTAGTAGGAAAATCTAAAAGAAAGGCTAATAAAATTGGTCGCTGTAGCAACTGGAAAAAAGCATATGTTGTTTTAGATAAAGGCCAAAAAATTGATTTTATCAATACAGTAGAATAGATGAATACGGAAGATTAAAAGAGATGCCAATTATTAAATGCAACCCAACCTCACCGGGTAGACGGCATGTGACTAAATTAGTGAACCATGATTTATATAAAGGGAATCCTTTTTCTTCATTATTATCCAATAAAATTAATAATAGATCAGGAGGACGCAATAATTACGGTCGTATTACTGTGCGACATATAGGAGGGGGGCATAAAAAACGTTATAGAATCATTGATTTTAAGCGTAATAAGGATGGGATTTCCGCTGTAATTAAACGCTTAGAATATGATCCAAATCGTTCAGCAAATATAGCATTGCTTTCATATAGGGATGGGGAGTATCGTTATATTTTAGCTCCAAAAGATGTAAAAATAGGAGATTTTATAAGTTCTGGAGCGAATGTTCCAATAAAACCAGGCAATGCTTTACCTATGAGTAATATTCCGATAGGGTCCATTATTCATAATGTAGAAATGAAACCAGGAAAAGGCGGGCAATTAGCCCGGTCTGCAGGATCTTACATACAAATTGTAGCTCGTGATGGGGAGTATATGATACTTCGTCTGCGATCTGGTGAAATACGAAAGATTCGCTGTGAGTGTCGCGCAACCATAGGAGAAGTTGGTAATGCTGAACATATGTTACGTATGCTAGGTAAAGCTGGAGCCAATAGATGGCGCGGCAATCGTCCTACTGTACGTGGAACAGCCATGAATCCAATCGATCACCCTCACGGAGGCGGAGAAGGCAAAAATTTTGGAAAACATCCCGTGTCTCCTTGGGGAATACAAACCAAAGGCAAAAAAACTCGTAGTAATAAACGCACTAATAAGTTTATATTGTCTCATCGTAATAAATAAAATTTGAAGGATTAGGAATACAGTATATGTCGCGTTCTATTAAGAAAGGGCCATTTATTGACTTGCATCTTCTAAAAAAAGTGGAAAAAGCAATAGAAACAGGTGATAAAAAACCTATTAGGACTTGGTCACGGCGGTCAACAATATTTCCAAGAATGATCGGTTTAACTGTAGCAGTGCATAACGGACGTCAACATATACCCATATTCATTTCAGACGAAATGGTTGGGCATAAATTAGGTGAATTTGCTCCAACTCGTACGTATCGTGGTCATTCAGTTGATAAGAAAATAAAAAAACATTATTAAAAATATGATTATGATCTTAAAATAAGATGTACTATAGAGGGAATTTTGGTATGAGAACAATTTCTAGATGCCGTTATATTCGTTCTTCTGCTCAAAAACTTCGTTTAGTAGTTAATACAATACGAGGAAAAAAAGTATCTCAGGCGCTTGATATCTTAAAGTATACCAACAAAAAATCCGCCGAATTAGTAAAAAAGACCTTAGAATCAGCTATTGCTAATGCGGAACATAACGATAATTCAGATATTAATAATTTAAAAATTATTAAAATTTTTGTCGATAGCGGTCCTATTATTAAAAGAATTATGCCACGTGCTAAAGGGCGATCAGATAAAATTATGAAACGAACAAGTCATCTTACTATAGTAGTGTCTAATTAAAAAATTATATTTAAACGGACGGAGTATTTAAAAATGGGTCAAAAGGTACATCCGAATGGTGTGCGTTTGGGTATTACTAAGACGTGGCATTCTACCTGGTACGCAAATAACAAAGATTTTTCTGACAATTTAGGGAATGATTTTAAAGTGCGTCATTTTTTGATGCAAAAACTTTCGAAAGCTTTAGTATCCCGTATAATTATTGAGCGTCCTGCTAAAAGCATAAGAGTAACTGTTTATACAGCTAGACCTGGCCTTATAATTGGAAAAAAGGGGGAGGATATTGAAAAATTACGTAAAAATATAGCAAGGATTTCTGGGGTTCCAACGCAACTCAATATTGCTGAAGTGCGTAAACCAGAATTAGATGCCAAGCTGTTAGCTGATAATATCGCATCTCAATTAGAACGTAGGGTAGTATTCAGGAGGGCAATGAAACGTGTGGTACAAAACGCTATGCGTTTAGGAGCTAAAGGAATTAAGGTAGAAGTAAGCGGGAGACTAAGCGGAGCTGAGATTGCTCGTACTGAATGGTACAGAGAGGGACGAGTTCCATTACATACTTTACGTGCCGATATTGATTATAGTCTTTCAGAAGCGCGTACTACATATGGTATAATTGGAATTAAGGTATGGGTTTTTAAGGGGGAAATTTTAGGAGATGTGTTGCTGAATACAGGATATTCATCAGATCAAACGATTAATAATTCTAGCAAGAAAAAACATAAAACTCGCATATAAAGGATAATATGATGCTTCTGCAACCAAAGCGCACAAAATTTCGTAAAATGCATAAAGGGCGTAACCGGGGAACAAAAGTAAACGACAATATTAGTTTTGGGCAATTTGCTTTAAAAGCTATTAGCCGCGGGCGATTAAAATCTTGTCAAATTGAAGCAGCACGACGCGCCATCAGTCATGCTATAAAACGTCAAGGAAAAATCTGGATTCGTGTGTTTCCAGATAAACCTATTACTAAAAAACCTCTCGAAGTACGCATGGGGAAAGGAAAAGGTAATGTAGAATATTGGGTAGCGCTAATACAACCAGGAAAAATATTATATGAAATAAATGGAGTACCAAAAGAACTAGCGTATAATGCTTTTAAATTAGGCGCATCAAAATTACCCGTTAAAACCACTTTAATAGGAAGATAATGAATAACATCGTCAAATTATTAAATCAAAAAAAAAATGACACTATTACTGTTACATTGCTTCAGTCAGAATTAGTAAAGGTATTACGTGAACATTTTAATTTACGTATACAAGCAAAATCAGGTCAATTAAAACAATTGCATTTATTAAAAAAAGTACGTCGCAATATAGCATCTATTAAACATTATTTATCTAATAATAAAAAAGTATAAAAGGAGAATATTCCATGAGTGATAGGATTCGCATCCTACTAGGTCGTGTATGTAACAAAAAAATGAATAAATCTGTCGTTGTTTCTATAGAGAGATTAATTAAGCATTCAACATATGAAAAATTTATTAAACGTACTACTAAACTGCATGTACATGACCCTAATAACGAGACTAATGTTGGAGATCTTGTTGAAGTACAAGAATGCCGTCCTATTTCTAAAACAAAATCTTGGATATTAACTTCTATTATCAAAAAATCTAATTTTTAAAAAGATAATAATCATATGAATTAGTGGTAATCTATTTAATTAGAACTAATAAATCAAAATATATAACCATATATATATCTTTTAAAGATTTAAATTCAATCATTACTGTGGAGTAATCGTGTGATTCAAGAACGCACTATTTTAAATGTTGCCGATAACTCTGGTGCACGATATGCAATGTGTATTAAAGTGTTAGGTGGCTCTGGTCGTCGTTATGCTAATATAGGCGACGTTATTAAAGTTGCTATTAAAGAAGCAGTACCACGTGCTAAAGTGAAAAAGGGCGATGTATTAAAAGCTGTTGTAGTACGTACGAAAAAAGGTGTACGTCGTCTAGATGGATCTATTATTAGATTTGATAATAACGCTTGTGTATTATTAAATGACACCAACGTCCAACCTATAGGTACTCGTATTTTTGGGCCGGTAACTCGCGAATTACGCAACGAAAAATTTATGAAGATTATTTCTTTAGCCCCCGAGGTACTTTAATGGAGAATATTATATATGGCAGCAGCTAAAATTAAACGTAACGATGAAGTTATTGTATTAAGTGGAAAGGATAAAGGAAAAAAGGGGAAAGTAAAGTGTGTTTTTTATAATAAAGGCAGGGTTATAGTAACAGGAATAAATTTAGTAAAAAAACATCAAAAGCCTATCCCCAATAAAAATCAACCAGGAGGCATTATTGAAAAAGAAGCATCCGTTGATTTATCTAATATTGCAATATTTAATCCTACTTTAAATAAAGCAGATCGTATAGGTTTTACAATACAAAATGGTAAAAAAATACGTATATTTAAGTCTAATGGGGATATAGTTAAATGATTGGAATAATATATGGCTAAATTATATGATTATTATAAAAATAATATAATACAAAATTTAATGCATAAATTTAGTTATCGATCTATTATGCAAGTGCCTAAAATTAAAAAAATTACTATTAATATGGGAGTAGGTAAATCTGTTACCAATAAAAAGCTTTTAGAAAAAGCAACAGCAGATTTAATGGTAATTTCAGGACAAAAACCAGTAATTACTACAGCACGCAAATCTATCTCTAGTTTCAAAATTCGTCAAGGGCAACCAATCGGCTGTAAGGTAACTTTACGAGGTTCGCGTATGTGGGAATTTCTGGAAAGATTGATTTTTATTGCTATGCCTCGTATTCGTGATTTTCGCGGGTTATCTATTAAATCTTTCGATGGGCATGGTAATTATAGTATTGGAATCCGAGAGCAAATTATCTTTCCAGAAATTGATTATGATACCGTGGATGATATGCGAGGAATGGATATTACTATTACTACTAGCGCCATTTCTGATAATGAAGCGTATGCTTTATTAACTGCATTTCGATTTCCATTTAGAAAATAATCGTATTACTTCAAATAGAAGGAGCGTTAATTATGACCAAGGAATCTATAAAGGCACGTGAAATAAAGCGTTTAAAATTAGTTAATAAATATTATACACAACGTATTTCTCTAAAAAAAATTATTATTGATCAACGCATTCCTAATGAGGAACGTTGGAATGCGGTTTTAAAATTACAGACTTTACCACGTGATTCTAGCCCATCTAGACGACGTAATCGTTGCCGCCATACTGGACGTCCTCACGCTTTTTTAAGAAAATTTGGATTGAGCCGTATGAAGGTACGCGAAGCTGCCATGCGCGGCGAAATACCTGGTTTAAGGAAAGCTAGTTGGTAATTGTAACAATATTTTATTGCTTGGAGCTATAATGAGTATGCAAGATTCAATCGCGGATATGTTAACTACTATACGTAATGGGCAAATTTCTAAAAAAGAAAAAGTTTGCACTCCATCTTCTGCAATGAAAGTAGCAATTGTTCATGTATTAGTAGAAGAAGGATTTATACAGAAATATAATATTAAAGATAGCATCAAACCAACTCTAGAAGTATTTTTAAAATATTATCAAAAAAGAAAACCCGTCATAGATATCATAAAACGTATTAGTCGACCTGGATTACGTATCTATAAAAAGAGAAAGGAGCTACCTCAGGTAATGTCTGGTATGGGTATTATTATAATTTCTACTTCTAAAGGTGTAATCACAGATAATAGAGCTCGTCAGCTTAATGTTGGTGGGGAGATTATATGTTATGTGTCTTAATACCAAGATATTTCCGCGTCATATATGTAAAACGATAATTTCTGTTCCTAAAACAATAACTGTAAATATAATAGTAGAAAACCATAGCATTTCTATTACAGGTACGCTTGGTGCATTGACTCGTATATTACACAAATCGGTTAATGTACAATTGCATGATGCATCAAAACTGATGGTCTATAGCAACAGTTTTGATGTTAAAAACAAAGCTTTGATAGGAACAACCTGTGCATTAATTAATGGAATGATTACTGGAGTTACAAAAGGGTTTACTAAGACACTGCAATTAGTAGGAATAGGTTATCGTGTATCTATTCAAGATAATATCATCAACCTAATCATAGGGTTATCTCATTCCATTGACTATATACTACCTACTGAAATCGCAGCAACGTGTCCAAGTCAAACCGAAATTATTCTAACAGGAATAAATAAACAACTTATCGGACAAGTTGCTGCAGACCTGAGAGCACTTCGCCCTCCTGAACCTTTTAAGGGAAAAGGTATTCGTTATATCGATGAAATAGTGCATAACAAAGATACTAAGAAAAAATAATTATTATCAATTATATAGAGAATCATGTAACATGAATAAAAAAGATGCTCGTATCAAAAGAGCTATGAAAACACGAAAAAAGTTGTATAAATTAGATGCTATAAGATTAGTGATACATCGAACTTGTCGGCATATTTATGCACAAATAATTGCAAAAGATAATTCTAACGTCTTAGTTGCAGCTTCTACTACGGAGAAATTAATTTCTAGTCAACTAATAACAACCAGTAATAAAAAAGCTGCAGCTATAGTAGGAAAAATTATTGCGGAACGGGCGATAAAAAAAGGTATTATAAATGTATCTTTTGATCGTTCTGGATTTAAATATCATGGTAGAGTGAAAATGTTGGCTGATTGCGCTAGGCAAACTGGGTTAAGCTTTTAAAACAAGGTAAATAATATGAAATATACTGATAAACAGCCTGGTGAATTGCAAGAAAAATTAATTACAGTAAATCGAGTATCCAAGACGGTTAAAGGTGGTCGTGTTTTTAGTTTTACAGCTCTAACTGTGGTAGGAGATGCAAATGGTCGGGTAGGGTTTGGTTACGGTAAAGCTCGTGAAGTTCCATCAGCAATTCAAAAGTCAATGGAAAAAGCTCGTCGTAACATGGTAATTATTTCCTTATATAAAGGTACTCTACAACACGCAGTTAAGGGGGTATACACAGGTTCTCGTATTTATATGCAACCTGCTTCTGAAGGAACTGGAATTATTGCCGGCACTACAATGCGTGCTATACTAGAAGTGGTTGGAATACATAATGTATTAGCAAAGGCTTATGGATCTACAAATCCTATTAATATAGTGCGTGCGACTATAAATGCGTTACAAAGCATGAAATCTCCTGAAATGATCGCAGAAAAAAGAGGTAAATCTATTAGTGAAATTTTAGGTTATTATAATTATGTTAAACATTATTAATCTTATTCGGATTGGAGCTTTATCAGAGAAAGCTGATATCCCAAGCATAAGCACTGTATATGGTGAGTTGAGAAGGGATTGCGTCGTTATTTTATTAAAAATGTTGTTGAAATCATTGATGTACCGCCATCCGTGGTATGATTAACTTAAATTAATTACACGGTCAAAGTGGAGTAGTAAATCATGTATCTTAATACCATTTCTCCGTCCAGAGGATCTAAACATTTAAGTAAACGAGTGGGTCGAGGCATAGGATCTGGATTGGGTAAAACAGGAGGACGTGGACATAAAGGACAAAAATCTCGTTCTGGAGGTAAGGTGCGTCTTGGATTTGAGGGAGGACAGACTCCTTTATATCGTAGATTACCAAAGTTTGGATTTATATCTCGAAAGGCTATGGTTACCCAGGAAATTAGGTTATCTGATTTATCTCGTGTTTCAGACAAAGTAATAGATTTAAATGTTTTAAAAACCTATAATATTATTAGTCGTAAAATTAAGTTTGTTAAGATTATAATGTCTGGAGAAATTAAACGTCCTATCACGATACGTAAATTACGTGTTAGTAAAGGAGCACGTGCTGCAATTCAATCTATAGGCGGTCAAATAGAGGAGTAATTGAATTAAAATGATGACAATTACTAATAAACAACGATCTAGATCTACTTTTCAAAGTATCAAAGGAGGATTAGGTGACTTGAAACGTAGAATTATGTTTGTGATTGGCGCTTTAATCATTTTTCGTATGGGATCATTTATTCCAATTCCAGGAGTAGATTTGATTGTTTTGGCACAAATTATTGAACAACAACACGGTACTATTATCGAAATGTTTAATATGTTTTCTGGAGGATCTTTAAGTCGTGCTTCTATTTTTAGTTTAGGAATTATGCCATATATTTCAGCTTCAATTATTGTTCAGCTATTAACTGCGGTACACCCTGCTTTAATAGAAATTAAAAAAGAAGGAGAAAGTGGCAGGAGAATAATTAACCAGTATATTCGTTATGGAACTTTAATACTTGGAATACTACAATCAGTAGGCGTTGTCACTAGTTTACCTAATGTATCGGGGTTAGTGATTAATCCAGGATTTTCCTTTTATTGCATAGCAATTATCAGTCTTGTTTGTGGTACCGTTTTTTTAATGTGGTTAGGCGATCAAATCACTAGTAGAGGCATAGGAAATGGTATTTCAATTATTATTTTTTCAGGGATAATTGCCGGGTTACCACTGGCTATAGGCCATACCATAGAACAAGTGAGACAAGATGAGTTACATTTTTTTATATTAATTTTAATTATTTTCTTGGTATTGAGTGTTACTTTTTTTGTTGTATTTATGGAGCGGGGACAACGTCGCATTTTAGTACATTATGCTCAACGTCAGCAAGGTCGTCGTATTTATGCTGCTCAGAGCACACATTTACCACTGAAAGTAAATATGGCTGGTGTCATTCCTGCTATTTTTGCTTCTAGTGTCATCTTGTTTCCGGGTACTGTAATTTCTTGGTTCGGCAGTAGTACTAATTGGCAATGGTTAACTATTATTTCTTTATATCTACAACCAGGTCAGCCATTATATATTTTACTTTATGCGGCAGCTATTATGTTTTTTTGTTTTTTTTACACATCTTTAATTTTTAATCCTCGCGAAACAGCTGAAAATTTAAAAAAATCGGGAGCATTTGTTCCTGGAATTAGACCGGGAGAACAAACTGCAAAATATATTAATAAAATTATGATTCGTTTGACTTTCATTGGTGCAATGTACGTTACATTTATTTGTTTAGTACCAGAGTTTATGAGAATTGCTATGAAAGTTCCTTTCTATTTTGGAGGAACATCTTTACTTATTGTAGTTGTAGTAATTATGGATTTTATGGCGCAAATACAAACTTTAATGATGTCTAGTCAATATGAATCTGTGCTTAAAAAAGCAAACCTGAAACATTTTAATCATTGATTAAAAAATCATATACATATGATTATAGGAAACATTATGAAAGTACGTACGTCAGTGAAAAAATTATGTCGTTATTGTGAAATTGTGAAGAGACATAACGTTATTCGTGTAGTTTGTCGTGCGGATCCAAAGCATAAGCAACGACAAGGATAATGGTTGTTCAGTATAGGATAATTAATTAACTTTTAGGAGTGAAAAATAGTGGTACGTATAGCAGGCGTTAATGTTCCTGACAGAAAACATGCCGTTGTTGCTTTAATGTCTATTTATGGCATTGGAAAGTCCCGTGCTCGTTCAATTTGTTTGAATACAGGTATAGATGAGCATGTACAACTTTGTAAATTGTCTGAAATTCATATAGATAAATTACGTGATGCGGTTGATGAATATATCGTAGAAGGGGATTTACGCCGAGAAGTAACTCTAAATATCAAACGTTTAATTGATCTTGGTACTTACCGAGGATTACGTCATCGTCGTAATTTACCAGTACGGGGGCAAAGGACTAGAACAAATGCTAGAACTTGTAAAGGTCCTCGTAAATCAATGAACAAACAATTTAAATAAGTATTAATAAATAAAAAAGCACAAATATAAAATGATGAAATCATCCAATCTTCGAGCGCGCAAGCGGCTCAAAAAACAAATTTTAGACGGTGTAGCTCATATACATGCATCTTTTAATAACACTATTATCACCATTAGTGATAAGCAAGGTAATACTTTAGGATGGGCTACAGCTGGAGGCTCTGGATTTAGAGGATCTCGAAAATCTACACCGTTTGCCGCGCAAATAGCAGCAGAGCGTTGCGCTGAAATAGTTCAAGAATATGGGGTAAAAAATTTAGAAGTTATGGTTAAAGGGCCAGGACCAGGACGTGAATCGGCGGTACGAGCGTTAAATGCAGCAGGATTTCATATTACCAGTATTACTGATGTCACCCCAATTCCTCATAATGGTTGCCGTCCTTCTAAAAAACGCCGTGTCTAAAGAAGATTTATTAGTTTATTTTCAAGGAATAAAAAATATGGCTAAATATTTAGGACCTAAACTTAAATTAAGTCGTCGTGAGGGTACAGATCTTTTTTTAAAATCTGGAATTCGTGCTATTGATTCTAAATGTAAAATTGATCAACCTCCAGGACAACATAATATGCGTAAATCTCGTTTTTCAGATTACGGAATACAGTTAAGAGAAAAACAAAAAGTTAGACGTATATATGGTATCTTAGAGCGTCAGTTCTCTAATTATTATAAGAGAGCCGCACGTATTAAAGGTAACACTGGTGAAAATTTATTAAAATTATTAGAAAGCAGATTAGATAATACTGTGTATCGTATGGGATTTGGAGCAACACGTGCTGAGGCCCGTCAGTTAGTAAGTCATAAATCCATTATGGTTGAAAACCGTATTGTTAATATAGCTTCATATCAAGTTGTTCCCAATACTGTTATTAAAATACATACAAAATCACATAAGCAATCTAGGATTCGTGCTTCTTTAGAGCTTTCTGAGCAGCAAAGAGAAAAATTAGCATGGATTGAAGTAGATCCCATTAGACTACAAGGTCTATTTAAACGTTATCCAGAGCGTAGTGAATTATCCGCAAATATTGATGAACATTTGATTATTGAATTATATTCAAAATAAGTAAAATTTGTGAAATAGTAAAAAGAGAGGAAACATGCAGAATTCTGTAATAGAATTTTTAAAACCACGTTTAGTAGATATTGAACAAATTACTGAAACACGTGCTAAAGTTACTCTAGAGCCGTTAGAACGAGGGTTTGGCCATACTTTAGGAAACGCTCTACGTCGTATCTTACTTTCTTCAATGCCTGGATATGCTATAACAGAGGTTGAAATTGATGGGGTATTACATGAATATAGTACAAAAGAAGGTATACAAGAAGATGTTCTAGAAATTTTACTCAATTTAAAGAAATTAGCTATTAGAATTGAAGGAAAAGATAGCGTTACTTTAACTTTAAAAAAATCCGGTATTGGTCCTGTAATCGCAAATGATATTTTGTATGATAGTAATAGCGTAAAAATTGTTACTCCTAATCATATTATATGTCATATAACTGATGAGAATACATCTATTAGTATGAGCATTAAAGTGCAGCGCGGACGAGGTTACGTTCCAGCTTCTTCTAGGTTTCATTCTGAATCAGATATCTTACCAATTGGCCGGTTATTATTGGATGCATGTTATAGCCCGGTAGAAAGGATTTCTTATAATGTAGAAGCTGCTCGCGTTGAGCAACGTACAGATTTAGATAAACTAATTATTGATATGGAAACGAATGGAACTATAGAACCTGAAGAAGCGATTAGGCGTGCAGCAACAATTTTATCTGAACAACTTGAAGCATTTATTGATTTAAGGGATATACATCAACCAGAACATAAAGAAGAAAAACCAGAATTTGATCCAATCTTATTACGTCTTGTTGATGACTTAGAACTGACTGTACGTTCTGCTAATTGTCTAAAAGCAGAATCTATTCACTATATTGGAGATTTAGTACAACGAACAGAAATAGAATTATTAAAAACTCCTAATTTAGGAAAAAAATCTTTGACAGAGATAAAAGATGTATTAGCATCTCGCGGATTATCTTTAGGAACACGTTTAGAAAATTGGCCTCCTACGAATATTTTAGATAATTAATCATAGATAATTTAATATTTAAAACAAAGGATAATTTATTATGCGTCATCGAAAAAGCGGTTCTAAACTAAACAGAACTAGCGCACATCGTAAAGCTATGTTTAAAAACATGGTTATTTCATTGGTAATGCATAAAATAATAAAAACTACTTTATCTAAAGCTAAGGCATTGCGTCGTATTATTGAACCGTTGATTACACGTAGCAAAGTGGATACGATTGCAAATCGTCGTCTAATTTTTTCTAAAACTAGAAATAATGATGTTGTTAAAAAATTGTTTACACAAATTAGTCCATATTTTTATAATAGACCTGGAGGATATACTCGTATACTAAAATGTGGATTACGTAAGGGAGATAACGCTCCAATGGCATATATAGAACTAGTGGAACGATCTAAAATAAAACAAAAAATATAAAAAATAATATAGAGATATATAATTAAGTTTAGTAATAAATACAAACATATCTCTATCTTGCTATTCTAACACAGAGTTAGGTTTGAACCATTCTTTGTATGCATTGAGAAGATCGCGCACAGATGTTATTTTTTTTCCTGAAATTTGTAACATAGTAAGTATTAATATTCCAGAACCAGTGCTAACATAAATACCGTTTGGATGAGCTGCTAATATGGTACCAGGTAATATAGATGTCGACGACGAGTGGTTATTGATGTTTTGATCGCTTACTTCGGCATCCCATACTCTAATGCGGTCATTTTTTATTTGAAAAAAACTAATTGGCCATGGATTAAAAGCTCGGATACATCGTTCCAATTGAATTGCTGATAAATTCCAATTGATACGTGCTTCTTGTTTATTTAATTTATGCGCATATGTAGCATAAGTTGAGTCTTGAGGCATCAAAGTAGATGTACCCAATATGAACTGATCCAGTACTTGGGATAACATGGCAGATCCAATATTCACTAATCTATTAGAAAGAGTACAACTAGTGTCTTTCGGAAAAATTTTGCAAGGCATAATATGCAAAATATCTCCAGTATCTATTCCTAAATCCATTTGAATAATGGTTATTCCTGTAATGGAGTCACCATATTCTAGTGCACGTTGAATGGGCGCTGGTCCGCGCCAACGAGGCAATAATGAACCATGTACATTAATACAGCCTAGTCGTGGTATATTTAATATTTCTTGCGGTAAAATTAATCCATAAGATACAACTACTATCAAATCCACGTTAATTTTTTTAACAATATAAATAATATCAGAAATAGATAAAGTACGAGACTGGAATAATGATATATTATATTTTTTCGCTATTTTATGTAAAGATAAAAAGGATTTACATGTAGATATCTGTATCTCTTGAGTAAACACTGCTATTATCTGATGCGTAGATAAGTGAGCCAGTGCATGTAAATGCCACGCCGCAAAACTTGTAGTTCCAAAAAAAGCAATACGCAATGGTTTTGAGTGTACCATAATATATATCAAAGAGGAAATTGATTCTTTTTAAATGTTTTAGATAATTTTTTTATTTTCTTATGAATTTTTTTAATTTTTAATGGAGATAAATGATCAATAAAAAGTTTTCCAAACAAATGATCTACTTCGTGTTGAATGCAAATTGCTAATAAATTATTAGCTTCCATTTCAAATTTATTGCCGTATTGATCTAATGATTGAATGGTTATTTTTTCTGAACGTGGAACAATTTCGTATATTTGAGGAATAGATAAACAACTTTCAGGAATACTAATAACACCTGTTTTTTTTGTAATAGAAGGATTAATAAAAACTAAACGTTGTTTATTCTTTTTATAAAGATCAATAACAATAATTTGTTGGTGAATATTAACTTGTGTTGCAGCTAAACCAATACCTTTTTTAAAATACATAGTATCAAACATATCATTTATAATTTGATTGGTATCATCAGATACTGCAACAACAGGATCAGCGATTGTTCTAAGACGTTTATCTGGATAATACAGTATTTCTAATATCGACATAAAATAAAAAATTATTACATTAAATTTTTAATTCCATATATTATCTAGTGACTTATGAATATAATCAAGATATGATATAGATATTTTATATTCATAATGATAATATACGGAGATAAAAATTTATTATTTAATTAAGTAATTGAATAAATATTTGACGCGTACTAAATGCATACAGAAACTGCGTGCGCTGCACCACAAAATGCTATATAAAATATATAACTAAAAAATATTTTGTTAATCAAAAAATCATTGATATATAAGAATCTTAAATTGTTATAGATATTACATATAAATTTTAAAGTTACCCAATTAATACTTGAAAGTTTATTATTTTTAAATATCGATTTAAATAAAAGAATATTATATGTTTTTTTAATAAATAATTAATTGGAATTAATAATCTACAATAAGGATATTTTCTTCACCAAATATGAAAGATTTACTTATACAGCTAAGTCAAGGGAAAGTAATTATTTATCCAACAGAATCAGTGTTTGGTTTAGGGTGTGATCCTGATAATAAAAACGCAATATCTACTTTACTAAAAATAAAAAATAGATCTTGGAAAAAAGGTTTAATTTTAGTTGCTGCCAATTATACACAATTACTTAAGTATATTGATGATAGTTGCTTAAATGAAACCCAACGATCACGAGTTTTTTCTACTTGGCCTGGACCGATGACATGGGTATTTCCGGCACAAGCTAATAGATCATATTGGTTAACGGGTCAATTTTCTTCCATAGCAGTACGAGTCAGTCATTTTGAACCAATTCAACGTCTTTGCTTGGCTTTTGGAAAACCCTTGGTATCCACTAGTGCGAATTTATCTGGACAGATTCCTGCGCGTACTATTGAAGAAGTACATGATCAACTCGGGTATAAGATACCTATCATGTATGAAGATATACTTGGGAGACCCAATCCTTCAAAAATTAGAGATGTTATGACTGGTAAACTAATTCGCGAATAATTTTTTATTATTCAAGGAGATAAATAGATGAATTCTTTTGCTGTTTTTGGTAATCCGATTAGACATAGCAAATCAGCAGATATTTATGCATTATTTGCACATGAATTTGGAATATCAAAAGAATATAACCTTAAATTGGCAGTACAAGATAATTTCAATTATTTATTACATAATTTTTTTAAGTTAGGTGGATTAGGAGCAAATATTACTTCTCCATTTAAAGAAAATGCATATTTTTTGTGTAATCAATTAACTGAACGAGCTGAAAAAGCTCGTTCAGTTAATACGATAAAAAAATTAAAAAATGGTACTTTGCTGGGAGATAATACAGATGGTATAGGATTTATTGGCGATTTAAAACGGCTTAATTGGTTAGATAATAATAATCAAATCATTTCTAACGACGCACCTCCTATACCTACTATGGTAACGAACATTCTGTTAATTGGTGCGGGGGGCGCTGCAAAAGGAATTCTTCCTATATTATTAACGACTATAACAACATGTCACATAAATATAGTAAATAGAACGTTTTCTAGGGCACAGGAACTGACATCTTATTATCAGGAAATAGGATATAAAAATATATCATGCTTACCTTTATATAAATTACGTTATGACACCAATAAATATAGTTTAATTATTAATGCTACAACCAGCAATATACATAATACTATTCCAAAAATACCATATTTTCTTATTACTTCTGACACTAAATGTTATGATTTATTTTATACAAAACAAGACACGTTGTTCATAACATGGTGTAAAAAAAATGGGGCAAATTATTGTGCAGACGGATTAGGTATGTTAGTAGGACAAGCGGCTCATTCATTTTTATTATGGCATAATACATTTCCTACTATTAATCCTGTGATAAATCGTTTAAGATCTGCATTTTATATGTAAAATTGTATTGATTTGATAACGAAATAAATATAGGGTATAATTCTTTCATAAAATATTTGCTATTATTAAAAAGTATATGGTGCAGTTGAAGTCTATAATTTTTAGAATTTATTTTGATTTTTAAAAAAATCATATATAATATGAAATATTGATTTGATTTATTGATATTTTCTTGATTATGAAAAATAATACTTGGTGGCATTAGCGCGATAGTACCACCTGATTCCATTTCGAACTCAGAAGTGAAATGTCGTAGTACCAATGGTAGTGTGGGGTGTCCTCATGCGAGAGTAGGGGGCTGCCAAGTATTTAAATTCAATGGGAATCTAATCATCGAAGCTATAAAACAATTAAAAACAATACAGATGAATTTATTTTTTATGTTTTTTTGATAGAAAAGTAATAATAATTAGCGAGTTTTTCTCTTTTTGTAGAAAATAAAAATATAACTAAACATCAATATAATATTGTAACTTGAATTTTTTAAATATTCTATTATCTGTTGTTTCAATAGTATTGAAAAGCAATTATCACCACAATGAGAACTAACGTGCGTGTAAGATTGAAATTTAAAAAAGTTTTAATTAGGAATGTAATAATTAATTTTTAAAATAAAAAATTATAATAAGAGACAATGACTTAAATTCAGTAATTATACTATATAATAAAGACTAAAATGAATCTTTTTTCTTACGTAATTCAGAAAAAACTTGCCACTCTTCTTTAAGGTCACAGGGTAAATTTAATGATTTTTTTATATTTGAGTGACCACAACGAAAGAAAGGATTAACCTTTAGTTCTAAATTTAGCGTTGTTGGCACAGTGGGTTGTTTTTTTTTATATAATTTAATAATCTTATTGCGATAGTTGATAATGGATTGATCTTGAGGTAAAATAGAGATAGCGAAGTTAACATTAGATAGAGTATATTCATGTCCGCTGAAAATTAAGGTATTACGAGGGAGGTATCTAATTTTTAAAAAGGATTCATACATATATTGAGCAAATCCTATACAAATTTTACCACAACCTGCTGAAAATACAGTATCTCCGCAAAATAACCAGGGTGCGCTATAAAACCCAATATGCCCCGGTGTATGCCCAGGTAAATTGAGAACTTTAAATTTTTTTTGTAATAATACAAAATCATCTCCTTCTGATACCAAAAAATGAGAGCCATTATTTTTAGTTTCCGTAGGACCATAAACAATCGTTTTTGGAAAATATTGAATTAAAGGGGCTACTCCATTGACATGATCAATATGATTATGAGTCAATAAAATTGCTCGTAATCTAAATTGGAATTTTTTTAAAATATCTAGTACCTTTGTTGCTTCTCCGGGATCAATAATTATGCATTCATTTTTATAATTATACAAACACCAAATATAATTAGTGCTTAATACAGGGACTCTAATGATATTCATCATGGATCGTAGTGATACAAATTTAAAATAAGTATTTTAAAATTTTTTCAGAAATATTCAATGGGTAAAAATATTATTTTTAGTACTTAGATTAATTGTTTTAAATATAAAAATAAATACAACAGACATTTCGTAAATTACGAGTAAACAGTGTTGTGTCGTCGTTAAATCAGAAGATATATAAGTTTAGTTCATAAGAATTTCGATACGTAAGAGCCTTATATATGAAAATTATATTTCTATAATTATTATATGATTAATTATGTAATAATACTGATTCCAAATAATAATCATTAATAAAAATCTTCATTTATAGGGCATTTCGCAGCTAATCGAGCTAATTGATCGCATCGTTCATTATCTGGATGTCCAGTATGGCTTTTTAACCAATTCCAATGTATAATGCTATGAATTTGTATCGCTACATCTAGACGTTGCCATAAATCAATATTTTTTACTAATTTTTCTTCAGAGGTTTTCCAGTGATGTTTTTTCCATATATGAATCCATTGAGTAATGCCGTGTAATAAATATTGGCTGTCAGTATTTAAAATGATTTGACAGGGATTTTTAAGCGATTCTAATGCGATAATAGCCGCCATTAATTCCATACGATTATTAGTAGTTAATCGGTACCCAATACTAAATTCTTTCTTATGTTGTTTATACCGTAATATCGCAGCACAACCACCTGGACCTGGATTACCAAGACATGATCCATCCGTAAAAATTTCTATTTTTTTATACATATTATAGGATATATTATCATTTCAATTTAAATAACTAGTGTGACACAAATGAAAAGCTATGAGCACTAATATTATACGACAAATCGTTTTAGATACTGAAACCACTGGCATGAATAAGTTTGGGCCACATTATGAAGGACATAGGGTTATTGAAATAGGTGCAGTAGAGATAATAAACCGTCATCTAACTGATAACACATTCCATGTTTATTTGAAACCAAATCGTATGATTGACATTGAGGCCATTCAGGTACATGGAATTAGCGATCAATTTTTGAAAAATAAACCAACTTTTTCAGAAATAATAAATGAATTTTTAACATTCATTCGAGGGAGTGAATTAATTATTCATAATGCTTCTTTTGATCTAGGATTTCTTAATCAAGAATTACGAATTTGCAAGGCAAACTCAAAAAAAATAGAATCTTACTGCACTGTAATTGATAGCTTAAAATTAGCTCGAAAAAAATTTCCAGGACAACGTAACAGTTTAGATGCATTATGCGAACGTTATTTTATTAATAATGGTAATCGCCGAAATTTACATAGCGCATTACTTGATGCGCGACTTCTAGCTAATGTATTTTTATCTATGAGTGGAGGTCAAATAAAAATGAAATTTATGGAAATAATGAATACAAATATATCAAATAATAAAATCAATAATATAATAAGACTAAATAATACAAAATGTATAAATAAAAGATCATTAAAAATCATTTATGCTAACGAACAAGAAAAATTAGCTCACGAAGAATATTTAGATAGCATACAGCAGTTAAATAAATCTTGTATATGGCGACAATAATAATGATGTAACAAAATAATAATTTTCAGATTGTTTTTCATAATAAAATAAAACAGTAGATACGTTTCTAAGCAGTATAAATATACTCTATATTGCAGATAAGTTTTAAACTGAAATAAATATATTATGAATGTTTATTTAAAATTTAATGTCTTTAATTTGTTAGTTAGACACAATACATAATATCATAACATATTATTTTTTTGAAGGAGTAATCATGTATCATGATATAATTTATAACGAATTTAATGAAACTATAAAAATGATGCAGATATTTTCTGGTGAAAAACATAACATTCAAACAATAGAATCATCTGCAAAACTTATTGCTAATGCTTTTAAAAAAGGAGGAAAAATATTATCCTGTGGAAATGGTGGTTCGCACTGTAATGCTATGCACTTTTCAGAAGAACTGACCGGACGTTATAGAAGCAATCGTGCAGGTTATGCAGCAATAGCTATTTCTGATCCTTCATATTTATCGTGTGTTAGTAATGATTTTGGGTACAAATATGTTTTCTCCCGTTATGTTGAATCTATTGGAAATGAGAAAGACGTACTATTTGCTATCTCTACTTCCGGAGAATCAACCAATATTCTATATGCTATAGAAGCAGCGTACAAACAAGGTATGAAAATAATTTTCTTGACCGGAGAAAAAAAAGAAAACAAAGTATCTAACTATATAGATATAGAAATTTGTGCGCCATATGCAAGTTATCTTGATTATATTCAAGAAATTCATATTAAAATAATCCATTTACTTATCTTGCTTATAGAAAAAGAAATGGTGTCCATTTCGTGAGAAATGATGAAAATTGATTCCAATGCGTAACCCATGCAGAAGGATATTCTACAAATAGAAACAAAACATGTATTTACTTGTTTTTTTGTACAAACTTGATACACTTAGGTCTGTATGTGTTCTAGAGGGCTGGATTTTTTGTCGGTATAAAAAGTAGAAGATATTCTATTATATTATGCGTTAAACTTTTTTGGTAAGCAAATGCCGATATAGCTCAGAAAGGCAGAGCAGCGCATTCGTAATGCGAAGGATATAGGTTCAAATCCTATTATCGGCATAATGATGTAATATCAATATTTTACTGATTTAAATAATTTTGATTTATGATCAAACGTCTGTATTTTTCAAGCAACACTGAGCCTATTGCTTTACTAATTTATAATGCAAGGATATTTACTTACAATTGAGAGAAATTTTCAGAAAGATAATCAACTACCCCTTTCTGTGATGCTTCTAATCCCTTTTTATTTTTGTTCCATTGAGCGGGACAAAGCAAACCATGAACCTCATGAAACTTCAAGGCATCTACCATGCGAATCATTTCATCAAAATTTCTACCAAAAGGTAAATCATTAACTACTTGATGACGTATTACTCCCGATTTGTCAATTAAGAAAGAAGCGCGTAAAGCTACGCCTTTATTCGAGTGTTCAATACCATATTTTTTAATAATTTCACGTTTTATATCAGAAACCATAGCATACTTTAACAATCCAATCCCTCCCTGACTTACAGGGATTTGTCTCCAAGCATTGTGCACGAAAACTGAATCTATAGAAACCCCAATAACCTCCACATTTCGTTTCTGAAACTCAACATAACGTTTGTCGCAAGCAATCAATTCCGATGGACACACAAAAGTGAAATCCATGGGCCAAAAAAACACTATTGCTTCTTTTTTATTAATATAATTTAATAAATTAAAATTATCTACAATTTCACCGTTTCCTAATACTGCGGAAGAAGTAAAATCTGGAGCACAATGACTAACTAATACCATATTGATTCCTTATAATTTTTGTTGTAATACATTCAATATTTTTACGACATTAAATATATAAATATTGATGCTGACAATCAATATTTATTCTACTGTTTAAACTATCTTTATACAAACAATACTATATAAAAAATTTTTAAAATAAAAAATTCCTTATCTGTTTAAATATTTTTTATAAAATCTCATTCTTTTTTATGAATTACTAATCTGATGATTTAGTATTATTTCATGTAGATACTATATCTACAATAACATGATTCGGCAATAAAATTTATTGTTTATTATTAACAATAATAATCGATTATTACTGTATAATTTATCTTAAATCCTTATTTTCAAGATAAAACTATTAATAAAAATTTAATATTTCGCGATAATAAATACAGAGAACCACAATAATTACTCTATATTGAAAATATAGTAGTATTTTTCAATTAAAAGTCAGTATATAAAAAAATTATAAAAACCTGAAGATTTTTTATTTATTTTTTGAATAAAAACCAAATCCTTGTATCTAAATTGAAAGATTTAGAGTCAATCACGACCACTTAATTGAAAAATAACTTAATCAATTCAATTAGATCATTTAATATCTTCTTAAAAAAATTAAATTCAGGAAATTTATGATACTTGATATCATCAATAATAATAGTGATTAACAACATACAAATTCAATTATGTCAATTGATATTTTCATGATCAACATCTACGTATTCTAGCTATTAAATAAACAATCATGTGTAGTCTTTGACTTAATAAAATTAATATTTCATTTAATAATCGGTAAATAATAAAGATACACAGAATGATATAAAAATGTAGTCGATAATGATTAAATAATCGTGTGAATAATATTAGACAATATTAATTGTAAAATTTGTCATCATATTTTCATTCGTAAATAAAAATCGATCCAAATAATATATCAAATAATTAATATTACACTCATATATAATAAATTATTTTTAATAGTAGATATAACATTTCCTTGAAAATACTTTATTAACAAAATTATATACTATAATATAGTAACAATTTTAGCAATTTTACGTATGAAATCAATTAATTTTAATTAATACAACTTATCTGAATAAAAATCTATATTGAAATTCAAAAAATAGTTATTAAATAACTGATGATAATAATCCCATAAACTATTGAATATTTTTCATATATGCAACAAATCTTTTATTCTATCAATTTTATTTGATAGATCTTAAACGATATTATTATTTAATTTATACTTTTTAAAATCAATATTAATTAAGTCAGAAAAAATATAAAAAAATTGTTATTATATTTATTAAGGATTATAAATTATGGCATATACATATAACTTTTTAAGTTATGAATATATTACTTTTATTGTGCATAATATATATAAATACAGATTATTATAATAAATATAGTTTATAATTAGTACTTACTATATTTATATATTAATTAATAAACATTTCTTTAATTAGGATAACATTTATGCCATTTCAACTATTACAAACAGATGGCCACGCACGTCTTGGTAGACTTATTTGTAACCAAGGAATAGTAGATACACCTGCCTTTATGCCAGTAGGGACCTATGGATCCATAAAAACATTAACTTCAAAGGAAGTTGAAGCCAGTGGAACACAAATCATTTTAAGTAATACTTTTCATTTATGGTTACGTCCTGGTTTAGACATTATAAAACTACACGGCAGCTTACATAAATTCATGAGTTGGAATGGCCCTATAATTACAGATTCTGGAGGATTCCAAGTATTTAGTCTAAGTAAAACTCGTACAATCACAAGAAAAGGAGTATGCTTTAAAAGCCCTATTGACGGTCATCTTGTGTTTTTAACTCCAGAAAAATCCATAGAAATTCAGCATGATTTGCAATCCGATATAGTTATGATATTTGATGAATGCATATCTTATCCCAACACTTGGGATTATGTAAAAAAATCAGTAAACATATCTTTAAATTGGGCTGAACGCAGCCGTTTACGTTTCGATACATTACATAATTCAAATATGTTATTTGCTATTATTCAAGGAGGTATGTATGAAAATTTAAGGGATATGTCAGCAAAAGAATTAATAAATATTGGTTTTGATGGATACGCAATAGGAGGTTTATCAGTAGGTGAGCCGAAAAAAGAAATGTATCGTATTTTATCTCATATATGCAAATTAATTCCTACAAATAAACCACGCTATTTAATGGGTGCTGGGAAGCCAGAGGATTTGCTGGAGGCTGTACAGAAAGGTATTGATATGTTTGATTGCGTTATACCAACGCGTAACGCTCGTAATGGATATTTATTTGTTTCTGATGGAACAATTAAAATTCGTAATGCGCAATACAAAAAGGACACTTCTCCGTTAGATGGAGACTGCGATTGTTATACTTGTCAACATTACAGTCGTTCTTATTTGCATCATTTAGATTGTTGCAAAGAAATTCTTGGTGTGCGTTTAAATACCATTCATAATTTAAGATATTATCAGCGTTTAATGAAGGAATTACGTCAAGCTATAAAAACAAAATCATTGCAAAACTTTATCGATATTTTTTATAAGCGTGTTAATCGTATTTAATGTTGAATTTATATTCAGTATTTTTTTAATTAGACCCAATGATTCAAATTATTCATAAAACAGGAAATATACATGAACATATTTACTAATGCTGCTTGGGCAAGTGTCAATGCTAATTCTCAGGGTAATCCGTATTCCTTAGTGATCATGTTAACAGTATTTGCTGGAATTTTTTATTTTATGATCTTTAGGCCACAACAAAAACGTAATAAAATTCATAAAGAATTATTAAGCTCCATCTCTAAAGGAGATGAAATCCTAACTAATGGCGGATTAGTCGGGCGTGTGGTCAAAGTTACGGAAACAGGCTATATCTTTGTTATTCTCAATGACAAAAATGACACTAATGGCAATGAAATATTGATTAAGCGTGATTGTATTACTGCTATTTTGCCTAAAGGCACTATGAAAGCATTATAATTTATAATTTCAATATAGATTGAGATAAGATTTTGTGTTAAATAATTATCCGTTATGGAAGTATCTTGCGGTTATCTTAGTATTTGTTACTGGTATAATCTACACATTACCGAGTTTATATAGGGATTATCCTACAATATATATTGCTCAATGTGCTCTAGAACGAAATTATCAAGAGATGGATGATATTTTATTATGTCAAATAAAAAAGATACTTGCATACGAAAAAATAATTAATAAATCTATTGTATCGCAAGCAAATAAAATTCGAATACAATTTTTTCAGGAACAGGATCAACTTCAAGCTTACCGAAAACTATCAACTATTTTTTCAAAAAAATATCAGATATTACTTTGTAATACTCGAAACATACCACATTGGTTATCTGCAATAAAAGCTAAGCCTATAAAATTAGGATTAGATTTATGCGGCGGAATATATTTTGTAATACATGCAAATACGAAAACTGTACTAGATAAATTCCAAGAACAATATATTAATTCTTTAAGAGTTATCTTATTTGAAGAAAACATTCCCTATTTACAAATATACAAAATTAAAAATAATGATATTGAAATTAATTTCAAAAATTCTAATTATAGAAATAAAGCAATTTTACCTCTATCTAAAATAGATAATGAGCGAATATTGTATGCAATAGGAACCAACAAATTACATGTGATTTTTTCTGAAAGAAAAAAAAATGCAATTCGTGAGCACGCAATACATCAAAATTGTACTATTTTACATCATCGTATCCACCAGTTAGGTATTACTGAGCCATTAGTACAACGTCATGGAAGTGATCGTATTATTATAGAATTACCCGGTTTTCAAGATATTGAAAAAATTAGAGAGATGCTTGGTACCACGGCAAGCCTGGAGTTTCGACTGGTTAATTCAACAATAAGTGAATCTAAAATAAATAATAATTTAATTCCAGAAGATTCTGAGATAAAATTGAGCGATAATGGTTATTTAGTGCCGTTATATAAACAAATAGTGTTATCTGGAGACAACATCATTAATTCTAATGTTGGTTTAGATGAGTATAATCGACCTCAAGTGAATATTTCTTTAGATAAAACAGGTAGTATCTCAATTTCTAATTTTACTAAAAATAATATTGGCAAAGCAATAGCTACTTTATTCGTAGAATACAAAGATAGCGGAAAAAAAGATTCTAAAGGACATGCTATTTTAATTAAACATGAAAAAGTTATTAATATTGCTACTATTCAATCTCAATTAAGTGATAATTTCCGTATTTCCGGAATCAACAATTTAAATGAAGCACGTCATCTTTCGTTATTATTACGTATGGGAAATTTAGCAGCACCTATTCATATTGAAGAAGAACGCATGATTGGTCCTACACTTGGTAAACAAAACATTGTGCGGGGATTTATTGCATGTGCTTTAGGATTATTAACTTCTATATGTTTTATGATTTTATGGTATCATTACTTTGGATTAATCGCTAGTGTTGCTTTAATTGCTAATTTAATACTCATGATAAGTACGATGTCTATAGTCCCAGGAATAGTGTTAACTATGCCAAGTATAGTAGGCATAGTATTGACTTTATCCGTAGCTGTAGACGCAAATGTATTAATTAACGAAAGAATTAAAGAAGAAATAAAACAAGGTAAACCAGTGCAATACGCTATATACGCGGGATATCGTAAAGCGCTTACTAGTATTGTAGACGCAAACATTACAACTATTATTACTTCTATTATACTATATTTAATCGGTACAGGACCAATTAAAGGATTCGCTATTACTACTATTATTGGAGTAGGCACATCAATGTTTACATCTATTTTTGGTACTCGTGCTGTTGTTAATTTAGTCTACGGGAAAAGACGTATTAATAAACTATCCATTTAACTTTTTACGTTTTTAAATCATATATACCAATTTTATATATTTTAATTGAATTTTTTAAAATGAGTGAAAGTTATTATAAAATTTATGATTTTCTTGCATGGAAACGTTTAATATTTTTTTTATCGATATTTTTATTCTTTATTTCATGCTGTACTATGATAACGCGCGGTTTTAACTGGGGGATAGATTTCACTGGAGGTATGTTGGTTGAAATTAGTTCAGAAAAAGATGTAAATCTCATTAATATTCAAAATATTTTAGTTCAATCAGGATTCAAAAATCCTATCGTGCAACATTTTGGTTCTCAGAAAGATATTATGATACGATTGCCATTGGATCCTAATGAAAATAAGATTAATCAACATACTATAAGCAAAGTACTATATACCTTGCGACAAGGTATTGTTCAAAATTTTTTCGTTAAACAAGTAAATTGGATTGGTCCCAGCGTCCATAGTCAACTGATAAATACAGGAATAATAGCTTTATTAGTCGCATTAATATGTATCTTAGTATATATAACTTTTCGTTTTGAATGGAGATTAGCAACTGGAGTAGTCATATCTTTAATATATGATATGGTAGTTATTTTAGGTATATTATCTTTATTTGCTATTAAAATAGATTCCACCATTATTGCTGCCCTAATGTCAGCAATTGGTTATTCTATTAATGATAAAATTGTCATTTTTGATAGAATTAGAGAAAATTTCTATTATACACCTGTATCAAAATCTATAGATATATTTAATATCTCATTGAGTCAAGTATTAAGTAGAACTATTATAACTTCAGTTACAACTATTATGGTACTACTGATACTACTAATTTGGGGGGGGGATATATTACACGGATTTGCGGTTACTTTATTACTTGGAACTATTATTGGCACAGTATCATCTATATATATAGCTTCTGCGTTAGCATTTAAATTTGGTACTGCACGTAATCATTTTATAAAAATTAACAAAAAATAAAATTTTTCACTACTAATTGTATATTTTTGCTTAACAAACATCAAAAATATAATAGTATTTTTGCTACTATATCAACACTGATTGATATTACTGTTAAACATAAGTGTTTTGGAATACAGTTTATATATGATGTATGATTTATATTTTAAACAAAATTAAATTTATAACAACATTACGTATGCGTTATACATTAACGCATACGTATTTAATTATCAATAAACATTACTACAATTAATATATAAACAAATGAAATCTAATACATTATTATGTAATAAAATATTAGCTGTGATACTCGTATCTCATGTCTGATTATAACTTCAACATTTACTGAATAATTTATTAATATCATGACATGGTCGAGAGACCCAAAACAATAGCACTCTCGTAATATCGGATTTAAATTATTTTTTATTAATAAAATTGATCATTATAAAAATATATTTAGTTTCACGATCTCATGATACTATGACAGACAATATTATACTACATGACAAAAGATTTTTAACACGAGCACTTCAATTGGCATGGAAAGGACGATTTACTACGATGCCTAATCCTAATGTAGGATGTGTTATCGTTCGCAACAATAAAATTATAGGAGAGGGATATCACATACGAGCAGGAGACGCGCATGCTGAAATACATGCGTTACGTATTGCTGGAAATTTAGCACAAGGAGCAACTGCTTATATCACTCTGGAACCATGTAGTCATTACGGACGTACTCCTCCTTGCACTACTGCATTAATTAATGCAGGCATTAAACGCGTTGTTGTAGCTATGTTAGATCCTCATTTTTACGCAAGAGGACGTGGTTTACATTTGCTGCAACAAGCAGGTATTGAAGTACAGCATAGTCTGATGTTACCTGAAGCTGAATCAATAAATCGAGGATTTCTCAAACGTATACGTACCGGATTTCCATGGGTTAAATTAAAATTAGCTGCATCTCTAGATGGTAGGACTGCTATGTCTTCTGGAGAAAGTAAATGGATTACATCTATTCAGGCGCGCCAAGATGTACAATGTTTCCGTGCAGAAAGTGATGTCATTCTTTCTACTGCTGGCACTGTTTTAGCAGATGATCCAAAATTAAATGTACGTTGGGAATGCTTTTCAGACGAAATGAAACGTATTTATGCCAACAATCAAATTAGGCAACCACTAAGAGTCATTATTGATAGCACAAATAGAGTACTTCCAACGCATCGTATTATACGATATGAGGGAAAAATTCTACTCGTGCGTTTAAAAAAAGACCATCGAAATTGGCCCTCATCAGTAGAACAACTATTATTATCATCAATTAATTGTCATGGCCATCATCGAATAAACTTAACAGAATTAATGCAACATCTTGGATATCGTGAAATTAATAATATTTGGGTAGAAGCAGGCGCTACTTTTTCAGGAGTGTTATTAGATATTGGATTGGTAGACGAACTTATTTTGTATCAAGCTATAAAATTTTTAGGATCTGACGCGCGGCCTTTATGTTTATTACCAAATATCAAATGTCTGAATGACATTAAATCTTTTAAATTACTTGACGTAAAAAATATAGGACCAGACCTTCGTTTAAGGTTAATTCCAAAGGGTATGTAATATATTTTTTATTAGTTATATTAATTTATGCTATGCTATAACATGTTTATTTATAAATAAGAACAAGTAATGATGTCAGTAACCTGAATAATAAGGATTATAATGAATATTATTGAAAGCGATACTATAGCAAATAAAGCTAAGATTGCTATCGCGATTGTTCGATTTAATCGTTTCGTTAATAATAATTTACTTGAAGGAGCTTTAGATGTTTTAAAAAGAATTGGACACGTAAAAGATGAAAATATAACCATAATTTGGGTTCCAGGCTCCTATGAATTACCATTAATCGCAAAAGCATTGGCTATTAGTCATAAATATGATGGAATAATAGCTTTGGGTACAGTAATTCGTGGATTTACCATTCATTTTGAATTTGTTGCAAAAGAATGTAGCTCTGGATTATCCAGAATTTCCATGGAAAACACATTGCCTATTGGATTTGGATTACTTACTACGGATAATATTAGTCAAGCTATAGAACGTTCAGGTATTAAATCTAATAACAAAGGATCAGAAGCTGCTTTGGCTGTTTTAGAAATGATTAATATACTAAAAATAATTAAAAATAGTTCTTAATACATATAAATATATAAAAGGAATTATGTGAAAGCAATTAGTAGAAGGCGTGCTCGTGAATGTACATTGCAGGCATTATATTCTTGGCAAGTATCTAAAAATGATGTTAAAGAAATAGAACGTTATGTTGTAACAGAGCAAGATATTCAAGATTGCAATATCTCTTATTTTCATGAATTATATATTGGAGTAATAAGTTGCGCTGAAGAATTGGATAAATTAATGATACCGTATTTATCCCGAAATTTAGAGAAATTAGGTTATATTGAACATTCAGTGTTACGTATCGCATTATTTGAGCTTACCAAATGTAATGATATACCATATAAAGTTGCCATTAATGAAGCAATTGAGCTTGTAAAAATTTTTGGAGCTGAAAAAAGTCATAAATTTATTAATGGAGTATTAGATAAAATAGCCAATCAGCTTTGTGTTAGTACAAACAATCATATTATTAAATAATAATATGATTGTTTGTATAATGAAAAATAAATTTGAAGGAATAATAATTGTTTTTATTAATCCCGAACCGAATAGACATGTGCTACTGATATGTTTTTAAATATGATTAGTGATTTGAAATTATCTAAAATATGGTGTTTATTTGCTACTGGTTTTGGTTTAGGTACAATTTCTTGGCTACCCGTAGGAACTGTAGCGTCATTATTAGCAATACCAATATGGTGGATTTTGAACTATTTATTTTCATTTCAGTTTTACTTTTTGTTCTTGATTATTGGAATAGGAGTAGGCATATATTTTTGCGATCATACTACCAAAATACTTGGTGTTCATGATCCTAAATCAATCGTTTGGGACGAATTTGTTGGTATGTGGATGACATTAATTATAGTACCAATACATAGTTGGTTATGGACGATTATCGCATTTTTATTATTTAGAATATTTGATATAGTAAAACCCTGGCCAATTTCATGGTGTGATCGTGAAATAAAAGGTGGATTTGGCATTATTATTGATGACATATTAGCGAGTATTATATCGGTTTGCATCATTTTATTACTAATGAATTTATATCATTAAAATGTTAATAAAATATATATATATATATGTCAATAATATTGAAAGTTAAATTTATGCGCGTTAGATTATTCAAACGTCATACTACATTGAATATAACCTTGTTAATGTATCCATTTTATAATTTTTTTATAAATACCTATGCTATCTAATCCCAATTCAGAAAGTATCTCTGATTGTGAACCTTGAGAAATAAAAAAATCAGGCAAACCAATATTTAAAACAGGAATTGATAGCTTATTTTGCATAATAAATTCATTTACCCCGCTTCCGGCTCCACCCATTATTGTATTTTCCTCTAATGTTATTAATACTTGATGATTTTTAGCAAGAGTTTTTATTAAGTTTTCATCTAATGGCTTAACAAATCTCATATCTACTAGGGTCGCATTTAATTCAGATGCAACATTATAGGCTGATTGCAATAAAGTTCCGAAATTAAGAATTGCAATGCAATTTCCTTGGCGACGTATTACACCTTTACTTAATGGTAAAGTATACAATTTTGTTGTATCTACTAAATTACCGGGTACTGCATATCCCTTGGGATAACGTACAACACTAGGTCCATATCGGTAACGATATCCTGTATATAACATCAACTTACATTCACACGCATCACTTGGGGTCATTATTATCATATTCGGAATACAACGTAAATACGATAAATCAAAAGCGCCTTGGTGAGTTTGCCCATCTGCTCCGACAATACCTCCTCGATCGACAGCAAATAACACAGGCAAATTCTGAATTGCTACGTCATGGATTACTTGATCATATGCGCGTTGTAAAAATGTTGAATAAATAGCGACAATAGGTTTATAACCCGCTATAGCTAATCCAGCAGCAAATGTCACAGCATGTTGTTCAGCAATTGCAACATCAAAATACTGTTTTGGATATTTTTGAGAAAAGATACTCATTCCAGAACCTTCTCTCATCGCGGGCGTAATTCCTATAATCTTATTATCTCGAGCCGCAACTTGGCATAACCAATCACCAAAAATTGCAGAATAAGTTATATTTTTAGAATGCTCTGTAGGTAACGATCCGCTTTCGGGATTAAATTTTGGTACTGCGTGCCACTTAATAGGATCTTTTTCTGCAGGTTTATAGCCACAACCTTTTTTGGTAATAATATGTAAGAATTGTGGACCTTTCATATCACGTATATTTCTCAAAATATATACTAATTCTAATACATCGTGTCCATTAATGGGGCCAATATAATTAAAACCAAGTTGTGAAAATAATGAACTTGATGTGCCATTAAAATTTTTGATTTGGTTACCAATATGTTTAATCAATGTATTAGTTGAAAAAACGTCAGACAATATTTTATTATTGTCTACTTTTAAATTGGAATATACTTTTTTTGATAAAATATGAGTATGATGATTGTTTAATGCTCCTACGTTTTCTGAAATAGACATTTCGTTATCATTTAAAATAATCAATAAATCAGATTTTGTAGATCCAGCATGGTTCATTGCTTCAAAGGCCATCCCAGCAGTTATTGCTCCGTCTCCTATCACGCATACTGTACGACGTCCTAGCATTTCTCGCTCTGCCGCTATTGCTAGACCTAACCCCGCGCTAATTGAAGTAGAGGAATGTCCCACTGATAAAACATCATATTCGCTTTCATCACGACAAGGAAATGGATGTAATCCGTTCTTTCTTCTAATACTAAAAATACGTTCGCGCCGCCCCGTAAGAATTTTATGTGGATATGCCTGATGCCCTACATCCCAAATTAAATAATCAAATGGAGTATTATATACGTAATGTAATGCTACGGTAAGTTCAATAGTCCCTAATCCAGATGCAAAATGGCCGCTAGATTTGCTAACACTAGTTAAAAGAAATTGACGTAACTCATTACACAACTTTGCTAAATGATCTTCAGATAATTGTCTTAATTCTTTAGGAGTATTGATTAAACCTAATATGGGGTATTTATTTGAATTACAGTTCATATTAAATTTATTTAATATTGTTTATTTATGTAATTTTAGTTGTTACGTTTAATAATATAACGCGAAAATGCAGATAAAATATTAACATTATAGCCTAATTTCGCAATGTATTTTAAAGATGTTAATGACTCACAATATAAATCTTGAGCTTTAGTGCGAGCTGTGCTTAATCCTAATATTTTTGGATAAGTGTTGTTGACATCGTTATGATGCGATTGCATACTGCGTTTTTTTTTCTGATTATATGCATGTGAAATATCTATAATGTCGTCTTGTATTTGAAAAGCTAAACCTATAGTTGTAGCATAGTGGTCTAGAAATGACAATACGTCGTCGCAGCTTTTGTTGCCTGCTGCTAACGCTCCAATGCGAACTGCAGCTCGAATTAATGATCCTGTTTTGTACTGATATATGGTTTCTAACTGTGTGGCTGATATATTTTTATTATTTTTATTAATTAAATCTAAAGACTGACCTAAGCACATTCCATTAGCTCCGCTGGCAGAAGCTAATGTAGCAATCATTTTTAAACGATTTTGATCTGTGACAGTTGGCATATGTGCTTCTGAAAGAATGGTAAAAGCCAATGTATGTAGAGCATCACCTGCTAAAACAGCAATAGATTCTCCAAATTTGACATGACATGTTGGATGCCCTCTACGCAGTTTATCATTATCCATAATAGGTAAATCATCATGAATTAAAGAATAAGCATGTATGCATTCAATGGCTGCTGCTGGAGCATTAAGATTTGACGATCTAACACCAAATAATTTACCTGTTTGATAAACTAAAAAAGGACGTAACCGTTTTCCTCCTAACAGCACACTATAACGTATTGCTTGCATAAGGAGAGATACATCTTGCTTAAGAAACATAATCAAATAACGACTAATAGCTTCGTCTACTCGTTGATGGCTGTCACGTAACTCATTAGAAAAATCAATCATAAGCATAGTATTGTACTAATACCATAAAATCATAAAATAAAACACTATTAGATATATGTATTTAAATGACATACACAGTATATAATAATATTACATAATAAAAATATCTATATATTAGTATAATTATTTTCATCAATTCATATATTGATTACGTATATGATAGCCTATCATCATTTTTGATGCGATAATCCAAAAGAAGAGCACATTATTATATAAATAATAATAATTTATATAGTATAAGATTACTATATCTAATATATTATGCTTATGTATTTTAATGTTTAAAATATTTATATGAAAATAGTTATTAAATTATCACCAGAAATTACAATAAAAAGCCGTGCTATACGAATTTTTTTTATAAAAATCCTCATTACAAATATTAAAACTATTTTAAAAAAAAATAATGAATCAGCATCAATTATACGTAATTGGGATTATCTTGAGGTAATATGTAATCATAACAAGTATCAAAAGATATGCGCTATTTTAATAAACATTCCTGGAATTCATCATTTGTTATTAATTAAAAAACATATGTTTCGTTCTTTACAAGATATTTATGAAAAAATTATACTCAGTCTGAATTATGAGATTCAATTATCAGGCAAAAGTTTTTGTGTTCGAGTGAAACGTTGTGGTAAACATAATTTCACTTCTCAAGAAGTTGAACATTATTTAGGGAATAAACTGTGTCAAAACATAGGTAATATTAGAGTTAACTTAACAAAACCTGAAAAAACTATATATTTAGAAATTAAAGATAATCAACTTTTTATAATTATCAAGCGTTACGAAGGATTAGGAGGTTTTCCGATAGGTACGCAACAAGAAATGTTGTCATTAATTTCAGGAGGATTTGATTCAGCTGTTGCTAGCTATATGTTAATTCGGAGAGGATGTAAAGTGAATTATTGTTTTTTTAATTTAGGTGGAGATATGCATACTGTTGAAGTATGTAGAGTAATATATTTTCTATGGAACAAATTTAGTAGTTCTCATAAAATAAAATTTATTTCTATTGATTTTTCAGAAGTCATTAAAGAAATTGTTGCTAAAATAAAAGACAACCAAATAGGAGTAGTGTTAAAACGTATGATGATACGTTCTGCATCATTGGTAGCTAATCGTTATAAAATTACCGCGTTAATAACAGGAGAAGTGTTAGGACAAGTATCGAGCCAAACTTTGAGCAACCTAACACTTATTGACAATGTTTCTGATCATGTAATATTTCGTCCTTTAATTTCTTATGACAAAGAAAAAATTATCAATTTAGCTCGAAAGATAGGCACAGAAATACTTTCAAAATCTGTTCCAGAATATTGTGGAATAATATCAAAAAAATCAACTGCAAAAACAACAAAACAACTTATCGAATTTGAAGAAAATAATTTTGATTTCACTGTGTTAAACCGTGCAGTGTCTCAATCTTATGTAATAGACGTACAAAACATTCCTGATCAAATTATTAATCAACATGTATTTCAAGTAGAAACTAAAAAAATATTGGATTCTACTGATGTAGTATTGGATATACGAACAGAAATTGAACAAGAAAAAAATCCTCTTTATTTAAATAATATAGAAATAAAAAAAATACCTTTTTATAATTTAATTGATCAATTTTCTAAATTAGATCCCAATAAAATATATTTATTATATTGTGATCATGGTATAATGAGCCGATTGCAAGTAATGTATTTGCATAGACAAGGATTTTGCAATGTAAAGGTATACAGACCACCTAGATAGCAAATTAGGTCAAACAAGTAATTCTTGGACAAATAACTTCAATTTTAAAAAATTGATTAATAATGAAAGCATTATTTACTTACTAATTAAGTAAACTAGAAATTGTTTTACAGAAAACGTCCCGTTATCAGTTTAAGTATTACTGAATTACAAAATTTTTTTTGATAAATTACAGTAACCATACTGTAAGAATTACGGTTTTACATTTTAAAAAACATAATTTTTTTATTCAGTATTTATTGAAATATTCTGCATGTTAATGAAGCAATGGACTTATGTATTTTATTGTACTATTTATTAGCTGTAAAATTTTACCGTATTATAGATAATTAATGTAGTGTGTTAATTACTATAACACATAATAAGGATATAGTTAATGAAAAAAACAATACCAACCATACTCCTTTCATTTCTAATAAAAATCCACCTAAAATCCCGCCAAATCCTATTCCTAAAAATTGACCAATAGAATAAATACTGATGGTAGTTACTTTATATTTTTTTTGTGCTGCTTTGTTTATCAAAGCAGGTAATATTGTCTCTATTAAACTAAATGCTATAAAAAATAACTGCATTCCAAATAAAAACATTTTACTATATAACGTATTCATTGACATAATTAGTTCAGATAAAAATAAAATATTCATACAAGCAATTAATATCTTTTTTGTACAATTTTTACCTTCAAAATAGAAGGTACATGTCAATACTGCGATCGCAGATATTATCATAATAATGCTATAAATTTTCCAATGTACACTAAGAGGAAATCCTAAATTTATCATGATTTTAGGTAAAACAATAAAGTTTAACATTAAGATAGTATGTGTAAAAAATATGCTGATATTTAGTTTCATTAATTGTGACTGAATTAGTATATGTTTAATTTTATTAAACATAATAAATAAATTTTCATCATTTTTCACGGGATGAGAAGAAATAGGTGGTTTTATAATATAAATTAAAATAATAGCTAATATAATTAATATAGTAATACAATGAAATAATCCGTTTAACCCAAACCTGTTAGTAATAATTGGCCCAAAAACCATGGAAGCAGCAAAAGCTATCCCAATACTCATG
Organism: Candidatus Blochmanniella chromaiodes str. 640; assembly: GCF_000331065.1. Classification (NCBI taxonomy): domain Bacteria; kingdom Pseudomonadati; phylum Pseudomonadota; class Gammaproteobacteria; order Enterobacterales; family Enterobacteriaceae; genus Candidatus Blochmanniella; species Candidatus Blochmanniella chromaiodes. Next base: position 279,725 of record NC_020075.1, read on the forward strand.
CCAACTGACGCCATTGCTTTTATATGATGTTGTTCTTGTACTGAGTCTAATAACAATGCTATAAGTGAGCTGCCAATAGCTCCTGATCCTTGTAGCGCTCTTCCAATAATAAGCCCCCAAATATTATTAGTAGTTGCTGCTATTTCACTACCCAAAATAAATAACACTAATCCTCCGATAATAACAGATTTACGTCCAATTTTGTCAGACATTAATCCAAAAGGTAATTGGAAGATTATTTGCATTAAGCCATATATTCCAATAGCTACACCTAGCGAACTTCCATTTGCTCCTTGTAAGGAAACAGCATGAACAGTCAAAACGGGCAGAATCATAAATACTCCTGCCATACGTAATGCAAATATCATGCTCAATCCCAATATAATATACAATTCTTTTTTAGTCATTATAGTATTAACAATAAATGGATATTGAAATATCTTAAATTTATATATTTTAAAAATATCAATATATTATATGAAATATTCAAAATAAAAATTTTTATAAATATTGAGAAATATTATATTATTTATTCATTTATATTAATAATATTTCGAATATGTCATAATTACAGTAATATATTTTTTGTAGAGAATAAAATATGATCTAAGGATAAAAGCAAATTTAATGATACTATAATGATAAGAGATAATAAAAACATTTTTTTTGCCCACAAACTATCGTGATTAATTATTCTATAACCATAGAATCCCATATGTAACCACCATAAATTCATAATGCTAATTATTGTTAAAAATATATAACTAGTGTACCCCATAACAGTAAATAATATAGTTGCTATAATAAATCCGATTATATAAACAACCATATGATTCTTAGTTGACTCTACTCCCTTTTTAATAGGGAAAGTTGGAATAAAAGCTACTTTATAATCATTTAATCGTAAAATAGCAATGGAATGAGAATGTGGGATTTGCCACAAACTAAAAATTATTAATAACATCAAAGCCCCTGCATCAAATTGATTTGCAGCAGCACAATATCCAATGACTGGAGGCATCGCTCCTGATATACTACCCACCATTATACTATAAATAGATCTACGTTTCATCCATAAACTATACACACCGACATATATAAATAAACCTATTGCCGATAAATATATTGTCAAAACATTTTTAGTAAAACTTAAAAACAAAAATCCAAATATACTTAATATTACTGCATAAAAGATACTTTGATTTAAAAAAATTTGACCGTGTTGTACCAAGACTCTATGTTTAGTTCTTTCCATAACTCCATCAATATCTCGATCAATAATGTTATTTAACACACAGCCAGAAGCTATTACTAAGGCTGTTCCTACAATCATTGTGATAAATAAAGAATAAGATATAGCACCTCGCGATGCAATTAAAAATCCTCCTGCAGATGACATTAAATTACCTAAAACAATTCCTGGTTTTGTTAAGTGTAAATAATATTTAATCATAATAATTAAACTATCTTATTTAAATCATCAAATTATGATGTAAATGTGTCATAATCCATACACTTCCTAACACAAGGATAAAAACAATAAATATTGTGAATATTAAAGATATTAAATTCCATGCTTGATTAGATACATTTCCTAAATGTAAAAAGAAAATTAAATGAACAATAATCTGCATTATTGAGCAAAATACAATAATATTTATTAATATTTTTTTATTTATTGTGTCATATGTAACCATAAAAAATGGAACGATTGTCAAAACCAAAGACAATACAAACCCAATTAAATATGACTTCTGTGTATAACCATTCTTCATTAATTATAGTACTCCCAGTAAATATACCTCAGTAAATACACATATCCATATAACATCAAGAAAATGCCAAAATAAACTTAAACATTGCATTCGTATATAGTTGGTGTATGTCAATCCTTGATACACAATATGTATAATCATTACCGCAATCCAAATAAGACCCGCCATCACATGTAGACCATGGGTCCCAACTAAAGTAAAAAAAGAAGAAAGAAATGCACTGCGACATGGATTGTTTCCTAATTTAATTAAATGATAAAATTCATAGATCTCCATACTAATAAAACATAGTCCTAATAAAAAAGTTATTCCCATCCAAATATTTATTTGTTTCGTATATGATTTTTCTACGTATATCATAACTTTACCATGAGTAAGACTACTCAATAATAAACAACAAGTTTCTATAAACACAAAAGGTAATGAAAATATATCTTTTCCTGAAGAACAATCTGCTGTGTTATTACATAACACAGAGTATATTGCAAATAAACTTGCGAATAGAATACAATCACTCATTATGTATAACCAGAAACCAAATATTGTCTTGATATTTAAATTATTATGTTTATACATTATTAACACATTCAATTTCTTTAATTTTCTCTACTGGTACGTAATATTCTGTATCATTATTAAATGTATGAAGAATCCAAGTTGCTATTATTCCCAACATACTAAAAACAACGAGCCACCATATATACCAAATCATACCAAATCCAAATGTTAAAGCGAAAAAAGATATAACAATGCCAGAATACGTATTCTTGGGCATATGTATGGATTGAAATTGATCAGGACAAGAGTATATTTTTCTATTATTTTGTACATACCAAAAAACATCACGATCATTGTTTATTATAGGAATAATTGCAAAATTATAAAATGGCGGGGGAGAAGAAACAGCCCATTCTAAAGTAGATCCATTCCATGGATTTCCATTTATATCTTTATGTTTATCACGATTTACAATACTGACTATTATTTGGATACATTGACACATAATACCTAATCCAATCAATATAGTACCCATTGATGCGGTTACTAACATCGATGAAAATATTGGATCAATGTGTTGGCTTAATCGACGAGTCATACCCATAAACCCTAAAATATATAACGGCATAAACGCTATATAAAATCCAATAATCCAAAACCAAAAAGCTCGTTTCCCCCATTTTTCATTTAAAACATAACCAAAAGCCTTAGGAAACCAATAGGTGGTTCCTGCAAAACAACCGAACAATACTCCTCCAATAATAACATTATGAAAATGTGCGATTAAAAATAAACTGTTATGCAATACAAAATCAGCCCCTGGCACAGACAATAATACCCCAGTCATTCCTCCTATGGAAAATGTAATGATAAATCCAATAGTCCACATCATTGGAGAGGAAAAAACAATTTTCCCTCGATACATAGTGAATAACCAGTTAAATACTTTTACTCCAGTTGGAATGGCAATTATCATGGTCATAATGCCGAAAAATGCATTAACGTTAGCACCTGCACCCATAGTAAAAAAATGGTGTAACCATACACAAAAAGATAACACAGTAATAGCTATAGTAGCCCATATTAATGAAGTATATCCAAACAATTTCTTTTGTGAAAAAGTGGAAACAATTTCTGAAAATACACCAAATACGGGCAATACTAAAATATATACTTCTGGATGACCCCAAGCCCAAAATAAATTGATATACATCATCATATTTCCGCCTAAATCGTTAGTAAAAAAATGGGTTCCTAGGTAACGGTCTAGTGTTAATAAAGCGATAGTAATAGTCAAAATTGGAAAAGCCGCAATGATTAATGTATTTGTACATAAAGCAGTCCAAGTAAAAACTGGCATTTTCATCATCGACAATCCTGGAGCTCGCATGTATAAAATTGTAGTGAAAAAATTTATACCAGTCAAAGTAGTTCCTATTCCAGAAATTTGTATACTCCATATCCAATAATCGACACCAACACCAGGACTGTATTCTTTGCTTGATAATGGCGGGTAACCTGACCATCCTGTTTGCGCAAATTCTCCTATTCCTAAGGAAAGATTCATCAAAATTACACCCACCATAAATAACCAAAAACTCAATGAGTTTAAAAAAGGAAAAGCAACATCTCGTGCTCCAATTTGTAATGGAACTACCAAGTTCATTAATCCTATTACGAAAGGAGTAGCCATAAATATGATCATGATTACGCCATGAGCAGTAATTACTTGGTTGTAATGATAGGCTGAAAGAAATTCATACGATCCAGAAGAAGATAAAGCTTGTTGCGCTCTCATCATGATGGCATCGGCAAAACCACGTACAAACATAATACATGAGACTATAATATACATAATTCCAATTTTTTTATGATCTACAGAAGTAAACCATTCATTCCAAAGATATCGCCATTTATTGTAATATGTAATGATACCAGAAAGAATTACTCCAATGAAAAGAATGATAATAACTGTCGACATAATAACTGGATCTTCATATGGAATAGAATGTGTTGTTAATTTTCCAAACATTACTTTATTATCCTCATATATTTGCAACATTTCCCAAAACAATCATGCTTTATATTAAGGAAACATGAATTATAGCTAAAAATATTCTTTTTTTTGATGTGTAAATTTATTGATTACATTGTAAAACAAGTTGGGTTGTACATTGGAGAAATAAATTATCGGATGGTATTCACTGGGTTTAGCTAATTCTTCATAAATTGACATATTATTAATTTGATGAGATGATTGTCGAGCTTTTTGTATCCATTGTTCAAATTCTTGTTTAGTCTGTGTAGCAACAACAGTAAATTTCATACCAGAAAATCCTTGACCACTAAAATTTGATGAAATACCTTTATATCGCCCTGCTGCATTAGCTATTAAATATAGTTCCGTACGCATTCCAGCCATCGCATAAATTTGTCCTCCTAATTGAGGAATAAAAAAAGAATTCATAACTGAATTAGAAGTAACATTGAATTTTATTGGTATATGCGCTGGAAAAACAAGCTCATTCACAACTGCTATATTTTGTTTTGGATAAATAAAAAGCCATTTCCAATCTAATGATATGACATTAATAATAATTGGTTGCTCATCAGACGATACAATAGGGTTTTTAGGATCTAATTTATGAGTAGATTGCCAAGTTACAGTTCCTAAAAAGATAATAATTAAAATTGGTACAGCCCAAACTATAAATTCTATTTCTTTAGAATTTACCCAATTAGGACTATATTGCGTATTTCTGAGATTAGATGCTCTATATTTTAGAGTAAAAAAAATTGCCATCACGATTACTGGGACAACTATACTAAGCATTAATCCGAATGCGGTCAATATCAATGAACGTTCTTCCATCCCAATTTGGCCTCTAGGATGTAATAAAACCAAATCGCTGCATCCATTTAATATTGTTATTAAACTATACAGTAACAATGAAATATATATCTTTCTATGTTTGCATATTCTGAATTTCATTCAACTATTCTAATGCGAATATATATTTTAAGTTCTTAAGTTAAACATCCTACCGCAAACCTGCATTAATGTAAATAGATTATATATATCAAAAAATTTTTTATAATTACCATTTATTAGAAAGTTTTAAATATAGTCAGTATATTTATTTGAAATTAGCTTCATTTTATGACGTAAAGATAACATTAAATACTCCATTATTTTAATAAATTTACAGCAATACTTGTATTGTTAGGTATAATTGAGATTTTTTACTAAATAACTTAATGTAAATTAATTTAATTATATATTTTACATATCTATTCAAGTATCGATATCATCTTAATGATGACACATATAACATTATTAAAAATTTAGTGCATTGATAATGTTGAGAATATGAGTTATATGATAATTATTTATTAGATATAAATATGAATTAAAGATCTGTTACATTTATAATTTTTATATTATGTGTAATGTCACATAATATCGTATACTTTTATTGTTATTTTTGATTTATAAAATAAAAAGGAATGAATTAGATACGCGTAATGATTGAAAATATTAAATCTTAATAGAAACGCATTACTGTTAATTTATTCTATAATATTGCGAATAAAGAATATTGTGAAAGATCGACACATGTTTCTAAAAACATATATATTCATGGGTTCCGTGTTGAGAAGGTACCTATTTGTTTTTTAAGAAAAATTATGGACTAATTATTAGTCATAAAATCATGATAAAATTAAATGTAATAAAAATTATATTAATCTTATCATCAAAAAAATAATTTAATTAGTAAACCTACATGCAATAATTTATACATTTTTGTAATAATAGTAAAAATTTTGTGTCTACTGTCACAGTAGAAGTATATCCACATATAAAACTGAAAGGATTTATTAATATTGAAATGAAAAACCAATTTTTATCAGACATTATAAAAAATGGATATTGGTTGTAGTTTTAAAAATGTAAAAATACATATACTTAGAAATGTAGTAATAAGAAAATTAGTATTGGAATCAGGTTACTTGTAACATCGTTATACTATCTTATGGTATAAGATGGAGACGACAACATTGGAGGTGTTGTTATGATAATTAATAAAAAAATAATTAGTTTTGCCTTAATTTATAAGGATAAGATGTTTGATTATAATGTAGAAGATGTTTTCAATATAAAAATTGATATTTAACATGAATATTATTTCAAATAATCTTTAAGGAAAGATGCATGAATGAATTGTTATTTTTTAAAAAATGAAAATTTTAAAGTTTTTAAAATCAAATCAAAATGACGTAAATCGGTCTATTTCACAGAATAGATACTAAAAAAATAAATGTATGTATGTAAAAACTCAGGAATATGTGAAATTTTATTTAAACTATATTATTAGAATAAAATAAAAAATTAAATATAAAAAAAATATATCGTATATAACGTATTGAATTTATTTCTATGTTTAATAACATATGCATCAATAGTTCATAGTAATAAGGTAATTAAGCATGTTTATGTCAATGAACTTAAAAAAATAAAACAATTACACATTTATTGTTAAGCAGATTTATCTTCGAAGATCCAGATAAACATCGCGTAAAATTGCATTGCCATGTAATGATATTAGCTCAAGAATTGATGTCAACTATGCTTCTAATTTACAACATTATTAATAGTGTATTAGATACACTCGATGTTTCAAAAAATGTGATCATGAAACAACAATACGACAACGCTAACAATATATTCGCGTCTCTTTTATAGAGAAAAATAACTGATTTTATTCTTAATCAGACAAAATTATTGCAAAAAATTACATATAAAGATTTAATAAGTTATGATTAAATTAGCTGATCATTAGAAATATTAGACTGTAAGAAATATCATCTTAAATAATAAATGTTTTTATTATAATTAGTTGATTAAATCATAAACAATCAGTTTTTATCCATACGCAATGTCTTTAACTATTTATTACATGCGACTGTAATCGTATACATAAGATACGATAAGAACAAATAATATATATGTGAATATATAAATATTTTCTATTTTAATCCTTAAACATTTTGATTAATAATAAATTAACAGAAAGCTATATGCTCAACAATTATTTCTTAATAAAATATGATTATTAAATTTAGTTTGAAATTTTTCATAAATTGTATTATATCAAGGTTTAAATAAAACTTTTATATAACAGATATACAATACAAGAGGATTATAATACATGCTATGCAATGCTCACATAACTTTAAAACGCCTTATTGTCATCGTATGGTAGTAGTTCCAACAGTAATAGAGCATACTATTCGAGGAGATCGTGTATACGATATATTTTCTTTATTATTAAAAGAAAGAATTATTTTTATGACAGGAACTATCGAAGATAGTGTAGCTAATTTAATTGTTGCTCAAATGATGTTCTTAGAATCAGAGAATTCAGAAAAAGACATCCATTTGTATATTAACTCTCCAGGAGGAGTAATAACCGCGGGAATGTCAATATACGACACTATACAATTTGTAAGACCTGATGTTAGTACGTTTTGCATGGGACAAGCTGCATCCATGAGCGCTTTCCTATTAGCTTCTGGTACCAAAGGTAAACGATTTTGTTTACCGAATGCTCGAATAATGATTCACCAACCATTAGGATCTTTCCAAGGACAAGCTACTGATATTGCTATTCATACGAGAGAAATATTAAAAATTAAAAATAATATCAACAAGCTTATGGCAAAACATACCGGACAATCTATTGATATCATCAATAAAGATACAGAACGAGATTGTTTTTTATCTGCTGATGAAGCAATGAAGTATGGATTGGTAGATTGTGTGTTATCTCAGCGAATATAAATTTAAATTATTACTTAATTTACGTTTCATTATCATCATGATCTGTAATAAAATTTATGTCTGAATTTGTTATTTATATCTCAAGTAATTTATAGATTGCTTTAAATGAATTAAACGTAAACAGAAGGATATCAGACTGTGAGCGATGATCATCAAAATCATTCAAAAAATAGTGCATTATGTTGTTCATTTTGCGGGAAAGATCAAAATCAAGTATTAAAATTAATTGCTGGATTATCAGCGCATATTTGCGATACATGTGTTGGTTTATGTAAAGATATAATTAGTCAAGAAAATAAAGGTAAAATAATTAACGAAAAATTGACCAAATATCCTACCCCTTGTGAAATTAAGAATTACTTGGACGATTATGTGATTGGACAAGAATACACTAAAAAAGTACTTGCAGTAGCAGTATATAATCATTACAAACGTTTACGTAATGAAAAGACGTGTATAAATAGCAATGGTACAAAATTGTTTAAAAGTAACATTTTATTGATCGGCCCTACAGGGAGTGGTAAAACATTATTAGCAGAAACATTAGCTCGGTTTCTTAATGTACCATTTTCTATATCAGATGCTACTACTTTGACAGAAGCGGGGTATGTAGGTGAAGATGTAGAAAACGTTGTACAAAAATTATTACAACGATGTAATTACGATGTAAATAAAGCGCAACAAGGAATCATTTATATAGATGAAATAGACAAAATTTCTAGAAAATCAGAAAATCCTTCTATTACTCGAGATGTTTCCGGAGAAGGAGTACAACAAGCTTTATTAAAATTGATTGAAGGGACTACAGCTGCGGTACCACCACAAGGAGGTCGTAAACATCCTCAGCAAGAATTTATACAAGTGGATACTACTAATATTCTTTTTATTTGTGGTGGTGCTTTTTTTGGTTTGAATCAAATTATCCAGCAACGCACTACTAACAAACGTACAATTGGGTTTCGAGTTTTAGAAAACAACGATACAACAAAAAACATTGAGCATTCATTATTAACACAAGTTGAACCAGAAGATTTAATTAAATTTGGTTTAATTCCAGAATTTGTTGGTCGACTTCCAATAGTTTCTATTTTAGATGAACTGAAAGAAAAAGAATTAATTAAAATCTTAAAAGAACCAAAGAATGCTTTAATAAAACAATATGAAATGCTATTTCATATTGATGGAGTAAAATTGGAATTTTCAGAAACATCATTGACTGCTATTGCTAAAAACGCTATGAAAAAAAAAATTGGTGCTCGTGGACTTAGAGCTATTTTAGAGAATATATTGCTAGATGTAATGTATGAATTACCTTCAAAAAATAATATAGACAAAATAATAATTGACGAATCAGTAATATTTGGGCTTTCAAAACCATTGTTAATCCACAGTCAGTAACCATAAAAACCAATTAAACGTAAGTGCACGTTCATTGAATAATGGCTACATGTGATATTGTCGTAAATAAATTGAGAATAAAAATTTGTTATTATCATAACAAATCATCGCTTTGCTTTAAACACGAAGTTCGAAAAAATTTACGTGTAATGTACATTACAATTGAAAGAAAAAACTCTAGTAATTAATTATTTTTTATTGAAAAATTTTTTCCGAATAGAAAAATTTTCATTTCTTTTTCAAGTATTGTACGATCTGTAATATTCATCATATTGAGTTTATTTTCATTGATTAAAATAGTTTGTTTATCTTGCCACTGCATCCATGCGATTTTAGAAATATGTTCATAAATATATTTTCCTAATGCTCCTGGATAACATGGAGCGTCTAGTCCTTCAGCATATTTTTTTAAAAAAACACAATAAATTATTTTGGACATTATTAGAAGTCTCACATTGCAACAATCATTTTTATGAGAATTGGAAATTCAATATCTTTACTGCGTTATGATTACAATTTCTGCAGTATTATAGAAATTGGTTTAGGTAATCCAATGACTGGAGGATGCATCAAATCATACCAAATCCCATCTTTTTTATAATTTAATTTTTTATGTGTATTAAGCAATATTGGTTTTATTTCTAAATCAATATTGCTTAATTTGTGTTTTAGAATAGCCAGATTCATACGTTGATTATTATGAAGATTATAGTGTAACAACCACGTATTTAATATTTTAAGGGTGGAAAATTCAGGAAAACAAAACAATCCTCCCCATATTCCTTGATATGATCGCTTTTCGAGCCATATCATTTTCATTTGATACTGTTGTGACAATAACAATAAAAACCAGATAGTTTTCTTAATTAATTTTTTTTTAAGTTTCTTTCTGGGATATTGATCAACACAGTGATTTAGAAAAGATCGACAACCTTCTCGAAGAGGGCAATCATTGCAAAGTGGATACGTACTAGTACATATTAATCTCCCGAGATCCATCATGGCTTGATTAAAATCTGCAACTCCTATATTAGGAAGTAATTGTTTGATTAATAACCATAGTTTATTATTTACTTCAGAGCTATTTCTTGATAAAGAATAATCGAGAGCATAATATCTAATTAGTATTCGTTTTACATTACTATCAAGTATAGGATAATGCTGATCTAATGTTAACGATAATATAGCTCCTGCGGTAGATTTTCCGATACCAGGAAAAGAAACAAGCGTGTCGAAATCTTTTGGAAAATTACCGTGATAATGATTAACAATAATTTTAGCTGTTTTATGTAAATTCCTAGCTCGCACATAATACCCTAATCCGCTCCATAAAAATAATACTTCATCTAATTCTGCTGTCGCCAATTGTTTAATAGTTGGAAATTTTGAAATAAATCGTTCATAATAAAAAATTACAGTTTTCACTTGTGTTTGTTGCAGCATGATTTCAGATAACCAAGTCTTATACATTGTTTTATTCAATTGCCATGGCAATTCCTGAGTTCTATATTTGTGATACCACAGTAACATTTTTTTTGAAAAAATAATATCTTGAGTCATACGTTTTTGTGCTATATAAAAATCAAATGTAATCGCATTCTTACGCAATCAACTAAAACTTTTATTACAAGGTATTGTTAAAAATTTAAAACAATTTTGCTGAATAGAAATACCTGATTAATGTGTTGTTAAAGTAATTATAGATATTTCAGTCAACTAACAAAATATAAAATTTAATTTCAATAATTAGTAATATAATTTAATAATTATTTATTTTTAAACATGCTAATGTCACTTTTATAATAAACTACTTTTTGAGGAAAGTGATTTAACAATCATATTTCTAATAATTATTAGAAAACAGTGTCCATATATCAGTGCATATGCATTTATTCATAACAAACGCATATGCATATTTTTATTAAAAGTTATAAATTTTTATCATCTAATTTTTATTAGAAATAAAAAAATAATATCACAAACATTATTAATGTGGTGCTGTACACTGATTTGTCTCAATTAACGTAACCGATTTTTTATCCATTATTACAATTCCTAATTTATTTCGTTTGTACTGACACTCTATTTCAAAAAAAATATAAATAAAAACAAAGAAAATATTTTTAAATACCCTTATTCACTTGAAATTTAAAATTTATAAAATATGTATAATTACATCATCTATCATAATTTAAAATTATCTTTTAATTGTAATCAAATTATACAAAACTAATAAAATTGAGTAAATTTCTTATTGTTATGCTCATTAAAAATTAATATTTATTCTTACATATAAAATAAAACTTTTTATATATAAATTAATATGAATAATTTATACATTTGATGTATTATCATTTTTTTTACATTATTAAAAAATTTTTTAAAATAACAAATAATAAAAACAATTTTAAAATTTGAACATTATTATAATAATTAATATTATTTCTAATATTTAGTTATTATTTTTTATTCTATTTATATAGGAAATATTATTTTTTGTGCTTAAGATTTGTTTAACCAACTTTTTAAAATTACTCCAGCTGCAATTGCATTGATTTTAATATTTGATCTAGCACATAAATCATCATGATAATATTTAAAATAGTTTAAACGTGCTTCACTTGTACTAAAACGCTCATCATGCATTTTTACTGGAACTGGAAACAGTTCTTTGAGTTGAATAGCAAATATCTTTGCTAAAATTGTAATAGGTTGTTCGCTACCATCTATTTTTAAAGGTAATCCTACTACAAAAATCATTGGCTTCCACGTATCATAAATATCTCGGATACGTTTCCAATTAGGAACACCAGATTGCGACTGCAATACAGTCAGAGGTTGTGCAGTACAAGTCAATTTCTGACCAATAGCTACTCCTATGTGCTTAGTACCAAAATCAAAACCCATAACTATGTCGACGATTGACATCACGCATGACCTGTCTGGTCAGCAATATTATAAATATCAATTCCTAATATTTTTGCAGCTGCGCGCCAACGATCAATAATAGGAGTATGAAATAAAATTGTTTCATTAGCCGGAGCAGTAAGCCAAGTATTTTCCATTAATTCATGTTCTAATTGACCTTTATCCCATCCAGAATAGCCAAGCGCCACCAATATATCCTTTGGTTGATTAGGGGTTCCTAAAGTTTCTAAAATATCTTTAGAAGTAGTAATCATAGCTTTTGAAGAAATGTTAACACTAGAACCAAAACCTTTTATAGGAGTATGTAAAATAAAACCTCGATCATCTAATAAGGGGCCTCCTGAAAATACTGGATTATCTAATCGAACAGACGGATCGCGTGTGGGGGATACAATCTTTAGATTGTTTAATATAGTTTCTACCGTACATCGTGTCACTAGTTTATTAATGACAATTCCCATAGCACCTGCGTCATTATGTTCACAAATATATACCACTGATTGTTTAAATAATGGATCTTTCAGTGCAGGCATAGCTATTAAAAAATGATTTTGTAAATTTATTATCTTATGTGGTGTTAACATAAATTATTTATAAATTTATTTGTTAAAAATATAAAGTTTAAAAATTTAAATCAATTATTTTTTCTTCAATAATACACATCCTTGTTATCAATTATAATTGATTGATTTCTGTGCAAACCACTCTTCAATTTAAGTATTTTTAATTATTATGAACACATGGATTCGTGTTTTTTTAACACAATATTTATAATGAGAATATTTAAATAAAATTTAAATTAAACTAATAACATTTTAAATGCAAAAAAAATCAACAATTAATTATACAACATATAAACATGTAGATTCTCAAATAACACATACTATAATTTTATTTTTTACATTAAAATTAATCAAAATTACTACATATCAAAATATCTAAAAAATATTTATATACTTATATTTTAATATAGTTTTTATAAAGACTAATAAAAATTACTGAAGTTGATTCAGCATATAAAATCTCATTATATTTTATAATATTTAAAAATATATTTATTGTGTACTATATATTTCATAAAAATTTTTTAAAAATTAACTAACCTTAATCATTGTATTTGCATACATTGCAATGTTGTTTATACATAAAATTAAGTATTAATTTTATGTATAAACAACATGTATTTAAATTTTAATTTTTATCAAAAACTGATTACATAATTTTAATTATTATCCAAACATATATATTATATACAAGACCAATATCAATCTTCTTATTGTATGATCATTGATCAACACATTGTATATTCCCATATTGATAAAATCATTATAAATCAACTTAAAAATAAGTATGTGAATACTATTAAGGTGTACATTTCAAACCAGCCGCATCACGAAGAAGGTCTGCTTTATCAATTTTTTCCCAAGGGAAACATTCACGACCAAAATGGCCATAAACAGCTGTTTCTTTGTAAATTGGTCTTAATAAATCTAACATGGAAATTAAACCATAAGGACGAAAATCAAAAAAATTTTTTATTAATTGTATTAAAATGTCATGTGATATTTTTTCTGTTCCAAAAGTTTCAATACTCATAGAAATTGGATGTGGAACACCAATTGCATAGGATACTTGCAGCTCGCAGCGATCTGCTAATCCAGCTGCTACAATATTTTTAGCTACATATCTTGCTCCGTAAGCGGCCGAACGATCTACTTTTGAAGGATCTTTTCCAGAAAAAGATCCACCACCATGCCGAGCTATACCTCCATAGGTATCTACAATGATTTTTCTTCCAGTTAAACCACAATCACTAATAGGACCTCCGATAACAAAACGCCCGCCAGGATTAATAAGAAATATAGTGTTATTAGATAACCATTTGTTAGGTAACACTGGTTTAATAATTTCTTCCATAGCAGCTTCTTTCAAATCTGTTAACTTTATATCATAAGCATGTTGAATAGACAAGACAACAGCAGTGATGCCAATGATCTTTCCATTCTCATAAGCAACAGTTACTTGGCTTTTAGCATCTAATCCCAACCAAGGCAACACCCCACTTTTTCTCACTTGAGATTTTCTTTTAATCAAACGATGCGCATATGTTATCGGAGCAGGCATGAAAACACTAGTTTCATTAGTAGCATATCCAAACATTAATCCCTGATCACCTGCTCCTCGTTGTAATGTACTTGTATTACCATGATCAATACTATATTGAATATCTGAAGATTGTTTATTAATTACACTCAATATTACGCAAGAATTTGCATCAAACCCCATATCTGAATGAACATAACCAATATCACGAATAGTGTTTCTAGCGATTTCTTCCATATTTACCCAAGCAGTAGTAGTAATTTCCCCGCCCATTATTACTATACCTGTCTTAACATAAGTTTCACACGCAACACGAGCTCTTGGATCCTGAGCTAAGATAGAATCCAATATAGCATCAGAAATCTGATCTGCAATTTTATCCGGATGTCCTTCTGATACGGACTCAGATGTAAACGAATATTGCGACATTTTTTATATCCTTTTTAGTATCAAGTTCGTGACTTACATTAGTATGACCTAACATAGGTATAGTAAATTTATTTAAATTAATCATACGCATAAAATTATTTTATATAAATTACCAACATATCATACTTCCTTTTTGTATTTAATAGTATAAAAATATTATTCAATTTATATATCAAATATTGATAAAGTAGCTATATAATAACTATTAATAGATTATGATCAAAATTTGTTGCAAATATACCTGTTTCTAATATTTTTCATCTAATACTTATATAAGTATTACGATTAACTTAATTTTTTATGCGTTTATTCACTTATATGATTGAATCATGTTTTGAATTAATTTATTAAAAAGTAAAGTTATATTATTCAATATCATTGTATATATAAATTTAAAATTCTAACGATATTCAATACTTATACGAACCAAATATCTTATGTAATCATTTTATAATAAAATGTTTGCATCTTGTGTTGTAGAAAATAATTAAATTAAAAAATAAATAAAAATAAGTCTTGTTTGTAATTCATTTACTATATAGATGTCATCATACATTTAAGTACAGGTTTATTTGAACATATTTATAGAAATTTTTTAAATTTGAGAAACTTGTTGAACTGCAACTGTGTCAACCGAGCATATAAAAAATTTTTAGAAATATTAATTTATACAAATATTCTATTTAATTTTACTCAAATTATATTTTACATATAATAGACTGTTTATAAAATTAATTAAACAAAGGAAACACATGAATACTTTGAATTATAAAAATGATAGCTCCCTATTTTCAAATTCCTTTGGATTTTTACGATTTCCATTAGAATTCGATCCTTATAATAGTAATAGTGATTGGGTAATTACTGGAGTTCCTTTTGATTTGGCTACGTCTGGTCGCTCAGGAAGTAGATTCGGACCGACCGCTATTAGACAGGCATCTATTAATTTAGCCTGGGAACATTTTCGTTGGCCTTGGAACGTGAATATACGCAAGAATTTGCACATAATTGACTGCGGAGATTTAATATATAAATCTGGAGACATACAAGATTTCACCAGTTCTCTACAAAACCATGCTGAAAATTTACTAATGTCTGGAAAAAAAATGTTATCATTTGGAGGTGATCATTATATCACATTACCTATATTACGTGCGTATGCGAAATTTTTTGGAAAATTAGCAATAATACATTTTGACGCACATGCAGATTATTATGATAACGATAGTAAATATGATCACGGTGTTGTAATATTACATGCTCTTAATGAAAAATTAATAGATCCTGTACATTCAATACAAATTGGTATTCGTACCGAATACAAAAAATGTTTCGGATTTACAGTGCTAGATGCAGAGTATATTAATGATACTAACATTGATGTTATCATCAATAAAATAACATCAATCGCTCAATCCTTTCCAGTATATTTAACTTTCGATATTGATTGTTTGGATCCAGCTATAGCACCTGGTACTGGGACTCCAGTAATTGGAGGATTAACAAGTTACCGTGTATTAAAATTAATACGAGGTTTTCAACATTTAAATATTATAGGTATTGATTTAGTAGAGGTAGCACCAGCTTACGATTGTGCACAAATTACTGCTTTAGCAGCAGCTACAATAGGGTTGGAAATGCTTTATACTCAAGTGAAATCAAAGAAGAATTAAAAATTAATTTAATATGTTATTCATTAATTAAACACTGTAATTAATCACACGAAAAAATAACATCGCATGATAAAATTGGTACTATATTTCAATGCTTAATACTGACATCAAATCAACAATACTTATAATATTAGTTACGTAACATGTTAAATGATTATATGATTACAACACTAAATTTATAAATGATTTATAAATCAGATTGTTATTAAGTAATCAGCACATTATGCTTTCATAAGACATTGCATGTTTCCTAATGCAGGTTAATACTGTTCAGTATATAGTAGTTGTTTACAATACATTAATTTTTTAGAGTTTCTATGTTATTAATTAATTATTTTGAAAAATTAAATTTATTTTAAGTTATATATTATTTATTTTATTCAGTCGCTAACTAATAAACTAAACTAAAAAATAGTGATATATAGATAAATAAAAATATTTTTCATCATCAATATATGACCATCTATATTGCTTCACATTTAAAAGGTTACCTATCATGACTATGATCAAAATAACTGATTTAGACCTAACGGGTAAACGTGTTTTAATTCGTTCTGATTTAAACGTACCTGTTAAAAATGGAGTTATTACTTCTAATAGAAAAATTCATGCATCATTACCTACTATTAAATTGGCTTTAAAGAAAAGTAAACATGTTATGGTAACTTCTCATCTGGGTCGACCAATAGAAGGAGAATATAATGCTCAATTTTCCTTACAGCCCGTGGCTGAATATTTAAAGAAACAATTGATTAATAGATATGTTAAAGAAGTACGTCTGGTTAAAGATTATTTAGAGGGAGTAAACTTTATGGAAGGAGAGCTTTTAATTTTAGAAAATGTGCGGTTTAATAAAGGAGAAAAAAAAGATGATGTGATATTATCAAAGAAATACGCCATGTTATGTGATGTATTTATTATGGATGCGTTTGGTAGTGCTCATCGTACACAGGCGTCTACACATGGTATAGGTAAATTTGTTTCTTTAGCTTGTTCTGGGCTTTTATTGCAAAAAGAACTAGAAGCTTTAGGAAAGGCCTTATGTAATCCTATGAGACCAATGGTTGCAATAGTTGGGGGATCTAAAGTATCTACTAAATTGATTGTTTTAGATTCTTTATCAAAAGTTGCAGATTACTTGATAGTAGGAGGAGGTATCGCAAATACCTTTTTAGCAGCTCAAGGTAAAAAAGTAGGTAAATCCTTATATGAAGAAGAACTTATACCTACAGCAAAACGTCTTTTAGAAAATTGCGATATACCTATTCTTACTGATGTACGAGTAAGTACAGAATTTTCTGAAACTGCTCCAGTCACTATGAAAGCTATAATTGATATTAAAGATAATGAGCAAATTCTTGACTTAGGTGATGAATCTATTACTCGAATATTAGATATTTTAAATTGTGCTAAAACTATTCTTTGGAACGGTCCTATTGGAGTATTTGAATTTCCAAATTTCAGAAAAGGCACGGAGATGATATCTCATGCTATTGCTAAAAGTAATGCTTTTTCTATCGTTGGAGGCGGTGATACTCTAATGGCTATTGATTTATTTGATATTTCTAATCAAATTTCTTATATTTCTACTGGAGGTGGTGCTTTTTTAGAATTCATTGAAGGTAAAACATTTCCATCAGTAAAAATGCTTGAAAAGCATGCTTTAAATAACATGAATTAACCAGTATTATATATGAAAAATGTATACGACTATATTTAAATAGTCTTATCGATGTATTCTTTCATTAACAACAGAAGAAAATAAATGACTAAGATCCTCGATTTTATAAAACCAGGTGTAGTTACTGGAAATAGTGTACAGAAAATATTTGATTTTGCAAAAAAAAACAATTTTGCTTTACCAGCAGTAAACTGTATAGGAATGGATTCAATTAATGCTGCATTAGAATCTGCAGCTAATATGCAGTCTCCTATTATTTTGCAGTTTTCTAAAAAAGGATCTGCTTTCATGGCAGGATATGGTTTAAATAGTGATAAAAATGATCATAATACAGCAGTATTAGGAGCTGTCTCTGGTAGTCTACATGTACATCATATTTCTAAACATTATGGTATTCCTGTTATTTTACATACTGATCATTGTACTAAAAAAAATTTGCCTTGGATTAATGCTCTATTGGATTTAGGTGCAAAGCATTTTTATGAAACTGGTAGTCCATTATTTTCATCTCATATGATTGATTTATCTGAAGAATCTTTAAAAGAAAATATAGAAATTAGCTCACAGTATCTAAGTCGTATGCATAAATTAAATATGACTTTAGAAATAGAATTAGGTTGCACCGGAGGAGAAGAAGATGGCATAGATCACCATCATTTGGATCGTTCACTTTTATATACAAACCCAGAAGATATAACTTATGCTTATGAAAAATTACATATTATCAGTCCTCGATTTATTATAGCTGCATCATTTGGCAATGTACATGGTGTATACAAACCAGGCAACATACGATTGGATCCAAAAATTCTTCAAAAATCACAAAAATATGTTTCGAATAAATTTGGATTACCTGACAATTTTTTAAATTTAGTATTTCACGGAGGATCTGGATCTACAGAAGAAGAAATTAAAGAAGCTATCAGTTACGGTGTTGTAAAAATGAACATTGATACTGATATACAGTGGGCTACTTGGGAAGGTATTTTAAAATACTACCAACATAATAAAAGTTTTCTTCAAACTCAATTAGGTAATCCATATGGAAATGATCAACCAAATAAAAAATTTTATGATCCACGTATTTGGATTCGTGCAGGACAAAAATCAATGATTAAGTATTTAGAAAAAATATTTTACACCTTAAATGCTGTTAATATTTTGTAAAATAATTTTTTAATAACAAATGATAATATATTAGATTAGGTTCGTGTATCGAATAAAATTCAAATTATATGAAGTTAAATTTGACGAATATTATTAATATTACGATTACGACAAATAAGATTTAATGAAATTTCAATACAAATAAATCATAAAACCTGTTTTTTGTTTATGGAGTGCGATGCCTACATGAATCATAAAAATTATCTAATGTATGGTTTTAATTCCCATTGAATATCGTTTTTTGATCTATATAAAACGAAAATTATTATCAAAAATCAATAATAATAGATCAAATTAGTACATGCTAATTATATAATATACGTCTTGTATGGGTGTTGTATGGTACAAAATAAATTAAAAAAATCAGTAGGTTGGGCGGCTTTAAAATATGTTCAATCTAGCAGAATTATAGGAGTAGGAACAGGTTCTACTGTTACATATTTTATTGAAGCACTAAACAGTATAAAAGAAAAAATAGAAGGCGTGGTTTCCAGTTCAAATTACTCATCTAATCAATTAAAAAAAATAGGTATTCCTTTATGTAATCTTAATAACTTACACGAATTAGATGTATATGTTGACAGCGCAGATGAAATTGATTCACATATGCAAATGATTAAAGGTAAGGGTGGGGCTTTGACCAAAGAAAAAATTATTGCTGCTGCAGCTAAAAAATTTATTTGTATTGTTGACAGCAGTAAACAAGTAAATATATTAGGAAGAGGTCCCTTGCCAATAGAAGTCATTCCTATGGCTCGCTCATTAGTAGCAAGAGAATTAGTGCGTTTAGGTGGTTTACCAGAATATCGGCATAATGTAATTACTGATAATGGTAATAATATCTTAGACGTATATAATATGAAGATTGTAAATGCGTCGTTATTAGAAACCAAAATTAATAATATTCCAGGAGTAGTGAGTGTTGGTATATTCGCGAAAAGACGAGCAGATATAGTATTAATTGGAACAAGAGAAGGTATAAAAATAATTAAATAAATATTTTTATATTAATAAAAAATCATATTTGAACAATATAAAACTAAAAATTATTGACAATTTATATGTCAGTATAAATCAATATATTTTTAATATGATCATTATTGAGATTTCTTGATAATAAATGCAAATTAATTAATATTAATTGTTGAGAATACATCAAACTTCTATCCGTATTCAAAAAAATGTGACTATCACAAAACTAAATATTACAGCAACAATGCTTCTCAAAGTATTGTTTAATGAGTATCTACAATCAAATGATAAGATGGAGTGATAATTTCTGGTAACATTATATCCCATGTTTCTATAGGAAACAATTGGGTAGGTATTTTTTGAAAATCATGTGCTAATCCTATAGGTATATAATTACTTTGATGTTTCCAGTTTTGTAAAGTTCTATCATAAAAACCACCACCCATTCCTAATCGATTTCCACTACTATCAAATGCGACTAATGGAACAAATACAACATCTATTTTTTCTATAGGAATAACAGAACGAACATTCCATTTCGGTTCATATATATTTAAATGATTGCATATAAGAGGTGTTGCAAATGTATATCGTGCAAACAACAAGCATTTAGACCCTGAATCAATCAGAATTGGTAAATATATCTGTTTATGCATCAATAACAAATCTTTAATGAGCAAAGTAGTATTTATTTCTCCATCAAAAGCAATAAACGCTGCTATACGTGTTGATCTACGTATATGATTTATAGTCATAATTTTGTTAGTTATTAATTGTGCCGCTGTATATTGTTCTTGAAACGTTAAAGTTCTACGTATTCTTCGTATATACATACGAAGAAATTTTCTGTATGATTTTTTATCATCAAGATACATATTAGATTGAATTCATTGATATGAATACAGCGTATTTATACGCTATTTGCCCCGAAAATAGTGTTAACTGTGTTTGCCTATCTACATTCGTTATGCTGACGATCTTATTATGTCTACACAACACAAAATATATAATATAATAATTCATGCGTGTTCAGAGCATGCCAGTGATCTATTAGCATGCTCAGTAATATGAGTATGTGAAATTAAGGCTTTTTCGATAGTTTGTTGTAATAACAGAATATGTTTCTCAATGTTAGCTGCATATTCACGTGTTTTTAGTTTTTCCTGAGCTAATTCATGACATACATTTAAAGCGGCTATAAATACTAATTGTTCAGCATTAGTTACTCTTGTTCTAATTTTTAGATCCTGCAAACGTTTAGTTAAATCCTCTACTGCCTTGTTTAAAGCATCCTGTTGTTGAGGCGGACAATTGATACGTAGTGTTCGACCGAAAATTTGAATGTCTATTGGTTGTTCAGGCATATTTCTTTCCTGTAAATTATAATCTATTTATATTTTTCAATGACTATACAATACAATAACAATTACTATAATGGTTATATACATATACAAAAATTTTGTTTTATATATGAATATTTGATTAAAAAAAATCATTATTTTATTTTGAACACATCCAATAACTAATAATTATTTAATTTTTAAAAATATTTAAACGTAAAAAATATTTTGCATAAAAAATATAATTAATCTGCAATTTAAATGCAGTTCAATTAAAAATAGGATATTTCAATCAGTTTATAGAATATCTTTGTAGCCATATAGTATACTACACATCATCTGTATGATTAAATTATTTTAAAATTATATAAATTTTAGAGTAGTATATTGAATATGCATATTCAATATACTAAAAAACTACTTAATTTTATTATAAAAATAGATTTGCTTTCCATAAATACTAACAATACTGAAATGATATTATAGTAAATGCTTATATCTTTATAAGCGTCATATAACAGCATAAACATATCTTGTATTTTATAATAAACAAGAATTATTGCAATTAGATTTAATGTAATTGTTCATAACAAATAGCAAATGTAAAAATATTTTGATACTCATATCAAATTCATATTTAAGTTAACTGTAAATATACTTTATTTAATCGGTGCGTTAATTCTTACAAAAGATGTTTGCATATTGCGTTTTTTATTGTTATATAGTTATCTAAATTGTTTTTTATTAAACTAAAACAAATTAAATTATAAAAATATATAATACTGATATTTGAAAATATATAGTCTGATTATATATAATATATATACTATGTTTTTGTTTGATATTAAAATTTTTATATTCATACGTTAGATAATAATCGATGTCTATTGTTATAAATGGTGGAGGGATGACGGGCGCAATACTAGCCTTAATGTTATCTAAATTGACAAAAGGAGATTTAGAAATCTCCTTGATAGAGCAACATTCTCCTTATTGTTATAATACAAAATTGTCCTCAAATGCATACCCACCTCATGTAATAGCTTTATCGCGAGGCGCTTATTTTGAATTAATACGAATTAATATGGCTCCAATTTTATCTTCTTGCTCCACTATTATAAAACAAGTAGAGGTTAGTGAATATCATCGGTTGAATAAAATATTTATTGATGCTCAAGACTATCAATTACCAGAATTAGGTTATGTTATCGAATTAGATATATTTAGAAAGAAATTGTTTGATTTTTTACATAATAAATCTACTGTAACTGTATATTGCCCAGCAACTTTAAAAAAAATTAAACGTGAAAAAAAAAATAACATAATTGTTTTAAATAATGATCATCAAATAGTTTCAAAATTAATGGTCGCGGCAGATGGTGCAGATTCAACACTAGCTGCCACTTGCGGTATGCAATGGTTCAGATGGAATTATCAACAAATTGCTGTAGTTTCTAAAATTATTACTGAAATACCTCATTTTGGAAGAGCTTTTGAAAAATTTACAGAATATGGACCATTAGCCATATTGCCTATGGCTAACGATTCTAGTTTTTTAATTTGGTGTATTTCTGATAAACAAAAAAAAGAGGTATCTACATGGAATAGAGATAAATTTGCTCAAGAATTGCAAAATGTATTCGGATGGAAATTAGGAAAAATTTTGAATATAGGAAAGAGATATTTTTATGATCTTTGGTTAACGCGGGCTAATAGTCATATTAGTCATAGATTAGCATTAGTCGGAAATGCGGCACAAAATTTACACCCTATTGCTGGACAAGGATTCAATCTTGGATTGCGTGATATTGTAGTGTTATCAAAAATAGTGACACAAGCATTATATCAGAATCTAGATATTGGAGACTATTCTGTGTTAAATAGATACCAAAAACACAGGTATTTAGATCAATGTAGGACCATTAAAATTACCGATGGATTAGTGCGTCTATTTAGCAATCATTACTTACCCTTGATTATTGCTCGAAATATGGGTTTATTTTTTGTTAACTATAATGCCTTTTTAAGACATCTTTTAGTAAGTTCAATATTAAATTGGAAAACAGATTAATTTTTATTTAAATAAACAATAATGTGGACAGTTTCGATCTATTAATTGTAAATCAAGGAATTGCCGGATTGGCATTAGCCTGCGGTTTAGGTGATTGTTTTCGCATTGCAATTATAGAACATAAAACCCATCTTCATATATATGAAGCAGATCAATGTAGTCTGGAAACATCATTAGTTAATATAACTAGCATGAGAATACTGCAGTATTTAAAAATTTGGCATCAAAACATATCACATTTTTCCGTTTCATTACATAAATTAGAAATTATTAAAAAGAATAGTATAAGTAAAATTGTTTTCGATTCTGGTTACTTAGGATATCTTGAGTTAGGATATGTTGTTAATAGATATTATCTATACCAAGCTTTAGTTGATCGCGCACGACAATTAAAAAATATTATATTTATAGATTCATACGCACCTGAATCAATAAATTACCGTGAAGATGCAGCATTTATTACAATAACTAATAATTATACATTTAAAGCTAAATTAGTAATAGGCGCAGATGGCATTAATTCTTGGGTAAGAAACACCGCAAATATCTCATTAATATTTAAAGATACTAAATATTATGGATTCACTACCATTATTCATACCGAGAAAACTCACAATAACACTCTTCGGTGTATCGTTCATAACGATGGGTTAGTAATATTATTGCCATTAAAAAACGTGCATCTTTCTGTTGTTTTTTGGCTGTTACCTCCGTGTACCGCTAAAAAATATTTGTATGTATCTGCTTCCGATCAATCTATTAATTATGCGTTAATTAAAATCTGCAACATATTCGGTCATTGTGTTATATGTAACAGTAAAAATTGTAATATTTTACTATTGAGAATGCAATATGCACATAACTTTACAAATCATCGTTTGGTGTTATTAGGAAAAGCTGCGTACACCATGTGTCCTTTATTTTTTCAAAATGTTAATTCAGAACTGATAGATGCAGCAGTTTTATTACATCATCTGCAGAATCTGAAAGAAAATGATCAAGATATTGGACACTATACTTATTTAAAGTATTACGAACGCAATAGAAAATACAGGATAATTAAAGATTCTATAAATATTCCATACATTTACACGTTTCTTCATGATAAGAATTATCTTTTAAAATACATGCAATATTTTATTTTTTATCTCATAAACACGGTTCCCAACTTAAAAATACATGTTTTACATCGCATTATGGGTTTAAATAATATGCCAAAATGGTTGCTACGAGATCATTACGACTAAAAATAAATATTGTGATATTAAAAAAAATAAGAAATATTTAAATGCATTAAATATCAATAATAAAACATGAGATTATCATGAGTTTGTGTATTTGTAATTCTCAATTCTGAAGGTTCTAAAATAGATCTATTTAATACCACTTGTACCCATATATTATCTTTTTTAATTTGACAAGATTGTAAAACAATTCCAACATTTTTCCAGTGTTGGTTATTTATTTTTAATTCTACCTGATCACCAGCAGCAGGCAAGTTATAATTTTTTTTATAATCAATGACACCGTTTAACCTATATAAAGTTTGTTTGTTATATCCACGATACTTAATACGCGCAATAGATTCTTGTCCAATATAACAACCCTTATTAAAACTAATTCCATCTAATATATCCATATTAACAGCTTGAGGAATAAATAATTCACTAGTTATTGGCTCAATAATTGGATAACCCGCTTCCATATCTAATGATACCCATTGACGACTATCATTAAGTTGTATCTGATACTGTGATTTATTTAACAAATAATCTAATACTGATTTTTTATTAATAATCAACAAAAATCGTTCTGATGGAGAACTAAAATAAAGTAAGGTCACATCTTGAGTATGAATTATTGTGTGTGTCTTATTTGGTAAAACTGAAAAAAACATGCTTAAATGATTTCTTGCATTTATTCCAGCTATTCCAATAAGTATTGCATTATAATCAGGAATAACAGTAACATTAGAAAATACCATATATTTTTTCATTTCTTCTATTTGTTTTTTGCATATATTTAGACGTTCAATAAATGCCATTTCTTGATTTTTAAGATGAAAAACATATAGATTGCTAATCATTTTTCCTTTTGGATTACAATGTGCTGCAAAACTATATTTATGTTTATTCAAATTTTGAATATCACAAGTAAACTGATTGTGTAAGCATTGTATAACATCTGGTCCATTTAATCTCACTAACGTCCATTCTTCTAAGGAGATGAATGTTAGCGGCAAATCTTTTGAGGGTACAGGATACTGTCCCAAAAAAGCCACACGAGGAAACATTATATTTTTCCTTATGAATAAAAATAACTTCAAATAAATATCATATAATATATACTAATTAATCCTACTCATTAAATACCTACAACCGAAAGATAACAAAAATTACATTATCATTAACCATATAATATTATAATGTTTATAATTAAACAATTATTGATTTTTAACTATATGTATGATTAAGATGATAATATAAGCGTATGACCATAATTGATAGGATGCTATTCTCTCGTCATGTATGATTATCTACAGCATTAATTGAAATTAAATAAATAAAAACATATATAACAGTTTCGTATTTGCATACGACTTATTACACATTTGATTAATAACGATCAAAGATCAAAATCATACTATATAACTGATATCATAAGAAAATACATATTCTTTGCATTATTATATAGAGAGTCTTTGTCGAATTGTATTATAGTACATTACTATATATACGATTACGTGAAATTATATGAATAAAAATATATATCTTAAGGAATAAAATTTTATGATAGATATCGATTTTACTAAACAACATATTCAAGTTATGTTAAATAGAATATCGAAGTTTAAGGATGATTTTTGACTACGATCTCAAAATCAAACATTTTAAAATAATTAGCAACGAACTAAAATCACCCGGTATTTGGAAAAATCCTAAAACAGCAAAAATTCTTAGACAAAAATCATCTTCTTTAAAAATTTTTATCAATATTGTTGATCAGCTGTATAAAAATTTAGTGGATTTAAATGATTTGTTAGAATTGACGGAAGAATATGACAACATCTTACTTTCCGAAATTCATGATCAATCAATTGATTTAGAACGTACATTATCTCAATTAGAGATTAGTCGTATGTTTATAGGAAAGTATGATAATTCTAATTGTTATATCGATATTCAATCAGGATCCGGCGGAATAGAAGCACAAGATTGGGCTAGTATGTTGTTACGCATGTATTTACGTTGGATTGATCACAAAGGTTTTATGGCTGACGTTATTGAAGAATCGACAGGAGAGGTCACGGGGATAAAATCTGCTACTATTCAAGTTATTGGGCCTTATGCATATGGTTGGTTACGTACTGAATCTGGTGTACACAGACTAGTGCGCAAAAGTCCTTTTGACTCTGCTGGGAAACGCCATACTTCATTTGCTTCAGTATTTGTATATCCAGAATTAGATGATAGTATAAATATTCACATTCGTCCAGAAGATCTACGTTGTGATGTTTACCGAGCTTCTGGAGCAGGAGGTCAACATGTTAACCGTACAGAATCTGCAGTGCGTATCACTCATATACCAACAAATATTGTTACCCAATGTCAAAGTGATCGTTCACAACATAAAAATAAAAATCAAGCTATGAAGCAACTAAGAGCTAAATTATATGAGCTTGAATTACAAAAAAAAAATTATGAAAAAAAAATGAGAGAAAGTAATAAAGTAAATATTACTTGGGGTAATCAAATACGATCTTATATTTTAGATAATTCTAGAGTTAAAGATCTACGTACTGGTTTTGAAAAACGTAATGTTAAAGCTGTTTTAAATGGAGATCTAGACGATTTTATAAGAATTAGCATTAAAAACACTTTAAGTGAGATTCATAATGACTAAATACGTATATTCAAAGGATCAGTCATATCAAAAATTTAATGTCGATGATGAATTAAAAATTCGTCGAAAAAAACTATCAAAACTTCGTGAAAAAGGCGTAGCATTTCCAAATAATTTTCGTCGTAATTCTATTTCTAATCAATTACATAAAAAATACGCTCATACATCCAATGTAGAATTGATACAATTAAATATTGAAGTAACTATAGCAGGCCGTATAATAAGTCAACGTATCATGGGGAAAGCATCTTTTATAACCATACGCGATGCTGAAGGCTGCATACAATTGTATATTACTTCTAATTCATTAGCAACAAATTTATATGATGAAAATATAAAACAATGGGATTTAGGAGATATCTTAGGAGCACGCGGTATATTGTTTAGAACGCGTACCGGGGAACTATCAATATACTGTAAAGAAATTCGATTATTAACTAAATCATTGCGCCCATTACCAGATAAGTTTCATGGTTTAAATAATCAAGAAACAAAATATCGTCAAAGATATTTAGATTTAATTATTAATGAAAATACAAGAAAAATATTTAAAATACGTTCTTTAGTGATTTCTGAAATACGTCAATTCATGAAAAAAAATAATTTCATGGAAGTAGAGACACCAATGATGCACACAATTGCAGGAGGAGCTATAGCGCATCCTTTCATTACACATCATAATAAATTAGGAATAGATATGTATCTACGAATCGCTCCAGAATTATATCTAAAAAAATTAGTGATAGGTGGTTTTGAGCGAATATTCGAAATAAATCGTAATTTTCGTAATGAAGGTATATCTTCTCATCATAACCCTGAGTTTACAATGATGGAAATATATATGGCTTATGCTGATTATCGCGATATAATCATCTTAGTGCAAAATTTATTAAGATCAGTAACACAGAAAATACTAGGTAGTAATATAATAAATTATGGAGATTATGCATTAGATTTTAAGCATCCTTTTACGCAAATTAGCATAAAAGAAGCTATATTGTATTATCTACCAGAAACTAGATCCCAAAATATAGACGATATATGTACTGCTGTATCTATCGCAAAATCACTTGGCATTAAAGTTAAGGGTTATTGGACGTTACACAGAATACATATGGTTATTTTTGAAGAAGTAATAGAAAAAAAAATAATTCAACCGACTTGTGTTACTTCTTATCCAATAGAAATATCTCCATTAGCACGTCGTAATGACAACAATCCAGATTTTGCTGATCGTTTTGAACTTTTCATTGCTGGAAGAGAAATAGGAAATGGCTTTTCAGAATTAAACGATCCAGAAGATCAAAAGGAACGTTTTTTAAAACAAGCATATGGTAAAAAAGATAAAATAAATAATAATAATAATGTTCACATACATTATGACGAAGATTATTTAATTGCATTAGAATATGGATTACCTCCTACAGCAGGTATTGGGATAGGAATTGATCGTTTAATTATGTTGCTTACCGACAGCCATACTATTCGTGATGTAATTTTATTTCCTACACTTCGTCCAAAATAAAATTTGTTTATATTTTTTTCAGTGTACTTAAAAGTAGTTATATATTTATGATTTTATCTGATTAATTTTTTAATAATATAAACCTATGTTTTACGATTTTCGACTATATATTCGAAATATAATTTCGAAATATTTTGATATTTAAAATATATATCAAAAAAGATAATGGGAATATAGCGTGGCACATAATATCTTTGCGCGAACAAGTGCTCTTACCTATGAAAACTTAAAAAAATTACATAAAAAATATAAAGGTCCAGTATGGGTATACGATGCATCGATTATAATTAATCGTATCACACAATTAAAACAATTTGATGTTATACGGTACGCTCAAAAATCTTGTTCTAATATTCATATTTTACGATTAATGCATAATTATGAAGTGAAAGTAGATGCTGTTTCTTTAGGAGAGATCGAACGAGCATTATTAGCTGGTTTTAAAGCGGGAAAACAAAGTAATGAAATAGTTTTCACTGCTGATATTTTAGAAGAAGAAACATTATTAAGAATATCAGAACTAAATATTGTTGTTAATGCAGGATCGATAGATATGTTAGCCCAGTTAGGAGCTTGTTCTCCTGGACATAAAATATGGTTACGTATTAATCCTGGATTTGGACACGGACATAATCAAAAAACTAATACTGGAGGAGAAAATAGCAAGCATGGAATTTGGCATGAAGATATACCAATAGCTTTATCTTATATTCATCATTATGATCTACAGTTAATCGGACTGCATATGCATATTGGTTCTGGAGTACGGTACGATCATTTGTCTAAAGTATGTAATGCGATGGTCCAGCAGATTTTGAAATATAAAATAGATGTAGATGTTATTTCTGCTGGAGGAGGATTAACAATACCATATGAACATAATGATATGGTTTTAGATGTAAATCATTATTTTCGATTATGGAATAATGCGAGAAAATACATTAGCCAATATTTAAATCACACAGTAACATTAGAAATAGAACCTGGTCGTTTTCTTGTGGCTGAATCAGGCATATTAATTACACAGATTAGAGCGGTAAAAAACATGGGTAATCGTCATTTTGTATTAATAGACGCAGGGTATAATGATTTAATGCGCCCAGTCATGTATGGTAGTTATCATCATATTTCATTAGTACCTGGAGATAATCGCAGCGTTGTTTTAGAAACATTATGCGATACCGTCGTTGGTGGTCCACTATGTGAATCTGGGGATATTTTTACACAAAATATGCATGGAACAATATTAGCACGTAAATTACCTTGTTCAGCAAAAGTAGGAGATTATTTAATATTTCATGACACTGGTGCATACGGCGCTTCTATGTCTTCTAATTATAATACACGTCCGTTACTACCAGAAGTTTTATTTGAAAATGGACAAATTCGTCAAATTCGTCGAAAACAAAAACTAGAAGATTTATTTATGTTGGAAACAATGGAAAAATTTAATAAGGAAAATTGTTGAAATTATTGAATATCATAAATATGACATTATATAAAATTATTTACTAAAAACTTATTATTTAGTATCTGGTAAAATACCAGATTAAATGATTTAAATATACTAATAATTTTTTCATTTTATTTTATAGTCTTATTTATTTGACAATTATTCATTATAGTGTTGTTAACAAAAAAACGTATTATGAATTGTGAGATATAGATTAAAATGTATTCTTACACTTTTACTTTTAATTTAAATTGTATCGGTTATTATTCAGCATGTTTCTATAAGAAACATCATATCTCCATTTTTATAAAAATATTTAATAACATCGATTCTAAGTAGAAAAATTTAATACAAATTAAAATTAAATTTTTTAATTAAAAAATTTCTGCGCAAGCTATTGTTTAAGAACGTCAAACCATAATAAAACTCCTTGAGTTGAGTATAATTATAATATAAAATATAAAGAGTATGTAAATACTATAATTTTACTCTGTTATGTGCAATAACAGAGATATACAGGATCATATATATATTTTGGGTAATCTACCGTTTCTTCATTTTTATAAAATATGATAGGAATAGTTATATTTATTATAAATATTTAAAAGAATTTAATGAAATATCTTAATAAAACTGAGGCAATCTGGTGATTGATGATAACGGTTACCGATTAAATGTAGGAATTGTACTATGTAATACACATCAGCAAGTATTATGGGCCAGAAAATGTAAGCAGCATTACTGCTGGCAATTTCCTCAAGGTGGAATTAACATTGGAGAGACCCCAGAACAAGCTATGTATAGAGAATTATTTGAAGAAATAGGATTGAATTATCAAGATGTTCGTATTCTATCTTCAACGCAATATTGGATGCATTATAAGTTACCTAAGAAATTAATTCGTTGGAAAATTAGGCCTATCTGCTTTGGGCAAAAACAAAAGTGGTTTTTATTAAAGCTTTTATCTAAAGATACACGAATTAACATAAAAAGTAATAAAGACTACACATTTGATAGCTGGAAGTGGGTTAGCTTATGGTATCCCATACGCCGAGTCGTATTCTTTAAAAGAGATGTATATAGAAAAGTTATGAAAGAATTTGTTGATATGATCATAGCATAGTTTAACACTATGCTTCTTTATAAAGAAGAAAATCAGATATAGTATAATCAATAAAAAGAGTTTTAATATTCCATTGAAGATACA
The DNA here is from genome assembly GCF_000331065.1 of Candidatus Blochmanniella chromaiodes str. 640. Classification (NCBI taxonomy): domain Bacteria; kingdom Pseudomonadati; phylum Pseudomonadota; class Gammaproteobacteria; order Enterobacterales; family Enterobacteriaceae; genus Candidatus Blochmanniella; species Candidatus Blochmanniella chromaiodes. The sequence goes on from NC_020075.1 coordinate 311,690, forward strand.
CACGATAATCTCAATAATACATTGAGACGTGTTTCTTTAAAATAACTACATTTGGTAGTTAAAACTGATTGTAAAAATTATATTAAATAGCATAATTAATATGCAGAGTCTTTATTATCATACATGTAATCCGGTAATTTTTACAATAGGACCTATTTCATTACATTGGTATGGCGTAATGTATGGATTAGGTTTTATATATGCTATGTGGTCATTATCGTACCGTATGCGTCATTTCAATAATGTTTCATGGACTCATCCAGATGTAGAACATTTATTATGTTTGTGTTTTTTTGGTGTTTTATTAGGCGGCCGCATTGGATACGTATTATTTTATCAGTGGTCTTTTTTTTCTAACAATTTACTGTGGATCTTTAAAATATGGGAAGGAGGTATGTCTTTTCATGGCGGTTTAATAGGTGTAATTATATCGATCGCATGGTTTTCTTACAAAAAAAATCGTCCTTTTTTTCAAATATCAGATTTTGTCGTTCCAGCAGTTCCGGTTGGATTAGGGCTCGGTAGATTAGGAAATTTTATTAACGGAGAATTATGGGGGCGAATAGCCATTGATATTCCATGGGCTATGTTATTCCCTAATTCTGTGTATCAAGATGTATTAATACTACTAGATCATCCTGAATGGGAACCATTATTTGATAATTACGGTGTGCTGCCTCGTCATCCATCTCAATTATATGAAATGTTTTTGGAGGGAGTAATATTATTTATTATCATAAGCAAGTTTATTCGTCAACCACATCCCGTGGGTAGTGTGTCTGGTTTGTTTCTGATTTGTTATGGGGTGTTTCGTATTATAGCGGAAATTTTTCGTCAACCTGATAGTCAGTTAGGATTAATTAGCAATATAGTCACCATGGGACAAATTTTGTCATGCCCTATGATTATATTAGGAGCTATTATAATTTATTTTGCTTATAGATAATCGATGTATCAAAGTTATTAATATAATTAAAAATCTATGTCAATTAATTTTTAATACGTCATTGTTTTTTAAAATAATTCTCATGCTTTAAATCAAATTTGATTTTTATTAATTGTTTATATATGTTTTTTAAACATTAAAATTTATCTATATCTATATCTACGATCTGCCATATTTATATAATAAATAAATACAAAAAAAATCAGTGCTAATTGAAAAAATTTAATTTTTAATTAGTTTCATTTCATGAAAAACAATTTATTTATTTTTTCTATTTTTTGAAATATGTGAACTAATAAAGTTGTTTTTGTTTGAAATAACACTTAAAAAAGCATATATAATATATTTTTCGTTATAATTATAACAAATACAACCTATCCTCTATATATACAGAGGATATATAGATATCAGATTAATAAAAATACACTCCATTTAAATTAAATAATTTTATTACACAATGTTTACTATTTATCATTCTAATCAATCAAATTCATTCAGAAATCTATTAATTAATACTATGTCAGATAAATCATTACCTGATCCCATGCAATCTGAAATAATATTAACAGAACACAGTATTATGGCCCAATGGATACAAATAGAAATAGCCAATCATTTTGGTATTGCATGTAATATCAAATTTATGACTTTAATGTCTTTCATGCAATATATGTCTAATAAAATAGAACCTAATAATTTTATAGCGAATAACTTTTCCAGGTCTATCATGTATTGGAAATTTATGAAAATATTATCTCAAACGCAAATATCAAAAAAGTGTTCTATTATACACAAATACTTATGTGGTGATGTAAATCAGCAAAAAATAGGTCAATTTTCCGAACAACTTTCCAATTTATTTATTCAATATTTAATATATCGACCAGATTGGTTGAACAATTGGGAATCCAATAAAATAATAAATTATTTAGATGACACACATCAAACCTGGCAATCAAAAATATGGCGTATGTTCTTAGAGAATATACGTTGTAATCAGAAAGAATTGAAGGGTAATATATATCCTTTACAGCGTTGTATTGATTTCCTAAAAAATACTCAGAAGATAATTTTTAATTATCTTCCAAGTAGAATATTTATTTTTGGAATAACATCTATACCGCCTATATATTGGAATATATTAAAATTATTAAGTTACCATATTGATATTTATTTATGGTTTATAAATCCCTGTTCTCATAATTTGATTTATATATCTGATCAAGATTCGTATGACGTAACACAAAAAAAAAATCAATTGCGCAAGAAGAATGCATTGCGCTCATCTTCATCTGTTGCTGTTCATTTTTCCAATCATAATGATTATTCTAATATCAATCATCCTTTATTAGATGCATGGGGCGATGTTGCTTATGATACTTTATCTTTGTTTACTCAATTAAAAAATAAAATTGAACTAAAATCTTTTATTATTCCTAAACAAAATTCTTTGCTTCACATTGTACAAAAAAACATTTTAGAATTTCAAAATCATATAAAAAATATAAAAAAACAACCTGATACTACAACATCTACAAATAATCAACGACATATATTATTATTGGAAGATCAATCAATTACTTGTCATGTTTGTCATAGTATTCAACGAGAAGTAGAAGTGTTACATGATAATTTATTATCAATGATGACAGAAGATCCATCACTATCTCCGGGAGACATCATAGTTATGGCTTATGATATACATTGTTATAAATCAGCTATTCAAACTATATTTGATAATATACAAGATCGACATTTACCGTTTAATATCGCAATAGATAATTATAAAAAAAATACACATCCCATTATATCAACTTTTATTAATATACTTAATATACCGTACAGTCGATTTACTTCTGAAGAAATTTTTTCGTTTTTAACAGTACCATCTATCGCATCTCGGTTTAAAATGAACAAAGAAGAAGTAAAATTATTACACCAATGGATCATTAAATCTGGTATTAGGTGGGGGCTTGATGATTACACCATGTATAATTTTAGTTTACCTATTATTAATCAAAATACCTGGAATTTTGGATTAAATAGAATGTTATTAGGTTACGCTATAAAAAATCAACATGACACCTGGGAAAAAATTTTACCGTATGATGATATAATAATCAGGGATCATATCAATATTATTGGTCAATTAGGAGAATTTTTAAAAACATTAAAAAAATGGAGAGACCGATTCGGTCATTCTTATACGTTGGTAGAATGGATTTCCTATTTCAAAGAAATAATTGACGATTTTTTTCATTGTGATCATATGGATTCAGAAAACAAAACAGTTTTACTTTTCTTAAAAAACTGCTACAGAGATATATTAGAATCAGGCATACAAGCGGAATATACTCAAACTATAAGTATAACAGCATTACGTGATAAATTATGTCGCAAATTAGCACAAGATACTGTAATCCCCCGATTTATACCAAATGTAATTAATTTTTGCAATATTACTCCAACTTTCTGTATTCCTCATAAAGTAGTGTGTTTTTTAGGTATGAATGATAATAAGTTTCCTCGCAATAAAATATCTCCAGACTTTAATTTAATGGTTAAAAATCCGCGTAGAAATGACGATAACATACACGAAAAAGATTGTTATTCATTTTTAATAGCATTTTTATTAGCTCAAGAAAAGATATATATTAGTTTTATCGGGCACTCAATTTATGATAATAGCATGAGTTACCCTTCCGTATTGGTCAATGAACTGTTAGAATATATTGCTTTAAATTTTTATTCAAAAGAACATGAAAATATAGACATAGATATTAATATTAAACATATACGTCAGCGTTTATGTCAATGGTATCCTCCGTTTCCTTTTTCTCCTGAAAATTTCAATCCTAATGATAATAAACGAAGTTTTGCTAAAGAATGGCTACCTACAAAAAATATTAATATAAATCATTCTCTATTAATCTATCCGAATTTTAATACTCCGTTTTCTCATGACCTCGCAAAAACAATAATTTTTCAAGATTTATATAATTTTTATCGCCATCCAGTACGCATATGGTTTCAAAAACGCTTAAATGTGTATTTTGATCAAAATATATTGAAATTATCAAATGACGAACCTTTTTCCATAGATGGACTCAATCGTTATGAATTAAATATGCAATTGATTGATTATCTAATTCATAGTAAAAATACTGATGAACTATATCATAGTATGAGTGCTTCTGGAATTCTACCTTATGGCGTATTTGGAAAATTATATTGGACTAAACAACAAAAAAAAATGACAATGTTAGCGAATCAAATAAAAACGTATCATTGTATTGAAAAACATAATCTAGATATTTCTGTAACATTTGATATGACTAGATTAGTCGGTCAATTAACTGCAGTTCAAGAAAATGGATTGACACGTTGGAAATCTCGCTATCTTTCTATGAAAGATGTATTATTGTTGTGGCTAGAACATATAACCTATTGTGCTATAGGTGGAAAAGGTGATAGTCGGTTGTTTGGTATTAATGATGCATGGCATTTTCCTAATTTATCAAAACTGCATGCAAAGAAGTTATTATTCACGCTAATATCCGATTATCACAAGGGTATAAATACACCCATATTGTTGCTATATCAGTCTGGAGGAGCTTGGATGAATCATGTTTTTGACTGGAATACTCGAACAATATCTTCAAATCCATATTGTCAAAAAGAAGCACATCGAAAACTAATACAAGTTTGGCAAGGCACCAAATATTCTCTTTTTAGAGAGAGTCACGATCCATATTTACGCAAACTTATTTCATTTGATTTAAGTGAAGAAAACATTTCAAAAATTATTAAAACTGCAGAACATTACTTTTTTAATCCAATGAAATATAGAATAATATAATAATTTACAACTTTTATATCAAAAAATAATAAATACTTTATAATTAAAAATTGCATATATTACACAAACACATAACACTACATTTTCAAACAATATATATAATAAAACACAAACTTTTCATTCATTAAACTATGGGGATTATATGATTTTTTATTTTTTCATATAATCCACTATAACGTTGTGTGATCGAATTAACACTGCGTATTATTACATGATCTGTCGCGTACAAATAAAGGCATTGACGAGCTCTAGTGACAGCAGTATAGAGTAATTCTCGTGTCAATAATGGTATATATTTATTGGGCAATACTATTGCGGTATGTTGAAATTCAGATCCTTGCGCTTTATGTATAGTCATAGCGAAACAAGTTTCATGCTCCGGTAATTGATTTATTTGTATAACTTTTATACCTCCTCGTGGCAAAATAAAATATGCAGACAATTTATTTTGATCATTTAATAACAATACACCAACATCTCCATTATATAATTCTAATGATGGTTTATTACGTAATATAATAATAGGTCTACCTAAATAATTCCTAGAATTATTTAATTGAATTAATCCTTTCTCATTTAATATTTGTTCAATATAATAATTAAGTCTTATTACTCCGAACGGGCCATCACGTAATGCACATAATATTCGATAATGATTGAAAATCTTTAAAATATTTTCTGTCAGGACTTTAGTGTGTTTCAATTTTTGTAAATAGTTAGAATATGCCATTGCACAATTAAGAATCATAGTTATATAGCTTTTTTTGTCTACAAAATAAATATAATATAAATCCTTATATATGCTTGATTTTAACAATGATAACGCATGATTATAATCTCCTGAATTTATAGCACCAGATAATTTATTAATTCCTGAACTTTCACTAAATCGATAATTTTTCTTTAGTATGCATGTGCCATCAATAATACTATTATAATTGTAATGCATAGATGATTTAGAAGGAGATATAATAGGCAATATGTAACCTGTAAGATCTATAAGTTCTTGATAACGTTTACGAGAATAATAAAAATTAGAAAATTGACACACATCTTTAAATACGGATCCAGGTTCTACTGAACATAATTGATATTGATCACCCAAAAAAATAACTTTCGTTTGAGGAGAAAGTATCAAAATTATCTGAGCTAACATAGATAGACTAACCATAGAAGCTTCATCAATAATTAAAAGATCTAAGTGCGTGAGATTAAAGCAGTTATATTGAATATTTTCTTTATATAATCGTGTTCTAAGCAAACTATGTAGAGTAGTAGCTTTTTCTGGTAAGTTACATAAGAGAAGCTTTTCTAATTGTGGAATATTGTGTATTGTTGTTCTGAAAGATTCAGTTAAAAGAGCTGCTGCTTTTCCTGTGGGAGCGGTTATTTGAATATTTAGATCATTATTCTTGCTACATAACAATAATGTCGCTACTATCTTCGCTATAATAGATGTTTTTCCAGTTCCAGGTCCTCCAGAAATTAGCACTCTGTGATGTGTTATGCCAATAGCAGTAGCTATTTTATGCCAATCAACTTCTGTATAAGTTATAGGAAATAATTGATTTAATGCATAAATTATTTTTTCTTTTTGAAAAATATTTGATGGATATTTATGATTAAAAAATTGCGCGACTATGCATTCATCTTGCCACATTTGATGTAAATATAAACGTTTATTTTCCAATATTAATGGAGTGACCCGTGATCCATCACTAACTGCGGGACAAGAAAACAATAATTCCTGCCAGGAGGATATCGATAATTTCCCTAATTTTCTATATATCGCATACGTTAATTCAGGATAATTTCCTTGAAATAATTTATCGGGAGTAAGACACTGCAAAGGTAAACAAACATGGCCATCCCTAACTTTAGAGCTTAGAGTTGCGCTAGCTAAAATTAATGCTTCCTTTATATTATTATGTCGATTCCCATCATAAATGGGAAGAGCTAATACATCGGCAAATTGTACATCTAGTGAATGCCACAACCCTAATTTTAAAATATTGTTAATAACATCTTTCATGAGACTATTTTTACGGTCTACAATATTAGATTGTATATTTTAAACGACAGAAAAACTGTATTTTTTGGTTAAAAACGGATAATTATAATTTTAAATTTTACTTAAATAATTTATACTTTTTTAGATATAAGTCATCTATTTGAATTAATAATTATATGTAAGTTTATATGTGTGCTTATTAAGATAAAAGCATACTTTAATCGTTAATACATTAGATCGCATCTATATATTATTTGATTTAAAATATCATGTTCTTTTTATGAGATAAAATCTAAACATTATTCATCTAATGATGTTTAGATTATTTTTAGAGAATAAATTATCTAATTTATTAATAAATGTCGATAATGGACGAAAAAAATAAATTCCATTGCTCAATGGTGTTCCATCCATACCCCGTATAAACAAATAATATACTCCTCCAAAATCTTTCTCATAGTTATAAGAAACAAGTCTATTACGTAAAAACCGATGCAGCGCTAAAGTATAAAGTTGATATTGCAATGCATAATGATGTTTAATCATTTCTTGTCTTATTTTAGAACCAACATAATCCTCATTGTTGTCTCCTAACCAATTGGTTTTATAATCTAACAAATAATACCGATGATTCCAACGAAAAATTAAATCAATGAATCCTTTTAACATTCCTGTTATATCTAAAAAAGTAAGGGATGAAGATTTACGTGATACAGGATCATACTTTTTGCATAAATGGTCTAATTCTTCCGATGTTAAATGCGTATTAATAGATAAATAAAATTTAAGCTCAGTTTTTTTATTCTCAGGAATTATTTGCGCAAGAGTTAAATTATTATTAAGGGGAGTATTGAGTACTATATATATCCATTCTCGAACAACAAATCCCCAAATTGGGTCAATATTATATCTTTCCATATGTGCGTATAACCATTTCATATCTACAAGTTTTCTAAAGTCCAGAACTTGAAAGATACTATGAAAAAAGCTACCACATACTTTTCCTTTAGGAAAAGTATGTGGCGTCAATGGAATCTCATTTTCTTGAGACTGAATGTGTTCACTGATATCTAATTGTTTTTCTAAATTTAAATATGTTGTAATACCAACATCAGTATGTTGTAGAGCGCTAAAACTTGTTACACTCCACGGAATAATATTTGGTGATGTCTTCCACTTTTTTCCGCATAACAATTGATTAGATGCAACAGACGATGCACGAGAAAATAGTTCTTGCGATTTTGAAATAATACGGAAGGAAATATCACCATTCGAATAAACACTGAGCTTTTTTAAATGTTTCTTCAATGTTTCTGCGTTTCCAGAAGTTTTTTTTTGGATTAAATATCCTAAGGCGCTGTGATGTAAGTCATTATTGGTATTAGATTTTTTTTTGTATCGTCGTACTATTGGGCCAATACCTATAGAACAATGATAAATACTACGAGTTACCGCTACATATAATAGCCTTAAATCTTCTGATAAACGTTCTTCATCTGCTAATGTTAAATATGATTTTGATGTATTGAAATTTAAATGGGTTTTATATGACTTTCTATCATGAAAGAAAGGATTTTTTACATAATTAAAGTCTGCTATAAATGGCAAAAATATTAATGGAAATTCTAATCCTTTAGCTTTATGTATTGTACTAATTTTTATCAATTGATGATCACTGCCTAATCGTAAATTTTGATCAGATGTTTTTTTATTTTTTGGTTGTGTTATTTTTAATATTAACCATTCCATAAGTGCGTGCTCATCTTGCAATTTTCTTGCAGCATCTTGCAATAATTCACCTAAATGCAAAATATTTATTAAACTACTTTCACCTACTCGCGTAGATAATAACTTTTCTGGTACTTTATGATCAAAAATTACTTTCTGTATCATCAAATACACACCTTTTTTTTTCCAAACGGAATAATACTCAAAAAATTTCTCAAATATTTGTTCTTGTTTAGATTCATTATTATTAATGCTTTCAATATCAGCGGCATTTAATCCAAAAAAAACAGTTGTTAAAGCAGTACAAATTGTATGGCTCTCTGGAAATAAGATTGCTCGTAATAATAATGATAATTCATAAGATTCCATTGTTTCAAAAATATTTTTATGATTGGATAAAAATACTGTTGATATATTTACTTTTGATAAAGCAGAACAAATAAGTGATGCTTCTTCATGATTTCGCACTAATACAGTTATATCTGATATTTCTAATTTTCTTTTATACTTGTCATTTTCTAACCAAGCTGTCCCATTACGTATTTCATGTAATAAATTGTATAAAATAGTGGCACATTCTTGTGCCATTGATTGTTTATAGTCACCTATTGTAACTATCTCGTCAGGATGTAACCAAAAACACATAGCTGTTTGTGATTGATTGTTTATCAAAAACCGATACATGCTATTTCGGCTAGCAGTTACTGAAGGAATAAAAGGAATATCTTCAAAAATAAACGGATTAGAAACCAATTGGAATAATTGGTTAACAGCATTAACTATATTTAACGACGAACGCCAATTAATATTAAGATTGTATTTGTTACATATCGTTCGACGTATTTTCATGTACGAAAATATATCAGCCCCACGAAAGGCATAAATTGATTGTTTGGGATCTCCTATTAAAATAAGACCATTTTCTGAATCAGAATTATATAATGTGCTAAAAATTTTAAATTGCTGACAATCTGTATCTTGAAACTCATCAATAAGCGTTACCGGATAACGCGTACGCAGTATATGTGCTAATTTATTGTCTTTATCTTTAACTAAATGATGAGCTAACACATCAACAAGATCGTTTAAAGTAATTTCTGACCTATAATGTTGAGTATTATTTAAATCGTTATGTATCTCATTTATTGCAATTTTAAATATTGATGTTTTAAATGATGATAATTGGCTATATAGTTTTTCTACTAAATCAAATAAAGTACATATATAATCGGATTTATTGCTATTATTATGTATCTTTAATTCGGTTGTTCTAAAACGTTGTAAATCATTAGGCATCGTATGATCAATTATTGGTCGTTTGACCCATTGATTAATTCTATCTATCCAACGTATTAAATTATTTTTATTGTATATTCTACGATTAATGTCATAAGAATTGAGGATAGTAATTATATTATGTTTATTTTTATGCCATTCCTTTTTAACATGATTGATATGATCCAATATTTTTTCATAATAAGTTATGATATTTTTTTTATCTTCATGTACGTTATGATTGTAACAATCAAGATTAGACCTAGATCTATATATATAAGGAATAATATCGTTTAAAAGAGAATTTGGATCTTTCCAATATTCTTGAATTAATCTAGCTATATTCAATGGCAGTGAATAAAAATTCCGTCTCCAAAAATCAGTGCACGCTTGTTGGTACAATATTGTTTCATTATCAACAATATTCGTATTAAACAACATGTTTAATTCGATTGTATTGTGATTTAAGATATTTTGACAAAAACTATGGATGGTAAAAATAGATGCTTGATTTATTTTTTTTTCTGCTTCAGATAATTGATTTATGGCTAATTCTACATTATGTATTTGTAATAATAATTTAGAAAATAAAAAATTACGACTATATCCACGCATACAATCTAATCTAAATTGATGAATATTTTCTCTTATGCGATGACGCAGTTCTCGTACTGCAGATTTAGTAAAAGTTACTACAAGTATTTCTTTTACCGTTAAAGGACGGGAAAAATCTGATCTGTTCCCTAAACATAACAATAATCTAATATAGATTATTATGAGAGTATATGTCTTGCCAGTACCTGCCGAAGCTTCAATTAAATTGATGCCATACAGGGGTAATTCTAAAACATTTAAATTACGCATGATTATTGTTTATATTTACTTAAAATAATAAAAGTTATCTTGAATTTTATTACAACTATATTATTTATAAAATTAACTATTATTAGTCAAGTTTAAACAGATAAATCAAACAAATAAAAATGAATTACTTCACACCAATAAATATAAACAACATTTATGCTAATATTTAAACAATATAATTAAAATACCATAGAATAAAGTACTTCAAGTAAGAAAAATATATTTTATATGTCGCGTAATAAATTATTTATCTTAACTTTATTTTTAGTTTTAGAATCGACTGTTTTTACGATTACGGCACAGTAAGTATTAACACGACCATCTTTAGAAGGCAGACTGCCTGGAATGACAACTGAACCAGCTGGCACACGTCCATAGTATATATTTCCGCTAGCGCGATCATATATTTTGGTGCTTTGACCTATAAATACCCCCATAGAGATTACTGCGCCTTTTTCAACAATTACCCCTTCTACAATTTCAGAACGAGACCCAATGAAACAATTATCTTCAATGATGGTTGGATTAGTTTGAATGGGTTCTAAAACTCCTCCAATTCCCACACCTCCAGATAAATGCACATATTTTCCAATCTGAGCACAAGATCCAACTGTAGCCCAAGTATCAATCATTGTTCCTACATCAATATAAGCACCAAGATTGATGTAGGAAGGCATGATTACTGTGTTATCAGCAATATAAGCCCCGTAGCGTACAGTAGCCGGTGGAATTATACGCAATTTTTTATTTTCAAAATGTGTGTGATCCCATCCGGAAAATTTCATAGGAAATTTGTCAAAAAAAACACCACCCCCCCACGTTATCAATTGATTGTCCATAGTATGAAATGCAAGCATAATTGCTTTTTTTAGCCATTGATGCGTAATCCATGTACCATTGATTTTTTCTGATATACGTAACGTCCCATTATCTAATCTATCCATGATTTCTCGAACAGCATTATTGACGGTAGAATCAATGTTATTATTTGAAATATATTCTTTTTTTTCAAAAGCACTTTCTATTATTTTTCGTAACTGATTCATATGTTTTATATTCCATAATATCAAATTCATTTGAGAATATTGTTTCTAATTGACCATGAAAATAACATCTTTATCAAAGTAAATATTAGAAATTTACATCAACACATTACGATGTATTGCTATGTTTTTGAGTTATATAGCGATATTTGTTTAAGGATATTATGTTGATATCCTTAAACAAAATTTACTCATATTTAACAAATCTACTCTAATAAAGAATGACTAGCATTTAACATATTATCACTCAGGTTATATTCATGGAATAACGTATACATTAAATAATACTGCTGTTCAATAACAAGAATTGATTTATTTATTTTCATAAAAACAATATATATCACCCCATAATCATATTTTTGTACTTATTCAAAGTCATTTATTAATATAAATACAAGTATCTTTAAAAATGCTTTGGCAATAAAACACATGCCTTTTTTATTAATTATAATGATTTAAATAATTGATGATAAAGACTCATCAGAACGTAACGTTAATACATCGCACCCATTTTCTGTAACAACAATAGTGTGTTCATACTGTGCTGACAAATTATGATCTTTTGTTTTTACTGTCCATCCGTCATTTTCAGTATAAATATGGCGAGTACCTGCATTTACCATAGGTTCTATTGTTAATGTCATGCCTGATTTTAATATCACACCTTCATCATCAGCATCATAATGCAATACATGGGGAGCTTCGTGAAAAAATTTTCCAATTCCATGCCCACAATACTCTCTTACTATTGAAAAATTTTGACTTTCAACAAATCTTTGAATAGATTGACCTATTTTTTTTAAACGTATGCCTGGTCTAACCATACGAATTGCTAAATAAAGACTTTCTTGAGTGATCTTACATAATCGATACCCCAACTTTGTTGGTCGACCGACAATAAACATTCTAGAAGTATCAGCATATAACCCGTCTTTAATCACTGTAATATCAATATTTATTATATCACCTTCTTTTAATTTATGTGAATTATTTGGAATACCATGACAAACTACCTCATTAATTGAGGTACAAATAGACTTAGGAAATCCATGATAACCAAGAGGAGCAGAAATAGCATGTTGTATTTGTGTAATATAGTTATGGCAAATAATATCTAATTCTCCAGTACTAATACCAGGTTGCACGTAAGCTTCAATCATTTCTAACACTTCTGCAGCTAACTTCCCAGAGATGCGCATCTTTGCTATATCTGTAAGCGTTTTAATAATAATTTTCATAATATATATATCATTAGTTTTATTAACAAATACATAATATTTTTGCCTTTAAATCATATGATTTACATGCACAAATCATTGCATTAATGGAGATAAATTACATCTAGGTATATTTTAAAACTCTGCGCTTATTGCTATTCAATAAGTATGTTTTATTTGAAAATAAATGTTAATTATTTCTTGTTTTAGACCATAGTAAACACTATTCTTCGTATTTAACTTATTAAAAAATAATTATAACATGTATTATGTAATCTATCTATATTTAAATACCGATAACTACTAACATTATAAATAATCTACTCAACAACCAATAGAGGTATATAATGGAAAACATTTCTATACGCGACATGCTTCAAGCTGGTGTTCATTTTGGCCACCAAACCCGTTATTGGAATCCTAAAATGAAACCTTTTATTTTCGGGGTTCGCAATAAAATACATATTATTGACTTAGAAACAACTAGTGTAATGTTTAGAAAAGCTTTAATTGAGCTGAATAAAATCGCTGCACTCAAGGGAAAAATTTTATTTGTAGGTACTAAACGCGCAGCTAGTGAATCAGTAAAAAAAACAGCACTGACTTGCAATCAATTTTTTGTTAATCATCGTTGGCTAGGCGGAATGCTAACTAATTGGAAAACAGTACGCCAATCTATAAAACGTTTAAAAGATTTAGAAATTCAATCTCAGGATGGTACTTTTAAGAAATTAACTAAAAAAGAAGCATTGATCTTGAATCGAGAACTTATTAATCTAGAAAATAGTTTAGGAGGTATTAAAAATATGGGCGGGCTTCCAGACGCAATTTTTGCTGTTGGCGCAACACATGAACATATTGCTATAAAAGAAGCAAATAGCTTAGGGATTCCAGTTTTTGCAATAGTTGATACCAACTCTAACCCAGATGGAATAGATTTCGTTATTCCAGGGAACGATGATGCTGTACGCGCGATTAACCTATATTTAAATATAATATCTAATATGATACATATAAATGCATGCAATACCTAATATAATTGATGCTACACATAAATTTGTTAATAATTAAATGTGTAATAATATTTTCTATGTATATTCTTAATACGATGAGATTACTATGAAAGAAAAAATAATTAATATTAATAGCGATTTAATTAAAGAATTACGTAAACGTACTAGCATTGGTGTTGTAGAATGTAAGCAAGCTTTAATTAAAGCTAATGGAGATCTTGAATTAGCTATAGATAACATGAGAAAATCCGGTTTAAAAACTGCTTGCAAAAAATCTGGACACATCACATCATCAGGTCTCATTGCAGTAGAAATAACATCCAATAAGCAATATGGTATTATGATAGAAATAAATTGTGAAACTGATTTCGTGGCTAAAGATAGTACTTTTCAAGAGTTCGTTAAAACTGTTATTATTACAGCATTAAATGAAAAAATTCATGATATTAATATACTACAAACTAGATTTAAAGAACAACGAACTAATTTAATTGCACAAGTTGGAGAAAATATAAATATTCGTAGGTTTGTTGTGTTGACGGGTGATTTTTTGGGATGTTATGTACACGGATTCAAAATAGGGGTAATAGTTGCTGCTAGCGGAAATGTAACTTCAGATTTAATGAAGAATATTTCCATGCACATCGCGGCTAAAAACCCTAAATATATTAATGTAAATGATGTTCCTAGAAGCGTAATAATTCGTGAAAATAATATTCAAATGGACATTGCTATGAAATCTGGAAAATCATACAAAATTTCAGAAAAAATAACCGCAGGACGTATGAGTAAATTTTTCAATGATATTGTATTAACAAAACAAAACTTCATAATGGATATTAACAAAACAGTGGAAGAGCTATTGATTGAGTATCATATAAAAATTAATAATTTTGCTCGCTTTGAATTAGGTGAAGATATGTAAATTAATATTTTATATTATTTCTAAAATTTTAATTAATTAACACAGATCATCATTGGTTTTTAAAGTAATATATTCAATCCCTTTAACAATAAAAAACTATTAATTAAATTGGTTAAATCGGAATAATTATTGACATGCATATTATACTTTAAATAAGTTAGTGTTTGCTTCTGTTTATGCCATTTTTTGTGAGGAATATAATTAATGGTAACTCACACGAAACCAATTTATCGGCGTATCGTACTTAAAATGAGCGGAGAAGCTCTACAAGGCGCCGAAGGTTTTGGAATCGATACTACTATATTAAACCGAATGGTTACAGAAGTTAAAGAGTTAGTTAAAATAGGTATTCAAATAGGTATAGTTATGGGAGGCGGCAATTTGTTCCGTGGCGCTGAATTAGTTAAATCCGGTATGAATCGTATAGTAGGAGACCATATAGGGATGTTAGCTACTATAATGAATGGATTAGCCATGAGAAGTGCATTAAATCATGCTTATGTTCATTCCCATTTAATGTCAGCTATTCCATTAAATGGAGTATGCGATCATTATAATTGGATGAAAGCTATTAACTTACTGTCTAATAATTGGGTGGTAATTTTTGCAGCTGGAACCGGAAACCCTTTATTTACTACCGATTCTGCTGCCTGTTTGCGTGGTATTGAAATTAAAGCAGATGTAGTACTTAAAGCAACTAAAGTAGATGGTGTATTTTCTACTGATCCAATTCAACACCCTGATGCTACACTATATGAACAATTGAGTTATCAGGACGTACTAGAGCGTGAATTAAAAGTTATGGATTTGACAGCATTTACATTGGCACGAGAACACAATTTACCAATACGCATATTTAATATAAATAAACTTGGAGCATTAAAAAGAATAATAATGGGATATAAAGAAGGGACTTTAATAACCAAATAATTTAAAGATTTGCGACATTCAAATAAATACTTAAATTTATATAAATTGATTTTTAATTTAGAAATATAAATCAGAGGTATATGATGTGATTAATAAAATTGATAATATTCAGACAGATTCGGAAATACATATGAAAAAATGTATTAAAAACTTTAAAACAAATATCAACAATATTCATATAGGACGTATTTCTCCAAATATATTAAATAACATCCGAGTAGACTACTATGGAATATCCACTCCATTATCTCAAGTAGCAAATGCCATAGTAGAAGATTCACGTACTTTAGCTATTACAGTGTTTGATCATCAGTTGATCAAATCAACTGAAAAAGCTATTTTTATGTCTGATTTGGAATTAATTCCTATTTCTTATGGAAATACTATTCGAGTAACATTACCTGCATTGACTGAAGAACGTCGTCATACTTTAATAAAAATGGTACGAACTGAAGCAGAAAAAAGTAAAATAGCTGTAAGAAGTGTGCGTCGTATTGCTAATGATAAAACCAAAATTTTACTTAAAAACAAAGAAATTAATGAAGACGAAGAGCATTTTTTTCAAAATGAAATTCAAAAGTTAACTAATATTTGGATTAAAGAAATTGATATTATTCTCTCGGAAAAAGAATCAGAATTAATGAAATTTTAAGTATTAAATTGTGCGTTGATACATATTTATATATGTACTAACATAAATAATAGATTTTTATCTTTACACCAAATGAGTAATTTAATTTATACATATGCAATCTTTAACAATTCTAGGTAGTACTGGATCTATTGGAAAAGCTACCCTATCTGTAATACAACAACACACCGATAAGTTTTTTGTGCATGCATTAGTCGCAAAAAATAACGTTGCTATCATGACAGAACAGTGCATAGCGATGTCTCCCAAATATGCATGTATGATATCTGAAGATGCAGCACGAATATTGAAAAAAAATTTAATCACCGCTGGGAAATATGATATTGAAGTGTTATCTGGAGTGATGCATGCCTGTGAATTAGCATCAACTAATGATGTGGATATGGTGATGTCTGCCATAGTTGGAATTGCTGGATTAAAGCCTACTTTTTCCGCGTTGCGTGCTGGTAAAAAAATATTGTTGGCAAATAAAGAAACTTTAGTTACTGGCGGAAAATTGTTTATGAAAGAAGCCAATCGATACCGTGCCTGTATACTGCCCATAGATAGCGAACATAACGCAATTTTTCAAAATCTACCAAAGATATGTCAGAAGAATTTAGGAAATACATCTTTATCTGAATGCGGTATATCTCGTATTGTGCTAACTGCATCTGGAGGAATTTTCTTCAAAACGCCACAAAAACAATTAACTAAAATAACACCAGAGCAGGCTTGCGTGCATCCTAATTGGTCCATGGGGCGTAAGATATCAGTAGATTCTGCTACTATGATGAATAAGGGATTAGAATATATTGAAGCACGTCATTTATTTAATGCTAAACCAAGTGAAATAGAAATTTTATTACATCCTCAGTCTATTGTCCATGCTATGGTATACTATTCCGACGGAAATGTATTGGCGCATTTAGCACCTCCAGATATGAGAATTCCTATTGCGTACGCAATGGCATATCCTAAAAGAATAGGACTAAAAATCTCATCTAATATAGACATATATTATCTTAATAAATTACATTTTGATCAATTAGATAATTGCAGTTATCCTTGTTTCCAATTAGCAATAGATGCTGATAATTGTAGTCAATCGGCTACTATTGTTCTGAACGCAGCAAATGAAATTGCCGTAGAAGCATTTTTACGTAAAATGATTTCTTTTACTGACATTCCTGACGTCATTCGTCGTGTACTTGATGCAATAAATTTAAATGATCCTAATGATATAGAAGATATTTTATATATTGATCAAAAAGCTCGTGAGAAAGCAATATCTATATGTGTCATATAATAAATAATGTTGTCTTTAATAAATTTATCACAATTACTACATATATATATCACGAAAATGATAAGTAATTTCATTAATCTATAATTATAATGTTAATTATTATAAACGAGTATTTTTACTTAACACAAAGGTATTTAATTTGGAAAATAAATAAATGTGATATTATCTCAACGTAATCAAAATCTTAGCACTTTTTCATCTAATTTATTACCACGCCATGTTGCTATTATCATGGATGGTAATGGGCGTTGGGCAAGAACACGAGGAAAATTACGTATTGTTGGGCATCAAGCTGGATTTAATGCGGTACGGCGTGCTGTTCATTTCGCTGTTAATTATAGATTCGATGCATTAACTTTATATGCGTTTAGCAGTGAAAACTGGAAACGTCCTGACAAAGAGATTGATTCTTTAATGCAATTGTTTTCTCATGCTTTAAATAATGAAATAGATGTTCTACATAAGAACAATATCAAACTAAGAATCATTGGAGATATTAATCGATTTTCCGGTGAATTACAAAAAAATATACACCGCTCTGAAAAATTAACTTCCAATAATAGTGGACTTACGCTTAATATTGCTGCAAATTATGGAGGACGATGGGATATTATCCAAGGAGTAAAACAACTTGCCACGCAAGTGCAGCAAGGAATATTAACTCCTAATCAAATTGACGAAGATGCTCTATGTAAATGTATCTGTATGCATGAATTAGCTCCAGTAGATTTGGTGATTCGAACAGGAGGTGAACATCGCATTAGTAATTTTTTGCTTTGGCAAATAGCATATGCTGAATTATTTTTTACAGATGTATTATGGCCTGATTTTAATGACGTCATATTTAAAAGAGCAGTAAATACTTTTATGAAACGAGAGCGCCGATTTGGAAACAGCGCATCTATTTAATTTTCAATACACATGTAATCAAGGAAAAAATGTGTTAAAAACCCGTTTAATTAGCATGTTGCTCCTTATCCCCATCACTATTTTGATGGTATTTTTATTGCCTATTGTATCATTCTCGATTGTTGTATCTATCATTTGTTTGATTAGTGCATGGGAATGGGGGAAAATGCATCATTTTTCTGATTATGCACACCGAATGTGGATATGCGCTATATTTGGATTATTGTGTATTACAATGATTATTGTAATAAAAAAAATATATTTATATTTCAATAATTGGCATATTTTTTGGTATATTTTCGGTAACATTAGTATAGTATGGTGGGTATTAGCGTTTATATTAATATTATCTTATCCTGATTCTGCTATTTTTTGGAAAAAATCTAATGTACTACGTTTTTTTTTCGGAATATTAACAATATTACCATTTTTTTGGGGGATATTAACGTTGCGCCAATTTCATCATATCAATGATAGCACCATCGGAGCATGGTGTTTACTGTATATTGTAATATTAATTTGGATTAATGATTCAAGTGCATATCTTATCGGTAAAACATTAGGGCGCCGTAAATTATTAGAAAGCGTATCTCCTAAAAAAACTTGGGAAGGATTTATTGGAGGTATATTAATTTCAACAGGAATTTCATGGTTATTCAGTAAATATATGCCAATCACGGTGATAAATCCATCTCTTATATTTATTTATTCTATCATTGCAATTATAGCCTCTATAATAGGAGACTTAACTGAAAGTATGTTTAAGAGAGAAGCTGGTATTAAAGATAGCGGAAGTTTAATTCCTGGACATGGAGGAATGTTAGATCGCATAGACAGCTTATTTGCTGCAGTGCCTATTTTCGTTTACCTAATATTATTAAGTTTATATTAATATCATCATCAAAAAAATAGAGAATTCATTAACATCATGTTATTACATTTTTTTTGGAACTTAATCGCATTTATCCTTGCATTAAGTATACTCATCACGGTCCATGAATATGGACATTTTGTAGCAGCACGTTTTTTAAAGGTAAAAGTAGAGCGATTTTCTATAGGATTCGGTCCTGTTTTGTGGAGTTGGAGAGATTCAAATGATACTGAATACGTAATTTCCGCTGTTCTTTTTGGTGGATACGTTAAATTATTTAATACTCGAAAAAAAATAGCATCTTGCGATGAAGAACGTAATCAATCATTCAATTATAAGCGTATTTGGAAAAAAAGTATTATTGTAGTTTCAGGACCCATGTTTAACTTTCTTTTTTCTATTGTGTTATACACATTAGTTTTTATGATAGGTGTGCCTATTTATAAACCAATAATCCATTCTGTTATACCTAACTCCATTATTGCTCAATCACATGTACCATCTGGTGTAGAAATTAAATCAATTAACAATGTTCTGACTCGTGATTGGGATGCAGTACGTTTGGAAATTCTTAATAGCATAGGTAAAGAAAAAATTATTATTTCTGCAACACCAATAAATAGTACGCATATTAAAACTTATACCATTAATTTGCCTTGTAACTGGTTCAATAAACCTACCAATAATAAAGATCCTATAATAACATTGGGTATTCTTCCTTTTAATACACATGTATTACCAATCTTGTCAGGAATACAATCTGATTCTGCCGCACAACGAGCTGGTTTAAAAATTGGAGACAAAATAATCTCAATTGACGATCAATTAATACATAATTGGGAGTCATTTATTACAATTATCAAAAATAATCCAGAAAAAACTTTTAAAATTATAGTAGAACGGAAAAATAAAATATTAAACTTCAACTTAACACCAGATAAAAAACATCTGGTTCCTTCCGATAAAGCAGAAGGAGTTATAGGTGTTTTTCCGAAAATTACTTGTATTCCAACAAAACATCATGCAATTCATCAATATGGATTGCATCTAGCTATACTGGAAGCTTGCGAAAAAACATGGAAATTGATATGCCTAACAACTAACACTTTATTTAAATTGATTACTGGAGATGTTAGGATAACCCACCTCAGCGGCCCAATTGCGATAGCGCAAGGAGCAGGTGCATCCGCTCAATCTGGGGTAATTTACTATCTTATGTTTTTATCTTTAATTA
Source organism: Candidatus Blochmanniella chromaiodes str. 640 (assembly GCF_000331065.1). Classification (NCBI taxonomy): domain Bacteria; kingdom Pseudomonadati; phylum Pseudomonadota; class Gammaproteobacteria; order Enterobacterales; family Enterobacteriaceae; genus Candidatus Blochmanniella; species Candidatus Blochmanniella chromaiodes. Next base: position 332,455 of record NC_020075.1, read on the forward strand.
GTATCAATTTAGGTATTATTAATTTACTACCGTTTCCAACACTAGATGGGGGGCATTTATTATTTTTTATAATAGAAAAAATAAAAGGAAAATCAATATCGAAAAAAACACAAAATTTTGGTTATATCATTGGGTCCATTATACTTACGTTTATGATGTGCTTAGCAATTTTCAACGATATATCTAGATTATGGTAATTAATAAAAATTAAAAATAAAAAGATTAAAATAAATAACAATAGATGAAAAGAATATTTATAGCATTCTTATTGATAATTAGCAATATAGCACATAGCGATGATACAATCATAAACAAAATTTTTTTTAACGGATTAAAAAGAATTTCTTTAGATACAGTACTATTTAATTTACCTTTAAAAATTGGAACTATTATTAATGATGAAGATATTGCTAATAGTATTAAAGTGTTGTTTTCTACAGGATATTTTGAAGAAATCACAATATCTAATAATGAAAAAGGAATTATTATAATCCAAGTAAAAGAACGTCCAGTTATTGATAATGTTAATTTTCAAGGGAATAAAATAATTACAGAAGATGTAATAAAAAAAATATTAAATGTAAAAAAAATACAATCAGGTGAACCATTTAATGAATGTTCTATTTTTGAATTAAAACGAGAATTAGATAATTTGTATCATAACTTTGGCAAATTTACAGCTACAACTAAGATAGTAGTTATTCCTCTATCAAGAAATCGTGTTAATTTGAAAATAATGTTTACCGAAGGTAAAACCGCCAAAGTACAACAAATCAATATTTTTGGTAATCATGCATTCCATACAAAAAAATTGTTATCACAATTTAAATTATATAGAAAAATCAAATGGAGACCCATATTACCCAATCGACAATATCAACAACAAAAATTATTTTATGACTTAGATAAATTACGTAATTTTTACTTAAACCATGGTTACGCTAAATTTCATATTGATGAAACACAAATTGATTTAACGCCAAATAAAAAATATATTTACCTTTCTTTATATATTAAAGAAGGCATGCAATATACATTTGATTCTGTAAAATTACATGGAAATATATTAGATTATTTTCCTAATATTAAGGAATACATGATAATCTCTCCTGGAGAATTATATAGTAACAATAAAATTCAAGAAATAGAACGTAACATACGATATGTGTTAAGCAAAAATGGCTACATGCAACCTATTATATTCATAGAACCAGATATAAATGACAACAATAAAACAATAACATTATATGTATATGTTGATATAGGGCCTCATTTTTATGTACGCGAAATACGCTTTGAAGGTAATAATATTACTAAAGATGAAGTAATTCGTAGAGAAATACATCAAACAGAACAAATGCAATTAGATTATACTCGTATTATTCAAGATCAAGATCGACTTAAACGTCTTTGTTATTTTAAAACTGTAAACACTCGCATTGAATATGTATCGAATACTTTAAACCAAATCGATGTTATTTACAAAGTTGAAGAACGTAATACTGGTAATTTAAATTTGAGCGTCGGATTTGGAACAGAAAGTGGTATAAATTTACAATTTGGAATGTATCAAGAAAATGTATTAGGTTCTGGAAACTCTATAGCTGTTGCCAGTACTAAAAATAATTACCAAACTTATGCTGAAATATCATCTGTAAAACCTTACTGCGGCATTAATAATATTAACGTAGGAGGGAAAATATTTTATAATGATTTAAATACTAACAAAACGGGTTTGTCAGATTATAATTTGAAAAATTATGGTATTAATGTTAATTGCTCATACCCGATTGTTGAATACAACACGTTTAATATAGGATTAAATTATGTATCTAATTATTTAAGTAAAGTAGCTCCTCAACTAGCAATATGGCGTTATCTAAAATCTGTAAATATTTATCCAAAAATATCGATTAACAATAAATTTTTGGATAACGCTATTAATTTTCATACAAATGATTTTTTATTAGTTTCAGGATGGACTTTTGATAACTCGAATCATGCTTATTTTCCTACATATGGCGTACGCGCTAATGTATCAAGTACATTAACACTACCTGGGTCTAATAATCAATATTATAAAATACTAATTAATTGCAATAGCTATATGCCTTTAGACCAATATTATAATTGGATAATGATGAATTCTATATATGCTGGTTATTCTGGAAGTATACATAAAAAAGAAAATCCTTTTTATGATAACTTCTACGCAGGAGGTATTGGAACAATACGTGGATTTAGATTAAATAGTATAGGACCAAAAGCTGCCTATTATCATTGCAATGACTCAAGCCAAAACTATACTACATGTGCAATAAAAAATTCTCAAGATGCTGTTGGTGGAAATGCAATAACTCTTTTTAAAACTGAGTTAATTATTCCTATCACATATTTTAATAAACAACATTCTGATATTGCACGTATTTCTCTGTTTTTAGACACAGGTACTGTATGGGATACTTTTTGGAAAAATACTGAAGCAACACAACAAGCTGGTATCGTAGATTATAGCATTCCAAGTAATATTCGTATATCCAGTGGTGTAGCTTTGAACTGGATATCTCCAGTTGGACCAGTGATTTTTTCTTATTCAAAATTGATAAAAAAATATCTTGGAGATATAGAAGAACCATTTCAATTTAGTATCGGAAAAACATGGTAAAATTTAGGTGCAGTATAGAAATAACAAATATCTTATCAAAGTATAAACTTTTATATTTTATTAAACTAAGAGGTTTACAGTGAAAAAGTGGACATATATATTAAGTATGGTGATTTGGATAACACAAATTAGCCCTGTTGATGCTGAGGATAAAATTGCGATAGTTAATATTTCTAATATTTTCCAACAATCTTCACAACGCGCGAAAATCATTAAACAACTTGAATATGAATTTAAAGATCGTGCTACCGAATTAGAAAAGATGGAGCACGATTTACAAATGAAAATACAAATATTACAACGAGATGGTGCTACCATGAAAACAATCGAGCGTAGTGAATTAGAAAAATCGTTAATAAATCAACGTGAAATTTTCTCTAACAAAGCTAAAGAATTTCAACAAGAAAATCATTCACGTCAGACGGAAGAAAGAGATAAAATTCTGAATATGATTCAGAATGTGGTAACGAATGTTGCTAAAAAAGAAAATTACGATATAGTAATCGACACTAATGCTGTACTGTATCACAGTATTCGTGTTACAGACATTACCAATTCTGTAATGAAACAAGTTGGATAAGTTATGATCGAAATGCGATTATCTGACCTAGCACAACAGTTAAATGCTAAATTACATGGAGATGAAAATATTATTATTACTGGTGTTGCTTCTATAAATAACGCACGAGTAGGACATATTACTTTTTTAAAAGATCAGCGATTTCTAAGTCAACTAAGATCCTGTCGCGCCTCAGCAGTGATATTGTCTAAAAACAACTTAATTTTTTGTAAGATTGCCGCATTAGTAGTAGAAGATCCTTATATTGCGTATGTTAAAATAGCACGATTGATGGATACTACCCCTAAACCATCAAAAAACATTGCATCTGGAGCTATAATTGCTTCAGATGCAATTTTAGGTCAAAGAGTAGGGATTGGCGCTAATGCAGTTATAGAATCTGAAGTAATTTTAGGGGATGATGTAATCATTGGTCCCGGTAGTTTCGTAGGAAAAAAAACAAGAATAGGAACAGGTACGCGTTTATGGGCTAATGTTACTATATATCATGAAGTAGAAATTGGTGAATGCTGCTTAATACAATCTGGAGCTATAATTGGTTCTGATGGATTTGGGTATATTAATGACCATGGTGTGTGGACTAAAATTCCTCATTTAGGAACAGTAAAAATTGGAAATAATGTGGAAATAGGTGCTTGTACTACTATTGACCGTGGAACATTAGATGATACTAAAATTGAAAACGGAGTAATTATTGATAATCAGTGCCAAATTGCACATAATGTCATAATAGGCGCGCGCACTGCAATAGCAGGAGGTGTCATTATGGCTGGGAGTTTAACAATTGGAAGAGATTGCATGATAGGCGGAGCTAGTGTAATTAATGGGCACATAAATATTTGTGATAAAGTCACGATAACCGGAATGGGTATGGTAATAAAAGCAATAACACAACCTGGTATTTACTCATCAGGTATTCCTGTACAACTAAATACAGTATGGTGGAAAACTGCCGCGTTAATTATGCGGATTAGTAATATGAATAAACGTATAAAAACTATAGAAGAAAAATTAAAAAAACTATTGTTCCTATAAATTTTAAGATAATTAGGACAGCTTATTCTTCATCTTGTTAGAATGAACGGGATAGTATTGTTAATACGATTTATTACCTTAGACAGGAATAGAAAACCTTGATTACTGATACTTGTGTTTTGCATATTGAGGAAGTTTTAGAACTTTTGCCGCATCGATTTCCATTTTTGCTAGTTGATCGTGTACTAAATTTTGAAAAAGGAAAATTCTTAAGAGCGGTAAAAAATGTTTCCTTTAATGAACCATTTTTTCAAGGTCATTTTCCGGGAAAACCCATTTTTCCTGGAGTATTAATTTTAGAGGCTATGGCTCAAGCCACAGGCATCTTAGCCTTTAAAAGTACAGGTAAATTAGCTCCGGGGGAATTATATTATTTTGCTGCAATTGATGCAGCTCGATTCAAGCGCCCAGTACAGCCTGGTGATCAAATGATACTTGATGTGGAATTTATTAAAGAAAGACGTGGTATTGCACGCTTTAAAGGAATCGCTACAGTAAACGAAGAAATGGCTTGTGAAGCATCAATGATGTGCGCTCGTAGAAAGGAAATTTAAACTGATGATTCATCAATCTGCCATCATACATCCTAGTTCTATAATAGAAGAAGGAGCTATAATACACGATAACGTGCATATCGGTCCATTTTGTTTTATTGGAGCGCAAGTTGAAATAGGGGCGCGAACTTTACTGAAATCTCATATTGTAATTAATGGAATTACTCAAATTGGAGAAGATAATCAAATTTATCAATTTGCTTCTCTTGGGGAAGTAAACCAAGATTTAAAATACGCAAAAGAATCTACGCGCATAGAGATTGGTCACTATAATCAGATTAGAGAAAGTGTCACTATTCACCGCGGTACTATACAAGGCAAAAAAGTTACCAAAATAGGGAATAGCAATTTATTTATGATTAACGTACATATTGCTCATGATTGCATAATAGGAGATCATTGTGTTATGGCTAACAACGTTACTTTAGGAGGGCACGTAAGAGTAGATAATCATACTATTATTGGAGGAATGACCGCGATCCATCAATTTTGTATTATTGGAACACATGTTATGATTGGAGGATGTTCTGGTGTAGTTCAAGATATCCCACCATTCATAATAGCCCAAGGAAATCATGCAACACCTTTTGGATTAAACATTGAAGGTTTAAAACGGCGCGGTTTTAGTCGTTCCTCCGTACACGCTATTCGAGATGCTTATAAAATTTTATATCGTAGCAGTAAAACTGTTGAATCAGCTAAAGAGGCTTTAAAAGCCTTAGCAGCAGAACATCCAATTATCAATGAATTTGTAGATTTTTTAATACGCTCTCAACGAGGCATTATTCGTTAACAATGTTATCTATCGTCCATGCATAATAATCGCACTATTATTATAGGTATAGTAGCAGGAGAAGCTTCTGGAGATATTTTAGGAGCAGGATTAATCCGTACATTAAAAAAATACTTAAAAAAAGTATGTTTTTTTGGTATTGGTGGTCCCTGTATGCAATCTGAAGATATGAAATCTTGGTATAATATAGAAGAATTATCAGTTATGGGTTTTGCTGAAATCGTTATGAAATTACCACGACTATTATATATTCGTAGAAATTTAGCTCGTAGATTTATTAACTTGAAACCTGATGTTTTCATTGGTATCGATTCTCCAGATTTTAATATTTCGTTAGAAAATTGTTTGAAAAAACGTGGAATTCGTACAATTCATTATGTTAGCCCATCAGTATGGGCATGGAGGAAAAAACGTATTTTTGCGCTTAAAAAAGCTACCGATAATATTTTGGTTATTTTGCCTTTTGAAAAAAAAATATACGATCACTTCAATATACCATGTCAATTTGTTGGGCATTCATTAGCAGATCAAATACCACTTAATCCAAATAAAGTTTCTGCTCGTCAAAAATTAGGTATTCCTCATGACGTATGTTGTTTAGCAGTATTACCAGGCAGCAGAATTAGGGAAATTAAAATGTTAGCTCATGATTTTTTAGTATGCGCTAAATTATTAAAAAATAATTTTCCTAATCTTGAAATTTTAGTGCCATTAACTAATCAGACATCTATAAAAAAATTTATTAGTGTTGTATCAACATCGGTTAAATATCGTATTCTAAGCAATCAATCAGCATGGGAGATAATGATGGCAGCAGATGCTTCTTTAGTAACCGCTGGAACAGCAACTTTAGAATGTATGTTAGTCAAATGCCCCATGGTTGTAGCGTATCGCATGCATCCCTTAACATTCATGTTAGCCAAGCATCTTATAAATATTCCCTGGATATCACTACCTAATTTATTAGCAGGTCATGAATTGGTAAAAGAATTTATTCAAAATAACTGCCGTCCTGAAAATTTAGCACAGACATTAATTAATTTATTAAATGATAATAATCAACATATAGTATTGAAAAAAAAATTTAGACAATTACATCACAGCATTAGATGTAATGCAGATGAACAAGCAGCCTATGCGGTTTTGAGATTAATCAAATGACAACAATGTTATCTATTGTGCAAGTAAAAAATAATGAAATATCACAAACACTATCTATCAAAAAATTTAAATTAATTGCAGGAGTAGATGAATCAGGATGTGGATCATTAGTTGGATCAGTAATAGCTGCTGCAGTGATATTGCATGCAATACAACCAATTTCTGGATTATCTGATTCCAATACATTAAATAAAAATAAAAGACTCAATTTATATAAAAATATTATTAAAAATGCATTAGCCTGGAGCATCGGATATGTTGATGTTACAGAAATTGATCGTTCTAATATTTTAGAAGCTCGTTTATTAGCAATGAAACGAGCAGTGCACAATTTATCTGTTAAACCAGATTTAATTTTAATAAATGGAAATCGTTCTCCAGGATTTACAGAAATACCTTATCAATGTTTTAACAAAGGAGATGCTCGGATAGCAAGTATAGGAGCAGCTTCCATTATAGCTAAAGTTACATGTGATCAAGATATGATCATATTAGATAAGCAATATCCAAAATATGGATTTGCTCAAAACAAAGGATATCTTACTTTTTTTCACTTAAAACAACTAGCACTATACGGTCCTATATCACATCATCGAAAAAGCTTTGCTCCTGTAAAACATGTGATTTCTGATATTAATAAGAAACTCTAGGTTTAATATAATGAGATATACATTATTGCTTATGATCTTTTAAATTATGATAAAACCACGTTTTATTCACTTGCACGTACATAGCGATTACTCCATGATTGATGGGTTAGCTACGGTAAATAAATTAATAACAAAAGCAGCATATCTTAAAATGCCCGCATTAGCTCTTACTGATTTTAACAATTTATTTGGGTTTATTAAATTCTATGATGTTGCTTATAAATCAGGAATCAAACCAATTATTGGAGCAGATTTTTTAGTACAAGATCTTATCATTGACAACAAACCCAGCAATTTAACATGCTTGGTTACTGATAAACAGGGTTATTATCATTTAATTATGCTAATTTCAAAAGCATATAAAAATAAATGCAATAATGTTGCTCTTATGATTCAACGCCATTGGCTTAAAGAATATAACAAGGGTTTAATTCTACTTTCTGGAGGGCGCAACGGAGATATCGGCAGATATTTATTAAGAAATGAAAAATCAAAGATAGAACAATGTTTATATTTTTATTCCAAGTATTTTCCAAATAGATATTATCTGGAATTAATACGTACTGGTCGTCAACATGAAGAATCTTATTTACAATTAGCGATAGAATTATCAATAGCCAAAGGATTACCGGTAGTAGCTACCAACGATGTACGTTTTATTAATGAAAAAGATTTTTTAGCGCATGAGGTTCGCGTAGCGATATATGCTGGTACTACATTAAATAATGTCCAACAGTTACGTAAATATAGTTCACAACAATTTATGAAAAGTGAACAAGAAATGTGTGAATTATTCTCTGATGTGCCAGAATCTTTAGTAAATAGTGTAGAAATTGCTTACAGATGTAATTTCACCATCGATTTAGGTGGATATTTTTTACCACAATTTCCTACTGGGTGTAAGTCTGCTAAAGATTTTCTTACTGCACACGCAAAAAAAGGATTGGAAGAACGTTTAATTTTGTTATTTCCAAAGACTAAAGAACGTCTTGTTCAGAGAAAACCGTATGATTTACGATTAAAACATGAGTTACAAGTAATTAATAATATGAATTTTCCTAGTTATTTTCTCATCGTTATGGAATTTATTAAATGGGCTAAAAATAACGATATTCCAGTTGGACCTGGAAGAGGTTCTGGAGCTAGTTCATTAGTGGCTTATGTTTTAAAAATTACAGAACTTGATCCATTACAATTTGATTTGTTGTTTGAACGTTTTCTTAATCCAGAGCGTATATCTATGCCTGATCTAGATATTGATTTTTGCATGGATCATCGTGATTTAGTAATTGAACATGTCTCTAAAACTTACGGATCAGAAGCTGTATCTCAAATTATTACGTTTGGGACTATGGCAGCTAAAGCAGTGATTCGAGATGTAGGACGCGTACTAGGGCATCCTTATGCGATGATTAATCGTATCGCTAAATTAATTCCATTAGAATCGGGAATAACATTGAAAAAAGCGTTTTCTATTGAGCCTCAACTTAAATTACTTTATGAAAACGACGAAGATATTACAGAGCTCATCGATATGGCCCTGCAATTAGAAGGTATCGTGAGAAATGTAAGCAAACATGCAGGAGGAGTAGTAATTGCGCCTATAAAAATTACTGATTTTTCTCCCTTGTATTATGATAACGACAGTATTCATCCAATGACTCAATTTGATAAAGATGACATTGAACGTATTGGATTAATAAAATTTGATTTTCTTGGTTTGCGTACATTGACCATTATTCATCATGCATTAAAAATGATTAACAATACGCGCCTGAAACATGATCTCGCTATTATTGATATACACTCCATATCGTTACATGACCAAAAAAGCTTTCATGTACTTCAATCTTCAGAAACTACTGCAATATTTCAATTAGAATCACGCGGTATAAAAGAATTAATTAAACGTTTAAAACCAGATTGTTTTGAAGATTTGATAGCATTGATTGCGTTATTTCGTCCAGGACCGCTACAGTCAGGTATGGTGGATAATTTCATCAATAGAAAACACGGTTATGAAACTATTTCTTATCCTGATGCTAAATGGCAACATGAATCTCTACGTCCAGTATTGGAATCAACTTATGGAATTATTTTGTATCAAGAACAAGTCATGCAAATAGCACAAGTACTTGCAGGTTATACACTTGGACAAGCCGATATATTAAGACGTGCTATTGGTAAAAAAAAACCAGAAGATATGGCTAAACAACGCTCTTTTTTTAATTTAGGTGCTGCAAAAAATGGTATCGATAATACACTATCAATGAAGATTTTTGATCTTGTAGAAAAATTCGCTGGTTATGGTTTCAATAAATCTCATTCTGCAGCGTATGCATTAATATCTTATCAAACATTGTGGTTAAAAACACATTATCCTGCTGAATTTATGGCGGCAGCATTAAGTTCTGATATGGATAATTTAAATAAAGTAGTATACCTAATAGGTGAATGTCAAAAAATGAAACTTATAATTTCACCCCCAAATATTAACACCAGTCAATATCATTTTTATGTTAATGCAAATAAAGAAATTGTTTATGGGTTTGGAGCTATAAAAGGAATAGGAAAAACCTCTATAGAATCTATAATAACATCTCGTAATAAAGGTGGTAATTTTAAAGAATTATTTGACTTCTGCATTCGTATCGACAGTACAAAAATAAATCATCGTATGATTGAAAAATTAATTCTTTCCGGAGCCTGTGATTCGTTTGGAATACATCGTTCAAAATTAATGGCATCACTTAATGATGTACTAAAACATGCTAATCAACATATTAAAAATAAATATAGTAAACAAACAGATATATTCGAAATGCGTTTAGATGAATCTAATACTATTGCGATATCTGATCGCGACGACAACACACCACAATGGTCTAATCAGTTATTATTAGAAAAAGAAAAAGAAGCTCTTGGATTATATTTAACTAGTCATCCTACTATTCAATATATAAAAACAATAAAACGTTGTGCATCTAACATCGTTAATATAAAAGATGTTCTGTTAGAAACAGATAATAAAATATTGCATATTTTTGGTTTAATTGTATCAATCCGAATAAAATTAAGTAAGAAAGGAAAACGTGTTGTATTTTTTATTTTAGAAGATTATTCTGGTCGATTGGAAATAATGATATTTGAAACACTGATCCATAAATATCAACATTGTTTAAAAGAAAATAATTTATTACTTGTTACAGGTGTGATCAATATTGATAAGATACGTGGTCATTACAAAATGATTGCACAGAAATTAGAAGATATTAACGACATTCATAAAAAACATACGCGTAGTTTATCTATCACATTAAAGAGTAAACAAGTTAACAATCAATTGTTAACCAATATTCATTTTTTTTTAGAAAAAAATAAACTTGGAACTTTACCAGTATATTTTTTTTATCAAAAAAATGGTATTCAAATCAAATTACATTGTGGAAAAAAATGGTATATTACCCTAACTGATCAGTTACTGAGGAATCTACGTAGTCTTGTTGGGGATGAACAAATCAAATTAGAATTACATTAATTTAATAACAGGAATTTTATGGGTTTAAATGTTCTTGATTTTGAAAAACCTATCTTAGATTTAGAAGAAAAAATTAATTCTTTAACATCGATAGTACACTCAGATAAAAAATCAAAACAAAATGTTAATGCAGAAATTAATCGTCTTCGTTCTAAAAGTATTGAGCTTACCCAAAAAATATTTTCTAACTTAAATGCCTGGCAAGTTGCTCAATTAGCACGACATCCTAGACGTCCATACACTTTGGATTATATAGAACGTATATTTAACGATTTCGATGAATTATCTGGTGATCGAGTATATGCTGATGACAAAGCTATTGTAGGTGGCATAGCGAGACTCAATTCCCGACCAGTCATGATTATTGGGCATCAGAAAGGTCGTGACACTAAAGAAAAAATTAAACGAAATTTTGGTATGTCCGCGCCGGAAGGGTACCGAAAAGCATTACGTTTGATGAAAATGGCAGAACGATTCAAAATACCACTGATTACTTTTATAGATACTCCAGGTGCTTATCCTGGAGTGGGCGCAGAAAAACGTGGACAATCTGCAGCAATCGCTAAAAATTTACGTACAATGTCAATATTAAAAATACCGATTATATGTACCGTAATCGGAGAAGGGGGTTCCGGAGGGGCTTTAGCAATCAGCGTTGGCGATAAAGTTAATATGTTGGAATATAGTACATATTCTGTAATTTCTCCAGAAGGATGTGCGTCCATTTTATGGAAAAATGTTAAAAAAGCTCCTATAGCTGCCGAAGCAATGGGCATTACTGCTTATCGATTGAAAGAACTGAATCTAATTGATAGTGTGATTTCTGAACCATTAGGCGGAGCACATAGAGATATATTATCTACATCTATTTCATTAAAAACACAATTATTATTAGATTTGACCGAATTAGATTCTTTTGATGAAAAAGAATTATTAAATCGACGATATCAAAGATTGATGCAATATGGATATTGTTAATCTTGAATTAATATATATATTTTTTTTTTTAAAATAATTGATTTATTATATAAATAATGTGAGCTCATTATTAATATATTAAATATTAATATAATCATTATTATTTAGTATTTAAATCGTCATGACTTTATGTTTACTACATTAGCAAAAATATGATCACAACCAATACATCGTCAGAAAATTGGGATTTATATCGTAAAGTAACACATTGTCTTGTCGGACATACAAGATTACTGTTGTCTTATAGTGGAGGACTGGATTCCACAGTACTTTTAGATATATTAACAAGATTAAAAAATAATTCTGATCATTTCACATTATCTCCGTTCATGTTGCGCGCAATCTATATACACCATGGTATTAGTAATTATTCGGATGAATGGGCTAGTCATTGTTTTAATCAATGTAAAATACGGGGCATACCTTTTTCAGTAATTCATATCAATTGCTATAATACAGAAAATAAACAACGAAATATAGAAGCATTAGCACGAAATCTTCGTTATAAAAAATTATACAATCGTTTAAATTCAAAAGAAATACTTTTGACCGCGCATCACATGAATGATCAAGTAGAAAGTTTATTCCTTGCACTAAAGAGAGGGAGTGGTCCATCTGGACTATCTGGAATGAGTAAAAATGCATTATATGCTAATAAATACAGGTTATTAAGACCTTTATTGGATTGCTCTCGTGAACAATTAGAAATATATGCTTATAAAAAAAAACTTGTTTGGATAGAAGACGATACGAATACAGATACACGTTTTGATCGTAATTTTTTGCGCATAAAAATTTTGCCATCAATATATCAACGTTGGCCTTGTTTTAATCAAGTAGTTGCGCGTACTGCGCAACTATGCAGAGATCAAGAAAATTTATTAAATGAATTGTTGTCAGAATCTTTTCAAAAATTAATTGATGAATCAGATGGTTCTTTATTATTTATCCCATTATTTCAATACAGCATACCGAAAAGACAAGCTTTACTACGGCGTTGGTTATCGCATCTTTCTATGAAGATGCCTTCTTATCAACTTATAAATCGTATTTGGAAAGAAGTAGTATTAAGTCGGAAAGATGCAACCCCAATACTACAATTAGATAAATACCTATGTCGTCGTTTTCGTGAAAAGTTGTATATTTTACCTGTAAATATGAGATGTTCTTTAAATAGAATTGAATTATCATGGAACATCATACATAATGTATTTATACTACCATATAATTTAGGTAAATTAATATACCAACCATTAAGTATCAACGAACATGTGCCTAAAAATCCATTTGATCTGCATTTAAACATAGATTCTTCATTAAACACGTCTCATGATGTTTTTGAAAAATATAAAAAAGTTTTAACGCATTGTTTTGTTCGATCCCCAAAATCTGATGAAAAAATATCAATTATTTTTGGAAATATAGATGGGTTATTATATATCTTAGGAAGAAATCGTGGCCGACATTTAAAAAAAATTTGGCAGGAATTAGGCGTACCTCCATGGCTAAGAAGTCGTATTCCTTTGCTTTTTTACAATAAAACATTAATTACTGCCATAGGAGTATTCATTACTCAAAATGGTAAAATTACAAGTAAAGAGAATACGTTATGGAAAATATCTTGGTTACAAGATATTATATCTTATAAAATATTTAAAAATAGCGTTCGTTATCATTTAGAATAATTTTTCATATCTATTAACTAATTAAATAAAATAATTAGCCCTAAAACTATAAGTTTTATAAATTGGTTTATTATTAATAATAAGAGCTATTTGATATAACTTCAATCAAAATAACTATTACATATATATATTCTTTATATATCACTGAAATTTTTTAATATCAACACTATTTTATCAATTCAAATTGATTAAAAAATCTCATGAAGAAACAATTTTTTCAATCAAATAACGTATTAACATTTCAAGTTTAATTTTTTCTATTTTATTTTTTTTACGATATTTATATTCTACCTCTTGATTAGCTAAACTACGATCACTAATAATCAGAATATGTGGTATTCCGATCAAATCTATATCAGCAAACATTGTACCTGGGTATTCTTTACGATCATCAATTAATATATCCATTCCTATAACAGATAACAGTTGTGTGTAAATTTTTTCTGCAATACTTCTTACATTAACAGAACGATACATATCAATTGGTATGATCGCTAATTTGAATGGTGCGATTACATCCGGCCATAAAATACCATTTTTATCATAATTTTGCTCAATAATCACAGCAATAATACGAGTAATTCCTATACCGTAACAACCCATTTCCATTGATAAATTATGTTTATGCTCATTATTTTTTTGTGAATAATTAGTATTCAAATTTAAGTATTTTTGTCCTAATTGAAATATGTGTCCTATTTCAATACAGTTATGAATGGATAAGATATTTTTTTTATTAGTATACGAATTATGATGCAACACTTCATGTAAATCCGCTACTTTTGAAAATAGTATATCACGATTCCAATTAACCCCAAAAAAATACTTGCCGCTCATATTAGATCCGGCGACAAAATCGTTCATTTTTGCTACATTATAATCTATAATCAATGGTATAGACAAGTTAATAGGACCTAACAAATTGGGCTGTGCTCCAGTAATTGTTTGGATTTCTTCTGGTTCGATAAAAGATAAAGGGGTATGTATTTGTGGAATCATCGCAATTTTTTTTAAACTAATTTGATGATCAGCTCGAATAACTAATCCTAACAAAGAATAATCATTATTGATATGTTTATTTTTAGTGCGAACAATTATCGTTTTTACAACTTGGTGTATAGGCAAATTAAACTGATTCATTAATTCTTCTACAGATCTAATATTAGGAGCTGCTATTAATTGCATTGTTTCTACAGCCGTTTTCGGTTGTATTTTGATAGGAATCACATCATTCGATAACTGGAAGTCAATTAAATTATTCTCAGGTATCATAGGAGCCGCGATACTATCTTCGCCATTTTCAGAATATGCTTGAAACTCATGAGACAACGCCCCCCCGATTTTACCAGGTTCAGCTTGAACAACACAAAAATTTAGTCCAATACGATTAAAAATAGTGTGATATGTTTGATACATGTTATTATATGTATTCTGAAGAGATTTCTGATTGATATGAAAAGAATATCCATCTTTCATAATGAATTCTCTAGCACGTATTACTCCAGATCGAGGACGGGCTTCATCACGGTATTTAGTATGAATTTGATACACAATTAATGGAAACTGTTTATGAAGCATTGTTTCTTTACAAATAATTTCTGACACCATTTCTTCATGAGTTGGTCCTAATACAAATTCCTGATTATTGCGATTTTTAAAACGCAATAATTCTGCGCCATATCCTGTCCAACGACCACTTTTTTTCCATAATCTCGCAGGCTGAACTATTGGCATAGCTATTTCAATAGCACCAATTTTACTCATTTCTTCTCGAATAATATTTTCTATTTTCCGTAATACACGTAATCCAGTGGGTAACCAAGTATAAAGACCAGATGACACTTGACGAATTAAGCCAGCTCGTAACATTAGTTGATGGCTAATTGCTTTGCAATTCTTAGGTGCCTCTTTAAGAGTAGCTAATAAATATTGACTGGTACGCATTATTTTTGCCTGATATGAAAAAGTTTATTAGTAATTATAAAAATAAAAAATAATAATCGTCGTTAAAGTATATTTATAATTAAAGAATTAAATTTTGATTTAATACCACACTATTATAAGCATACATTTAGTGTTTTTTATAAAACAATACAGTTATATATTCTAATGCGGTCTTATATATAAATATAATATTGTTCAATAAATTTTCTTATTTTATAGAAAATATCGATATTCTGATAACAATAATATTGTTTTTCATTTGACACAAAACTAATGATTATGTGCTATAATACAATATTAGTTTTTATTGTTAATACTATTTAATAAAATAAACACTTACAATTATAACAATAAATACGAGGCTCATCGTGAATAATGCTATATTTATGGACCGAGATGGCACTATTAATATTGATAAAAACTATGTGCATAATATTGATAATTTTTTTTTCATTGATAATGTCATAGATGCAATGGTAACTTTGAAAGAAATGAATTTCTTTTTAATCATAGTTACTAATCAATCTGGAATAGCACGAGGTTTATTTACTCAAAATGACTTCCTATTGCTAACAAAATGGATGATTGCTTATTTGGGGATGTATTACCATGTGTATATAGATGCAATTTATTTTTGCCCGCATCATACACAAGGAATAATGAGAA
This sequence comes from Candidatus Blochmanniella chromaiodes str. 640, assembly GCF_000331065.1. Taxonomy (NCBI): domain Bacteria; kingdom Pseudomonadati; phylum Pseudomonadota; class Gammaproteobacteria; order Enterobacterales; family Enterobacteriaceae; genus Candidatus Blochmanniella; species Candidatus Blochmanniella chromaiodes. Next base: position 348,704 of record NC_020075.1, read on the forward strand.
AATTTCAACGAGCTTGTTTGTGTCGCAAACCTAACCCGGGAATGTTATTAGATGCAAAAAAACGTTTTAACATTAACATGATTACTTCTTATATGGTAGGAGATACTGAAAATGATATGTTGGCAGGCCAATTAGCAGGCATTGGAACTAAAGTTTTAGTATGTAGCGGTAAAAAAATAACAAAAAAAACTAAAAAAACAGCAAACTGGGTCATAGAAAGTTTAGCATTTTTACCGAATATGATAAGAACACAACATGGTTATACAAAATATACAAATGTTTTTTAATGTTTATTTTATTAAATTAGTAGTACAAATTACATGTTATAATTTTAATACTTAAGAAGCTATGTTATTCCCTTAATTAAAAATCAACAATCACTTTTATGTGAAAAATATATATGTTTTATTTTCTAATTATTTAGATATTAAGTTTGTTTTCTAAATAATGAATATTAATTCCATTACCTTTTTGAAAGATCTCATCGGTTACAATTTTTAATTGTAATTCGATATTAGTGTTTATTCCATCAATAATTAACTCTGATAACGCGTTTTTCATACGAGCAATAGCTATATCACGTGTTTCCCCAAAACAAATTAATTTTCCTATCATTGCATCATAATAAGGAGGCACCGAGTAGCCAGAATAAATATGAGATTCCCAACGCACACCTAATCCTCCAGGGGCGTGGAACCTAGTAATACATCCTGAACTAGGTATAAAGTTATGAGGATCTTCAGCATTAATGCGGCATTCTATAGCATGTCCTTCAGATTTAACTGAATCTTGTGTAATGTTTAACGTATATCCAGAAGCAATTTTTAGCTGCTCTCTAATGAGATCTATTCCGGTAATCATTTCTGTAATAGGATGTTCCACTTGAATACGAGTATTCATTTCAATGAAAAAGAATTCATTATTCTCATATAAAAATTCAAATGTACCGACCCCACGGTATCCGATTTTATAACAAATCTTTACACAACTCTCTCCTATATATTTCCGCATTGCAGAGCTAATACCTAACGCAGGACTCTCTTCTACTATCTTTTGATGTTTTCTTTGTACAGAACAATCACGTTCTGTCAAATAAATTATATTGCCTTTTCCATCAGATAACACTTGTATTTCTATATGCCTAGGATGTGCCAAGTATTGTTCTGCATAAATAGTATCATTATTAAACGTGTTTTTTGCTTCTGCTTGTATCATGCGTATAGCATCTTGTAAATCTGATTCTTTTTTAACTACACACATGCCTCGTCCTCCTCCTCCATGAGCAGATTTTATGATAATTGGATAATTAATGTGTAAATTTTGACATGAAAAATTATAAATTTTATTATTTATGTTTTTATTCAGTTCATAATCCCAACCAGGAACAGTCATTATTCCTGATTCTTTCATAATAGCTATAGCAGATATTTTATTTCCCATTAAACGAATAGTTTCTGACCGCGGCCCAATAAAAACAAAACCGGAACGTTCAACTTGTTCTGCAAAATCAGCGTTTTCTGATAAAAATCCATAACCAGGATGAATTCCTGATGATCCAGTAATTTCTGCAGCTGAAATAATAGCTGGAATATTTAAATAACTATGTATTGCAGGAGGAGGTCCTATACAAACAGTTTCATCGGCCAACAACACGTGTTTCAGATCACGATCTATGGTTGAATGCACAGCTACTGTTTTTATCCCTAATTCTTTACATGCACGCAGAATGCGCAAAGCTATCTCTCCTCTATTTGCAATGACAATTTTTTCTAACATTCTATTCTCGTTATTCGATGATAAGTAATGGCTCATTAAATTCGACCGGTTGACCGTTATCAATCAAAATTGCTTTGATTACACCTGATTTATCTGCTTGAATTTGGTTCATCACTTTCATAGCTTCAACAATACATAAAGTATCGCCGACTTCAACCGTTTGACCTACTGATACAAATGGATTAGAATCTGAACTAGAAGCAATGTAAAAGATGCCTACCATTGGAGAACGTATAACATGCCCATTATCTATTAATTTAACATTTTCATAACGTGTTTCTGTTTTTGAAACACAGACTGGTGTTTCCGATTCTTTCGTTGTAGGCAACCGGGTTGAGCCAGATGGTGTTTTAGATGTAGAACGAGTAATACGTATTATTTTATTTCCTTCAGAAATTTCTAATTTAAATATATTTGATTCTTCAATCAATGTAATTAATTTTTTTATTTTACGAATATCCATAACAAAACCTATGTGTATCTATCGCTTATTAATCTTTTTGGATAAATATTTATGCGCCATATGTAAAGCACAATGATATCCGTATACTCCAAACCCACAAATAACACCAAGTGCAATATCAGACAAATACGAATGATATCGAAATTTTTCTCGAATATGTATATTAGAAAGATGAACTTCGATAAAAGCAATGTTCACGGATAAAAATGCATCTCGTAGCGCTATGCTAGTATGAGTAAAAGCTGCGGGATTAATTATGATGAAATTCAAATTTTTGTAACTTTTATGTATACATTCAATCAATTCATGTTCTGCATTGGATTGAAAATGATCCATATATATACCTAAGGATTCAGAGGTTTTATGCAAATTTGCAACAACATCAGATAAAGCTTCATATCCATATATATGTGGTTCACGTATGCCTAACAAATTTAAATTAGGTCCATTTATCAATAAAATACGAAATGTATTTACCATGATATTCAAATATCCTCATCAATTTAATATACAGTATACAACTGTAACTCATGCATATCGTCATATTTATTATTTAATACTTAACGAGTGTTCCTATATATTAGAAATGAGAAATTTTTTCTTATTCATAATATATTTCATAGAAAAATCATTATAATTACATAATGCATGTATTAATTATTTTATAGTTAAAGACTAATGACACTAATATTACATTACTGTAATGTACATTTTAACTTTTTATTAATAATAAAAACTATTATGCGCAGTATTAATGTAATAAACAATTTATTTTTTAATACCAATATTATAATATTGGGCTACAATTTTTTCAACAAAACAGGTAGTTGTAATCTTTCTATAAGTATAGAAAATATCTAAAATAATATTATATGGTATTGTTTATATAGTATACAAGTACTACATGTGTATTACACATATATAATTATGTTCGTCATGCAATATGGTTTATATTATGTATTTTAATATAAACATTTTTTATGTAGTTAATATCTGAATTTTTATATTAAATAAATACAAAATATTACATAATATGTAACGTTTTTAATACAAAAACTCAAAACACGTTCAGGGATATTGCGTGATCATTTTATTTTATTGTTTTTCGAGAGGATTTAATAAAGAATGAATAATTTTAAAAAAAATTATAATACTATTTTAGATTATTATGTTTAAAAAATTCCGTGGTATATTTTCTAGCGATCTGTCTATTGATCTCGGAACTGCCAATACTTTGATTTATTTAAAAGGACAAGGTATTGTTTTAAACGAACCTTCTGTTGTAGCCATTAGACAGGACCGAGGAGGCATGCCTAAAAGCGTAGCTGCTGTAGGATATGCAGCAAAACAGATGCTAGGACGTACTCCCGGAAACATTGCGGCTATTCGTCCCATGAAAGACGGAGTAATCGCTGACTTTTTTATTACTGAAAAAATGTTGCAACATTTTATCAAACAAGTTCACAGTAATAGTTTCTTGAAACCAAGTCCTAGAGTGTTAGTGTGTGTTCCGGTAGGTGCTACACAAGTTGAACGTAGAGCTATACGTGAATCTGCGCAAGGAGCAGGCGCACGTGAGGTTTTTTTGATAGAAGAACCTATGGCAGCAGCTATCGGAGCTGGTTTACCAGTATCAGAAGCTACTGGTTCAATGGTAGTAGATATTGGAGGCGGCACTACCGAAGTCGCAGTAATTTCACTTAATGGAGTAGTGTATTCATCATCCGTTAGAATTGGGGGAGACCGTTTTGACGAAGCTATTATTAGCTATGTAAGACGTCATTATGGTTCCTTGATTGGAGAGGTAACTTCAGAAAGAATAAAACATACCATAGGTTCTGCATATTTAGATGATGAACTTCGTGAAATAAAAGTACGTGGACGAAATTTAGCAGAAGGAATACCACGGAGTTTCGTATTAAATAATAATGAAATTTTAGAAGCATTACAGGAACCGTTAACTGGTATCGTCAGTGCAGTTATGGCGGCACTAGAGCAATGTCCACCAGAATTAGCATCTGATATCTCTGAATATGGAATGGTATTAACTGGGGGAGGAGCATTATTAAGAAATATCGATCGTTTATTAATAAAAGAAACTAGCATTCCTGTAGTAATCGCAGAGGATCCGCTGACTTGTGTTGCACGAGGTGGTGGTAAGGCGCTTGATATGATTGATGTACACGGTCGAGATTTATTTAGTGAAGAATAATTTTTTAAAGCGCTATAGAATAATTTTTATAATTTTAAGTTGATAAAATCATATAAATTAAAATGAATTCCTTTTGTAATATATATTAATTAATATTTTTAAACTCAAGGTATCTTTCCATGTATAGCGCTGTAAGTAATAAATTTCCTTATTTAGAATTACGTTTGTTTTTGGCAATAATAATGTCTGTTGTTATTATTATTGCCGATGGAAAATTAAATATGTTTTTGAAATTAAGAAGTTACATAGATAATTCTGTTTATTTATTTTATTATTTATGTGATAAGTCGCGTAATATATACGATTATACTACAAAAGTGTTAGAAGGGTATAACGAATTAATATTGGAAAATAATACATTGCGTCAAGAGTTATTTTTAAAAAACAGTGAATTATTATTAATAGATCAGTATAAACGTGAAAATTGCAAGTTACATGCATTACTTAATTCTCCTTTTTGTTACGACAAACGAAAAATAATTGCTAGAATTCTTTTTTTTAACGCAGATTCATACGGTAATAAAGTTACAATAAATCAAGGAAGGAATAATAATATCTACATTGGTCAACCAGTTATTACCGATGCAGGAATAATAGGACAAGTCATTTCTACCAATGCACTTAGTAGCCGTGTCATGTTAATTTGTGATCCTGAACATGCTTTACCGGTACAAATAAAGCGTAATAATATGCGTTTTATTTTAATGGGTTGTGGATATGGCGCAGATTTGCGCGCAGAATATCCAGGATATCTGGATGTATGTGTTGGTGATATGTTGATAACATCTGGATTAGATGGTCGTTTTCCGGAAGGATATCCAGTAGCAATCATATCTAATATAATAGTAGATTCAGAACAAGATTCAACTATCATTCAAGCACATCCAATGGTTAAATTACAATCTTTATGTTATGTAGTATTAATTTGGGAATAGTTCTGAAATTAATATTCAAATATTTATCTATTAAATCCATCATTAATAATGATAATATATAAATATGTTATTCAGTATAATTATATTTGCAATATAAACAACTTGACAAAATGTACAATAAATTCAACAATTATAAATTGTGGGTAGTATACGGTTCCTTTATAATTGCAATTTTTTTACAAATTATTCCCTTTTATCCTCGAATATGGAATGTGCATCCATCCTGGACAATGATATTGTTAATTCGTTGGATTACGATACTTCCAAATCAGGTAAACATCGGTACTGGATTTACTTTAGGATTAATAATCGATATTATACTAGGCTCTACTTTAGGAATACACTCTTTATCTTTAAGCATACTTGCTTATTTAGTAAGCCGAAACATTTATTTTTTTAGGTATATGCCTATTTGGCAACAGTCTTTTATTATCATATTTTTTTCGTTCATTAATCAAAGTATTATATTTTTAGTAAAATTTTTGATAAACAAAGTTTTATGTACACCAGAAATATTTTGGAACTGCCTATTAGATGGCGGAGCATGGCCATTTTTGGTTCTTTTAATGCATAAAATGCATCGAAACTAATCAATAATTGTTGATTTATAAATACCAACAGTAATAATTAACATCGAATAATTATTTCAGTTAAATAAATATAAATTTTTGATTGCTTTAACGAATTATAAGCGCTATCTTACTCGGATCATTTAATTAAAAATATGTATATATATGTATGCACGTATGTAAAAAATAATAAGATTGATAAAGTGTTTAATTTAGTATAAGTATATTTAAAAATCAGTATATTTTTATATATATAGTAAAGTATTTCAAAATAAAATAAAGCAAGCATATAATTATACATTAACCAATATTAAATAGCACTTAAATAAAAACATATAAAAATTATTAAAAGTACATATTCTAAAAATTCTTGCCAAATTGGCGGGGATACATATTAATATCATATTTTAAATAGAGGTTATATGAACTTAGATTTTGTGATTGAAAGACTACTCGCACCTAATAATTTGCAATATAATGATCTTTTATATTTATTAGATATGACAGAAAAATTCCAAATAGATTACTCAGATCTATATTTTCAATCATACTGTCATGAAACATGGGCTCTTGAAGATAGTATCATTAAATCTGGTTCCTACACAATAGATCAGGGCGCTGGTGCGCGAGTAATCATAGGCGAACAAACTGGGTTTGCTTACACCGACCAATTAACTCTAGACGCATTGATGCGTAGCATGAAAGCTGCTACCAGCATTACAAACGAACGTCATTGCAATAACAACAATATTACTGTTGATTTAAAGAAACATAAAGATATTTATCCTACTGCATATTCCTATATGAATCCACTGTCTAATATATCTAAGGAAGAAAAAATTGAACTATTAATGAGAATAGATAAAATAGCACGTGCTACTGATTCTAGAGTACAAAAAGTTAATGCCAATTTATCAGGTGTTTATGAACAAATTTTAGTAGCAGCTACAGATGGTACTTTATCCGCAGATGTTCGACCGTTAGTACGTTTATCTATATTAGTGCAATCAGAAAAAGATGGGAAAAGAGAACAAGGAATAAGTGGTGGAGGGGGGAGATTTGGGTACGATTTTTTTTTAGATACTATCTCAGAAGGAGAAATTCGAGCCGATTGTTGGACCAAAGATGCTGTTCAAATGAGTTTAATTAATCTTGAAGCTGTAGCAGCTCCAGCAGGAACTATGACAGTAGTTTTGGGATCAGGTTGGCCTGGTATTTTATTGCATGAAGCGGTAGGGCATGGTCTAGAAGGAGATTTTAATAGAAGAGGTAGTTCGGTATTTTCTAACAAAATTGGAAAAATAGTAGCTTCAGAATTATGTACAATAGTAGATGATGCTACATTGAAGGGATCACGTGGATCATTAACTATTGATGATGAAGGAATACCTGGTCAATATAATATTTTAATTAAAAATGGTATCTTACAAGGATACATGCAGGATAAATTAAATGCTAAACTAATGGGATGCACCTCGACAGGAAACGGTAGAAGAGAATCATATGCTTCTTTACCTATGCCGCGTATGACTAACACCTATATGTTGCCAGGTCAATCGACTCCAGAAGAAATTATCAACAGTGTAGATTACGGAGTATATGCTACGAATTTTAGCGGAGGACAAGTAGATATTACATCGGGCAAGTTTGTTTTTTCTACATCTGAAGCTTTCTTAATAGAAAAAGGTCGCATCACTAAATCTATAAAAGGAGCTACTTTAATAGGATCAGGTATCGAAATCATGAAAAGTGTTTCCATGGTTGGCAACGATCTATTCTTAGATAAAGGAGTAGGAATATGTATAAAAAACGGACAAAACATACCTGTTAGCGTTGGTCAACCAACAATAAAATTAAATAATATCACTATTGGGGGTACTAATTAATTAAATTGTATGCATGATACATATACCCATAGCATTAAATAAAAAAATCAAATAATAATAATGTAATTATATTAAATATTATTAAATTATGTGTAATTTTTGACTATAACAAAAATATACTACATAGTCTATGTTACTAACAGTAATTAGTATATTTGGAATCAAGCATAGACATGTAATTATACAATCATGTTTTCATCTAATTTCTCATATCTTAGGAAATATTAATTTTAATGATATTGCTTACATTCGTATTCTTGATTAGCATTAAATGCTACATTTATAATAATTTTTTAATTAGTGAATTTTTTATTAATTAAAAACAAATTTTTATTTTTTTATATCATGATGTAGAGTTATTAACATCAGTTACTGATGTTAATAACTCTGATATGGATTAGAGACATTTATATTAATTAGGAATTTTTATTACAGGAGGATAGTATGAATGATATAGATGACGTGATACAACAACGTAATTTTTTAGAAAATATAGTACATCAAACATTAAATTTGGCACATACATATTCAAATGAAGTGGAAGTTTCAGTAGTTAAAACCACAGGAATTACAGTCAGTACTCGTTACGGAAAACTTGAGAATGTGGAATTTAATAATCGTAGTATATTAGATATAACTATATTTCGTCAACAACGAAAAGGCAACGCTCTTTCGAATGATTTAAATAAGAAAGCAATAAATCGTACTGTAGCAGCCGCAGCAGATATAGCATCTTATACTTCTCCCGACCCATATGCTGGAATTGCCGATAAAGAACTATTAGCATTCAATTCTATGAATCTTGACTTATTTCATCCAATTAGTTTAGATACTAAATTAGGAGTGACTTTAGCATCTACAGCAGAAGAAACAGCATTAAAATATGATAAACGTATAATTTATACTGAAGGAGGTAGATTTAACAGTTATTTTACCACTAAAGTTTTTGGGAATAGTCATGGTATGTTACAAAGTTACACCAGTAGCCGACATTCTTTATGTTGTGGTGTGATTGCTACAAGTAATGATGTTATGGAACAAAATTATGCATATACATTGAGTCGTTCATTTGATGATTTACGTTCAGCAGAATGGGTTGGACAAGAATGTGCTCAACGCGCTCTAAATCATTTAAATCCTAAAAAATTAAAAACAATGGAATCTCCAGTATTATTCTCTGCAGAAGTAGCTACAAGTTTATTCCACCATTTAGCAAGTGCTATTCATGGGGATAATGTATTTCGTAAATCTACTTTTTTATTAAATGATCTGAAGAAAAAAATTTTTCCTTCTTGGATATCAATCAAAGAACGCCCGCATGTATTAAAAGGATTAGGATCAGCTCCATTTGATAGCGAAGGAATACAAACTTTGAACCGCACTATTGTAGAAAATGGCATATTAAATAGTTGGATTTTAAACAGTTATTCTGCACGTAAAATGGGGCTAAAAAACACTGGACATGCTGACGGTATCTATAATTGGTATATTAGTTATCAAAATTTAAGTTTTATGGAATTAATTAAGAATATGCAACGAGGCCTTGTTGTTACTAACATCATGGGGCAAGGAATTAATATTACTACCGGAGATTACTCACGTGGAGTAGCTGGTTTTTGGGTAGAAAACGGTGATATTCAGTATCCAGTAAATGAAATTGCTATTGCTGGCAATTTAAAAGATATGTTTTATAACATTGATGCTATTGGACACGATATTGAAACACGTAATCATATTCATTGTGGATCTGTTTTAATATCTTCTATGAAGATAGCAGGTATTTAAAATAATAATTATACATATACAGATATACATAATTAATAAAATTATTGTATCGATTGCACGATTTTTGTAGTTTTACAGCGTAAAGAATAACTCTTTAAAATTTTATTATATTTTTAGATGTAATTAATATTATTTTAAATTGAAATGAATATTATATGTTCATATAATACATAATTAATTGTTATATAAATATCATCGAATTAATAAATTATAACTTTTCTAATTTATGTAACCTAACTATATATAAATTGTAATTAAAGCTTTAATAAATAACAAATAAAAAGTATTAAAATCGGAAATTGTTAAATAAATGAATTGATATCTAAATAATAATATCTAAACATTATCTGAAAATAAATAATGTTAATGATAACATAATTTCCATTTAAATAGTCATAAATAAAATAACATCAAAAAATTTAATTTTTAAAAAATAATTATTTTTTAATTATATAGATTATATAATTAAAGTGTTAATAAAACAGTAATTTCTCCTAAGCAATTAGAAACATAATAAAAACACATCAAAACATTATAGAAAATAAAAATACTCTCGATCTATACAAATATTAATTGATTGAGATAATATATAATTATATAATTAGTAGTTTGTGTATTTAAAACTATTAATAACCAAGAATTATTTATCAATATAGTCTGTTACTATCATGTAAAATAGTTTTACAAAAATAAATTTTTATCAAATTTTGATATATCATCATATTTATACACAAACTTAAACATTGTTGCATTTCTATTATTAAATAGAGTTGAAAACTTTGTAATTATCATTACTAATGACAGATAAAAACTGTCTGTTCATAACAATATATTGTTATACATGCACTTATTAGATACAAATTTGTTGTTCAAAAAATAATTAATTACTTAGCATCTAAAAATATAATTTTAATGTTTTATCAAGTTAACATGATTAACTTGACATACATGTAAAACTACATATATAAGAAATACTGATTACACTAATATACTTTCAATAAAATAAACGATTATATCTGAAAAATTGCAATAGTTAATAGGTTTATTGAAATATAATTATATATTTATTTTAATAAAAATTGGATTATTAAAAATACTAAGCGTGTTTTAATTACATAAAAATAATTTTTTACGTAATTAAAATCTAATAAATATTAGATGACCAAATAAATTTGGTATAAATAATTTTATTTATTTTTTATTTTTCATAATGCTCGATGTTGAATATAATTGATTTATCCCCATATTTTTAGGTATTTGATTATTAAAATGGTGCAGCCGAATATTAAAAATGTTATAATGTTAACAAGTTATAACCAAGAGAGATCGCTCTATGAATACTGATCAAACTGAGCGCATAGAAATACCTGTGTTACCTTTGCGTGATGTAGTGGTGTATCCACATATGGTGATTCCGTTATTCGTTGGTCGGGAAAAATCAATTAAATGTCTCGAATCTGCCATGAATGGCGACAAAAAAGTTATGTTAGTAGCTCAAAAAGAAGCAGCAACCGATGAACCAAGTATTAATGATCTTTTTTCGGTTGGAACAATATCTATAATATTACAGATGCTTAAATTACCAGATGGTACAGTCAAGGTATTAGTAGAAGGAATAGAGCGTGCCCGTATCATTGAATTAACTGATACTGGAAATCATTTTAAAGCTCAAGCAAGTGTTTTCCATTCTAATGAATTAAACGAACGTGAACAAGAAATTCTAATGCGCACTGTTATTAATCAATTTGAAGGATTTCTTAAACTTAATAAGAAAATACCTTCTGAAGTTTTAACATCCTTGAATAATATTGACAAAGCAGATCGTCTTGCTGATACCATCGCCGCGCATATGCCACTCAAATTAGATGATAAACAATCCATTTTAGAAATGTCAGATGTTACGGAAAGATTAGAATATTTAATAGCAATGATGGAATCAGAAATTGAATTATTACAAGTTGAAAAACGTATTCGCAATCGCGTAAAAAAACAAATGGAAAAAAGCCAACGTGAGTATTACTTAAATGAACAAATGAAAGCTATACAAAAAGAACTGGGAGAACTAGATGCTGTTATTGACGAAAACGAATCTCTTAGACGTAAAATAGAAGCAGCTAAAATGCCTAAGGAAGCACGAAACAAAGTAGAATCAGAGTGGCAAAAATTAAAAATGATGTCCCCTATGTCTGCTGAAGCTGCTGTAGTTCGCGGATATATTGATTGGATACTGTCAGTACCTTGGCACGCAAGAAGTAAAATGAAAAAAGATTTGCTTAAAGCTCAAGAAAGCCTGGACAAAGATCACTACGGATTAGAGCGTGTTAAAGATCGAATTTTAGAATATTTAGCAGTACAAAACAGAATCAATAAAATTAAAGGACCTATTTTATGTTTAGTAGGACCGCCTGGAGTAGGAAAAACATCACTTGGGCGATCTATTGCTAAAGCAACTGGACGTAAGTATATACGTATGGCTTTAGGTGGTATGCGCGATGAAGCCGAAATTAGAGGCCACCGTCGTACCTACATTGGATCTATGCCTGGTAAACTTATACAAAAGATGTCTAAAGTTGGAGTAAGGAATCCGTTATTCCTTTTAGATGAAATAGATAAAATGTCTTTAGATATGCGTGGAGATCCAGCTGCTGCTTTACTAGAAGTATTAGATCCCGAGCAAAATACTACTTTTAATGATCATTATTTAGAAATAGATTATGATTTATCTGATGTTATGTTTGTTGCTACTTCTAACTCAATGGATATTCCCAGTCCTTTGTTAGATCGTATGGAAGTAATACGTCTATCTGGTTATACCGAAGATGAAAAGTTAAATATAGCACGACAGCATTTATTCACTAAACAAATAGAGCGTAACGCTTTAAAGCTAGAAGAACTAACAATTCAAGACGATGCTTTAGTAAATATTATTAGATATTATACACGCGAAGCTGGAGTACGTAATTTAGAACGAGAAATTTCTAAATTATGTCGTAAAACAGTAAAAATGCTTTTAATGAATAAAAAAATAAGACATATAACCATTGATAAAAATAATTTAAAAGACTTTCTTGGTGTGCAACGCTATGATTGTATTCATGCAGATCAAGAAAATCGTGTAGGGCAAGTTACTGGATTAGCTTGGACTGAAGTAGGAGGAGATCTTTTAACTATTGAAACTGCTTGTGTTCCGGGAAAAGGAAAATTAACATATACTGGATCATTAGGTGAAGTTATGCAAGAATCTATTCAAGCCGCATTAACTGTGGTAAGAGCGCGTGCGGATAAATTAGGTATTAATACTGATTTTTATGAAAAAAAAGACATTCATGTACATGTTCCAGAAGGAGCTACTCCAAAAGACGGACCAAGTGCCGGAATTGCTATGTGTACTGCTTTAGTTTCTTGCTTAACAGGAAATTCTGTTAAAGCTAGTGTAGCGATGACAGGAGAAATAACTTTAAGGGGACAAATATTACCTATTGGTGGATTGAAAGAAAAATTGTTAGCTGCACATCGAGGAGGTATTAAAACAGTATTAATACCGTATGAAAACAAACGCGACTTAGAAGATATGCCAGCTATTGTAGTTAATAATTTGGATATTCATCCAGTCAAACAAATAGACGAAGTTTTAATATTAGCGCTACAAGATATCCCGTTTAATTCTGAAATAATACCTAAAGCACCATTAGTATGATATATCGTGTAATTTTAGAAACATAGAAATATATTAAAAATAAGGTGTATCATTTATTGTATTAAAATAATCACATATGAATGTATGTAAGAACTATAGTATGATGTTCTAGTTAAATAGAAGTAATTTTTATTTTTTAAACAAAAACTCGTAAAAAGTTAAATATTACTATTGATTTTAATTATTATAGATTAAATAATAAAACAAGTTATTCTAATAAAATTAATATTTTTGTGTAACACTTCCTATATTTTATATTATAGTTAGTGTGTTTAATTATTTGAAAAATTTTCTGTATGCTATATGCATACAGACTATGATATTTTCATTAAATCATATACTAAGCCCTACTAAGCGCGCTGTATTTTTTATTCGGTGATAAGATCAACAATAATTAAACTATTTGACATAATTTTTTGAAAAATAATATTAACCATTAGCATTAAATAGTAATTAACAAGAAATCTATGAAAATAATTAAAAAATTTTTTGTTTTACAGGTAAGGCATATTCATTAAAGATTGAGATATAAAAACCTGTCATCTATATATAGATGCATAACTTCTAAAATCACATTATAGACATAATAACCACCTAATTTCAAAATTAAAAACTATTTTTAAACCACATGATTACAAATACAAAATGTATTTTTAGTTTAAATATAAGTAAATATTTAAATGTTTAATTATTACTTGATAAATTCAAGATAATCACAGATAATCTCTAAAGGGATGTTATCAAATTATTCATAATAATTTTTAAAAAATCGGTCAGGTCTGGAAAGAAGCAGCCGTAATAAAAACTACGATGGGTATTTTTGTTTAGCATCCCGATAAAGTAGAGGTGACATGTTAATTTTTATGAGTCTTTTGTATTAGTAAAAAATAAAATAGAAATATTTGTTAGCGTCCGTCTTTTTTGATCTACCAAATAGATATTTAGTCATATAAAATATCAAGCAATGAAATAGAAATGTTCAAGATATCGTTATTACAAATATTGTGTTTATTTTTTTAAGAACATATCTATCATTATAGTTTTGTATCTTCTCAAACATATTAATGCTCAATTTTTTATGATTTTACTAAAAATCATAATTTTTAATCTTTAGAATGCACGATGCTTCAGATACAAATAAACAATCAATCCAAAAGTATCTAAATTGGTTCGATACTAATATCACTAAAAACATATCTTTTACTAATAATTAAATATATTTAAACAAAAAATTTACAAATTTCCAATAATATTTGAAAATTTATTCAAATTTAATAATTTTTTATCCTAAAATACATTATATATAACTATATCGCCATTTTACATATTATATTAAAAAATAAAATATACTTATTTACTATTAATAACCAAATAATTAAATGCATATTTCAATTATATATATTTATACTACTACTGTATTTAAAATATTCTTACAAAAAATGTTCATTTATTTAAAATAAACACTTGAAATTTTCACTAAAAATATATATAAGGCACATGTATCATATTTAAATTATTTTTATTGAAAAACGATATTATAAATTATACAAATATAAATGTCCTTGTACGAATAAAATAATTTAATAAAATTTAGTGGCAAAATAAAATTTATGTATAAATGTATACAAATTCAAATAAATATTGTTTCTATTTTGGAAAAAATATGACAAATGTTACGGATCAACAATTAGAATTGATCAAAAAAAGTATCCAATTTGTACCTAATTATCCAAAAAAAGGAATTTTATTTCGAGACATCACTGAATTGTTAAAAAATCCTCAAGCATATTCGGCAAGCATTACTCTTTTGGCCTATTATTATAGAAATCATAAATTAACTAAAATAGTAGGTATAGAAGCTAGAGGATTCTTATTCAGTGCTCCATTAGCACTAATACTGAAACTAGGTTTTATTCCAGCCCGTAAATCAGGAAGATTACCCCGTGATACTATTAGAGAGCCATATATTTTAGAATATGATAATGGATTCTTAGAAATACACACCGATTCTATTACTCCAGGTGACCAAGTTTTAATCATAGATGATTTACTAGCAACGGGCGGAACAATTGCAGCAACGGTAAAATTAATCAGACGGTTAGGAGGAGAAGTAAATCATGCTGGATTTATAATAGATTTAGAAAATCTAGGTGGAAAATCATTATTAAAGGAAATAGGAATAAATTCCTATAGTTTAGTGACGTTCTCTAATCATTAAAATATACCCCACTAAACCAATAAGTTTTAGTTCTTATATTTATAATAATTACTATATGAGTTATATTCTGATGAGTTATCAAGTACTCGCCCGTAAGTGGCGTCCAAAAAAATTTTCTGATATTGTAGGGCAAGAACATATCATTCAAGCAATAACACATACTTTTTCATTAAATAAAATTCACCATGCTTATATATTATCCGGTACAAGAGGAGTAGGAAAAACTACTATTGCTCGATTATTCGCAAAAGGATTAAACTGTGAACAAGGCACAACATATTCCATGTGTGGTCAATGTAATAATTGCAAAGATATTGAATTAGGTTGTTTTATTGATCTGATTGAAATAGACGCAGCATCACGCACTAAAGTAGAAGATACTAGGGAATTTCTAGATAATGTACAATACATGCCATCTCGAGGTCGCTTTAAAGTATATCTTATAGATGAAGTACATATGTTATCCCGTCACAGTTTCAATGCTTTATTAAAGACGTTAGAAGAACCACCTACACATGTTAAATTTATTTTAGTTACTACTGAATACCAAAAATTACCGGAGACTATCTTGTCCCGGTGTTTACAGTTTTACTTGAAACCTCTAAACATTTCTCAAATTATAAATCAACTAACATATATCTTTCATAAAGAAAACATAAACATAGAAACTTCTGCTTTAGAATCGTTAGCATATGCATCAAAAGGAAGTATGCGTGATGCGCTTAGTTTGGCAGAACAAGCTATTGTCTTAGGAAATAATGAGATAACTAATAATGTTATTAATAATATGTTTGGTATATCGAATATCGAACATCCATTATGTTTAATCGAGAGCTTAATTGATGAAGATATACATAATATTATGCACCAAATTGAAAATTTGACTGTTTTGGGAGTTCATTGGGATTATGTTTTCAATGAAATTCTTACTATCTTGCAGAAAATAGCTATAGGTCAATTTCTGTCAAATTCTGTACAAAAAGAGGATAACAATGTAACGCAACATATCAATCAACGTATGCGTAAATTAAGTAATCGTATTACTCCGGAAAATGTACAATTATATTATCAGATATTTCTATTAGGTCGTCGCGAATTGCCTCATGCTCCTAGTCATCGCATGGGAATAGAAATGACCATGTTACGAGCATTAGCTTTTCGTCCTGATGTAGACATAGCAAGCAAAAAAAATGGTAATGGTGACGATAATGATCATACACTTAAAAAATCTGTATGCTCAAATAATAATGTCGAAATAAATACTAATGATACACAATATATTGCTACTGATCTTTTCCAAAAAAAAAATCATAATCAAGATAGTAAGAATGTATTAAATACAGAAAAATTAAAAAAAACAAATAATATATTACTTTTAAATTTTAAAAAATCTGAATTAAATGCAAATAATACCAAACCTAAAATTTCAAAATCTGTTTCTAATAGAAATACTAGGGATATTACTTCTACAATATTAGAAGCTCGATCAAAGCTATTACAATATAAAGAACGTGACAAGTTAAATGTCATAGAAAAAAAATCAAATTTAACTTTAGAATCTCAAAAAAAAATAAAAGATATATTAGAACGATTTGCCAGTATTAATACAATAATTTTAAAAAATAGTTCTGATCGTTTCGAAAAAATTAATAAAGATTTATCAGGATATTTAGAGTTTAGTAATAACAGTAATAATAAAGAAAATCTACATAAAAACCATCAAAATATGCCCGATTTCATAAAAGAAATACTTCAAAAAGCAATAAACAATGATTTATGGATATCACAAATATATCATTTGTCATTACCAAAATTAGCAAAAAAATTAGTTATGAATTCGTGGAAAGAAAAAATTTCTTCAGATGAGATATGCTTACATGTTCGTTCTGATTACCAGCATTTAAATTCTACAGAACTCCGTAATATCATACAAAAATCACTTAGCAATAATATAGGTATAGCAATAAAATTACATATAAAAAAAGATGACAATTATGCAATTAAAACACCAATGGAACATTTATATACTTTATATAAAGAAAAAATATCATTAATAAAGAAAGAATTTTCAAGTGATCCGTACGTTAAAATGATTAAATCTTTTTTTGATGCTGAAATAGATGAAAATGATATTCAAGTACTTTATGAGCAGAATAAAAACTTATAAAAATTAATTAAATAAAATACACTATTTCTCAAATATATCTAAATTATAATGTAATATGGCAAATTAATATCAATTGCATATTTTTAAAAAATGTAATTTTTCATTAATTAATAGAACTACTACCGTGATTTTTATAATAATTAACTATTATTTTATGTATTTAATGATCAAAAAATTAAATTAAAAAATTATTAAGTAATAAAATTTATTTTTCATTAATCATTAAAGCGATAAAACAACCTATTGAATCAAATCAATGCCCAACCTTCATGCATAATAAAATTTAAAAAATTATTCATTAAACAACCATATGCAAAGAAATTAATTTAAAAATGTACATAAATACTTGCAATCCTATTAAATATATTAATTTGTTTTTAACTTAATTGTTGACTAGTTATTTATACAATATAAATAGAAACATTACTTTTATAATCTAAAGTAATCAATTAATAAAATATAATTTTATATTTTAATTGTGATACAATAACAATTGTTAAAATCTGATTAATATAAATTCAAATATATGTTTGAATAAAACGCTGTTATTTATATCTGAGTATTAAGTAGATAATGTTTTAACATATCATAAGCATCGTTTACTAAATTTTTATAATTTTATTGAGAATTAAATTTGATACGTATTATATTTTTAGGTCCTCCTGGATCCGGAAAAGGAACACAAGCTCATCTTATTGCGAATAAGTATAACATTCCAAATATTTCTACAGGCACGATGTTGCGTCAAACACTAACTAGAAGTACACATAAGTCCTATGAACTTCACAAAAATATTATGCATACTGGTGATTTAGTAAATGATGAATTTATGGTGCAATTAATTAACACACGTATTAATCAAAATGACTGTCGTAATGGATTTTTATTGGATGGTTTTCCTAGAACAATTTTGCAAGCAAAATCTATGAAACAATGTAAAATTTTTGTAAATTACATCATAGAATTTTTTGCATCAGATTCTGTGATTATTGATCGTATTGCAGGCCGAAGAATACATGTAGGCTCTGGTAGAACTTATCATATTAAATTCAATCCGCCGAGAAATTATGGATTAGATGATATTACCGGAGAAATTTTGACTACTCGAAAAGATGACCACGAAGAAGTTATACGTAAACGATTAAGTAATTACTACCAACACACCGAACCAGTGTTAGATTATTATCGAGAAGAATCGAAATATAAAAAAATGAAATATTTTTCTGTTGATGGAAATCGTGATATTTCTAAAATCTATAAAGAGTTAATTAATATCATTAGTTCATGATACTCGTTATCATTTTTCATTTCGGTTCTTATTATGAATATCAATATCATTATGGATAATAACAGCGTATAAAATCGTTATCTCATCAAAATTATACTTTTGGTTTGATTCCTAAACAATATAACCATGTATTAATAATTAATTTAAATATATAAATGGACACTAAATACTAATTAATCAAAAACCGTAAATATGGATATATTACTTGTATAATTAAATACTGAGATCCGGCCATCAAATAATTAATATTCAACACAACATTACGGATATATAAATTGTTTTATAATTCGCTATAAAAATATAATAGGAAATTTTATTCTAAGTATTGTATATAGTATAATTAAATATATATAACAATTATAAAACACTGATTGTATTGACTTCTTTAATATGATTTCTATATATATTGTACCACGCACATTATGTATACCGTGGTATCTTAAAAAGAGCATATTATATTTTATTCTATTCTTTAAATAAGATAAATTTAAATTCTGTTAATTAATCAACTATCTTTTAACAACAAAAATGAGTAATTATATTACAGCACTCACATTTATTTGTTTAAATATTTGTTAATAATTTTTGTATCATAAAACAACAAACATAAGTGCTGGAAGAAATCTGCAAACACAACCGTAGTTAAAATATTTATTCTTAACAAAAAAAAGAAACCACACATATATTTAAATACTCTTAATGAGTACATTCAATAAACACTTCTATTTATATTTCATACGTATACTATGAAAACAGAGTATGTGCGTCTTAACATCATTTTAATATTACTTTAAATAATAATATTGTTATTTCCCATAAAAAATATATATAACATATATAGATATATTACGATTAATATAAAAATACTAAATTTAATACTTTTTTATTTCATATAATGGAAATTCTGTAAATAAGATATCATTATTTTTCTCATTTACTTCTATCATTGAACCGTATTTATTCCAACATCCTAGCACTATTATTCTAAAAACATTTTTTTTAGATCTGTAAATCTTATGAATCGCAGGTTGATGAGTATGCCCGTGAATCATAATATCCGCATGATTTTGAATTAACATATCTGTAGCTATTTTTAAATTAATATTTAATTTTTTTTTTGATTTATATTTTGTATGTTGTAAGCAACATGAACGTATAGCACTGAATATTCGTGAGCGTATAGATAATGGTAACGATAAAAATAATCGCTGTACTATAATATGACGTAAAAATTTTCTAAATAATTGATATGAATTATCATTAGCACAAAGAATATCTCCATGTAAAATGATTATTTTTTTTCCTGATGCTAATTTTAAAACTTGATTAGAAGATAATAACGTCATTCCACATGCTCTAGCATACCTCTGTCCTAATAAAAAATCATGATTTCCATGAATAAAATAACACGAAATTCTTCTTTGATTTAACGCTTTCAAAGCTTTGGCGATGCTAATATGTAATAGATTATAATCATCATCTCCTAACCAAGTTTCAAACAAGTCTCCTAAAATATAAAGAGCTTTAGCACGCACTGCGCGATAACTTAAAAAACGTAAAAACCCATCAGTAATATATGGAGATTTAGTAGATAAATGAACATCTGAAATAAATAAAATAGACATGTACGCACATATTGAATAATAATGGGTGTTACTAATATTACATGTTTAACATTCCAGATCAAGACTATTTGTTAAAAATTTAATAATTAAATAAAACACTTATATAAATAAACACTGCGCTATATACAAGTATAGTGTACGGAATTAAGTCGTGTCATATAATTATCAATTATAATTATACTGACTATGCAAGCAATAAACATTGTCATATACTTATGATTAAGATAGTATATGTTATGTTTTGCATATGAAAGCAATGATTCCAAATACTCAACTAATTAGATTAAAGTATGATACTGATTGAAGATCCTAATAAATCTAGGAGGTTTATATACACTAAAGACCAATATATCGCCGAGTATATTGTATAGAATAAATTAAAATGCTTAAAATTTTTAATACCTTAACAAAAAAAAAAGAAAAGTTTATACCTATTAATGCTGGTAAAATTAAAATATATGTTTGTGGTGTTACAGTCTATGATTTATGCCATCTCGGACATGCCAGAACATTTATAGTATTTGATAGTGTTATTCGTTATTTACGTCATTGCGGATATCAGGTGGATTACGTCCGAAATATTACAGATATAGATGATAAAATTATAAAAAGAGCTTATGAAAATAATGAAACTACCGAACAATTAACGAATCGTATGATTCAAGAAATGCATTTAGATTTTGATGCATTAAATATATTACGCCCAAATTATGAACCAAAAGTAACTGAACATATTGATATAATCATTAAATTTATTTGTTTGTTAATTTCAAAAAAACACGCATATACTGCTCCTAATGGAGATATAATGTTTTCTGTGGAAACTATGCACAATTATGGCGTTTTATCTAACAAAGAAAATCCACCTAAAATACATGATAATATCTTAAAAATACCAAATATAAAAAAAAACCCTATGGATTTTGTATTGTGGAAAAAAACAACATCTTATAATAATAAACCAGGTGAGCCGTGTTGGTCATCTCCATGGGGATTAGGACGTCCAGGATGGCACATTGAATGTTCAGCTATGAATTATTCCATTTTCGGTAATCAAATAGATATTCATGGTGGAGGATCAGATTTAATTTTTCCACATCATGACAACGAAATTGCTCAATCCGTATGTGCTCATGAGACTTCTTATGCGAATATATGGATGCATTCTGGTCTTCTGTTGTTAAACTATGAAAAAATGTCAAAATCATTGAATAATTTTTTTACCATACGCGATATTTTAAAACATTATGATCCTGAAACAATAAGATTTTTTTTAATGTCTGCTCATTATCGTAGTCAATTAAAGTATAACGACAATAATCTTAAAAATGCGCAAACATCTTTAAAACGGCTATACATAGCTTTGCGAGATACTAATCCTACAATCCAACCTAATGGAGGAGATAATGAAGGAGAATATTTTATATCAAAATTTATTTCTAAAATGAATGACGACTTCAATACACCAGAGGCATACTCAGTATTATTTGATATAGCACATAGATTAAATAATTTAAAAATTAAAGGTCATTCACCACTTGCTCAAGGTATGGCAGCTACCTTAAAATACTTAGCAAATATTATCGGATTATTACATCAAAATCCAGAGATTTTTTTAAAAAAAATAACATTAAAAAATAATACAAATCGTCATTTTGAAAAAATTCAAAAATTAATTCAATGCCGCGAAGTTGCACGAAAAAATAACCAATGGGAATTAGCTGATAGCATACGAAAAAAATTAACCGTTATGGGAATAACATTAGAAGATGGGCCTACAGGAATAACGAAATGGCATTTCAAATAAAATAAATAGTAATAAAAATAATTAAAAATGGAATAAACAAAAATTATCTTACTAAATGATGGTCATCATAAGCTTGTAAGGTATTCTGAATCAGTGTTACTACCGTCATTGGACCTACTCCACCCGGAACAGGAGTAATGTATGCAGCTCGTTCGTAAGCACTAGAAAAGTGAACATCACCCACTATATTTCCGTTATTTAATCGATTAATACCAACATCTATGACTATAGCCCCTTGTTTTATCCAACTACCAGGAATAAAATTTGCTTGACCTACCGCCACAATTAATAAATCAGCATTTTCAATGTATATTTTCAAATTTTGAGTAAAACGATGAGTAACAGATACCGTACAGCCTGCCAATAATAATTCCATAGTCATAGGCCGACCAACGATATTTGATGCTCCAACTACAACCGCATGTAATACAAACATATCTATATTATACCATTCTAACAAAGTAATAATACCTCGAGAAGTGCAAGGACGTAATGTAGGAGATCGTTGACATAAACGCCCGACATTATATGGATGAAAACCATCTACATCTTTATCAGGAGCAATATGTTCTAAAACATTTATTTTATTTAATTTATTTGGTAATGGCAACTGAATTAAAATACCATCTATACGATTATCATTATTTAAAGTTTCAATTAATTGAAAAATCTCATTTTCAGTAGCCGTAATAGGTAAAGTATAAAGAAATGAAATTAAACCCACTTGTTCACATGCTTTTTTCTTATTAGTTACATATATCTGAGAAATTGGATTATGTCCTACTAGAATCATAGCCAAACCTGGAGCACGTTTTCCGGAATTCATATTTTTACGCACTTGTTTAGCTATTTTTTGTTTTATTTTTTCAGAAACATATTTACCATCAATTATCTTAGCGGTCATTTTAAAATATATCCAATGAATTATATATTAACACGATGATATTATTTTCTGTAATATATATTACTATTAATTTTAAATTATATACTTTCTCTAAGCATATATTTCTTAAAAGAAAATATTTGATCTAATAAGATATCTCGAAAAAAGAATAATTATTTAGTAAAATATACAAGTAACGCGCCCTTAACTCAATTGGATAGAGTAACAGCCTTCTAAGCTGTAAGTTATAGGTTCGAATCCTATAGGGCGCATATCATCATATGTAATTGATCACACCAATTACATAAATCAGTCTTAATTAAATAATTCATATAACATGATTTAATAAAAATGTGTATACTTGATAATATATGCTTTTGATTTAATAAAAATAGATTTTTAATAAATAATAGTATCAAGCATATTTCATTAGTATAGTAAAAATATCATGATATTAGGAATTGTTTTTGCTGTAATCTCAGGATTATTATGGGGATTGATTTTTATAGGTCCTTTATTAATACCAGAATATCCCAGCATATTACAAGCATCAGGTCGTTATATTGCGTTTGGATTAATTTCATTGCCATTATCATGGTGCGATAGAGCACATTTACGCAAATTATTATTAAAAGATTGGTTAGAAGCAATAAAATTAGTTTTAACAGGTCATATAATATATTACACTTGTTTAACAAGTGCTATTCAACGCATCGGTGTTCCAATTTCAACTGCTATTATCGGTACATTACCTCTAATGTTAACTGTAACAACACATATCATTTCTCCTAATGAACAAAAATTACCAAACCATACTTTGCTAATATCATTGTTTTTAATGGGAACGGGATTATTATGTGTAAATATTTCTGAATTGCGAGATGAGTTCTTTATACTTAATATATGGCAATATGTAAGCGGAATAATTTTGGCAATTGTTTCTGTTTTATGTTGGGCATGGTATGCATTAAGAAATGCACATTGGTTAAAAACACATCCACACAATAAGCCCATGACTTGGGCTAATGCGCAAGGCATGGTTACGTTACCACTATCGTGTCTCGTTTATTTTTTTGTATGTATCTGGTGTTCGGATCTGATCCAAGATGAATTTGCATTACCCTTCGGGCCTAGACCGATTTTTTTTATTTTTTTGATGGTATTAATTGGATTCTGTTGTTCTTGGTTAGGAACATTCTTTTGGAATGAAGCTAGCCAAAGATTACCAACAACATTAATAGGACCATTAATTGTGGTAGAAACTGTAGCAGGTTTAATATATTCATGCATACATCAACAATTATGGCCATCTCCCTTAATTTTAATTGGAATGTTCTTACTAATTTCTGGAGTTACATGTATCATGAAAATTCGCAAGAACACACACTAAAATAATTTTTTAAAAATTACTGATCTTTAAATAAATAATTAGAAGAATTCTGTTAAAACAGAGCATGTCATTTTAATTTACAACAAATAAAACTCATGTACGCGCCAAATCAACTATAATTAATAATAAATGGTGACAATACTCCTACATACAATTATTTAATACATTTATTATTTATATAAGTTCAAATCCATTTACCTGTCGATAACGCATATTTATTTACCCATGTAATGTCATTACAATGTTATTACATATTAATTAGATTATGTGCGCATGAATCTATTATATCATATCATTTTTTAATATTATTCATATTAAATTATTATATTTATATTAATTATTATTTTTTATTTTTTGAAAAACCCATGTGGCGTATACACCTGTATTTTTTTAGATTTTTAAATTTTTCAC
Source organism: Candidatus Blochmanniella chromaiodes str. 640 (assembly GCF_000331065.1). Classification (NCBI taxonomy): domain Bacteria; kingdom Pseudomonadati; phylum Pseudomonadota; class Gammaproteobacteria; order Enterobacterales; family Enterobacteriaceae; genus Candidatus Blochmanniella; species Candidatus Blochmanniella chromaiodes. The sequence continues at coordinate 373,816 of NC_020075.1, forward strand.
AAAATTAATGATATTTATAATAACGTTGATAACGTATTATATAGCTTTTTCTAATTCATAAAATTTTGGAAATCATTTTTCTGTGCCCGTTTATTGACATAACAATGCCAAATCCTGCCATTAATACTAATAAAGATGAACCACCGTAACTTATTAACGGCAATGGAATCCCTACTATTGGTAGTAGACCGCTAACCATACCAACATTTACGAATATATACATGAACAGTACTAACATAAAACTTCCAATAATTAATCGCCCAAACATATGCTGCGTGTTGATAGCAATAAGGAGTCCGCGCAGTATAATCCCTAAATATAACGACAATAATATTAATATCCCAAAAAATCCTAGTTCTTCTCCTATCACTGAAAAAATAAAGTCAGTATGACGTTCTGGTAAAAATTCTAACTGTGATTGTGTCCCATGTAGCCATCCTTTTCCAGTAAAGCCACCTGAACCGATAGCAATTTTTGATTGAATAATATGATACCCGGCGCCTTGCGGATCGATTTCTGGATGTAATAATATCTCTATTCTAGATCTCTGGTAATCGTGCATACAAAAAAACCAAAATATAGGAGCAAATAAAACCATGAGTAATAATGTGAACACAATTAATTTCCAGCTAATTCCAGATAAAAATAGTGCAAAAAACCCAGAACTAACTGTTAAAATTGCTGTGCCTAAATCTGGTTGTAGCAACATAAATATGGTAGGAATCATAATTAATAATAGTACAATACCAACATTTTTTAAGGATGGAGGATGCTGCTCTCTATCAATATAACGCGCTACCATGAGCAAAACAGAAATCTTAACTATTTCTGATGGCTGAAATCTTATAATACCAAAATCTAACCAACGTTGAGCTCCTTTGCTAATTTGACCAATCATATTGACTGAGATTAATAATATAAGACATAAAAAATATATATACGGTGTCCAAAATTCATAAGCTCTGGGTGGAACTTGTGCTAAAAAAAACATCAACAATAACCCTCCTATAATTTGAAACACTTTTAGTCGCATCATTTCAAAATTTTGACCACACGCGCTCCACATTATGAAAATTCCGTATAATAATAAACCAATAATTAATAGAAATAATGTTAAATCAATATGGTATCTATTCCATAATGAATTTTTCCGAATAATTTGACTCATGATGTATTACGATAACTAGTTAGATTGACAAAATAAATAAAAAATAACTCAATTAAATGTTTATTTATTGCAATAAGACATAATCAAATATTTTTCTTGTAATTGATCCTATTGATACTCCAATCCTAGCGTTTTCTAAAATTACTACCACAGCTACCGTGGGATTTTCGTATGGAGCGAAAGCAGTCATTAATTTATGATCCCTAAGAGATTCAGAAATCTTACTTGGATCATAATTTTGATTACTTTTTAAATTAAATAATTGTGCTGTACCAGATTTGGCTGCTGCTTTATATGAAGTGCCAGAAAAACTCCCACTTACTGTGCCATTTGGACGATTGGCTGCTCCAAACATTCCATCTTTAGCTATTTTCCATACATTTGATTTCGGGTCACCTACCTGGTCACATTCCGTTTGATGGTATGGAACACAATTTTTTTCTAATAAAACACTATCAAGTAAATGTGGAATGCGCACGTTACCGTCATTAATTAAAGTAATTAAAGCTTTAGACATTTGTATAGGAGTAGCGGTCCAATACCCTTGCCCGATTCCTACCGGTATCGTATCTCCTTGATACCATGGTTGATTAAAACGTTGTATTTTCCATGCCTTAGTCGGCATCACGCCAGTTAATTCTTCGAACAGATCGATACCAGTATATCTACCATACCCAAATTTATTCATCCATTCTGATAAATTATCTATTCCCATTTTGTAGGCTATTTGATAAAAAAAAGTATCAGAAGATTCTTCAAGAGCTTTCGTAATATTTAATTCTCCATGCCCCCAACGTTTCCAATCACGAAAACGTTTTTCTGAACCTGGTAATTGCCACCAACCAGGATCAGAAAATAAAAAATTCTGATTAATCACCCCCAATGTTAAAGCAGATACAGAAATATAAGGTTTTACTGTAGATGCAGGAGGGTACACCCCTTGGGTGGCACGATTAAGTAAAGGGCAATTGTTATCCTTTAATAAAATACTATATTCTGTATTGGAGATACCGTCAACAAACAAATTTGGATTATAACTAGGATGCGAAATTAAAGCCTGAATTCCTCCGTTTCGAGGGTCAACAACTATTACAGAAGACCGATTTCCTACTAATAATTTTATAATATACTGTTGTAAATTCAAATCTAATGTTAAAACAATATTTTTTCCTGGTATCGGAGATTTTTTATATAATTCTCTAATCACTTTCCCGCGATTATTTATTTCTACAGCTCCATATCCTGGCGTCCCATGTAAAATATTTTCGTAATAGCGTTCAATACCTAATTTTCCTATATTAGGAGCTGCAACATACTTACCCAAAATACCCTGCTTATTCAATCTTTTTATATCTTCCCCGTTAATTTTAGCGACGTATCCGATAACATGAGTTACATCGGATCCATAAGGATAGTAACGACGTTGATAACTTTTGATTGTTACCCCGGAAAACCTAAATCTATTAACAGCAAATCGAGCTTGTTGTTCTTCCGTTAAATCAATTTTAATAGGTAACGAAACAAATTGGGTAGAACGTTTCCGATTTTTTTCAAAACATTCTATATCATGATCACTTAAATTTAGTAATAATTTCAACTCATGAATCGTATGGCTTAAATCAATTGTATTCTCCGGAACTATTTCTAATTGGTAAATAGTACGATTTAATGCTAAAGCTATTCCATTACGATCGTAAATAATTCCTCTTTTAGGTGGAATAGGAATAATCTTAATACGATTTTCATTAGAACGAGTAGTATACATATCAAAATGAATTATCTGTATCTGATATAGATGAATAAATAAAATGCCAATGATCAATAATACAAAAACAGATGCAATTGTTATACGACGTGCAAACAACAACGACTCAGCTGAATAATTATGAAAAATTTGATGACCATTGGACTTCATTGAATCAAAATTTATCTATATCTAATATTAATTATCGATATAAACAATTATACACTTATTTAATAGATGCATTGCTATGTATGCGTAATACTGTGTCCTAAACAGACATTTATAATTTATGTTAGTTCCAAAGCTTCTCTAATTCATATAATTTACGAATTTCTTTTTGCATTACATGTATAACTAAATCACCTAAATCTACTAAAACCCATTCACCAATGCTCATACCTTCTGCGCCATAAGGCTGTAACCCTAAACTACGGGATTTACGCAATATCTCTTGAGATATAGAAATTACATGACGACGAGACATACCAGTACAAATAATCATAATATCTGTAATATTAGTTTTACCAGACATATCGAAGCACGCGATATCTTGTCCCTGTATATTATATATAACATTAACTATAAATTCTTTAAGAACATCGGATTGCACAATTTAATGCCTAAATATGTGTTTAGGTGTGATTTTTCTATTGTTTTAATATACAGATAATGTATGGTATTTGATTAAATAATACAATAATTATCTTATCAATTCTTAATTTTTAAGATAAATGTGAAACTATAACACATTGTTAATTCTAAAAAACAACATTATAAACCTACTTTTACTGTAGAAATATAGTAAATAGCAAATTATTATTGTGTTTTGTTGTTTTTATACAGTCTAAATAAAAATGTTATTCCGTTAAATATTCAATTATCACACGTATAATCGTACTAAATATGCACGATATCATTATTTTATTTCATAAGAATTATAAGTTTTTCAATATATACTCACATATATAACAATATATATGTGACACATGTACATATGACTATTTTTAATAAAAAATTTAAAAATTATTTTAAACACATCAATATAATCAATCAAAATCATTAATATCTTTATTGTAAATTATTTTTGATAAAAAACACATGTATATATTTGTATATAAGCATTTATTTTTAAATAAATAATTATCTCAAATCATCTAATAAATAAGATTTATAAAAATTTTATTATAAAATATGGCTAATGTATTTAGATTAAAATAGCTATTTAAGCGAAACCTTCTTATCGTAACATAAGATGAGTGATAATAGTTCAAAACTTGATCGTGACAAAACAATATAATCCTTTTTATATATTAATTCTATTTGCACTAATAATTCTATTGCTTGATATAATTGGTATAAATTTAACCGATTAACAGCTCTAGATAACAACATACAATGATACTTTCTATATATTTTATATTTTTTTAACAAATTAAATAATGATTTTCCTTGCACCATATTGTATTTCATGTTAGTTATCATCAGTATTTCAGATTTAATCCTGCATAATAATAGTTCTAAATCGACACCTATATATTCCAATTTTCTTAGAATACGATCAGCACGTTGTTTGTTGCCCGTTAAAATCGATTCTATCCAATGATTCATATTAAAACATGCTGAATCAGTTACTATTTTTTTTACACGAATAAAATTTAAATTTCCATCAGGATAGATTAAAGACAGATTCTGCAACGTTTGATTTAATAATGTTAAATTACCTTCATAATAATAACATAATAATTGACAAGCTAAATTTTCTATAACAAGTTTCATATTTTTAGCTTGATTTTCTATCCACATTATCAAACGTGTATGCGTAGGAGTGCTGCAATCAACGAATATTCCTATTTTTTTAAAACATTGTAACCAAATATTATTTTTATTAATTTGATTCGATTCATGAATATGTAAAATTAATACTAAATCATCATGAAGAAATGAGAACAATAAAGGCACTTTTTTTTTTAAAATAGCAACAGGATAATTTTGAGGAAATTTCAGTGATAATATTCTGCGTTTTTCAAATAAACTTGATATTCTGAACAAATTAAATATATTCTCCCAATCAGAATACATATCCAACGCTATATTAACAGATTCATTGAAATTTAGCATTCTGGCTGTATTAACAATATTTAGATAACTATCTCCTAAAAAATAAGAATCATTCCCTAATAATACATAAACAGATCTCAATTCTTTTTTCAATTCTATACACAATTGTTCTGGGTATATCCAAATCATAATATATTTTTGATGGTGAAATAAAAATTTTATATTAAATATAAAAAATTATTTTACAACATATCCTAACTAAAATCTTCACATCGCAGAAATAATTGATATATTAGCTGTTGAGCTGCATCTCGATATATTTCTTTACGAATATCATTTTCTTGGATGTCATTAAATAAAGCTTTTTCAGGATTTTTTATAAGTGAACGATACACGTAAACACTGATGGGGTAATAATTTCTGTTTGGAATGAATAAATGAGTTTGTATACTCAATGTCAATTGATATCCAGCTTCTTTTCCGTTCTGAAATACAGAAGTGGTTATATGTTTTTCTGAAGCATTGATGATATTTAAACGAGGAATTTGTGCCTCTCGTGTACACACATTACTATGTAAATCATTTAAATCATCAAAAATATCAATACGACTTGCGTGTAACTCAGTCATTATAGCTCGATTTATCGGACCAAATGGGTCATAACTACATAATATTATGGATCTTATATTATTTTTCCGTAATTTTTTTAAGGTTGTATCTGTATATAATTGATAACCACAACTTGTACAGATAATCACAGTCAAAATACTTACAATCATTAAAAAAATTATTTTTTTTATATAAGCAATGTCCAACATATTACTATTTTGCAATAATATTGATTACTCTATTTGGAACATAAATTATATTGTTTATTTTTTTTCCAATAAGATATTTATTTAAAACTCCCTCTGTTTCTAATAATTTAGAAACTACATTCTTATCACTATTTAATGGTACAAAAATTTTATGTCGCATCTTTCCATTAATTTGTACTAGAACGAGCGTTCTGTCATTTTGTATCGCTTGTGTATCTACAATAGGCCATGTTGCATTATCGATATCTTCAGATCCTCCTAAAGCCTTCCATAAAATAAAACTAATATGTGGAGTAAATGGATATAGTAGCCTCACTATTACTAATAAAGCCTCTTGTAATACCGCTCTATCTTGCATGCTTGTTTTAGGAGCATTGTATAATTTTTTTACTAATTTCATAATAGCTGATAAAGCAGTATTAAATGATTGCCTACGATCAATATCGTCAGTAACTTTTTCTATGGTTTTATGTACATTGTATCGAATAAATTTTTGCGCATGATTCAGTATTACAACATTTAATGCATCTACAGGTCCATCTTGGATATGATAATATATTAAGTTCCAAATACGTTTAAGAAAACGCTGTGCGCCTTCTATGCCAGATTCTTTCCATTCCAACGGTGCTTCAATTGGAGCAGCAAACATTATAAAAAACCGCACCGCATCTGCTCCATATTTTTCAATAATTATATTTGGATCAATACCATTATTTTTTGATTTTGACATTTTACACATTCCATCATAAATTAAATCACGTCCATTTTTATCAATAGCTTTGACAATGCCTCCTATTCTGTCTCGTTTTATTGTAACATGAGTTGGATCTACCCATATATGTTGGCCATTAGGAGACACATAATAAAAAGAGTCTGCTAATACCATACCTTGACATAATAAACGTATTGCAGGTTCGTCGGAATATACTAATCCTTCATCACGCATTAATTTGTGATAGAATCGAAAATATAATAAATGCATAATAGCATGTTCAATTCCACCTATATATTGATCAACTGGCAACCAATAATTAGCAGCATGCACATTTAACATAGCCTCATTATAATGAGGACAAGTATAACGAGCATAATACCAAGATGACTCCATAAAAGTATCAAAAGTATCAGTATCACGAATGGCTGTTTGCCCTTTATAAGTAGTTTGAATCCAGCTAGGATACATTTTTAAAGAATTATCGACATATCCATCGTTACTTTTTTGTATAGTTGACATATTCTTTGGAAGAATTACTGGTAATCGATCTAACAGTACTGGCTTAACAACACCATTAGATAATGTTACCATAGGGATAGGAACCCCCCAATAACGTTGACGCGAAATACCCCAATCTTTTAAGCGATAATTAACTTTATATTGAGCGACACCACGCGCAATTAACGATTTGACAATCGCGTTAGACGCAGTACAAGAACTTAATCCATCAAATTCACCAGAATTAAATAATATCCCATCACAAATCTTTTCTTGCGCTTGCATCGCAATATTTGGTGTAATTGTATCCAGATTCTTTATAACAGGTTTTATTGGTAGATTATATTTATAAGCAAATTCCCAATCTTGTTGATTATGAGCTGGAATTGATATAGCTGCTCCCATTCCATCACACTCCATAGGTATTACAAAATTGGCGACCCAAATTGGTAATTTACTATTAGTAATCGGATGTATCGCATAGATATGAGTAGGCATTCCCATTTTTTCAAAATAAAAAACATTTTTTTTGTTTAATTTAGTATAAAAATCGTCATTTTTTTGAATAAAATGAGCTACATTTAAATCAGTTTTTGCCACCTGCAATGCTATTGGATGATCTGTAGATATGACTAAATAAGTAATTCCCATGAAAATATCTAATCGAGTCATGTATATTGTTAACGTATCATTAGAATTTTCAATTCTAAAAGTAACATTTACGCCTTCTGAACGCCCAATCCAATTTCGTTGCATAATTTTTACTTGTTCAGGCCAATGCGCTAATTGATCTAATCCATGTAACAATTGATCCGCATAATTAGTAATTCTTATAAACCATTGCGGAATTCTTTTATATTTTACAGGGGTATGACAACGCCAACAGCAATTATTAATAACTTGCTCATTAGCCAAAACCGTTTTATGATATGAGCACCAATTTACTGATGCAGTTTTTTTATATACTAAACCTTTTTTATATAACACAGTAAAAAACCACTGTTCCCATCGATAATAGTCTGGGTGACAAGTTATAAGCTCTCTATTCCAATCATAAGCAAAACCTAATGATTGCAATTGACTTTTCATATAATTAATATTAGAGTATGTCCAGATTGATGGGTCTGTATTATTTTTAATTGCAGCATGTTCTGCAGGTAATCCAAAAGCATCCCATCCTATAGGTTGTAATACATTTTTTCCAAGCATACGTTGATATCGAGAGATTACATCTCCAATTGTGTAATTGCGTACATGCCCCATATGTAATTTTCCAGATGGATAAGGAATCATAGATAAACAATAATATTTTTCTTTATTACTGTCTTCTGTGACTGCAAAAGTCTTGTTTTTATACCAACGTTTTTGAACAGCACTTTCAATATCGCTTGGAGAATATGATTTATGCATAATAAATATCACAATAAATTAAAAAATGTTAATTAATTAATAATTGTAGTTAATTACAAATATTAATTTTTTCTAAATAAACATTGTTTTTATCCAATAAAAATAACAAAGTATATAACAATATATACGTAATTGATAATATTTAATCAATTTTATTTCTTATTTTATAAGAAATGTTTATTTTAATACCTAATAAAAAGTGTAGCCATGTATCTCTTTGAGATCTCTATGTAATTAGATACTGAGCATTTTGAAGATTTGATAAAAATTTTTTTAAATTATATATAATTTTTGCATTTAAAAATTAGAAATATATATATAATAATGCCCAGAAAAAAACCGGATCCAAATTTTGCATATGGTGTTAAACCTGTGGTTGGAATGACCTTGTCACTAAGTACCGAAGAAATGAACTGAGGCAGTTGTGCTTGCAGAGAACCATCTGCATTAACAATCGCGGTAATTCCATTATTTGTGCTACATAATAAAGGTCTTCCTAATTCTAGAGCACGCATACGAGCCATTTGGAAAAACTGCCACGGTCCAATAGACCGACCGAACCATGCATTATTTGCAACAGTTAATAAAAAATCAGTATCAGATTTAAAATTGTCACGTATTTGTTTACCAAGAATTATTTCATAACAAATAGCAGTAGTCATTTTTACGAACGACACACTCAATTGTGGTTGAAAATAACAACCTTCTTGCATAAAAGGCACAGGCACATTAAAAAGATTCAGTAATGGTTTAAAAAATCTCTGAAATGGCAACTTTTCAGACCATAACACTAAATGATGTTTATCATATCTATTGCGATTCGGATATTTATAGGATTCAGATTCTCCTAGTACTATAACACTATTATAGTAATGATAATAGTTTTGAATGTAACGTATTCCAATAATTCCGGTAATTAAATTCGTTTGAAATTGTCTACATTTATGATCTAATAATGTTAAAATTGTATTATGCTCAATTTCATTTCCCGGGATAGCTGATTCAGGCCAAATGACTATTTTTGTTTTGCCAAGTAAAGGTAAAGTATGGTTTATATATGTCTGCAGTATTTTTTCTACATAATTAGAATTCCATTTTATATGTTGATCAACATTACCTTGTACCAAAGAAACGTGAATAGCGCGTTGTGGCTGAAAATGATACCATTGTATTCGCGTTAAGGGTGATAACAATAATAATATTCCGAAAGATATGATTAATGACGATAATTGCGCTCTTTTGATAGAAAGAGCTAATAATCCACTGATTAAAATAAGAGTAAATGTAATACCTTCTACACCAAAAATAGGAGCAATACCTTTTAAGGGGCCATCAATTTGACTATATCCAAATTGTAACCATGGAAACCCGGTGAGCAGATACCCCCTGATATATTCAACAATTGACCATATCACTGGAGCAGCGCTTACTGCTGACCATATAGTTGTATATGATTGCATCAGCGACAATAAAACAGAAAATAATATAGGAAACAGTATCAGATATAACACCAAAAAAACAATTAATAAAATATTGATACAACTACACATATTACTAAATTGGTCTATACTTATGTAGATCCATTGTAATCCGCTACCAAAAAATCCAATACCCCAAAAAAATGTATTCCATGCGGCTTTTTTCCATGTAGAATCTAAAATTGTTTTTAAAAAAACAGTTAAGGAAATAATACTAGCTGGCCAAAAATTATATGGAGAAAACCCTAAAATACCGAATGCTCCAAATAACAACACTGTAAAAAACCCAAAATATTGTTTATATTTATAATATGTAGTAACAACAAAAATCATGTCTACAAATTATTTTCTTTAGGTGTATATAATGAGTTGTTGGGAATTTGTACGAGTAATTGCACAATACGATGACTGTCTATAAGTGTAACTTTAAATTTGTAGCCCAAAATATCAATAGATTCCCCATTTGTAGGTAAATGCCCGAAAGATTGCATAATAAAACCTCCAATAGTGTCTATTTCTTCATTATGAAAACAGGTGTTAAACATTTTATTAAAATCTGCAACAGGGGTTAATGCATTAATAATAAAAGTATGTTGGTTTATTTGACAAATATTAAAACTATCTTTATTATCGTATTCATCTTCAATCTCACCAACAATTAATTCTAATATGTCTTCAATGGTAATCAGTCCAGACATTCCTCCAAATTCATCTATTACAATAGCCATATGACAGTGTTGTAGACGAAATTCTTGTAACATTCTATCTACGCCTTTCTGTTCTGGCACTACCATTGCTGGACGTAAAATTTTATCAATACTACATGGTTGTGATTGTTTTAGTATGAATGGTAATAAATCTTTAGCAATTAAAACACCCTTAATTTTATCCTGATTACCATATAACACTGGGAACCTAGAATGAGCAGATTCTATAATAATGTTAAGTTGTTCATCCCAAGACTGGGTATTTTTCAAAAAAATAATTTGCGCCCTAGGTACCATAACATCTCTAACTTTTTGTTCAACAATATCCATAACCCCTTCTAACATATCTCGAGTATCTGAATTTATCAAAGAATTCTGTTCAAAATCACGTATTAAATTTAATAAATCATTGCGATTTTTAGGACTACTATGAAAGAGATGATGTAATATAAAGGTGAAAAAACTTTTTTTACGAATAGAATTAACGTTCTCCTCTGAATTATTATTATTCATAATATTATTTATTATATCTTATAAAAATTTTATTATCTATGTGCAACATGACAACACGTTCGATATCCACATTGCTGAAGTATATTTCTTTCTACTCGTTGCATTAATATAGCTTCTTTGTCCACAATATGATTGTACCCTAACAAATGTAGTGATCCATGAATTATCATATGCGCCCAATGTGATCTACCAGGTACATTTTTTTCTTTAGATTCGGATTCTATGATCTGGCGACAAAGCACTACATCGCCAAGTAATGGGGATTTCATTCCCAATGGGGGCGTAAAGGGAAATGATAAAACATTAGTAGGGCAATCTTTTTTTAAATAATACCAATTTAAATAGTGCATCTCTTTTATATCGACTATACGTATAGTTAATTCTATTTTTTTTTTATATATAGAAAATATAGCAGATACCCACGACTGAAACATTTTCCGATTAGGTAATCCATGTAAATTTTTACATGCTAATTGCAAATCGATAATCACTTGGTTATTTGTCATCTATTATCCTTAGTTATAATAATAATTATTAATCGCTACTATTTGTTTTATTTATACTTTAATTTACAATTATTCTCATGCATATCTGTATATCTTATGATGTATATTTAAAATTTTTTCTCATCCCATGCTTCGTAAGCATCTATTATGCGACTTACTATTGCATGACGTACCGAATCTTCTTTAGTAAAAAAATTAAAACTAATATCTTTAATTACGGATAAAACTTTAATGGCATGTGTTAAACCAGATGATTGATTAGATGGTAAATCAATTTGAGTGATATCTCCAGTGATAATTACTGTAGAATGAAATCCAATTCGGGTTAAAAACATCTTCATTTGAGTAATAGTTGTATTTTGACTTTCATCAAGAATAATGACAGAATCATTTAATGTGCGTCCGCGCATATAAGCTAACGGAGCTACTTCTATTATATTTTTTTGTATCAATTGATCTACTCTTTCACGCCCAATTATATTAAATAAAGCATCATATAATGGACGCACATAGGGATCAGATTTCTGATTAAGATCGCCCGGTAAAAAACCTAATTTCTCTCCTGCCTCAATAGCAGGACGAGTTAAAACAATATATTTATTTTTTTTACGCTCTAATAAATCTACTGCAGCAGCTATAGCTAGATACGTTTTCCCAGTACCTGCAGGTCCTATTCCAAAAGTGATATCATGATTAAAAATATTATAAATATACTTTGATTGGTTTTTTGTACGAGGTTTTATTGTCCCATTTTTTGTTTCAATTTGTATCAAAGTATTACGAGTTTTTTTTGTATATTTATATTGAGTTTGTAATATTTGGATTTGTTTAATAGTCAAATATACTTGCTCTGGATCAATGTCATGAATCACACCACATTTGGTCTCGGTATCCGAATATAAAGACACCAAGGCATTAGTGGCAGCATTAACTGATACTGATGCTCCTATTAATCTAAAAAAATTATCACGCCTATTGATAGTAATATTCAATTGCGATTCTAATTGTTTCAAATTATCATCAAAAGGTCCGCATAGACTGATCAAACGTTTATTATTTGCTGGTTGTAATCTAATTTCTTTAGTTTCTAAATTCAAAAATTACCCCTAAATTAATCAGAATAAAAACAATTGATAGTAATACTTACATTGAATCAAGACATTAAATGTAATATATAACATTATTTAGAAATAAAAAATCTATCATCATAAGCTATGAAAAACTTTCAATATATACACGTTTTTAAATACATGCTTTAAATTTTAAAAATAAACAATAATAAGTATAACAACATATTAAAAATACAGATAAAAATTAACTTAATTTACTAATATAAATTAATAAATCAGTAATATAACTGAAAGTTAAAATAATTGCAATCATATGTCAAGGACATATGATTGCAATTAAATCTTTAAATTTTTAAATATTTATTTAATTTGAAATTTCTATGTGTTATATGCCCGATTACTTACTGAAATTAATATTCGCTTGCATAAAATCTTAACATCATATAAAAATATACTTATATACAGTTTAACCTTTATGTAGATCATAAAATATTATGAATAAATTATTCTGTGATGTATTAATATTTGGTGCTGGTATTATAGGGGCATCTTTAGCATTACGTCTTTCTAAATCTGGCATTAAAGTAATCATAGTAGATCATACACATCCTGTTCCAATGAAAAAAAAAACCGCATATTCGAGTTGCTGCTATTAATTATGCTTCAATAGAATTTTTAAAACAAATTAATATATGGAAAAAAATTCCTTCTAATTTTTGCACGCCATATCACCGCCTAGAAGTATGGGAATGCCCATCATCAAAAGTAATTTTTCATTCCATGTCTGCAGGAGTATCCTTGATGGGGTGCATTATTGAAAATAATCGGTTACAATTAGCACTTTGGGAAGATTTCGTAAACTTCAAAACAATAACATTATATTGCCCATCCATATTAGTATCCACACATTATGACGGATTTTGTTGGCGATGCATTCTTGATAATGGTGCCGTAGTTATTAGTCGTTTATTAATAGGAGCTGATGGAATTTATTCTCAAGTTCGAAAAATATTAGGAATCGGGGTAATTGGTTGGAAATATCGTCAATTTTGTATGTTACTCACCATTAAAACAGACAAATGTAAAAATGGAACAATTTGGCAAATATTTACTCCTTGGGGTCCCATAGGATTTTTGCCTCTATATAATCATTGGGGATCATTAATGTGGTACAATACTCCTGAGCGTATTCAGGAGTTACAACAATTACCTGTAGCAATGTTGGAAAAAAAAATCGAAAATAATTTTCAAAAACAACTAGGTAACATTAAGTTACACAATATGACTGTAGTTCCATTAATTCGTCAATGTGCATACAACTACGTAACTTCAGGAGGTGCATTAGTTGGAGATGCGGCACATTCTTTGCACCCTTTAGCAGGGCAAGGAATAAATTTAGGACTTCGGGATGTCATGAGTTTATCCCGATTACTAATTAATTCGCGTGTTTTTGACGAGTATTCGAGTATTTCAGAGGTGTTGATATCCTATCAAAAAAGCCGTAAATATGACTCTTTCCTTATGCAATCATGCATAGATTGGTTATACGTTGTTTTTCATAATAATTACTTGCCATTAAAAATAGCCAGGAACATTGCATTTATGACAGTTGAGCGTTCCTTATATTTAAAAAGAAAAGTATTAAAATATGCTTTAGGCATATAAGAGTATATATACAGTATTGCATACATATATCAAATGTAGAGAGATTCTAAATCTATCTTGAATTTAATTATAAAAATAAATTTTTATACTTATATTACTACAACGCATTATACATGTAAAAATGATTCTTACTTAAATATATTTTGATTGTTCATTTTTAATAATCATTAATAAAACATGATATAAACGTTGAAAACGCAACATTTTTATATTTGTTATTCGAGTTCAATAACATGAAAATCCACTGGGGCACCAGGATTCGAACCTGGGAATGACGGGATCAAAACCCGCTGCCTTACCGCTTGGCTATGCCCCATTTATCATAATATGCTTACTCATGTATATTTTTATATTTATTTATGTATTTCTTGTGTATAGTCACTTAAATAAACAACATACGGGAGGCGAGATTTGAACTCGCATACTTCTCAGTATCAGATCCTAATTCTGACGCGTCTACCTATTTCGCCACTCCCGCTTTGTACCTATCTGATTATATAAATAGCTACGACGGGATTTGAACCTGTGACCTCAGCATTATGAGTGCTGCGCTCTAACCTACTGAGCTACGTAGCCAATATTTTTAATTATCCTATGTTATGATCCCATTACGAACTGAAACACATAAACTCATACTACATTATGCAATAATTATAAAATATCCGTCAACTTTCTTTTATGAATATAAAATGGATATATTTTTAGTTATTATGTAAACTTATAATTTTATTAAAAAAATTATAAAATTATATGATTTACTTTATGAGCGCCCTCATATAAAAATAACTATAATTTAAGTGATTTGAAAATAAAAATAAAATATTTCTGCATAGAAATATATATTACGAAGCTATTCCATATAATAATTCAACCTTGTTCATATATGAACATGGTAACATATAATTTGTAGTAATAAAAATTTAAAATTGTTAGTTTAATACAAAAAATTATTAATGAGATAAAATTCCATCAGGGATGAACATTTATTTAAGCATATGTCTATGTAGTCGGATTTATGGCAATGATGTATTCACTATTTTTCCGTTAACTATGGTTTTTTTTATTTGATAGTCTGTGTTAAAAACAGTTAAATTAGCAATCTTATTTATTTCTAAGCTACCTAAACAATAGTCCATTCCGATAGCTTTGGCTGGATATAAGGTAGCCATACGCACAGCTTCATCTAATGGTATTCCAGCATATTTAACACTGTTTTTTATTGCTTGAATCATGGTTAAAGTCGATCCACTAAGTGTGCCTTTACTATCCACACATATGTTATTATGATGATATATGGTTTTGTTAGAAAAAAGAAATCGGGATCTAATTTTATTAGATCCCGCAGGACTAGTGGCATCAGTTACTAAAATTAAACGATCTCCTTTAATTTTTTTAGCATATCTAATATTAGCCCAATGAACATGCAATCCGTCTGCTATAACACTGCAATATATTTCTGGCACATCAAAAATAGCTCCGATAACACCAGGTTCACGAGCAATTAACGGGGGCATAGCATTAAATAAATGGGTTCCAAAACTAACACCGTATGAGAAACTAAATCGTGCTTGTTCATAAGTAGCATTAGAATGTCCAATTGCAACACAAATACCCGATTTTTTTAATTTTTGAATAAATGTCATATCTAATTGTTCGGGAGCAAGAGTTATTTTTCTGATAACATCACTATTTTCACACAGATAATTTATCATCTCGTTTGTCGGACAACGAATCAATATCGGGTTATGTATGCCTCTTTTTATAGAGTTTAAGAATGGCCCTTCCAAATGTAATCCTAAGGCCTGATTTTTATTTTTAGATAAAAAAACACGCATGATATCAATAGCTCGTTGCATCAGAACATTATTACTAGTAATCAACGTTGGAAGAAAACTAGTACACCCTGAAAATTGATTAGTTTCCTGCATTTTTTCAAGCGTGCATATTGATATTGCATTTATATGATCGTTGAATTGTACGCCGCCGCACCCATTAATTTGTAAATCTATAAACCCAGGCGTCAATAAAGATCCTGATAAATCATGTACATCTATGTTTTTAGGCAACTCGCTACTCAAACAAATAGCTTTAATAACATTTTCAGAAACGATAAGCGCATGATTTTCAATAATTTCCTTACCAGTGTATATCGTACTATTAATTAAAGCATACATATTTTAGAAATTACATTATGACTTTCTGATTATTTATTTCTAGTTCTCGAAAATACTTGACCGTTTTCATTTTTAATTCCATAGTTGATAGCTCATCGCATACTAATACTGATTTAGGATGTAACTGTAGACAACTAATAGTCCACATATGATTAACATTGCCTTCAATTGCTGCTTGTACTGCCGCTGCTTTATTTATTCCAGTTGCTATTATTATTATTTCTCGTGACTCCATTAATGTAGCAATTCCAATAGTTAATGCAAATTTAGGGACAGAATCAATATTATTATTAAAAAACTTAGCATTTGATACACGAGTTTCTTTACTTAAGTTTTTCAGTCTGGTGCGCGATGTTAAAGAAGAGCCAGGTTCATTGAAAGCAAGATGTCCATCACTACCAACCCCCCCTATCAACAAACGAATACCCCCATATAATTTTATTTTTTCTTCATATCGTTGACATTCATCTTTAACATTATTGGTATTTCCATTTAAAACGTAGACATTTTCTTTAGGAATATCAACATGATCAATAAAATTTGTATGTATAAAAGTATAATAGCTTTTTAAATCTGTATGAGATAAACCAAGATATTCGTCCATAGTAAATATTACTACATATTTAAAACTTACTTGATTAGACCGATGCAGCGCTATAATATTTTTATAAGTCTTGATTGGAGTTCTTCCTGCAGGTAAACCTAATACAAACGGATTGTCGATGGTAGGATGAAAAGAATTAATACGGCAAACAACGTAGTGCGCAACCCATTGAGCAACGTGATCAGAGGTATCTAAAAATATAACTCTCATATAAAGATCCTTGTTTAATTGAGCTATTAATAAATCATCCTATATTAGTTAAAAACTAATAAAACACTATACATATATATACATATATGGTTAATTGCGAACCTGATGCGATTTCTTTTTTAAAATTAAAGATAATAATTTTATTAGCACAGTACTATACTGATAATAAATTATAGAAATAAACTTACCTCATGAGATAATTCGTTCCTTACGTGCTCCAGTAATTGTCGAACAATTATGTATATCAACATATGATCATTTGCACAATTGTCACAATACTTAAATACATGCGTTTATCTCCATTATGTAACCATTCCTGTATACTTATTAAAAAATTACATATTCCTGCGCATTACAACCGTCTTTAAATAAAGATTTACGATTAATTTATTTTAAAAAAACGTTATCTTTCTCATAATAAAGTTAACACAAATATATTCTATACAGAAGTATTAAAATTTACAACAACAAAGTAACGTTTATATTATTCTCAATTTGAGTAACAATGCAGATCTACATAATTACCTACTTATTGATCTAAAAAAATAATTGCAAGGACCATAATGTCTTCACGAAAATATATAGATATCAATCTATATTGGCTTGGATACGTAAAATATGACATCTTAATTATAAAAACAGAATCTATTATTATTTGATTTGTATTGTAGCTATTCTAGGAATATATTTAGATTTAAGATAATAATTATAACGCTGTTAAATATTTTCAAATTTTAATTAATGAACTTGTCAATATATTATGTATGTGCATATTATTATTGTCATATAGAATGATATTTTTTAAAAATTTTTATATTTTTATGTAATAATCTTAATTCGATATCATTATTTAAATCAATGAAGATATGTTATCTACGGATTAGCAATGATGGTATATATTTAGAAAAGGATAAAAGAATGAAAATTCTTATGAATTATCGACCTAATTTTATTAACCATATTATTGATAAAGATTTGAAATCCAAGAAACATACTAATGTGCGCACACGATTTCCTCCAGAACCTAATGGATATTTACATATCGGACATGCTAAAGCTATTTGCCTCAATTTTGGTATTGCTCAATATTATCATGGTCAATGCAATTTACGACTTGATGATACCAATCCAGAAAAAGAACACAAAGAATATGTTGAAGGTATAAAATATGATATTCAATGGCTTGGATTTATGTGGCACGGAGATGTACATTATTCATCCGATTATATTGAAGAATTGTATGATTATGCTATCAAATTAATTAAAAAGGGTCTAGCATATGTAGACGAATTATCCATAGATGAAATTAAAAAATACCGGGGAACATTAACACGTTCTGGTAAAAATAGCCCATACCGATCTCGTAGTATTAAAGAAAATTTAATTTATTTTTCTAAAATGCGAAATGGGGATTTTCTAGAAGGTAAGGCCTGTTTACGTGCTAAAATTAATATGGCCTCTCCTTCTATGGTGATGCGAGATCCGGTATTATATCGTATTAAATACACTCCACATCATCGCATTGGAAAAAATTGGTGTATTTATCCAACATACGATTTTAGTCATTGTATTTCAGATGCAATAGAAGGTATTACTCATTCTTTATGTACTTTAGAATTCCAAGAGAATCGCATTCTATATAATTGGATATTAAATAATATTGATATAAATACACACCCCGCTCAATATGAATTTTCTCGACTTAACTTAAAATATATAATCACATCTAAACGTAAACTTAATATATTAGTTACAAAAAACATAGTTGATGGATGGGATGACCCTCGAATGCCTACTATTTCTGGATTACGACGCAGAGGATATACAGCCAGATCAATTCGCGAATTTTGTCATCGTATCGGCATCAGTAAACAAGAAAGTCAAATAGAATTATCACTTTTAGAATCATGTATTCGTACAGATTTAAACAAACATGCTCCACGACTTATGGCAGTAATCAATCCAATGAAAATTATTATTAATAATTTACCTGTAGGATATGAAGAAAAAATAGAAATGCCAAATCATCCTAATAACTCTGATATGGGGGTGCGTCATGTCATTTTTAGTCAAGAAATTTTTATTGATCGTTTTGATTTTTGCGAAATATTAAATAACAATGAATGTTATAAATTAACTTTGGGGCAGGAGATACGATTAAGATACGCTTATGTCATAAAAGCAGAGGGTGTCAAAAAAGATAAAAATGGGAATATCATTTGTATTTACTGTAGTTACGATCCATTTACTTTACATAAAAACCCAGTAGATGGCAGAAAAATTACTGGAGTAATTCATTGGGTATCAGCAACAAGAAACATATCCGCTGAATTTCGTCTATATGATAAATTATTTATTCACCCCAATCCTGCTGTTGCAAGCAACTTGATTGCCAATATCAATCCTAATTCTTTAATAATTGCTCAAGGAGTTGTTGAAGAAAATATAATTCACTCTTATAGCTCTGGTCCATATCAAATCGAACGAGAAGGATATTTTATTCTAGACCATCATTATTCTAAAAAATCTTACCTAGTATTTAACAGAACCGTAACCTTAAAAGAATCTAAAAATTAGTAAAGAAATACACTCAAATTGTTACACAATTATATCTAGTTAATCTTTCTATTGATTAACCATTATACCGCAAACATAAAAATAGTGCATTGATACATGATGCTCAGACGTAGTTTGTATTAATCCTAATAGTATAATAGTACCAAATATAATAATTTTATTTGTTGTTAATATTCATCTCATTCCGAATTTGATTCACCCAATGTTGTACACGAATCTCGGTCATTTCAGGTTGGCGATCTTCATCAATAGCTAATCCCACAAAATTATTCGTATCAATTAAACTTTTTGAAGTGTCGAAATGATAACCAGACGCAGGCCATAATCCTGTAACAACAGCTCCGTTTTTCAAAGTAATATCGTATAAAATGCTCATTGCATCACAAAAATATTCTGAATA
Source organism: Candidatus Blochmanniella chromaiodes str. 640 (assembly GCF_000331065.1). NCBI lineage: Bacteria > Pseudomonadati > Pseudomonadota > Gammaproteobacteria > Enterobacterales > Enterobacteriaceae > Candidatus Blochmanniella > Candidatus Blochmanniella chromaiodes. Next base: position 394,131 of record NC_020075.1, read on the forward strand.
ATCTTCTTGATCTCCACATCCAAAAATTGCTACTTTTTTTCCAGAAAAATCAATATTTCTTAGTACAGGTAAAAAAATATCCCAATCACATTGGGGTTCTCCATAATACCAAGTAGGAATGCCAAATAATAAATTATCATAATTTTCTATATCTTCTTTAGAGCTCATAGCTATATCAAAAACATCTGCGATATCCTTTCCTAACTGTGCTCGAATCATTTTAGCAAGTTTTTCAGTATTACCTGTATCACTACTAAAAAAAATACCTACTAACGCTGCTTTCATAGTATTCCAATCCTTTATGTTACATAACATAAATTATATTTTTATTATCGATCAAAATGCATCCATCTTCGCAAGATCACATCAAAATGGCAACGCAACCACAATGTTCATAATACCATGTATTATGATGGCTAATCAATTTTAATTAATCATTAACATTATTTGTTTACGATTACATAAATTTTTACAAAAATACCAAATAAGATATATATTTAAAAATTAATGGATAATAAATTCATTAATCCTACTTAATACATATACAGCATTATCCCAATGCACCCAATGCCCTGCATTAGGTATCATGCAAATGTGCGCCTGGGGAAATTGATGGTAAACATCGTGCAAATAACGATCATCAAAATATGAAGATAATGCGCCCCTCATAAACAATGCTGGACCCCACCAAGTGTGGTATGTGTTCCAATCACTGATATGAATATAATTATTTCTAATAGACGAAAAATTAAAAACCCAAGATCCTTGATGAAAAGATTTTAGTAAAAACAATATTAATGTTTGGTCGATACAACACTGCCGCATAAGATGTGCAGCTTCGTTTCTATTTTTTACTCCAGATATATTAACGCGTTCAATTGCATGAAAAATATTATCATGATTATGTACATTATATTTTATTGGAGCTATATCAATAACCACGATTTTGCTTATACGTTGGGGGGCCAACATACATAATGTCATAGCAACTTTACCGCCCATTGAATGACCAATAACTATGCATTTGTTTATTAACAAATGATCTAGCAAATCTAAGATATCTTGTGCCATTACCAAATAATTCATAGATCGTTCATGAGGAGAACGACCATGATTACGTAAGTCAACTTGTACGACAGAACAATATCGAGCTATGCTTTTTACAATAATCCCAAGATTACTAAGATCCCCGAAAAGTCCATGGAGTATTATGACTGGCGTTCTGTGGTATACAGTTTTAAGAATTCGTAATCGATAATTAAGTTGCATATAATATAATTACTTATTAAGTATAACACTGAGATATTGTTTATCACGATCTAAACAATATTTTTATGTATTTATTAGGTTGTACATTAGATTATCTACTTAATAAACATAGCTATTATTGCCGTGTAATCTTTAAACATTGCTAATGCATACTTATGAATTATCAGCATTTTCGAAAATTAAATCTAATGTGGTCATCAAAAAGATGTTCTAATATTTCTTTATATATTAAAGACCACAAATTCAATACCCTGATAGACTCTACGAAAATGATATCATAATATTTTTAAAATTTCATAAAATAATCAATTTAGGGGATTTTCGAATGAAGAATTATATCCATTCTGGACAACTAGCGTCACATAATGAAGTTATTAATACATCTCGATTAATAACACAATATTATACTTTATCTCCCGATCCAAGTAATGGCGCTCATAATGTTGTATTTGGTACTTCAGGTCATCGTGGTAGTTCTCAGAGATACAGTTTTAATGAAGCACACGTATTAGCAATTAGTCAATCGATTGTACAAGTACGCGCACAACAAGGTATATCTGGGCCATGTTACATTGGAAAAGATACGCACGCTCTTTCTGAACCAGCATTTATGTCTGTACTTGAAGTATTAGCGGCTAATTTCGTCGATGTTATTGTTCAAAAAAATAATGGTTATACTCCAACCCCTGTTATTTCTCATGCTATCACTCAATATAATAAAAATCATCATAATAATCATTCAAAAAAAGCTGATGGTATCATCCTTACATCTTCCCATAATCCACCTGAAGATGGTGGTATAAAATATAATTCAATATATGGAGGACCAGCTCCTACTAATATAACTCGCACAATTGAACAAATCGCTAATAAATTTTTAGTGAATAATCTACAACACGTACGCCGTATGACGTTGAAAAATGCTTGGAAAAGCGGTTATATACACACACAAGATTTTATTCAAAATTACGTAAAAAAACTATCTACAATAATTGATATGCAAGCCATAAAAACATCTGGTTTGAAACTGGGAGTACATCCCTTAAGTGGATCAAGTATAGATTATTGGCAAAACATTGCTCAATTTTATCAATTAGATTTAAATTTAATCAGTGAAAAAATTGATAAAACTTTTGGTTTTATACATCTTGATTATGATGGCTGTATTCGATTAGATTGCTCTTCTGAATTCGCAATGGCTGGAGTATTAAAGTTACATGATAATTTTGATTTGCTTTTAGTTAATGACCCAGATTGTGATAGACATGGAATTATTACTCCTATTGGTTTAATAAAACCTAATCATTATCTTATTATTGCAGCGCATTACCTTTTTAACAATCGTCCATTGTGGCGTAATCGTTCACTATTCATAGGAAAAACTTATGTATCTAGTATTATGATGAATCACGTAGCGTACGATCTCTCTCGTCAATTGATAGAAGTACCAGTAGGTTTTAAATGGTTTGTACAAGGATTATTTAATAGCTTATTCGGTTTTGTAGGCGAGGAAAGCGCAGGAGCATCTTTCTTAGATTTTTATTGCTCTCCATGGTCTACTGATAAAGATGGGCTAATTATGTGTCTATTAGCGGCTGAAATGATTGCTATTAGTAATAAATCTTTACAAAAGTATTATGATCAATTGGTTCAAAATTTTGGTATATCTAATTATAATCGTATTCAATTACCTATTAATTACACACAAAAATCCATTATCTCTAACACATTATTTAATCAGATTAATATGACAGAATTAGCAGATGATCCTATTACTAAAATCATAAATATGAGTTCATTAAAAAATCAAATATCTATGGATGGTGTAAAAATCATCACTCACAATGGTTGGGTGGCGTGTCGATTATCAGGCACTGAATCAGTGTACAAAATTTATTGCGAAAGCTTTTTAAGTGTTTCTCATAGAGAAAAGATTGAAAAAGAAATAATAAGTATCATCGATACTATCATCAATCAATCTTAATGTAAAAGACACACGATAATAAATTGAATGCAATAGTATTGAATAATTACAGATTATTAATCTTTATTGTTATTTAACAAGACCTTATAACAAGGATACAAGATAGATACAAATAAAAAATTATATCTGCATATATAATAGAATATATGCAATGCACGTTATTATTATGAACACTTAGGATTGTAAGGCAAAATTTATGTTCATTATTTTTGCACAAAAATATAAACACATACAATTACCATCAACGTCATGAATTACTATATCATTAAATATTATTAATATTAATGCATATTTTCATAAAAATAAATATATTTTTTATGTTTATAATTCCTTATTATAAAATAAGTCGCTATAAATATAAGCATTCGACATCATATTTTTTGAAATAATTCTTAGATAAATCTTTGCTTTTTAAACCAATACTGTATTCAGTATAATACAAATCATCTGAAGAATGCGTTGTAATATAATAGTTATTTAAATGATTTTATATTAAATATATGATTTGGCTATTATCTTCGATACATTTGATGCGCAAATAACATGAACACATAATTTGAGTATGCGACTATCCAATTTATCATCACCTATGATAGTATAGGTATAGGTTATTGCTATTTTTAGATATTCATATATGTATATATCAATAATATTTTTCATATATAAATAGATTTTTTTGGGGGGGGTTGTTGAAATGATCACATATATGATCTAAATCATTACCCGAAGAATCAAGTATATATTTTATAAAATTACATAGTAATCCCTTTATAATTACGTTAAAACATATTTAGATATAGAATATAGACTCGTTGCTAACGTTAAAATTAATTGTATAAATAATGCATTCATAAAAACCAAAGACCATACATACTAAACTCGATACAAAAAACAACTTATTTTGTATTTTAATATTTTTATTTTGAAACACAGCACATTATTTAAAAGTAAAAACATCAATACTATTGACGCAATGGAATGCTGTTATTTCAACAATTATTTTATTGTAAAAAATGAGTTTTTAGATCCAAAAAAAAATAACATATAATATCAGCATTACAAATAACATATCCACACTTTCTTACTTATTTATCTTGTATTAAATAAAACGGATCAGTCTTTAATAAGACTAAAGCAGTGTAATTAAAGCAGTATAATTTTCGCAATAAAAATAATTGTTGAAATACAGCGTTCTTATTATCTAAATGCTACTATCGTTTGATAGCATGGTAATTATCGACACTATCTTTCAGAATAATAATATCTAATGCAACTAATAAATATTTAGTATATTCATTGTTCAACTTTAGGGTACCATAAAAGATATTAAACACTAACACTCAATATTTGAGTAAAGTGTTGTCAAATTTAAATTCCATTATTTTTGTAATTATCTTTTTTTTGATCAGGATAAAAACAAATTTACAATCTACCTCATTTCATTATTGTATATATACCCTTTTTGAAAATTAAAAACTGAGTTCAATTCTAAATTTTTTAATATTATTAAATTGTTAATAATATACAGGATGTGATATTATGCTAATCTAATCATTTGTTATAATACTGAATCGATTAAAGTAATTTAGAGGTATCAAAACAAAAGATAATATATGTGTATATATTTGAAATAATTGTATTTATAGAATAAAACCATAATAGTAATCCGTCTTTATATCATATATTATCTTTTTTATGATGTTTTAAGGATGTATCGTGAGTCGCGTGCAAACATATGTTTTACCGTGATATATTTAAGAGCGTTTATATGATCAAAAAAAACCAAAGACCAATGTATTTAAATATCAGAACTATACGATTTCCCATTACTGCTATTACTTCTATTTTACACAGAATCTCCGGAATTCTGTTATTCATAACAATTGGTCCAATTCTTTGGATATTAAAATTATCTTTATCTTCTAATAATGAATTTTGCAAAATTCATCGGTTTCTATTAATGAATCATTACATTTTTCAGTTTGTATTTTGGACAGTTACGATCTTACTAAGTTATCATATAATTGCTGGTATCCGTCAAATATTAATGGATTTTGGGTGCTTAAATCAAACGTTACTAATAGGAAAAATTAGCGCAAAAGTTGTATTTGTATTAACCATTTTGTTATCTATTTTCATTGGAATTTTAATATGGTATCCATCAAATCAATCTTGAAATATCACGGAGTGTACGAATGGTTGCTAGTACGAATTTCAGCCGTCTGGATGTTGCTATACATCGTGTATATTTCTATTTTCATTATTTCAGCTAACAACTTATCTTATGATAAATGGTACGATTTTTTTAGCAAAAACACCACTAAAATATTTAGTATCATGGGTTTATTATCTGCCCTAAGTCATGCTTGGATTGGTATGCGCCACATACTAGAAGACTATATAACATTACCTGTGCTAAGGCAGTTGGGAGCGTGGATAACCGGTTCTATATTGTTCGCATACTTATTTTTTGGGATGATTATTATTTGGAGTGTATAGATGCATCAGATACCAGTTAAAGAATTTTTTTCTATTGTTATAGGAGCTGGCGGCGCGGGTATGCGCGTTGCATTACAAGTTTCTAAAATGGGATTTTCTTGTGCCTTAATATCTAAAGTCTTTCCTACACGTTCACATACAGTATCTGCTCAAGGAGGAATTACGGTTGCTCTCGGTAATAATCACGAAGATGATTGGCAGTGGCACATGTATGATACTGTAAAAGGATCTGATTACATAGGAGACCAAAATGCTATTGAATATATGTGTAAAACAGGACCTAAAGCAGTTCTGGAGTTAGAACATATGGGGTTACCATTTTCTAGACTAAAAAATGGTCGTATTTACCAACGTCCATTTGGAGGACAAACTTTATATTATGGAAAAAAACAAGCAGCACGTACTGCTGCAGCTGCTGATCGTACCGGACATGCGCTATTACATACATTGTATCAACAAAACTTGAAGAACAAAACGACCATATTTTCAGAATGGTACGCATTAGATTTAGTAAAAAATCAAGATGGAAGAATACTTGGTTGTGTTGCTTTTTCTATTGAAACAGGAGAATTAGCATATTTTAAAGCACGTGCTACAGTACTTGCGACTGGAGGAGGAGGGCGTATTTATCAATCTACCACCAATGCCCATATCAACACAGGGGATGGAATTGGCATGGTGTTGAGAGCAGGTATTCCTGCTCAAGATATGGAAATGTGGCAATTTCATCCCACTGGAATAGCTGGTGTCGGGATCTTAGTAAGTGAAGGATGTCGTGGTGAAGGAGGATATCTTTTAAATATTGCAGGAGAAAGATTTATGGAGCGTTATGCTCCTAATGTAAAAGATTTAGCCGGACGTGATGTGGTAGCTCGAGCAATTATGTTGGAAATTCAAGAAGGTCGAGGTTATTCAGGTACATGCGGCCCTCATGTTAAATTAAAAATAGATCATTTGGGAAAAGAATTATTAGAATTACGTTTACCTGGTATCTTGGAATTAGTGCGTACTTTTTCTTATATAGATCCTGTAAAAGAATTAATTCCAGTATTTCCTACCTGTCATTATATGATGGGTGGTATTCCTACAACAGTACGCGGAGAAGTAATTACTGTAAACAATGCGGGTACAGATACGATAGTACCAGGTTTATTTGCAGTTGGAGAAACTGCTTGTGTATCAGTACACGGGGCTAATCGACTAGGTGGAAATTCTTTATTAGATTTAATCGTATTCGGACATGCTACAGGAACATATATACAAGCGTATTTATCAGAAGAAGAATGGCCGGCTCGCGGACCTACCGATTCTGATATAGAACGATCATTAGCTCGTTATATTCGTTGGAATAATAATAAATCGGGTGCAACAGAAAATCCAGTAACAATACGCCAAGATTTGCAGTCGTGTATGCAAAACAATTTCTCTGTTTTCAGAGAAGAGCAAAAAATGCTGAAGGGATTACAAGAACTAAAAGAAATACGTAACCGATTAAACTGTGCGGTTTTATCAGATAAATCTTATACATTCAACACACAACGTGTTGAATGCTTAGAATTAGATAATTTATTAGAAACTGCTTATGTAACTGCTATGGCTGCCATTTTTAGAACCGAAAGCAGAGGAGCCCATAGTCGTTATGATTTTCCTATGCGTGATGATAAACATTGGTTGTGTCATACGTTATATTTACCAAAAAATGATATTATGATTCGTCGTAATGTGAATATGCAACCAAAATTTCGTTCTCCTTTTCCTCCGAAAACTCGTGTTTATTAAAAAATGGAGTTTAAATATGCAAATTAAATTTTCCATTTACCGTTATCATCCTGAAATTAGTAAAAATGCCTGCATGAAAAATTATACACTTAATTTATTACATGCAAAAAATATGACATTATTAGATGCCTTAATTAAATTGAAAGAACAAGATCCAACTTTAACATTTCGGCGTTCTTGCAGAGAAGGGGTATGTGGTTCTGATGGAATGAATATCAATGGCACAAATAATCTGGCATGCATTACTTCATTGAAGCAATTATATGATAGCAATCATCAAAATGCAATTGTAGTACGTCCATTATCTGGATTTCCAATAATTCGTGATTTAGTAGTGGATATGAGTCAATTCTTTCTTCAATATGAAAGAGTACAACCATTTTTAATACATGAGCGTTCCAATCAACAACCTCAATTTCTTCACGAACATTTACAATCTCCAGAAGAACGTTCTAAGTTAGATGGATCGTATGAATGCATCTTATGTGCATGTTGTTCTAGTGCTTGCCCCTCTTTTTGGTGGAATCCAGATAAATTTATTGGCCCTGCTGGATTATTGACTTTATATCGCTTTTTGATGGACAGCCGCGATACTAACGATCAAGAACGATTGGAACTCTTACAAGATTCTTTTAGTATTTTTCGTTGTCATAACATTATGAATTGCGTTAGTGTGTGTCCTAAAAAGTTAAATCCAGCCAAGGCTATAGGTCATATTAAACGAATATTAGCAAAAAATTTAATTGGCATACATAACATTTAAGAGAACAATAATAATTATAAAACACAATTTAACACAATACACAAACAACAGTCTAAATAAAATGAAATATATATCTATGCATAATTATAGTAACTAATAAAATTAGAACCGATTATTTATAATATAGCAAATACTGTATTAAACTAATTACTTGATGTCGAGTGTTTTAAAAATAAATGTTAATAAAATACAAGGATTTTAGAATGTATAGTGACACACTGAAAAATTGGTTAAATTCTTCTTATTTATCAAAAAATAATCAATCTTATATAGAACAAATTTATAAAGATTTTTTAAAAAATCCCAATTCCATAGATTCTAGTTGGATTGAAGTTTTTAAACAATTATCTGTTGAAAGCAATTATAACAATCAATATTCTGATAATTTAAAAAATAACACGTATTCTAAAGTAGAATACAACATCGCATCTCGTGATGCACATGCACATGCACAAGCTAATACTTGTAGTGATATTACTTATATACAGATATTACAATTAATAAATTCTTTCAGAATATATGGACACCAATGCGCCGCATTAGATCCTTTACAGTTACGGAACAGTGAATATAAAAACTATCTTTTAGACTTAGAGAGTTATAATTTCGTTTTACAAAATCTTCAAAGAAAATTCGATATAACCCATTTTGGAATAAACAAAGAATCAATGACCTTATTAGAAATATATGAATTTCTTAAAAAAACTTATTGTGGTCCTATAGGCATTGAGTACATGCATATTCTTGATATAAATATAATACTGTGGATTCAAAATCACTTTGAATCCACAGAGGGAATGTTTAAGTTTCATGGTGAAGAGAAAAAACAATTTCTCGAAGAAATTGTTTCAGCAGAAGGAATAGAACGTTATTTAGGAATAAAATTTCCAGGAGTTAAAAGATTTTCATTAGAGGGGGGTGATGTTTTAATCCCTATGCTAAAAGAAATTATACGTTACTCCGTTTGTCATCATAACATTAAAGAAATATTTTTAGGTATGGCTCACCGTGGTCGTCTAAATGTATTAATTAATATTTTAGGTAAAAATCCTCAAGATTTATTTGACGAATTTTCTAATAAACACCATACTACTTGCAGTAGTGGCGACGTAAAATATCATCAAGGATTTTATTCGGATATTACAGTGAATGGAGAGATCATACATTTATCTCTACTGTGTAATCCTTCTCATTTAGAAATTGTTAGCCCAGTAGTCATGGGATGCACACGAGCTCGGATTGATCAGTTGCTTAAAGCATCGATTCATCATGATGAAAAAAAATGTAATATCGTGCTCCCAATTACAATTCATGGGGACGCAGCAATTAGCGCTCAGGGCATCGTTCAAGAAACTTTTAACATGTCTAAAACTCGTGCTTATGATGTAGGAGGCACGGTACATATTATTATTAATAATCAAGTGGGATTTACAACATCAAATATCCACGACATTCGTTCTACTCAACATTGTACAGACATTGCAAAAATGATACAAGCCCCTATATTCCATGTTAACGCAGATAATGTAGATGCAGTCGTTTATGTTACTCGCGCCGCATTAAATTTTCGCAGTGTATTTAAACGTGATGTAATAATTGATCTAGTATGTTATCGCAGACATGGACACAATGAAGCTGATGAACCAAGTGTTACTCAACCTCTGATGTATAAAAAAATTCGTAATCATCCAACATTGCTTAATATTTACTCTGATTTTTTAAATAAAAATGGAATTATAAATACAAATGAAATTTCTCAAATGATTAATACATATCGTGAAACATTGGAAAAAAAATGTTGCGTTCTGAATAAATGGAAACCGATACATATTCGCGCTTCTTTACATACAAATAGCTTACATAAAAATAAAAACGCTCTACATTCTAACAAAATAAACATCCAATACTTAAAAAATTTAGCCTATCGTATCAGTGATATTCCATCAAGTATCGCTATGCACTCTAGAGTAAAAAAAATTTATCATGAAAGAATAGAGATGGCTTTAGGTAATAGACTGTTTGATTGGGGAGCGGCAGAAATGCTAGCATACGCTACTTTATTAGATCAAGGAATTTCTATTCGTTTATCTGGAGAAGACGCTGCTCGAGGAACTTTTTTTCATAGACATGCTGTAATACATGATCAAAATAATGGAACGAAATATATCCCTTTAATGCACTTTATTAATACAGAAGAAAATAAAAAAGGATCTCTTTTTATCTGGGATTCAGTGTTATCCGAAGAAGCAGCTTTAGCATTTGAATATGGCTACGCCAGTTTGGCAAATAATATGCTAATTATTTGGGAAGCACAATTTGGAGATTTTTCTAATGGAGCGCAAATTGTTATCGATCAATTCATTAGTTCCAGTGAGCAAAAATGGGGCCAATTATGCGGTTTAGTAATGCTTTTACCTCATGGATATGAAGGACAAGGACCGGAACATTCTTCTTCTCGTATGGAACGATATTTACAATTGTGCGCTGAACATAACATACACGTTTGTGTGCCTTCCACCCCAGACCAAATGTACCATATATTACGTCAACAAGCAACATGTGATATGAATTGTAAAAAACCACTAATTATTATATCGCCAAAGTCTCTATTAAGACATCCCGTAGTAACTACTTCATTAGAAAATTTAGCATACGGATCATTTAAAACGGTCTTGAATGAAATAGACGATAATATCGTTTCAAATAAAATCAAACGTGTGATAATATGCTCTGGAAAGGTATATTATGATTTATTAATTCAACGACGTAAAAACGAACAATATAACATAGCTATTATTCGCATTGAACAACTATATCCTTTCCCTTATACAAATATACAGGTTATTTTAGCTTCTTATGAAAATGTACAAGATTTTACTTGGTGTCAAGAAGAACCTAAAAATCAAGGAGCTTGGTATTACATACAACATTGTTTTCATAACATAATATCTAAAAATATTACGTTAAATTATATAGGACGTCCTGATGCTGCTGCACCTGCAGTGGGATATTTTTCAGTGCATCAACAACAACAAAAAAAATTAATTGACGATGCATTAAATCTAAATTAATTTTTTTAAAAAGGATAGAAAATGAGTAGTATTGACATTGTGGTTCCGAATTTACCAGAATCGGTTGCAGACGCTACTGTTGCTGTTTGGCATAAAAAATCAGGAGATACAGTTAAACAAGATGATATTTTACTGGAAATAGAAACAGACAAAATTATGTTAGAAATTCCTGCTCCAAACACAGGAATTTTAGAATCAATTTCAGAACAAGAGGGATCAACAGTAGTATCCGGCCAAATTTTAGGCCGTCTAAATATTGATCATATCGTTTCCAAAAAAGATACAAAAAAAATATTTCAAGATCAAAAATCTATTACATCAGTAGCGTCTCAAGAACATATTCTTACTCGAGATAACAAAAATCATAACATTTTAACTCCATCTATTCGTAAATTAATGACCGAGCATAATTTACAGCTAACAAATATTCAAGGCAGTGGAATAAAAGGACGTCTAACTCGTCAAGATATAGAGTCACATATTCATTCCGAAAAAAAATTACATTATACTGATCAACAAAATAATGAAAATGTAGCGCATCATCACATACAAAATACAAAAAACGATCGCAAAGAAACACGTATTGTAATGAATCGATTACGAAAAAAAATCTCAGAACGCCTATTAGCTGTTACTAAAACTACAGCTATGTTAACTACTTTTAATGAAGTAAACATGCAACCCATCATAAAACTGCGAAAAAAATATGGAGAATTGTTTGAAAAACGTTATGGAATTACATTAGGAATCATGTCTTTTTATGTAAAAGCAGTTTTAGAAGGATTGAGACATTTTCCTGAAATTAATGCATCCATTGATGGAGAAGAAATTGTATATTATCATTATTTTGATATAAGTATTGCAGTATCTACAGTACGTGGTTTAATTACTCCAGTGTTACGAGATATCGATACATTAAGCATGTCTGACATAGAAAAAAATATAAAATCTTTAGCTGAAAAAGGAAGAGACGGTAAACTAACAATTGAAGAATTAAGCGGAGGTAATTTTACCATTACTAACGGTGGAGTTTTTGGATCATTAATGTCTACTCCTATCATTAATCCTCCACAAAGCGCAATTCTTGGTATGCATGCAATAAAGGACCGACCCATAGCTCAAGATGGGCAGATAGTAATATTACCTATGATGTATTTAGCATTATCATATGATCATAGATTAATAGATGGAAAAGATTCGGTAAGATTTCTAGTATACATCAGAGAGTTGTTAGAAGACCCAACACGCTTGTTTTTAGAAATATAATAACACAATATATATAAATACTTTTTATATTCTTATATTTTTAATAAATTAATACATTATATTAACTAAATTATTATCTTAATCTTAAGCAATCACAATACGTACGATCACATATTATGAACTTATATGAATATCAAGCAAAAAAATTAATGGAAAAATACAATTTACCTGTTTTGAAAGGTTTTGTATGTGCTACTATAAATGATATAGAGCATTGTATTGTATCAAATAGTATAGGTTATGGCCCATGGGTAGTAAAATGTCAAGTGCGAGCAGGAGGGCGCGGGAAATCAGGTGGAGTATGTGTTGTACATTCCACGAAAAATATATTATCTTTTGCTAATAAATGGCTTGGTAATAGATTGATAACATATCAAACTACCGATACCGGGGAAATAGTGACTTCTATTTTAATAGAACCAGCTGTAAAAATTGTTCAAGAATTTTATTTAAGCATATTAATTGATAGAGATGAATCCCAAATAATATGTATGGCTTCTACGCAAGGTGGTATGAACATTGAAATTACAGAACAAAAAACACCCAATTTTATTCACAAAATTGTCATAAATCCTTCAGTAGGAATATATCCGTATCAAGGACGGGTATTAGCATGTAAATTAGGCTTATCTGGAGCCAAAATAAATCAATTTTCCAGAATTATTGTTAGCATAACACGTATGCTGCTGGAACATGACCTAACGTTAATTGAAATTAATCCATTAGCTATTACTGATGATGATTGTTTTTATTGTTTAGATGCCAAAATGATTGTAGATCGTAATGCCATATTTAGACAATCAGAATTGTTAAATATATGCGCTATAAATAAACCAATCGATATGCTGAATTTTATCAATTATATTCCCTTGGAGGGAAATATTGGCTGTATGGTCAATGGCGCTGGGTTAGCAATGGCTACTATGGATGTAATGAAATCATTAGGAGGGATTCCTGCTAATTTTTTAGACATCGGGGGCGGCGCTAATAAAGAATGCATAATATCAGCTTTTAATATGATTTTAAAAAATACTAAAGTGCAAGCGATACTTGTAAATATTTTTGGTGGAATTGTATGCTGTGATTTAGTTGCTGAGTGTATCATAACTGCATTGTCCAGATATACCACAAAACATATTCCTATTGTGGCTCGGTTAGAAGGCAATAATTCTACATTAGGTTCTAATCGATTAATTAATAGCAAACTTAATATTATTGTTACCGATAATTTAATTTATGCAATTCAACAAAGTGTAACTGCGGTGAACTTAAAAAATGTCAATTTTAGTTAACAAAGATACAAAAATAATTTGTCAAGGATTTACTGGTAGACACGCCAGTTTTCATTCTCAACAAGCATTAAATTATGGTACTAAAATAGTAGGCGGAGTTTCCCCTGGGAAAGGAGGAAGTACCCATCTTGGATTGCCAATATTTAACACTGTTGGTGAGGCAATAAATAGTACCAGTGCGACGACTTCTATTATTTATGTACCCGCTCCTTTCTGTAAGGACGCAATTTTAGAATCAATTCATGTCGGTATTAAATTAATTGTTTGTATTACCGAAGGAATTCCAATATTGGATATGTTATTAATAAAACAACAATTAAAAAAACATAACACACGTATGATTGGACCAAATTGTCCAGGAATCATTACTCCAGGCCAGTGTAAACTTGGAATTATGCCAAGTGATATTCATAACCCAGGTTGCGTAGGAATTATATCCAGATCAGGTACCTTAACATATGAAGTAGTAAAACAAACAACTGACCTTGGATTGGGTCAGTCCACATGCGTCGGCATTGGAGGTGACCCGATACTTGGTTCTGATTTTATTGATATGTTATCCTTATTTGAACAAGATCCTCAAACATCATTAATGGTAATGATTGGTGAAATAGGAGGTAGATCTGAAGAAAAAGCAGCAAAATATATTAGTAAATATATTAAGAAACCAGTGATTGCATATATTGCTGGAACTACCGCTCCTAAAGGAAAACGTATGGGGCACGCAGGTGCTATTATTTCTGGCATTGGCAGTACTGCTCATGAAAAATACGAGATTTTATCGAAATCAGGAGTACATATCGTAGATAATTTTGTTAACATTGGTCAATTTATTAAATCTATTGATAAACAACAATACACATAATATATGTAAATAAAATATACGCATATGCCATGTACATTAATAATAATATTAGTAACTATATTACCTATATAGTGGTAATAGTAAATGAGACATGATTAATATTGTCTTTATTATATCCAAATGGATAATGTAATCGCTTCTTGCTTTTATCTTATTTCACTTTTTAGATAAAATTAAGTAATATTTTACTATAATGTATTTTTTAAAAACTACATGTTAATAAAAGATTATTTTGTAAGAATTACCTTTTATAACTGTTATGCGTGTATGATTATGTTATCTTAGGAATTGAATTACTTTCGTAATAATAAAGATTATCTATGATAATCACATTGTTATGCCCTTTATACAATATTTAATTTGAATTAATTAGTATGAATGTTTTTGACTTATTTTTGGAAACTAATATTTTAGTACAAATTAGCATATTCATATTAATTGGATTTTCTGTTTTATCTTGGAGTATTATCTTCCATCGTATTTTCGTACTAAGTTCAGCACAGAGAAAATTAAAAGTATTTGAAAATGAATTTTGGTCTGGAATAGATTTATCTAGTTTATATCAAAAAGCTGCAGCTCATCGTAATAAATTAAATGGAGCTGAACAAATTTTTTATGTAGGTTTTAAAGAATTTTCTAAGTTATATCAAACAAAACATTGTTCACCTGAAACAATGATGTCTAGAACACTGGATAGTATGCATACTGCAATAAATATAGAATTAAAATCGTTAGAAGATTATATTCCATTAATAGGTACAATCGGATCCATTAGTCCATATCTTGGCTTATTTGGAACTGTATTAGGGATTATACACGTTTTTATAGAATTAGGTAAAACAACAACGACAACTAACAATGTCGCCACTCAGATGATGCATATGCAAATTGTTGCACCAGGTATTGCTGAATCATTAATTTCTACAGCAATTGGTTTGTTTGTAGCGATTCCAGCGGTTATAGCATTTAATTACTTAACTACACAAATAAACAATATGGATCAAGATTATCACAACTTTATAGAAGAATTTATTACGATTCTATATCATCAAATTTTTTTTAATATTGATTCTGCGCTAAACAAGGAAAATCAATATGAAGAGAAAGCGTATCAGAAACACGATTAAGTCTGATATTAATATCATACCGTTTTTAGATATATTATTAGTTCTTTTAATGATCTTTATGTTAATACCATCTAAATGGATACAAAGCTTTGAAGTAAATTTGCCAAATAGCCCAGTAACACCAAACATTATCAACAATGAAAAACTTATAATTACTATTGAAATTTTAGGAATGGGATTCTATAATCTCATTATTAATACTAAACATGTAGAGAAAGTGCGTTTAGACCAAATTTCATCAGAAATAAGTCATCAAACACACATCGCTCCTAATATAACGTGCTTGATCGCTGCTTCAAAAACTGTAGAATACGACGAAATAATTAAAGTATTGAATTTGTTAAATCAGATCGGTATACATTCAATTGGAATGATAACAAATCCTTCCGTTTGAATACGGAACGATATTCTTACACAACTTGGATGATAATTATTAAATTTGTTTAATAGATATTACAAAAAATTTAGATCCGCTGTTATAATATCAATCATTGTACATGTGATCGTTTCTTTATTGCTATATAAACACATAATAAAAAAGCAACAACAATACGCTACTAAAATAGCTAATAACAAAAATTCAATTAATACCTTCATTCACAACTCTAACCCGAAAAAAGAAAAAAACAACAACATACAAGATCAATCAAATCGATTCAAAATAACAGAAGCACAGCCTCCATTGGCAGGACCAACAGCAGCCAACACCCCTAAAAAGAAAAGTCAAGATCAATCAAATCGATTCAAAATAACAGAAGCACAGCCTCCATTGGCAGGACCAACAGCACCCAACACCCCTAAAAAGAAAAGTCAAGATCAATCAAATCGATTCAAAATAACAGAAGCACAGCCTCCATTGGCAGGACCAACAGCACCCAACACCCCTAAAAAGAAAAGTCAAGATCAATCAAATCGATTCAAAATAACAGAAGCACAGCCTCCATTGGCAGGACCAACAGCAGCCAACACCCCTAAAAAGAAAAGTCAAGATCAATCAAATCGATTCAAAATAACAGAAGCACAGCCTCCATTGGCAGGACCAACAGCACCCAACACCCCTAAAAAGAAAAGTCAAGATCAATCAAATCGATTCAAAATAACAGAAGCACAGCCTCCATTGGCAGGACCAACAGCACCCAACACCCCTAAAAAGAAAAGTCAGAATACTATAGAAAACAATATACTAATACATGATAAATTAAATTATCAATCCCATGACTCTAACGAACTCAATAATTTACTGAATACATTAATTAACAAAAAAAAATCTATAGAAAATAACAAAAAATCTAAATTAGACTTGACAACAAAAAAAAATGATAATGAAAATAATATTTCAAACGAAATGATTAAAAGTAATGAAATTAATATATATAAGCATATGATCAGCGAATCAATACAACAAAAATTTTATAACTTTTCGTATTATGTTGGTAAACAATGTAATCTACGTATCAAATTAGCACCTGACGGCACGTTATTATCAGTAACCGCTATATCTGGAGATTACGATTTATGCCAAGCAGCAATTATTGCCGCCAAATTAGCAAAAATTCCTAAACCACCAAATTCAGATATTTACGAAATATTTAAAAACACAATATTAAATTTTTCTCCTCAATAAACAAAATATTTACACATTTATAAAATAATAATAATATATTGGTCCATTAAATAATCTATTTTCATTATAAAATTTTCATGTATTTAATAATTAAAAAAACTCATAAACTACCACACTGGTTGCAAAAAATATCTTTATCAATAATGTTAATTATATTTTTATGGAAACCTGCGTTACTTGCAGATATGCATATCGAAATTACATGTGGAGTAAATGCTGCGCACCCCATTGCTGTAATACCTTTTACATGTGTTAATAATCAGTATAACAAATCAATATCAATTGAAGATATAGCATCAATAATAGCCGCGGACTTACGCAATAGCAGTAAATTCAATACTATTCCCGTAGAATATTTACCACATAAACCCACTAAAGTATCCGATGTCATCCCAACTTTTTGGGAGAAACTGGGTATTAACATTATTGTATTAGGAACAGTACATATAAACTACGATGAAAGTTACATTATTTCATATCATTTAATAGATACTTCCAGCAACCCTGCATTAATAATATCAGAAAATCAATATTCAGTAGAAAAAAAATGGCTACGCTATGTAGCCCATGCTATAAGCAATGAAATTTTTGAAAAGTTAACCGGTATAAAAGGTGCATTTTGTACACGTATTGCTTATGTTTTGCGCATTCATAATGATCAATATCCCTATGAATTATATATTTCTGATTACGATGGTCATAATCAAATTTCAATTTGCCGCTCGACAGAACCATTAATGTCTCCGGCTTGGTCTCCAGATGGAAAAAAAATTGCCTATGTTACCTTTTCCTCCGGCCATTCAGAACTTGTTATTCAAGCATTAAACACTGGGTTAGTTAATAATATTGTTAGTTTCCCGCGCCATAATGGCGCCCCTGCTTTTTCTCCCGACTGCAAAAAACTAGCTTTTTCTTTATCCAAAACAGGTAGTTTAAATTTATATATTATGGATTTAGAATCTGGAGAGATTACACAATTAACTAAAAATAGGAACAATAATACCGAACCTAGTTGGTTTCCAGATAATCAAAATATAGCTTATACTTCAGACCAAGGAGGCAGTCCACAAATATATAAAATTAATGTTAAAACTGCTGAAATTCAAAGATTATCTTGGCTACATACTAGTAATCAAAATCCAAATGTTAGTTCAGATGGAACATTTATAATAATGGTTAATAGACATCAAGGAAAACAAAATATTGCTAAATTAAATTTATTAACTGGACAAGAAGAAATATTAACAGATACACTGTTGGCTGATACTCCTAGTATAGCGCCCAACAATACTATGGTAGTATACAGTAATATTAATAAGGATTTAACAACAAAATCCAATTTAGAATTAATCTCTATTGATGGTCATTTTAAAGCTCATATACAAGGAGATCAAGGAGATATAAGATTTCCAACTTGGTCTCCATTACATTTAGAATAAGATAATAACTATTTTCATTACGATTAACAATTTAAAAATAATGAATAATGGATATATAAATGAAACCAAACAATTTTTTTAAACAACTAATATTCGCGATAAGTGTGAGCGTAGTAATAACTGCATGTTCTTCATTATCTCAGTACGATACTGCTACTCCTAATCAAAAAAAAATTGAATTAAATCATTTTAATCGTACTAGTACAAAAAATAGTAGAGTAATCGATGAACAAATACAATTAAAAACACAAGAATTAAAATCCAATAATGTTATTTATTTTCCTTTAGATCAATATGATATTCCTTCTAATTTTTTTTACTCATTAAACATCCATGCCAATTTTTTATATAATAATCCATTACAACATATTAAAATTGAAGGCCATGCTGATGAACGTGGTACTCCGGAATACAATATTGCATTGGGTGAACGTCGAGCTAACTCTGTAAAATCATACCTCCAAAGTAAAGGTGTATTATCTGAACAAATGTTAACTATATCTTATGGTAAAGAAAAACCAGCTGTATTAGGACAAAACGAAGAAGCTTACTCTAAAAATAGACGCGTTATATTAATATATAAATAATATTCATATGATTAAATATATACTATTTCTATGTAAATTAAATATAATCATCATAATGATGATATATTTTAATATTACAAATAATAATATTGTATATGCTAAAGATGTAAATCATAAGATAGATACCAATCAACGCATTAATCAATTACATCAGATATATGACGCACATAGTCAATGCTTAATTCAAATGCAACAACAATTAGCTGAAAATCAACGAGATATTGATATCTTACGTGGACATATTCAAGATATGCAACATCATATATCAGAAATTATAAATAACCAATCAGCATCACCTCAACATACTAATAATATTTCAAATAAACATAACAATATACACTATTCTAACAATATTCCTGATAAATTATCTAGTCACTCAAACATTCAAAAACCAAAAAAAACAAATAATGCAATGATAATAGATGTAGATACTGCGTATAAACAAGCAGTATCATTAGTATTAGAAAAAAAACAATATAATCAAGCAATAGAGGCTTTCCAGAATTTCATAAGAAATCATCCAGAATCAATTTACCAATCAAATTCGCATTATTGGCTAGGACAGCTTTACTACAACAAAGGCAACAAACATGACGCTGCTCGGCATTTTGCATTAGTCGTAAAGAATTATCCTAAATCATTAAAAGCATCAGATGCATTATTAAAAATCGGTATTATCATGCAAGAAACAGAACAAAAAGACAAAGCCAAAACAATATATAAAAAAGTAGGCAAATTATATCCTAACAGCAATGCAGCAAAACAAGCTCAAAAACGTCTAATACACCTATCATAATAATGAATTATTGTTCGAAATAAATCTTTTATCTTTCATACATTAAAAAATACAAAACAAATAAAATTTACTAGAATTTTTAATTCTAGTTAACATAAAGTTTTTCTTCCAAAATAACAAAAACAACAACCTTCTTATACACTACAATCCCAATTATTTATCAAGTTGCAGCAATTTAATCTACTATTATAATTATAATGGTGTTATTTTATTTATTCTTGATGAATATTCTTATAATATTCTATACAAAATTGAAATATCTGGAGATAAAAGATATTTTTAATAGAAACAATACAATCTAAATATAATTCTATGTATATAGATATCACAATTTAATATATGTATTATCACATATACAATTAATCAAACTAATTCATTATATTAAATGTCATATTTAATATTTAAAAAAAATCAACTAATTTATGTACTAAACAAAACATACACTCATATGATATGTGAGTACACTCATTTTACTCACAAAAAAAATCAATAAAAATGTTTAGAATAATTAAATGTTCTTTTGTTTAAAAAATATTTAATATATCTAAAATGTTTCTTAAATCTGTAGATTTAATTACTCAAGATGAATATTCATGACACTTATATAATGCAAAAATAATCACAAACAATCATAACAAATTTAAAAACAAAGATCCTATCTTTCACATGATTCGCCTCCAGCGTTCCCTATTATACAATTTACTTAAAAAGTAAATTATAAATTTTGAAGATTATCAGTTAAAAAATCTGATAGAACAAATATAGGAAAATAACAAAATAAAACAAAAGTTTTTGTGTTTTTATTACACTTATAATAAGACAAAGATCCAACATCTTATCATTGTGATAAACCTTGTTTTATCCTTTACCAACAACATACTTAAACGGTAGTTTTATCCGATTATGGTTTCTATATTCTTAACACGAATATATAAAATACAAATATATTCACATAAATTTACTATTAATTTATAAGTACATAAAAAATCATACTTATAAAAAATTATGCGTTACATGATCATCATCGTGTAAGAATGAATGATTTTGTTGTATACTCATTTGCAATTCAACGCCATAATACTAACCCACATAGGACCCTTTCCTGATGAATAACGAGACAACATAGTTAATTTTCCATTATCTGAATCAATCTTATATAAAGAGATACAATTTGATTTTTGACCTGCGACCACTAAAAATTTTCCCTGATAATCAATTGCAAAACCACGCGGCTGTTCTTCCGTGAGTTGATAAGCAACAAATTTTAATTTTTTTGTCTTTTTAGAGATCTCCAAACAACTAATAATATTAATAGATCTATCAGTACAATATAACCAACGCCCATTAGGAGTGATATGTATATCAGCTGCCCAACATCGGTTAATGCTGATATTTTTAGGAATTATACTTACTGTTTGAACGATACTTGGAATTTTTTGAAAATTATTATATTTAATAACATTAACAGTACTCGTTAATTCATTAATGACATATGCGTAACAATCGAAATTACAGAAAATCATATGACGCGGACCAGAATCAACATTAATTTTAATAATAGATGGATCGTATGATGTCAACATTCCAAACGAATTTATGTTAAATAACCTAATAGCATTTTCCTTCAAACAAGGAACCCAAAGTAATTTTTTGAATTTATCTATATTTGCAGAATGACACCC
Source organism: Candidatus Blochmanniella chromaiodes str. 640 (assembly GCF_000331065.1). NCBI lineage: Bacteria > Pseudomonadati > Pseudomonadota > Gammaproteobacteria > Enterobacterales > Enterobacteriaceae > Candidatus Blochmanniella > Candidatus Blochmanniella chromaiodes. Next base: position 416,174 of record NC_020075.1, read on the forward strand.
TAACAGGCCTTCTATAATTTGTATAGGGCTACCAAGAAGCATTCCTGACATACTTATAGGAATCACACTCACCGTATTATTTCTATAAGATGTGCAATACAAAAACGCACCCTTTTTGTCGCTAATCAAATGAGTGGGACTACTGAAGATTTCAATTGTCCCGTGATCCGCTAACAAACCTATCTGATTGATACGATAAGTAGTAATTCCAAAATTGGGACGTATTCCAACATACAAAAATCGCTTATTAGGATGAATAGCTATAGGTTGTGCCTGTCCATGAGTATATATCACCTGTATTAATTCTAGTAGCCCATAAATACTATCTAATTTCCAAACGTGAATTTGCTGACTTTCCGGGCTCGCTACATAAATAATTTGTATCATATATTTATTCGTTTTATAACAATGTATCAAATATAAATAAAAAATCATACTGTATGTGACCGTATTTCAGTATGGGACTACAAACCTATTTTAATTTTTTATTTAATTCATAAAAATTATCACTTTTAAACTGCATTAGAATAAAAATATTATTCGTATATGCACGTATTAACAATTTAAGTTTATTTCGATATTACGCATCATACAATTAAAATAGCCAATCTAAAACAAGCAGTATATAATCACTTCATATGTTCGTAAACAAAAAAAAATAAGAGAACAAATTATGCATATAACTAAATTAGTTTTAATAAGACACGGAGAAAGTCAATGGAACAAAGAAAATAGATTCACTGGATGGGTTGATGTAGACTTATCAGAAAAAGGACGTTCTGAAGCGCAATGCGCTGGTAGAATATTAAAAAAAAATGGATTTTTTTTTAATTATGGATATACTTCAGTATTAAAACGAGCAATTCATACTTTATGGATCATATTAGATCAATTAGATCAAGCATGGCTCCCAATAGAAAAATCTTGGCGACTAAATGAACGTCATTATGGGGCACTGCAAGGATTAAATAAAGATGAAGCCATAAAAGAATATGGCTACAAAACAATTCAAAAATGGCGTCGTAGTTTCAATGTTATTCCTCCAAATATTTGTGAAAATAACCAATTTATTGCAACAAATGACAATCGTTATGCTAACATCAGTACTGATGAATTACCTAGTAGTGAAAGTTTAGAACTAACCTTAAAAAGAGTAATCCCTTGTTGGAACCAATCCATAATACCTCATATCAAAAAAGGTCAAACAATTATTATCGTTGCCCATGGAAATTCCATACGCGCTATAATAAAGTTTCTCAATCACTTAAATGAATCAGAAATATTTCAAATTAATGTACCAACAGGTGTTCCGCTAATATATGAATTTGACAAAAAAGCAAATACCGTTCAACATTATTATTTAAAATAATTATTTAAATAATAATTTATTTCAGTTTTTACTTTTGATAAAGTAAGATATACGATTATTTAATATTCATTTGAACTTCACATTCATTTTTAAAATGATGTTATGAAACATTTTGTTGATCACATGATTTGCTTGCGATATAATGCACATAAATTTTTTATTTCAATCATTTTTGAAGGTGATAAGTATGGATCAATTTCCCCGTTTTCAAAATACAGCGTCAGAACAGGTCAATAACGCAATACAGCCGTATATCTTGCAAGTATTTGGGTGGATGTCTTGCGGATTATTGTTGACAGCCTTTGTTGCTTGGTACGCTTCCCGAACTCCGGCAATACTTCAATTATTATTTTCTAATCAAATAATATTTTTTAGTCTGATTATTGGTCAACTAGCATTAGTATTTGTTCTTTCTGGTATGGTAACACGATTAAGTGGTTCTTTAGCAACTACCTTATTTATGTTATATTCAATGTTAACAGGCTTAACCTTATCCAGTGTATTTATACTGTATACTACGTCATCCATATCTAGCGCGTTTGTCGTGACGTCAGGTATGTTCGGAGCAATGACATTATATGGGTATACTACTAAACGAGATTTAAGCAGTTTTGGTAATTTATTATTTATGGCGCTAATTGGTATAGTACTAGCCTCAATGGTTAATTTATGGTTGAAAAATACAGCTTTAATGTGGCTCATTACATATATTGGCGTTATTATATTCGTTGGTTTAACTGCGTATGATACTCAAAAACTCAAATCTATAGGAGCATCTTTATCTATAGACAATCAAGATCAATTTCGTAAATACTCGATTATAGGAGCATTAACTTTATATTTAGATTTCATTAACTTATTTTTAATGATAGTCCGTATCTTTGGAAATCGCCGTTAATAATAAGCCGCATATAACAACAATAGCTCGGCCTATTGTTTATCCCAAACAATAGGCCGAGCTATTGTTGTTAACTACCCCACCCCCAAAAAAATTATTAAGATAATACACTAAATTTGAAATAAAAACTTCAATATATCCCCATCCTTTACACAATAATCTTTACCTGCATAACATATCTTACCAGCTTTCTTTGCGCCTAATTCCCCACGATAAAAAATAAAATCATCGAACTTAATAATTTGAACACGAATAAAACCTTTTTTAAAATCACTATGTACTTTTTTAGCTGCTTCTAATGCAGTCATTCCGGCTACATATATCCAAGCACGTGTCATATGCGAATTAATAGTAAAAAAAGTACGTAAATTTAACACAGACAAAATAACACTAACTATATCACACAATATATCTGTTTTCTGTTTCATACCTGTTTTAAAACGATCATCTCTATTTTTTGATGAAGATAACATTGCACAATATGAAATCAATGGTATGCTATTATTAAATGCAAATGCGTGCAATTTATTTAAATAGGTATTATTCGTAACAGATTTTTCATCAATATTAGCAAAATAAATAATTGGTTTGTTAGTTAAAAAATTAAATTTTTCAATATTCGTTCTTTCTGTATTAGAAAGATATACCTTCCTCAAAAGAACTCCATCATATAAATAATCTAAACATTTTTTCAATACGAATAGCTGTTGTTCAATATTTTCGTTAATAAGTTTATGTTTTTTTTGTAAAGTACAAATATTTTTTTCGCACTGAGAAATATCAAATAATATAAGTTCGGTATTAACAATGTCCGCATCTCTACAGGGATCTATATCATTAAAAACATGAACAGTTTGATTATCATCAAAACAACGTACCACATGACACAATACTTTTGTTGTTTGAATATGATTTAAAATTTTGCTACCTAGACCAATACCTTGAGCAGCCCCTTTTATTAAACCGGCAATATCTACAAATTTAATCTTACCATGTACTGTTTCACGTGACGCAACAATACCTGCTAATTGATATACACGCGGATCAGGTATCCGAACCACAGATATATTGGGATGAATAGTACAAAAAGGGAAATTAGCTATTTTAACAGGTGCATTAGTCAATATGCTAAATACAGTAGATTTACCTACATTCGGTAACCCGATAATACCACAATCAATTTGCATAAATTTTTTTAACAATCAAAAAATAGATATTAAAATTCATTGTTGCAACCAATATTTTTATAATTAAAATTAAACACTTTTAAATCAACATTTCTATAAAAAATCAGGATTATAGGAATGTAGTTGATTCATAACTTCAATAAATTTTTTATTAACTATACTTTCAGTATGTAATATTGCTTCATTAATTACATGGTTAATCTTATATTTCTCATAAATAGTTGGTTTATTTAACACAAAATCAATGACTTTACTTTTGTTACCAGGATGACCTATCCCAATACGTAAACGATAAAAATCATATTTATTATGAAGTTTAACGATAACATCCTTTACGCCACGATGACTATTATTAATATTTTTACCTAATTTAATACGTATTACGCCAGGCGGTAGATCAAGATCATCATGTGCAATCAATATTTCCTGTGGACATAATTGATAAAAATCAACACATTTAGATATTGCAAGTCCATTATTGTTCATATTCGAATCTGGTATTAATAAATGCACAATATTAGTTGCTAATTTTAACCTCCCAACATATCCACAGAATATAGTATTTTTACTTAGTATTACTTTATATCTTGTTGCTAAAGATTTAACATATCTGGCACCAAAATTATGTCTGGTATTAAAATAACTCGTTTCAGAATTTCCTAATCCAGCAATAAGCTTAATAGTCATTATTATATACACCACTACACAATTTTATAAATTTAAAATTTAATTAATCCCAATATTTATGTTATAAAAATATATTTTTACTTGAACACATATACATATATTAAAAATCGCTTGATATTTTCATGGTATATATTTTAGTATAATACTAGATTTTCTATCATTAAAATGATAATTAAACAATTAACATGAAGAAAAATACAATATTTATATAAAATTAATATTTTTATATATACAACATAATCTTATTAATGATCAAACATAGCAGAAATTGATTCCTCATTGCTAATACGCCGAATTGTTTCAGCAAGCATACCAGACAAAGTTAACACACGTACGTTAGATAAAGATTTTATTTTTGGTTTTAATGGAATAGTGTCACAAACAATAATTTCATCTATCATAGAATTTTGAATATTCTCATAAGCATCTCCAGAAAAAATTGGGTGGGTAGTGTACGCAAATACACGGCGAGCTCCTCTTTCTTTCAAAACATCTGCAGCTTTACACAATGTTCCCCCCGTATCAATCATGTCATCTACCAATATACAATCACGATTACATATATCCCCAATAATATGCATAACTTGAGAAATATTAGCGCGAGACCTTCGTTTGTCTATGATTGCCATATCAGTATCGTTAAGTAATTTTGCAATAGCACGAGCACGTACTACCCCTCCAATATCTGGGGATACTACAATAGGATTATTAAAATTCTGTTGTGTCATATCTTCCAATAAGATTGGACTCCCGAAAACATTATCTACTGGCACATCAAAAAATCCTTGTATTTGTTCAGCATGTAAATCTACCGTTAAAATTCGATCCACTCCCACACTAGATAAAAAATTTGCTACAACTCTAGAAGTAATAGGTACTCTAGCAGATCGCACTCTTCGATCTTGACGAGCGTATCCAAAATAAGGAATTACAGCGGTAATTCTAGCGGCTGACGCGCGTTTTAATGCATCAACCATAACAATTAATTCCATTAAATTATCATTTGTTGGAGCACAAGTCGATTGAATAATAAACACATCTCCACCTCGCACGTTTTCATTAATTTGAACACTTACTTCTCCATCACTAAAACGACCAACAGAAGCTTTACCGAGATTAATGTATAATCTATTAGCAATACGCTGGGCTAATTCTGGAATAGCATTTCCAGTAAACAGTTTCATATTTAGAAGCATCTCATAATTTTATATTTGCTAATACTATTAAGTATTTATATAATCAATAATGACGATGATAGTAAGACATTTATTAAGATAAAAAAATTATACTACTATATGCGGTACATTTTAATAATTTTTGATGTAATGGAGATAGATTTATTCCGCGTGTTATAATACTGCTGACCCATGATGGTAAATAACTTTGAACTTGATAAGCAAGTTGTTCAGTCTTAAATTCAGCAAAAATACAAGACCCTGTTCCTGTTAGTCGTGCTAATGCGAATTGCGACAAACACGAAAAAAAAATTTTTATTTCAGGAGATATTTTTTTTATAATTTCTTCGAAATCATTATGAAATGAAACAGACAATAACTCTCTCATCGAACGAAATGGAGAATAACAATGATTCTCTAATTTATACATTTGAAAACCCCAGAAAGTATTAATTCGAACCGGTGGAATAAGAATGAGGTACCATTTTTTAGGAACAAAAACCGGTGTTAATATATTTCCAATGCCTTCAGCAAATGCTGAACGCCCATACAAAAAAAATGGCACATCAGCTCCTAGCATCAAACCTAAATGCATTAAAACGTGTTTGTTCAAATAACATCGCCATTGTTGATTAAGTACCATCAATACAGTTGCCGCATTAGAAGAAGCGCCTCCTAAACCAGATCCGATAGGCAATATTTTATCAAGAAAAATATCTGCACCGAATACCGGCTTTTTATTTGGCCAACAATAATGTTGCAATAATTTTGCCGCTCGTATAATTAAATTATCACGAAATACCAAATCATTCATAATAGTAAATAATCTAATTCTACCATTATTTGTTACAAATATTTTGATCGTATCGCCATACTCAATCAACTGAAACAATGTCTGCAAGTAATGGTAACCGTCTGCACGACATCCAGTTACGTATAAAAATAAATTAAGTTTTCCTGGAGAGGGCCATTGATAATTCATCGTACATTCCAATGATTAATTATTAGCTTAATATGATGTTGATCATAATGCGCATCCAAGACTTTAGGCAAAATTGGTATACTATTAGTATAATAATGACGATAATATATAGATATATTTTTATTGCCATAGCAACAATTTACATGAGATAAGCAGCCTATAGCATTCAGATTATATTCTGCATTACTACCAGGTAATCCAAGTATCCATTGTTGTAATTGTTTTAAAAAATAGTTGAAATCCACAATCCATTTTTGTATTTCATTTTTAAAATCATTATTTTGATAAATTATACCATTTAAAATACAAATAACTCCATTTTCTACAGATATAGAAATTATAGTTAATCCTAAAATATTAAATAATTTCATGCAATGATTATTATCATTATTATGAATCCAAATAAACCTAAAATGCATCTTCTTTTGGTGATTAACTGAATAAATAATAGTACCTTGTGTTTGATAATAAAATATCCGGGATATTGATTTCTTATGATTATTCCACATATATACCAATTTATCTTCATACAAACCAAAATTATGATGATAAACGCAGGAAACACAGATCAACATCACTATACCAAACACTCTAAAACATCTATGTTGATACATTTAAATATTAAAATTTAAAAAACTATCTGTTAAAACATAAATTTTATTTATTGTATTCATATTAAAATTCACATCTTAAATGTAATCATCTATCTGCTAATCAAAAGAAATAATGTTTTGAATTATCTAAATATTTATTAAATTTGTTATTTAACATTTTTAAACAAAAACACACAATTGTTTCTATTTAATTCTTTAAATCCCAATACTTTAATTTTCACTATTCATTCAGATATTCATATATATATTACTTTATTAAATAAATAATCATAATAATTAGGTATCATTTAAATTAATAAAAAATTTAAACATTGTTTTGATAATCTTAATTATATACACAAATACAATACTTAATAACTGCTAAAAATCTATTTAATAATAGATCTTCATTACTCACGAGGTATATATGTTTTAAAAAAATAAAAATTAAATTATTTTATAAATAAAAAATATATGATACCATTTTGGTATGTTGATACTTTAATATTTTTTATAAAAAGACGTGTATAGTTCTATTAATATTCACGTGTAAATGTGGTTTAAATATAATTAATGGTATATAAAAAGATCAATAATATCTTCATAAATACAATATATATATAAATTATATTGATAATTATTGATGTTATCAATTTTTATCTAAACAAAAAACCACCTCTCCTTAAGATAAGGATATATGAATTCTATCATTGTCAATAAACTAATAGCTTTACAGGAACGTTTTAATGTATTAGAAAAATTACTCAGTAAACCCAATGCTATTGATGACAAAAAACATTTTTGTACATTAGTTAAAGAACACGCTCGACTATCTGAAATAGTTGTTTGTTTTGAACGTTGGTTGGATATAAAACAAGAAATCATTAATACAAAAAAATTGCTTGAAGATGTAGATATGCATGATATCGCTCAAGATGAGCTAAAGACATTCTATTTAAATCGGAATAATATTGAAAAAAACTTAAAAATACTACTATTACCCACTGATTCTAATGATAAGCTAGGTTGTTTTATTGAACTACGGGCTGGAACTGGAGGAAAAGAAGCAGCAATTTTTACGGGAGAATTATTTCGAATGTATGTTCGTTATTCAGAGGTTCGTCGATGGAAAATGGAAATTATCAATGCTACTTATGGAGAATGCGGTGGTTATAAAGAAATTATTGCTAAAATTCCTTATAGAGGTGCATATAGTCTCTTAAAATTCGAATCTGGAGGACACCGCGTTCAAAGAATACCGCATACTGAATCTCAAGGTCGCATTCATACTTCCACTTGCACAATCGCTGTAATTCCAGAGATACCAGATATCGAATTGCCTAGTATTGATCCTCATGATTTAAGAATCGATACCTTTCGGTCATCAGGTGCAGGAGGACAACATGTAAATACTACCGATTCAGCAATCCGTATTACCCATGTACCAAGTGGATTGGTTGTGGAATGCCAAGACGAACGCTCGCAACATAAAAATAAAGCCAAAGCATTATCAGTACTTGGTTCCCGATTACATGCTATCGAAATGAAACGTCGACAACAAGAAGTATCTTACACCCGACGTAACTTACTAGGTACTGGGGATCGATCTGATCGAATTCGTACATATAATTTTCAACAAGGCAGAATTACTGATCATCGTATTTCTTTTACATCATATAAATTAAATGAAATAATGAACGGAGAATTAGATATCTTGATACAACCCATCATTCATCAACATCAATCCGATCAACTTAATAAATTATTAGAATTAGAATAATGACATGGGATCAATGGTTACATTGGGCCAATTTAAAACTAAAAAAATCCATCAGCCCAAAAAGAGATGCAGAGATTATTTTAGGTCAAGTTACCAAAAAATCTCGCGCTCAATTGTTAGCATTTGGAGAATCATTATTAGAATATGACACTATTATTCAGTTAGAATCTTTAGTCTATCGAAGAAAAAAAGGAGAGCCTATAGCTTATCTCGTTGGTTCAAAGGAATTTTGGTCCTTAGATCTTAAAGTTTCGCCAGGTACATTCATTCCTAGACCAGATACTGAATGCTTAGTAAAACATGTATTCGATTTATTAAAAGTATCTCATTTAAATGTTTTAGACTTAGGAACTGGAGTAGGCACAATAGCTTTAGCTCTTGCATCAGAACGACCAAACTGGAATATTACAGGAATAGACTGTCAAAAAGAAGCATTATTTCTTGCTCATAAAAATAAGCTTTTACTTAATTTTAAAAATGTAAAATTTATATATGGAAATTGGTTTAAATATCTAAGAAATAAAAAATTTAATCTCATTGTTAGCAATCCACCATATATCGATAAAAATGATTCATGTTTACAATTCAGAGATATGATTTTTGAACCTAAAAATGCATTAGTATCAAAACAAAAAGGTTTAGAAGATTTAACAGTAATTTGCAAGTATTCCACTCAACATTTGCGTCAGAATGGATGGCTGGTGTTGGAACATGGATGGAATCAAGGAAATTATATGCGCGCGTTATTTTTTAAATTTGGATTTACTCATATCCATACAATACGTGATTATCATCATTATGAGCGCGTAACATACGGAAAATGGAAATCCCATTAAAATATTATATTAATAAACGCAAATATATAGTACAATGTTTAATTGACAGAATAATGTAAGTTAAATAAATAAATTAAAAGCCAATAAAACATTACAACTTGAATGACCGTAAAAACAAGATATTTATATAAATCATATTTTTTTGTTGTATAAGTATTAAATTTAACTAATATTTAATATTATAATGGATTTACTTGATTAAATTATAGGTAATTAATGATCATTATGTAACCGGTACACTATGGTTGTCTTTAATAAAAATTAAAGCTATTACTAATAAATTTACAGTTTTATAATATTAAAATTATAAAAAATATTGGATATATATACATGCAACAATTAATAGTCAATATCTCTGATATAAAAGTATCCAACAATTTACCGTTCGTATTATTTGGAGGAATGAATGTTTTGGAGTCACGAGACATAACCATAAAAGTTTGCGAACATTATGAAAAAATAACTCATAAACTCAATATACCTCATATATTCAAAGCATCTTTCGACAAAGCAAATCGTTCATCAATTGACTCATATCGTGGACCAGGATTAGAAGAAGGGTTGCGTTTATTTCAAGAATTACAGGAAATATTTGGCGTTAAACTTATGACTGATGTACATGAAATTTACCAAGTAAAAACTGTATCGGAAGTAGTAGACGTACTACAGATTCCTGCATTTTTAGCTCGTCAAACTGATTTAATTGCATCTATTGCGCAGACTGGTATGCCAATTAATATAAAAAAACCACAATATATGAGTCCTACACAAATCGTACATATTGTTAAGAAATGTCGTTCATTTAGCAATAAAAACATTATTTTATGTGAACGAGGCACGGTATTTGGTTATGATAACTTGATAGTAGATATGCTAGGATTCAACGTAATGAATCACGTTTCCAAAGGTTGTCCGATAATAGTAGATGTCACGCATGCTTTGCAAAAACGTAATCCATTAAGTCCTGTTTCTGGAGGAAGAAACAGACAAATTTATGATATGGCTAGAGCCAGCACAGCAGTAGGCATAGCCGGATTATTTCTTGAGGCACACCCTAATCCTCATCGTGCTAAATGTGATGGATCTTCTGCATTACCTTTAAATCAATTAGAAAATTTTTTAACACAAATAAAATCTATTGATGAACTAGTTAAATCTTTTTAAAACCTTACACTAGACTAAAATTTTAAATTAATAATAAAAAATTTTCTGATTGAAAATCATTTCTTAAAAAAACATGAATTTTTTTTATATTTCATATAAATATCTTGAATTCATTTTATTTGTCATGCAATTAGGAATGTTTACAACTTTTAAAATCACTATAATCATGATGATATCTGTTTAAAAAATTTTTACTTAAAATATAAATATATAAATTCAATAACACAATATATACTAATTATAGTAAAAAAATATCATAAATTCAGTATAGATAAATTAAACATTTAATATTTTAACAATTAAGTTTTACTGAGCTCAGTTATCAATAACAAATAAGAATATGATCCTAAAATAACTTAGAATATAATATTAACTCAAAAATCATAAAAAATGATACTTATTGATTTTCTAAATTTTGTTGGATATCCATCATTTTTATTATCATTTATAAATTTTATTATTATTATATAAATTTTAAATTTTTATTAATATTCATCAATATTATTACATTAATGACAAATGTTGACAGATTATATCTGTATCATGTATAATAATGACTTGTTATGATTAGTCTATTTTTTTTACAAAAACCCATATCAATAATGTTGCAAACATTACATCATTGTAATACATCAAGAATCATAATGATGAAATATGATTATTTAAATAAAAATACAATACGATACAATATATTAAAGAATATAATAATAGTACCTTTTGTATTTATATAGTAAATAAAAAATAGATATATATATTAGTTACCTGTAAACATTTTATTAAAGAATTCTGGGGTGTTTTATTTTAAATAGACTTAAATTAAATTATATTTATTATATTTTTTAATACATATTAATAAAAAAAATTATAATACAGAATTAACTTAATTTTAAGTATTAAATGTATTGAAAAATTAATTAATAAATTATTATTTATTTTAAAAAAATCATAATCTTCATAAACTCAAGATAAAAAGACTTATCAATTTATTACAAATAGAATGATTAAACCAAAAGATGACAGGCACTACTAATCATAAGTTCCGCATTTGGTAAAACACAAAAAAAGAATCAACTTCTAAACATGAACCTCCGTATACTTCTTATAAAATATATATTTATTAATTAAAAATTAATATTGTTATTAACAGTTTAAAAAACATCAGTTAAATTCAACATAGTTTTTAGTATTTTATGTTCTTCACGCACAATAATATTATGATAGAATGAAATAAGCGTTACTACGTGAAGAAAACATTTCATATGTATCCAATAAATTTAAAATATTTACAAGTACTTTATTATTTTTTTCAAAATAAATTGTTATCCCTATAAATTACATTATAGGGATAACAATTGAATATATAAATGATATATTTAATATTTCTACATAATGGATATAGTATCCAATGAAAATTAAAAAATAAACTTAAAACATTCAATCCTATTATAACAAATGACTATATGAAATATTTATAGTATGAATGAATCATAAATGTTTTCTGTAACTTTACGAAAAGAAAAATCAATATAATTATATTGTATCTCTTCTATAAGTTTATCGAGATATGTATTTAAATTTACGTAAAAAAAATATTTATTTAAGCAGACAATGGTTAAGTTTATTGATATTGTAGACTTAATACATCATAATTTAAACATTAGGTTTATTATACAGACTATAATGTAAGATGACATGTAATTGCTTTCTTGCACATATTTATTAGGACACGCAGTGAAAAAATTAGTCTGTTATAATGCAGACCAAATAGTATTCAGTCCAATAACAAACATAGGATTTTATTATGACATAGATCTCTATTATTGCCTTATTCAAGATAACCTAGTAATTATAGGAAACACAGCTAATGATTGTTAATAAAAATACAAATATTATAACCAACTTTATCTGCAGGAAAACTAAATTAACTTTATCTATCATTTGCTGAAATATATAAAATATCAATTATAAATAAAAAATATTTACCCTATTGAACATACCAGGTTATATTATCATGAAAAATATATAAATATATATCATGGACTACATACTCAACATTAATTTTATCAGAATTTTAAATTCTCTAAAATTTCTAAATTTTACTAGATTGAAAACAGTAAAATTAAAAATTACACATACTTGTAGTCTCTACAGAACAAAAAATAAATAATGTATAACTCACAAAAATATGTCACAAGTACCTAAAAAAAATGATCATCGCAACCTTGCGAAACAACTACACTTATACCATACACAAAAAGATGCTCCCGGTATGGTATTTTGGCATCAAAATGGATGGATTTTATTACAAGAATTAAAAAAAATTATAAGAACGCAACTTAAAGAATATAAATATCAAGAAGTAAAAAGCCCTACCATGATTAATCATACATTATGGAAAAAAACAGGCCACTGGGATAATTATCATGAACATATATTTACTACTTCTTCAGAAAGTCATGAATATTGTATTAAAGCGATGAATTGCCCAGGACATATTCAAATTTTTAATCAAGGTATTAAGTCTTATAAAGATTTGCCTTATCGTATAGCTGAATTTGGAAATTGTCATAGAAACGAACCATCTGGGTCTTTACATGGACTCATGAGAACACGCGAATTTACCCAAGATGACGGTCATATTTTTTGTACAAAAACACAAATATTCGACGAATTAAACCACTGTATTAAAATGATGTATGATGTATATAATACATTCGGTTTTAAAACGATTTTGGTAAAATTATCTACTCGTCCTGCAAAGCGAATTGGTACAGATTCGATATGGGATACGGCAGAACAACATTTATCTACTGTACTGCAGCATAATAATATCTCATTTCAATATCAACCTAATGATGGTGCATTTTATGGTCCTAAAATAGAATTTGCTTTACTTGATTCTTTAGATAGAACTTGGCAATGTGGTACAATACAATTGGATTTTTCTTTACCAAATCTATTAAACGCACGGTATGTTGATCATCATAATAGTCGCGTAGTCCCAGTAATGATTCACAGAGCAATTCTTGGTTCCATGGAACGATTTATTGGTTTAATAACGGAAGAATACGCAGGATTTTTCCCGACGTGGTTAGCCCCAACACAGGTTGTGCTCATGAATGTCACTGATCAACAATCTGAATATGTTTCTGTTATAGAAAAAAAGCTAATAAATAAAAAAATAAGAACGAAAGTAGACTTGAGAAATGAGAAAATAGGATTTAAAATTCGTTATTATACCTTACAACGCATACCTTATATGTTGATTTGCGGAAATAAAGAAATGAATCAAAATACAGTAGCTATACGTACATATCGAGGTCAAACATTAAAAAACTGTAATATTGATATATTTATAAAAAAATTACTATCCGAAATTAACAGTTACAGTCTTTATCAAATGGAGGAATAACATATTATTAAATTCGCAAAAAAAATACAATCAATACGATTAAATCGTATTAACAGAGAAATTAGTGCTGTAAAAGTCCGACTAACCGGAGTAGATGGAAAACAAATTGGTGTAGTCAGTTTACATGAAGCGCTGAAGCAATCCGAAGACATCGGTCTTGATTTAGTTGAAGTGAGCCCTAATTCCGATCCACCTGTGTGTAGAATTATGAACTACGGTAAATTTTTATACGAAAAAAACAAATCTACAAAAGAACAAAAGAAAAAACAAAAGGTGATTCATGTCAAAGAAATAAAATTCAGACCAAGTACTGATGAAGGAGATTATCAAGTCAAATTGCGTAATTTAATTAAATTCCTTAATGAAGGAGATAAAGTCAAAATCACCTTACGTTTTAGAGGAGGGGAATTGGTGCACCACCAACTTGGAGCAAAAATATTATACCGAATACGTCACGAATTGCATGAATTAACAACAGTAGAATTTTTTTCTAATAAAATTGAAGGGCGCCAAATGACTATGATTTTAGCGCCAAAAAAGAAATAATAATTCACATTATCTATATATCAGCGTCAACGCATATAATGAAGGAATTATAGGGGTTAGTTTATGCCTAAAATTAAAACACTTCAAGCAGCTAGCAAACGATTTAAAATAACAGCCTCAGGGAAATATAAGTATAAACATGCCAATATGCGACATATTTTAACAAAGAAATCTACAAAACATAAACGTCATTTACGTCAAAAATCTATACTTCCCAAAATTTATTTAACTACAATTATGAAGTATTTACCATATATATAGATTAATGCTGTTTTAATGATTAGGGCAAACTTCAATATATGCCATCGCTTACATTATTAGGAGAGCAGTACATATGACACGCGTAAAAAATAGTGTAGTAGCCCGTGCTCGCCATAAAAAAATTTTAAAACAAGCAGCAGGTTACTATGGCGCAAGATCACGTACTTATCGTGTTGCCTATCAATCAGTTATAAAATCTGGACAATATTCGTATCGCGATCGTCGTCAGAAGAAACGTTTATTTCGTCGATTGTGGATTAACCGCATCAACGCCGCATCGCGTAAATATGGTATGTCTTATAATCGTTTAATAAATGGATTACAAAAATGTAATGTATGTATTAACAGAAAAATACTTGCTGATATAGCTATTTTTGATAGAGAGACTTTCTCTGCTTTAATCGATAAAGCAAAGATTAATTGTGAACATACATAAATCTACTCAATCAAAAATACATATTCATGAATTATTAAACTCATAATGATAATACAAAAAACTCGTATTAATAATATTTAATAATTAACACAGTTAGTCAAATTGAAATATCATACAATTATTAATTATACATATTAATTAATCAAGACAGCACTATATGAAAATAGTGACACGGGGATATCTATGTCATTAGATCCGGTAAAAAAATTAGTTATACTAGCAAAATCAAATATAATGCAATCTAATAATATAGATGCATTAGAAGCAATACGTATTAAATTTTTAGGTAAAAAAGGATACCTAAACCAACATATTAAAAATCTTAATGATACCTCATTAGATATTAAACCTAAATTAGGAGCAGCTATTAATCAAGCTAAAAAAGATATATACACATTACTTATTGAACGAAAAAATATTTTACAATCAAAAAATATAAAAAATACCCTGATCACTGATACATTAGATGTTACTTTACCAGGACGGTTATCAGATATAGGAACACATCATCCAATAACAAGCACTATAAAACGCATGAAGATTTTCTTTAACACTTTAGGTTTCTCCGTAATACATGGTCCAGAAATTGAAGATGATTATTTTAATTTCGACGCCTTAAACATTTCCAAGTATCATCCTTCCCGAGATGAACATGATACCT
This sequence comes from Candidatus Blochmanniella chromaiodes str. 640, assembly GCF_000331065.1. Lineage (NCBI taxonomy): Bacteria > Pseudomonadati > Pseudomonadota > Gammaproteobacteria > Enterobacterales > Enterobacteriaceae > Candidatus Blochmanniella > Candidatus Blochmanniella chromaiodes. The sequence continues at coordinate 432,161 of NC_020075.1, forward strand.
TTTGGTTTGACGAAAAACGCCTACTTCGTACGCACACTTCCGGCGTTCAAATACGTGCTATGATTAATAAAACTCCCCCAATTCGTATCATTTCTTTTGGACGAGTATATCGCAAAGATTACGATCAACATCATACACCTATGTTTCATCAAATGGAAGGATTAATAGTAGATTCTAATGTTAACTTCAGTTATCTAAAAAAAATATTATATGATTTTTTGTATAATTTTTTTGAAAAAGATATTATTTTGCGTTTTAGACCGTCTTATTTTCCATTTACAGAACCATCGGCAGAAATAGATGTAATGAAAAAACAAGAAACTGGAAATTGGTTAGAACTTTTAGGATGCGGTATGGTACATCCCAAAATATTACATCATGTTGATATTGATACAGAAAAATTTTCAGGATTTGCCTTTGGAATAGGAATAGAACGATTAACAATGCTACAATACAATATTGACGATATACGAGTTTTTTTCAAAAATGATTTACAATTTCTTGATCAATTTAAGTAATATAAGGATTTAAATGAAATTTAGTGAAATGTGGATACGCGAATGGATAAATCCACCTATTAGTAGCATTGAATTAGCTGATCAATTAACCATGGCTGGATTTAAAGTTAATGAATTAAAACCTGTTACTAATATTTTCTATGGAGTAGTTATTGGTGAAATTGTAGAATGCAAAATGCATCCTAATTTACATAATGTATGGATAACAAAAGTCAATAACGGGGATAATAAATTATTAAATATTGTTTGTAATGCTCCTAATTGTCGTAAAAATATTCGAGTAGCTGTTGCTCAAATAGGAGCAATGCTACCAGATGGACGTAAAATTAAATTAAAAACGATACAAGGTAAACAATCAGAAGGAATATTATGTACTTTTTCAGAATTAGGAATCACTAGTCACACGGTAGGTATAATTGAATTACCTATAAATGCGCCTATTGGAGAAAATTTTTATAACTATTTACGTCTTAATGATAATATTATTGAAATCAACATTACTCCTAATAGAGGAGATTGTCTTAGTGTAATCGGAATTTCTAGAGAAATAGCAGCTATAAATCATTTAAAATTAAAAAAAATAAAAATAGAATCAATTATTCCGACAATTAATGATATTATTCCCATTTCTATCGAAGTTCCGGATGCATGCCCGCAATTCTTTGGAAGAATTTTAAAAAACATTCATATTACTTCCCCCACTCCCTTATGGATAGCAGAGAAATTACGTCGCTGCGGAATTTGTTCAGTTAACATAGTTATAGATATTGTTAACTATGTATTATTAGAATTGGGGCATCCAATTCATGTTTTTGATTATAAAAAAATTGATGGTAACGTAATACGTATACGTTTTTCCGAAACCGGAGAAATTCTAACATTATCTGATAACAACAGTTTAAAACTATTACCAAATACAATAGTCATCTCTGATTGTAAAAAACCGTTATCAATTGCTGGAACAATCACTCCAAATAAATATTCTATTTGTTCCGAAACTCGTCATATAATATTACAATCTGCTTTTTTTACTCCGTCTGTTATCGCGAGTCAATCCACATTATATCATATGCATGATCTTTATTCCTTTCATTATGCACGAGGAGTAGATCCAAGTATATCTAAATTAGCTTTAGATCGTGTCACCTCGTTATTAATAAGAAGCTGCGGTGGTTATCCTGGCCCGATAATAAACATGACTAACAAAAGTATGTTACCAAAACCTACTAATATTATATTACATCGAACTAAATTAGACAAAATTATTGGATTTAGTATCTTAGATTCAGAAATAACACATATTTTAAAACGACTTGGTTTTCAAACAGAATTTTCAGACAACATCTGGAAAATACTCCCGCCAACTTGGCGTTTTGACATCTCTATAGAAGAAAATTTAATAGCAGAAATAACACGTATTCATGGATATAACAATATCCCTTTTGTTTCTCTTTGCACAAACTTCATAACAGATCGGTCCCACGTATCAACCATACCGTTATCAAGAATAAAAAATTTATTAATAGATCGTGGTTATCAAGAAATAATGACATATAGTTTCGTAAATTATAATATTCAAAAATTATTACACCCACAAAAAATACCATTAATTTTAAAAAATCCAATTACTTCAGAAATGTCTACTATGAGGTTGTCTTTATGGTCTGGATTAATCAAAACAGTAATATATAATCAAAATAGACAACAAAAACAAATGAAATTATTTGAAAGCGGCATATGTTTTATTCCACAAAAAAATGCTGAAAATCAAGTAAATCAAGATTTGATGATAGCTGGGATACGATCCGGACTCAGATTTAATGAACACTGGGATCTTACAAAAGTATGTCCAGTAGATTTTTACGATATAAAAGGAGATGTAGAAGCGTTGTTAAACATAACTAATAAGTTACATTGTATTAGATTTAAAAAATATACACATCCCGCATTACATTCCGGTCAAAGCGCAGCAATTTATTTGAAAAATATATGTATTGGATATATTGGAATGATTCATCCTACTGTACAAATGAAATTAAATTTACGTTCACAGGTACTAGTCTTCGAATTATCGTGGAATATGATTTCTCAATTTACATTACCTAAAATTACTACCATTTCTAAATTTCCTAAAAATTTCCGTGATATTTCTATAATAGTACCAAACAAAGTGGCTTCAGAATCGGTTATTATTGAATGTAAAAAAATTGCTAACGAAGATCAATTAATTGACATCAAATTATCTGATGTTTACACAGGTCAAAACATTGCAAAAGGTTTTAAAAGTTTTACCATTAGATTATTTTTTCAAAGTAAAACCCATACTTTAAAAGAAGAAGAAATTTCTGATATTGTTAACAAATGTTCGATAATTTTGAAAAAACGTTTCCACGGAACCTTGCGATGATGATACTCGTATTATTATTATCATTATTATTTTTAAACCCTATTTCATATTATTCTAAAAAGAATGGTTAATAAATAAGTTGTAAATAAATAATCATCTATATATGCATGCTCTTTAATTCTTGTAATTGCTTAATCTTTCAAAAATAAAAACTCATATACCCACATAGTAAGCATACATATGAAGAATAAACACCATATATAATTATATAACAATTAATTATTTAAAAAATAAAAAATACCTGCATTTTGTTTTAAAATTCATTGAATAAAATCTCAAATTTATCTAAAGATTAAAATATTTAAAGATTGTACATATATATATAATTTCTCTATCACATTGAGAAATGAAAATATATTATTGCAATAATATATAAAATAATAAAGAAACTTATATTCATTGCCATTAATGAAGCTATTTGTACTAATTACATATAATTTTAAATTAAAAAATATATAAAAATTTGCTTCCAATACTGATAATTTTAATAAAAAATAATTAAAAAATGATTATTATTAGTGATAATATAATCATATTTTACATACAAGATTTACCCTGCGATATTAAATATCGAAAAAGGAGGGACTATGTGTTCTTTGCGGTTATTATTATCTGATTCTTACGATCCCTGGTTTAATTTGTCACTTGAAGAATATATTTATAAAAATATACCTAAAAAGCAATCTATACTGTTTTTGTGGAGAAATCAAAATACAGTAGTTATAGGACGTGCTCAAAATGCATGGAAAGAATGTAATACTCGCCGTATGGAACGAGATGGAATTAAATTAGCTAGAAGAAATAGCGGAGGCGGCGCTGTGTTTCATGATTTAGGCAACACTTGTTTTACTTTTATTTCTACTCAAGAGCATTATGATAAAAGCATATCCTCTAATATAGTTTTGAATGGATTGAGTTATATTGGGATTAAGGCTATCATTTCTGGACGAAATGACATTGTCATACGTACAGAAAATGGAGAACGTAAAATTAGCGGGTCTGCATATCGTGAAACATCTGGACGTAAATTTCATCACGGCACATTACTTTTACACGTTGACATTGATAAACTTGATTATTATCTTAATCCAGATTTTAAAAAACTAGAGACTAAAGGGATTACCTCTATTCGATCAAGAGTTGCTAATTTAAATGAATTAAAACCTGGTATTAATCACCAAGAAGTATGTCTAGGATTAACAGAAGCATTTTTCCAACATTATGGAATGAAAGTAAAACCAGAAATATTATCTACAGATAATTTCTGCAAAATTCCAGAATTTTTTAAACAATTCAACAAACAAAGTGACTGGAACTGGAATTTTGGCAGCGCTCCTGCATTTACGCATCAATTGGATACCCGTTTTGATTGGGGCAGTGTAACTTTACATTGCGACATAGAACGTGGAATCATTCATCGTAGCCACATTTTCACTGACAGTCTAGACCCGAGTCCTTTAGAAATATTAGCAAAAAAATTAGTAGGTATCCCTTATAACAATAAAAGTATCCTATGTTGCTGTAAAGAATGGATGCAAAGCTGGCCTCAATACAAAAAAGAATTATCAGAGGTTTCTAATTGGTTAATCAAAACAATATCCTAATTCACTGTTAGTTTTTACTGGGCCCTAATTTTCATTAATTTTTCAGATTTTTAACATAATTACATACATGTAAATTATGCATATTGTTTATAACCAGATTCATATGAAATATTTTCGATTAATTTAAAAAAACAAATCAATGATATTTGCTTTTATAATACACTATATTGATAGGAATCCCTAAATGAGTTACATTTTACCATTTAAAACAGGCAAATCAATTTTAGAAGAATACTATTATAAAAAACTATCTTTAATGCACTATTATTAAAATAGATACTACACTAAATTTTAATAAGCATTATATATGTATGCGAATTTATAAAAATTAATATATGATGATAAACTATAACTTCTAACATAATTAGATATGTAGGATCATATCCTGGCGTACACATTTTTATACTTTTATAAATATTTATACAATCAAACAATTGAGCGTTTACTGTGATAAAATGTTTTATAAAAAATTTAAAGGAATTTATCATGAAAAATGATATCACAAAAAATATACACTACATATCTAAAAAACATGTTTCTTGGAATGGTCTAACACTAACTGATGCGGCAGCGCAACAAATTCTTCACTTAAAAAATAAAGACCCTAATATATTAGGATTAAAAGTAACCATAAAAAAATCAGGATGTGCAGGATTTACATATCTCATGGATAAAGTTATATCACTAGATGATAATAGCCTAATGTATGAACACAACGGCGCTAAATTATTCGTACCATTGTATGCCATGCCATTTATCGATGGAACCGAATTAGATTATGTGCGAGAAGGATTAAATTATATGTTTAAATTTAATAATCCTCAGGCTCAACATTCCTGTGGATGCGGTGAAAGTTTTAGCATTTAAAAACAGGTATTATTATGATGCGCAATAACTCTAACATATATGATGTTAATAGAAATTTATCTAAAAATAATGATTCGTATTATAAGGAAGGTTTTTTTACTAAATTAAATAATGAAGAGCTCAAAAAAGGTATTAATAAAGATATAATATATGCTATTTCACAAAAAAGATTAGAACCAAAATGGATGCTAGAATTTAGGCTTGCAGGTTATAATGCTTGGTGTAATATGAAAGAACCACATTGGTTAAAAGGAAATTATCAAAAACTCAACTATAATTCCTATAGCTATTTTTCTGCTCCAACATGTGCAACTACACAAAAAAACCACAAAGTACAAAAAAATACAAATACTCTCTTAAATAAATCAAAATACTTAACCACAGAAGTAGAACAAACCTTTAACAAATTAGGCATCCCAGTTCATGAAAAAGGAAACGTAGCGGTTGATGCAATATTTGATTCAGTTTCTGTATCTACTACATTCCGTAATACCTTACTAAAAAAAGGTATCATTTTTTGTTCATTTCACGATGCTATTCAAGATTACCCAGATTTGGTACGCCAGTATTTAGGAACTGTAGTATCTTTTAAAGATAATTTTTTTGCCGCACTTAATGCTGCAGTTGTATCTGATGGTACATTTGTATACATTCCTAAAAATGTACGCTGTCCTATGGAATTATCAACTTATTTTCGTATGAATTCTAAAAAAACCGGACAATTTGAACGTACTATTTTAATTGCAGATACAGGTAGTTATGTGAGCTATATTGAAGGATGTTCAGCTCCAATGCACAATAATTATCAACTTCACGCAGCGGTCGTAGAAGTTATTGTACTAAAAGATGCTCAAGTGAAATATTCAACGGTACAAAATTGGTTTTCTGGTAATCAAAACTCTCAAAGTGGCATTTTAAACTTCGTTACTAAGCGAGCGCTTTGTTCTGGAGAAAATGCTAAAATGTCGTGGACTCAATCTGAATCTGGCTCTGCTATCACTTGGAAGTATCCTAGTGTAATTTTAAAAGGAAAAAACTCTATTGGAGAATTTTTTTCAGTAGCTGTTACCAATGGTACACAACAAGCAGATACTGGAACAAAAATGATTCATATAGGAGAAAATACACGTTCAACCATTATTTCAAAAGGCATTGCTCTTGGAAACAGCCAAAATACTTATCGAGGATTAGTTAAAATTATGAAAACTGCTTCAAATTCACGCAATTTTACACAGTGTGATTCTATGTTGATAGGTAAAAAATGTAGTTCTCATACCTTTCCTGTTATTGAATCACATAATAATCATTCACAGTTAGAACATGAAGCTACAACTTCACGTATCAGCGATAATCAACTGTTTTATTGTCGGCAACGCGGAATTAATGAAGATGACGCTATTTCTATGATTGTAAATGGATTTTGCAAGGATATATTTTCTAAATTACCTTTAGAATTTTCTGTAGAAGCACAAAAATTATTAGAAATTACTTTAGAACACAGCGTTGGATAAAATTTATAATATAAGTACTTGCAATAATCATAGCATTCAAAACAGGAGAAGTCATGATGCTATTAGTAAAAAATTTGAATGTCAGCGTAAAAAATATATCTATTCTGAAAAAACTAAATTTGGAAATTAATCCCGGTGAAATACACATCATCATGGGACCTAACGGATCGGGAAAAAGTACATTATCTGCTACATTATCTGGTCAACAAGATTATACTGTTACTAATGGAGAAATATTATTTAAAAATAAAAATTTATTACTCCTGAAGCCAGAAGAACGTGCAGGAGAAGGTATTTTTGTAGCATTTCAGCATCCGGTAGATATTCCAGGAATCAGTAATCAATCATTTTTGCACCACGCTGTTAATGCTGTACGTAAATATAGACACCAACCTCTTATGGATCGGTTTCATTTTATCCAACTCGTTCAAAAAAATATGGCGTTATTAAAAATGCCTAATGACCTTTTGAATCGATCAGTAAACGTTGGATTTTCTGGAGGAGAAAAAAAACGTAATGATATTCTTCAAATGATGATGTTAGAACCATTACTATGTATTCTTGATGAAACAGATTCTGGTTTAGATATTGATGCAATAAAAATTGTTTATAATGGTCTTAATATATTAAGTGATAAAATACGTTCATTTGTGATTATCACGCATTATCAAAGAATTTTAGAGTATATTAAACCGAATTATGTTCATGTGCTACATAAAGGTCATATTGTAAAATCTGGTGATATCTCTTTAGTCAAACAGCTTGAGGAAAAAGGCTATGGTTGGTTGTCTGGATAACAAAAATCGAGTATTAAACGAATGGTACGGATTATTTAAACAAAAAAATAATATTAATCCCAATTTAGCACATAAATATTGGGAACGTATTAAAATACTTGGATTACCAAATATTAAAAAAGATAGCTGGAAATATACTGCATTTGAAGAGTTTTTAACATATAATTTTGAATTTTCTAAAAATTTTGAATTAAATACCCCGCAACATGAAAAATTAAGTTTTCCAATAGATGCTTATCGCTTAACATTTATTAACGGTCTATTTTCGCCTGAATTAAGTGATAAAAATATCGATCCATGGATCCTCAAAATTAATCGCGACCCCAATCGTCATGATATGACTAATCCCATTCAACCAGACATGTTTTTATATTTAACTGAATGCTTAAGTGATGCAACAATACACATAAATTTACCTACGAAAAAAATCACAAAAAAACCATTATATTTACTATATATTAATGAAGGATCTAACGTAAAAAATAAATTAGTTACATCTCATTATCATCACCATCTTCAAATTGGGAACGACTCTAACACATGCATCATAGAACATTTTATTAGTATAAATAAAAACGGACATTTCAGTGGCGCGCGTATGTCCATGACAACAGGAAACCGATCTAAATTAGACCATGTCAAATTAATATTTGAGAACAATGCAAGTTATCATATAGCACATAATGATATTAATGTAGGACAATCTTCAAATGTAAACAGTAGTATCTTTGTTATTCTTGGTCCTAAATTTATATCCCATCGAACCAGCGCTCAAATCAATCACTCAGGATCATCTTTATCATTAAATAGTTTACTTTTTCTATCAGAACAAGATATCGGAAACATATGTACTTATTTAGAACACAATAATCGAGAATACGCTTCAAGCAGGCAATTACATAAAATAATAGCATGTAATTACAGTGCCGGTGTTTTTAATGGGCTAATAAAAGTAAATCCAAATTCTATAAAAACTGATGGAATAATGATAAACAATAATTTGTTGTTGAACCAAGATGCAACTATTCATAGTATACCTAAACTTGAAATTTACTCAGAAGATGTAAAATGTAGTCATGGAGCAACAATAGGCCACATTGATACTAATCAGCTATTTTATCTAAGTACACGTGGTATTCCAAAAAAAGATGCTTTAAGAATGCTTATTTATGCTTTTGCTATTGAAATTATAGGATCACTTGAAAATACTATACTACAGGATCTTGTATTAAAAAGAGTTAATAAAGCTTTAGCAAGGATCATAATATGATAATCTATCCTATAGAAAAAATTAGATCAGATTTTCCTATATTAAACCGAATGATAAATAAATACCCTCTTACTTATCTTGATAGCGCCGCATCTGCTCAAAAACCTAATATTGTCATAGACTCACAAACTCATTACTATCGTAATGAATACGCTGCCGTGCATCGAGGTACTCACACGTTAAGTACTGAATCAACTAATCAAATGGAAACAGTACGCTTACGTATTGCTAATTTTATCAATGCATCTAAAGAAGAAATTGTTTTTGTCAAAAGTACTACTGAAGCTATTAACCTAATTGCTAACAGTTGGGGACACAACTTTATAAATTATGGGGATAATATTATTATTAGCGAAATGGAACATCACGCCAATATTGTTCCATGGCAAGTATTATCAAAACATAAAAAAATTGTATTACATTACATACCATTAACTCCTAACGGTACATTAGATATATCCAGATTATCCAAACTTATAAATCATCGTACGCGACTCTTATCGATATCACATATCTCTAATGTTTTAGGAACAATTAATCCATTAACAGAAATAATTAGTATAGCACGAAAAAAAAGTGATACTCTGATTTTAATTGATGGCGCGCAAGGAATCGTGCATCAATTAGTAGACGTACAAAAATTAGATTGTGATTTTTATGTATTTTCTGGACATAAAATATACGGACCTTCTGGTACTGGCATTATGTATGGAAAAAAAGAATTACTTCAAAAAATGCCCCCATGGATAGTGGGAGGCGGAATAGTAAGAAATGTAAGTTTAATTAAAGATGCAACATTTATAGATTCTCCTTGGAAATTTGAGTCAGGATCTCCTAATATTAGTGGTATCATAGGATTAGGCAATGCTATTGAGTACATCAATACAATAGGTATCGATAAAATTTACAATTACGAAGATCAATTAATGCGTTACGCTGTAGGTATATTAAAAAAAATTCCAAATATAGTATTATACGGACCAAGTACACGAGTTGGTATTATTGCTTTTAATTTGGGGATACATCATTCATATGATATTGGAATGTTGTTAAATCAATATGGCATTGCTATACGCACAGGACATCATTGCGCAATACCTATTATGAACTATTTTAAAGTACCAGGTATGTGTCGTGCATCTTTAGCTATGTATACAAACAAGGAAGATATTGATCGTTTAGCACATGGACTAATTAAAGTGCAACATTTACTGAACCAATGAACAATTACTCTAATAACGATGATAAATTTTCCAACAAAAAACCAATTATTACAAAATTTCTTAAGTTGTATTAATTGGGAAGAAAAATATATATATATAATTAATCTCGGAAAGTTATTACCTGCATTTCCAGAAAATATGCGCACACAAGAATATTTAATTTCTGGGTGTCAAAGCCAAACATGGATTGCTTTAACAACCTCTGCAAGACCTCATGACAATCTGATCAAATTATACGGATACAGCGATTCTTCTATCGTTAAGGGAATTATCGCAATAATATTCAGTTTATACCAAGGATTAAATTTACAAGAAGTCGCCAACGTTGATATTAAACCCTTTTTAATAAATCAATTAGAATTAAGACAAAACCTAAGCATGTCCCGATCTCAAGGAATACACTTGATACTAGATTCTATACAAACTCAAGCTAAATTCGCTCTTTAAACTAAGGCTATCCCAGATTAAATCTAATTATAATTAGATTTAACATTATTTTTTTATGTTTAAAGAATTCTTAAACATATATACTCTTTCCACATTTATTCCCATTACTTATGATAAGAAGTAATTTGATTGTCAATGCGTTGATTAGCTCGTGCTGCTTCATTTTTTGTTTTCTCTATTTCAGGGCGCAAAACATCTATATCGCTACTTATTTGATCAATTCTTTCGTTTAAGTCATGCACTTCAGAAGATAATTCTTTTATTTTATTTGTGCTCGCACAATTAGCCAATAAAAAAGAACTTAAAATAATTGCAGAACATATTAATCGATTACGATTCATCTTTAATACTCTCCCATATTAAACCATACTGTAATAATTTAACTTATATAAAAATATAATTAGCAAATAATTATTTATTAGTTTTTAACAAACACTCTATTGTCGTATAATATTGCTTGTGTTGAATTGATCATCTGATCGTTAAAAAAAATAAAATCAATTTGATCCAATAAAATATTCAGTAACAATCTTTTTATTTAATTTCTTGCTCTACATATAAAAAAGATCGCACTATCATTTTAATTCAATATGGTTGTCAATAACTAATGCGTTCTAATGGACTTGAACCATCGACCTCTACCATGTCAGGGTAGTGCTCTAACCGACTGAGCTAAGAACGCACAACAATACAATTTTAATAATCCATCATCAAATAGACTGTATTACTAATTTACATTATCTATTTCTTTCCGTCCTACAACTTAATCGCAATGTTTTATCAAAAACCACACTTATATGTGGTAAAATACATGTAATTTTATCATACGTCAAATGTTTTAAGAATATCTTATATTACGAAAGTACATTTTTATCACATAGATTTAAAATCATTTCAAAGTGATGTTTAACAAAAAAGAGATACATGCTATAATAGCGTTATGTATAATTTAAAATAATATTAAATAGTATTTGAAAAATATGTTTTCAGGTATTATACAAGCTGTTGTTCCAATACATGCAATTTATGAAGTAACCAATTTTAAAACATATACAGTTATATTACCCACATATCTACTCTCAAATTTAAAAATTGGTTGCTCTATATCAAATAATGGATGCTGTTTGACTGTTATTGCCATGAAATATAATTTAGTTAGTTTTAATGTAATACATGAAACACTAAAACTAACTAATATAGGTATGTTAAAATTAGGAGATTTAACCAATATAGAAAGATCGATCGGTTATCATTCTGAAATTGGTGGACATTTAATGAGCGGCCATATTGACTGCACTGGAAAAATTATAAAAATAATTACTTCAAAAAACAACAAAATAATATGGTTTAGTATAAAAAAAAAATATCTTAAAAAATATATTTTACAACAAGGATCAATTGGCGTAGATGGAGTAAGTCTTACAGTAAGTAAAATATTCAATAATTACATACGTATTTGTTTAACTCCATACACTGCAATACAAACAACGCTTGGTGGAAAAAAAATAGGCAATATAGTAAATATTGAAGTTGACATTATTATAAAATCTGCTATAAACAGCTTTGAAAGGACGTGGTCTATTATTAATTTTAAAAAAAATAATTAATGTTTATCGACATACGGATTTTATAAACACAAAATAATTATGAGAAATTAAGAAAGATTTACGTTAAATCGTTAAATGCTCTATCTACATTAATAAAAATAATATTTACATAATTAAGTTTCATTAAAAATATAATTTTAACTTTCAATATAAATAAAAAATGAATAATGCAATAGAAAAAATTAAAAATCAAATAAAAGAAAATCCTATCGTTTTATATATGAAAGGCACTCCTAGCGCTCCTAAGTGTGGCTTTTCATCAAAAGCCGCACAAATATTATCTACTTATACTCAATCATTTTTTTACATTGACGTATTGATTCATGTAGATGTTAGAAACGCTCTGCCAATATTTTCTAATTGGCCTACTTTTCCTCAATTATGGATAGAAGGAAAATTAATAGGTGGGTCTGATATCATACTCAACATGAGTCACAGCGGTACACTAAAAACTCTAATTGATCAGGTAAAACTAAGACATAATTTAAATTGAATATTTTAACTCTCTTTTAAAGAGACTTAAACATTATGTGTCTGTATAGTAGCCACTGATACAGACACATAAAAACTAGATAAGTGTAATATGAAAATGTATTTTTTATTCAAATTTATAACTCTTCTTTATAACACAAGAAGAGCCGTAACTAAATATCGAACATTTAACGATATTAAGACTCGGTACAACAAGGAGTTAATGGCCAACCGCCAAGTCTTTTCCATTTATTTACCAATTCACAAAATAACATTGCGGTGCGCTCAGTATCATATAATGCAGAATGCGCTTTGTTTTTATCAAAAAGAACACCCGCACATGCACACGCTTTAGCTAATACAGTTTGCCCAAATACTAATCCACTTAAAGTAGCTGTATCGAACATAACAAAAGGGTGAAATGGATTTTTTTTCATAAAACTTACACGTTCTACTGCTGCCATTAAAAAACTATGATCAAAAAAAGCATTGTGTGCTACAATAATAGCACGACTACATCCTTGAGTTTCGATGCCTTGGTGCACCATTTCGAAAATTTCATGTAATGCTTCTTGTTCCGTCACTGCCGCTCTTAAAGGACTATTTAAATCAATTCCATTAAACGCTAATGATTCTGGCTGAATAATAGCTCCAGGAAATGATTTAATATGAAAATTAAGAGTACCATCTACACACAACCAACCATATTCGTCCATTTTAAATGTAGCAACAGCAATTTCTAATAAAGCATTAATATTAGCGTCAAGACCTGCTGTCTCTACATCAACTACAACTGGATAAAACCCACGAAATCTTGCTCGAAGAGTACTGTGATCGTCCTTACAAATCATATTTATTATGAATATATCACATTATATAAACAGTTAATACTACCATAAATTCTAATTATATTTTTATGTTTATCGCGTAAAAATGATTGTTTGAACATTTTATGCAAAGTAGCAAATAACTATTTCTTTAAAACAACACATTTTTTATCTAAAATATAATTTTTATATAAATGTATCTTAAATTAAAATATTCATTAATTTTTAAGATAATCACGTATGTTGATACTCATTATTTAATCATTAAGATATTAAAATTTACAGAAAAAAACTATAATTTATTTATATAATAACAGATGCTTAATAAAGATATACATAACTCAGAAAAAATAATGAATAACACCAAGTTGATTTATAAAAACACACTTCTTTTAGTAATTTAATTGTTCGCAATCGAACCTCAAAGACTAGTATTGTAACATAAATAATTAAACAAACAATTTTTTTTAAATAATTATTATATTATATTATAAATTTTTATTTATTTTATATAAGTAAATTCCATTCAATAAATTATTTTTAATACTTGTATTAAAAATAATTTACACACAACAATAAATGTATGTTATACTTTAATGAATTAAATTATACATAATAACGTATCTAATTGATAAACTACGATAACGATTGTTGTACAATAAATTTATTAAATCATATTAGAATCATATTATGGATATGATTATCGCTATAATCACACGTGTGTATATTATTATCCAATTGTCTAAAACAAATAAAATTCTAAAGTAAAGTAGACTCAATTATAAGGAAGGAAAAAATTGGAATCACCATTAGGATCAGATTTAGCACGCCTCGTAAGAATATGGCGTGCTTTAATTGATCATCGTTTAAAACCTTTAAAACTTACACAAACACATTGGATTACATTGCATAATATTTGTCAATTACCTCCGGAACAATCTCAAATACAATTAGCAAAAGCCATAGGAATAGAACAACCATCTCTAGTACGAACACTCGATCAACTTGAAGAAAAATCATTAATTATAAGACATACTTGTCTGAATGATCGACGTGCTAAACGAATTACATTAACTGATAACGCTAGACCTGTTATTCATGAAGTAAATCGTGTCATTTCTATCACTAAAAATGAAATTTTTAATGGAATTAGTAATGAGGAAACAATTTTTCTAAATAAAATTATTTCTAAATTAGAAAAAAACATTATAAATTTACATAATAAGAATTAGAAAATATCATATAATTAAAGCATATATACCTGTCAATAACATTAAATAAATTTTTATATCTTATTTTCCAGATACCGTACAAATATCTGCGGATGTGTATCATATAGTATACTGAAATATATCATTATTCGTCAATTAAATTGATAATGACTCTTTTTTAACTTACATAAATATGTGCTTGAATATTTATCAATCAATTAAACTTTATCGTAAGAGCTTTAAAACCAAAACTACTATTATATCCCTTGTAGTACTTCTTGTTTATTTTAGATACAAACAAAAATGTGTTATTATACTTTATAACAACCAACATAATACCATATTATTATGCTAATAGAAAAAACTAATATTTCTAACATCAGACGAGAATATATATCTGGACAATTGCGTCATACAGATTTAACTAATCAGCCTATTCAGTTATTTTCAATATGGTTGCACCAGGCGTATTTTTCAAAAATACCTGATCCTACTGCAATGTGTTTAGCTACAGTAGATCACGCTGGTCAACCCTATCAACGTGTGGTGTTATTAAAGAATTTTACTAATAAAGAAATGATATTCTATACTAATCTTAGTAGCCGTAAGGCTATGCATTTAGCCAATAACCCAAAAGTTAGTTTATGTTTTCTTTGGAATATTATAGATAGGCAAGTAATAATAACAGGAAGTGTAGATAAACTTCCAGAAAAAGAAGTATTAAAATATTTTTATACACGCCCAAAAAATAATCAAATTAGTACATGGGTATCTAATCAATCTAAAGTTATTTCCTCTAAAGATTTACTAGAAAATAAATTTTTAGAATTTAAAAAAAATCATCTCCATAAAAAAGTACCATTTCCCGAATTTTGGGGCGGATATAAAATTAATATAAATAGCATGGAGTTCTGGCAAGGCGGAACGCATCGATTACATGATCGATTCATATATCAACGATATAAACATACATGGCGTATTTACCGTTTATCTCCATAATTACAATTACAATTTCAGTGAATTTTATGATATATAAAAAATATAACTAAACTTAATAAAATAGTATTGGCTTTTATAAAAGTCAATAAATACTCTTGATTGCTGTACTAAAACTATATTTGTATGAATAATAAAAATATTGATATAATACAACTTTTATATGAACGTGACTTAATAGCACAAATTACAAACCAAGAAGAATTAATTAAAATATTAAAATCAAAATCCATTACTTTATATTGCGGATTTGATCCGACATCTGACAGCTTACATATAGGACACTTAGTTCCACTGCTATGCTTAAGACAATTCCAAATATTTGGACATCGTCCTATAATTTTGCTAGGAGGGGGTACTGGATTGATTGGAGATCCAAGTTTTAAAGATTCTGAACGAAAACTCAATTTAATTGAAACAGTACAAAAATGGATAGAAAAAATCAAATACCAAGTATCTTTATTCGTAGATTTTTCTCATAGTCAATATTCGCAAGCCTGTATAGTTAACAATTACGATTGGCTATCTTCTATATCACTCTTAACATTTTTAAGAGATATTGGTAAATTTTTTTCTGTAAATAAAATGATAAATAAAGATGCTATAAAAAAACGGTTACAAAAAAATAATTATGGAATTTCTTATACTGAATTTTCCTATAATTTATTACAAAGTTATGATTTTACCTATTTACATAAAAATTATAACGCAATACTGCAAATCGGTGGTTCTGATCAATGGGGCAATATTATATCAGGTATTGATCTGATACATCGCATATATAAAAGAACTACTTATGGGCTCACTATGCCTTTACTTACCAAATCTGATAACACTAAATTTGGAAAAACAGAAAAACATACTATATGGTTAGATGCAAAAAAAACCAGCCCTTATACATTCTATCAATATTGGATCAATACTTCTGATAAAGAAGTATATCGTTTTCTTAAATTTTTTACCAACATCGATGTAGATGCGATCAATACTTTAAAAAAAGAAGATAAAATGAAGAATACAAAACCACAAGCTCAAATTATATTAGCAGAAGAAATTACTCGATTAGTTCATGGAAAATCAGGATTAAAAACAGCTCAAAAAATTACCAGAAATCTTTTTACAGGACAAATACATAAACTTACCTTAGATGATTTCGAACAGCTATTTCAAGATGGCATACCGACCGTACCACTGAAAGCAGGTATTACATTACAACAAGCGTTGGTAGAATCTAAATTAGTAGTGTCTCGTGCACAAGCACGAGAATTAATTTCATCTAATAGCATCACTGTAAACTCAAAAAAACAATTGAAAACAGAATATATTTTTTGTGCCACCGACAGATTATACAATCGATTTACACTATTAAGACGCGGAAAAAAACACCACTGCTTAATCATATGGGAATGATCTAGTTTAGATAATATATTGTTTTATGTATATAACTATTTATATTATTTGAAAATATAAATACAATTTCCCGCAATACCTTATACCTTACTACACCATGCGTAGTATTTTATTTATGTAACTTCTACTATAATATAAATCGTTTTTTTTCCTTAAATTCACACAAATCTTTAATCACACAAACACGACAATTTGGTTGTTTAGCTCGGCAAACATGCCTACCATGTAATACTAACCACTGATGACAGTTTCTTTGAAATTCTTTTGGTACTACCGACAATAATTTCTTTTCTACAGACAAAACAGTATTTCCTAACGCAAAACGACTACGATTACAAAATCTAAATACGTGTGTATCTACTGCAATTGTAGGCCAACCGAAAACTACATTTAAAATAATATTAGCAGTTTTACGTCCAACTCCAGGTAAAGATTCCAAACCAACACGATTCGACGGTAATATACCATTATATTTGTCTATCAACAAACGACAAGTTTCAATAATATTTTTAGATTTAGTATTTGATAAACCAATAGATTTAATATAGTTTTTAACCCCATCTACGCCCAAATGTAACATATCTTGTGGTGTATTAACTACTTTAAACAAACTCGTTGTTACTTTATTAACTTGTATATCACTTGTTTGAGCTGACAATAATACTGCAATCAACAACTCAAATTCTGACCGATAAACTAATTCAATAACTGGATGAATATTATTATCCCTTAATTTACATAAAATCTGATAACGTTTAACACGATTCATTAATAACACTTAATTATTTCATAACGTTTTATTAAAAATACTTATAATACTTTTACTATTATTCAATCTACTTATATTATTCAGTTCTAGCAATAATTAAAATACTTCTGAAGAATTAATCATATTTTCTGGGCAAACCCACAAATCAAATTGTTGCTCATCAACATAACCCAATTGTAACGCAGCTTCCTTTAAACTTAACCCTTCCGAATGCGCCTTCTTAGCAATTTCTGCTGATTTATCATACCCAATATACGGACTCAACGCAGTAACCAACATAAGTGATCTATTAAGTAATTCTTTAATTCGTTCATGATTCGGTTGAATCCCTACAATACAGTATTTATGAAAACTTTCTATACCATCTGCCAGTAAACGTACCGATTGTAAGAAATTATATATAATCAATGGCCTATATACATTTAATTCAAAATGTCCAGATGCACCTCCAATATTTATACTAACATCATTTCCCATAATTTGAGAACACAACATAGTCATAGCTTCACATTGCGTTGGGTTAACTTTTCCAGGCATAATCGAGCTACCTGGTTCATTTTCAGGAATGCTTAATTCGCCTATACCACATCTAGGGCCAGAAGATAATAAACGTACATCATTAGCAATTTTCATCATAGAAACGGCTAAACCCTTCAAGGAACCATGACTGTGCACCAATGCATCACATGTCGATAACGACTCAAACTTATTTGGTGCACTAACAAAATTATGTTTAGTAAGAAATGATAATGCGTCAACAACACGTCCAGCGTATTCTGGATGAGTGTTTAGACCTGTCCCTACTGCTGTTCCACCTAATGCTAATTCATATAAATGAGGTATAGTAACTTCTATATGGTCTATGTTATGTTCTAGCATAGATACCCAAGCAGAAATCTCTTGCCCCAAAGTCAATGGAGTAGCATCTTGAAGATGAGTACGACCAATTTTAATAATGTTATTAAATTTAACAGATTTATCAAATAAAGTTTTTTTTAACATCTTAACTTTAGGTATTAATTGCTCATTTAAAGTAACTACCGCTGCAACATGCATTGCGCTAGAGAAAACATCGTTGGAGCTTTGACTTTTATTGACATGATCATTTGGATGAATAAATTTCTCATTCGCATTATGTTCACTGCTTAATAATTTATTAGCTCGATTAGCTAAAACTTCATTCATATTCATATTGCTTTGAGTTCCAGATCCAGTTTGCCAAACTGATATTGGAAATTCGTCCTTATGTATTCCAGATAGTACTTCACCTGCTGATTGAATAATTGCTTGAGCCCGTTCACAATCTATCAGTTTCAAATCATAATTTACTTGTGCTGCCGCCAGCTTGATTTGGGCCAATGCTTTAATTAACGAGAAAGGAATTTTTTCATTAGAAATATTAAAATATTTTAATGCGCGTTGTGTTTGCGCTCCCCATAATCGATCGTTCGGTACTAAAATTGCACCCATAGTATCCTTTTCAACACGCATCGCCATAATAATACCACCTTACTTAATTATAAAATATTAATTGATTTTATTAATTATATTAATATAATCATTTGTTTGTATCATATATACAAAATCAATGATATCATTTTAAAATTGAATTTCTATTCAAAAAATTAATTATTTAATTTATAATTTTGTATATGTTAATTATTTATATATAATAATAAAATAAAAATATAAATATACTGTATATGCGCAATATAAGATACGTTAATTAAAATTAAAATATGCCGACATTTATTATATTAGGAATAATATTTCAAATATTTACATATAACAAAATTGCTTGGTGTAGCACCCTCACAGAGGGTATTAAATCCAACATTAGTAATAATATGTTTCAAGATGATTTATATCAAAAAGAGATGAAATTACACACTCACGACCATATACATCATACTCTTAATTTTTATCCCTATACAACGAATAAACTACGCATCCATGCATATAATTATCGACCTCCCTTTTCTTCTACTTACAAATCTAAAATGCAATTGCAAAACGATTCAATCAATATGTTTCATTCGTTTTACACACAACGTAACAAACACAAAAAAAACTTATCCTTTATGCAATTAGGAATACACAATCTTTTATCAGAACAAATTTTTAATTTTGGAGGAGGAAAAAGACATCTAACTAACGACAAATATGCTATTGGATATAATACTTTTTATCATTGTCCTATTTCTAAACAAAGCAGTCAACCATACTCAATTAATGTTGGTGTAGAATATTGGTTACATAATACATTATTCATGTTAAATAATTATTATAATCTAGATAACATCTTTGACCCTGAAACATCATTACAAAAATGTAACATACATTATCCAAGAAGTGGTCATCAATTATATATACAAACTAAATTTCCACGCTTTTTCGAATTTACCGGAAAAATAAAATTGGAACAATTTATTTATGAAAAAAAATATAAAAAAATTTTCAATAAAAAAAATAGTGACTATTATTTATCGTTAGATCTGAATTATCAACCCATTCCTATGCTAGGTTTTAGCATAAATAATATTTTTTTAAATAAGCAATACAATAGTACTATTTGTCGAGTATTAATAACTTACCAATTTGGTACTCCTATCATAGAACAAATTCATTATACTAATAACGAAAATAAATCAATACTAAATAACCTTGATACTATAATACAACCGTTTATACCTACGATAATTCCACATCACGATTATATTTCCATTAACGATCATAATTATCTTTCATCTTTACAGCGTACTCACAAAATAACAGGTTATCCTGGAGAAATTAAAATAATTAAAATTAATGATAATAATGATAAATATGTACGATGGGATTTGGAGTCATTAGAAAATCATGGAGGTAATATTGTTGCAATAACAAATAATACTTATGCGCTCTATTTCCCTAACTATCCTATTGCACAAGAAAACAATATCGTTGTTGCATACATTACTAATAACACAACACAACCCCATCAAAAACAAAAAAAACAAAATATACATATTGTAGTAAAAGATTTTGTACAAAAACCATTATTGAATACGAATACACAAAAAAAATATGCATCCATTGTTAACATGAATAATGATTCTGGAATTAACGTTACAGAAAATACAGCTGCACATACATTAATTCATTATGACTATGATCAGCGTAGTAGTAGCATAAAGAGTAATACGTCGGTCTCAAATATCTTCTTTGCTCCGCAGTCACAGAATGATGTATGTAACACTACTACAACAGAAAACGATCAGAATACTATAATAGAAGATAATCGCATATTTTTAGCTCCTCCTCCCCCTCCCATTCCTTTTCCTTTTTTAGAAAAAGATTCATCAGAATTTATAGCATCATCAACACTGAAAGATACATCGCTATTGAGCCAATCTGTATCTCATGAGGATCAACAAACTCATTCTGAAAAAAATGCAGATAGCGAAGGAATGCATGATTCTTTTTTTAAATCTTCTGAAATTGAATTCAATCAAAGTGATGATTTATCGTATCGCTTATTTGCGCATAGGAAATCTAATTTTGCTTCAGTGGGTACTACAGAACATATAAATAAACTTGAAAATACCATAAGAGAACGAAAAAAAACTAAACACCTCAGTGATATGGAACAAATATTTGTCAAACTAAATCTTGCGCAATCTTCTTCATCCATTAGCGAAGAAGATTGCGCAACAGACGATAGTAGCGATAGTTTTAATTCCACAAATAAAGAAACGCGCTATCATTAGATATATTTTTACTTTAAATTATTAAATTAATTATCTTTTAAAATTTAAAAGAATATACACTCATTGAGTAACGTATTAAAATATCTATCAATATAAAAATTAAATAGTTAGCAATAATTTCAATTTAGTTTCATGATATTATCATGAGTTCGGTCCCGTATTCCTAGCCAAGTAGGAAAAATATCGGTATCAATTCCAAATAAACTTAGAGCTCTTGCCACAGTATAACAAATAATGTCATCTATAGTTTTTGGGTGTGTATAATATGCAGGAACAGGCGGCATAATCACTGCTCCGAATTCTGTTAATTTAACCATTGTACGTAAATGCCCAAGATGCAATGGAGTTTCTCTGATCATTAACACTAGCCTACGTTTTTCTTTCAACATTACATCTGCAACACGACTAATCAATGATGATGTCATTCCTGAACTAATTTCTGACATAGTTCTAATGGAACATGGAGCAATTAACATCCCTAAAGTTGGATATGATCCACTAGCAACTGATGCTCCAATGTCCTGAGGAAAATGTACAACATCCGCTAATTCATATACAGATTGTTTGCTCATCTTTAATTCTTGCTGTAATGTAATCAGAGCATTTCTAGTAACGATAAGATGAGATTCTATATTCACAGAACATTTTTTTAAAATAGTTAATGCACGGATTCCATAAATTCCACCAGATGCCCCTGATATTCCTACTACTAAACGTAATTGTTGCTCCATAATTATTTTTACACTCCAACTCCACGTTAACATAAACAAATACACTTATGATTTTTAATAATTATCACTATGTATGACATTTAAAAATATTTTTAATATGCTATGATGAATTAAAAATATTATACATACATTAAAAATTTTAATACTCACATTATAAGAAGACACAATAATATCATTATTAACATAGTAATTAAAGAAATCCTTAAATTACATATTAATAATATGTATTATATTTAATATAAATCGCTTAAAATTCTCCTATGTATTTATTTTTAATAATAATTAAATTCATTCGTATTGTAATTAATAAGAAAGTTTATCCACATTACCATAATCAGTTATGTACTGTAGCATATTTATTTTTTTTAAATACAGTATTAACATGGCTTAATGACTCTGGAGTATCCACGCTAATATTAAATACATCATCAATTACAGAAACATGTATTGCCTCTCCATGCCATAGTACTCGAAGCTGTTCAAGGTGTTCAAGCTGTTCCAGTGGACTTTTAGTCCATGCAATATAACGACGCAAGAACTTAACTCGATATGCATAAATACCAATATGACGTAATAGTGTCTTAGAGAATTTACTATCTAGATGATTTACAAAATCTCCTGTATTCCATGGAATCATAGAACGAGAAAAATAAAGAGCATTGCTATTCATGTTTATAACAACTTTGACTACATTATCATCGCGTGCTTCTTTGAAAGAACTCAATGGTGTTGCTAACGTAGCCATAGAAATAGTACTACTTATTGAACACAAAATACTTGCTACTTGACGAATCATAATAGAAGAAAGCAAAGGTTCATCGCCTTGCAGATGTACGATAATTTGATCATCTGAAAATTTATAATTAATAGCTACTTCTGCAAGACGTTCAGTACCTGACTGATGAGTAGATCGTGTTAAACATACCTCACTTTCGGATTGCTCTGATTCAATGACTCTCGCTATACAAGAACTATCTGTAGCAATGATTACTTTATTAGCTCCAGAATCTAAAGCATTTTCCATAACACGAACAATCATAGGTTTACCATTAATATCTGCTAAAGCTTTCCCTGGAAAACGCGTCGAAAAAAATCGAACCGGTATAATTACTACAAAATTCATATTTTACCTACTATAATATAAAATTACGAGCGTCTCTTTTTAAGAGAACCGGGATTCCTTTTCTTATTGGGAAAGCCAAATTATCAACATTACAAATTAACTCCTTTTTTTCTAAATCGAAAGATAATTTCGAATGACACACAGGACACACAATAATCTTCAATAACTGATATTTCATCATAATATTACTAAATCGATTAAATGTTTAACTTATACATATTGTATACAACAAAACTATTATATCTATTCTATAGTTTATAATAATAATTTTATCATTTAAATAATTTATTTTTTATATATGACAATGTTATATATAAAACCACACTTAAAATATTATTTTTTTAATCTTTCTCCTACATGGTTATCATATTGTTGTAAAAATATAATTACTGTACATTGTATCTTGAACCCTTATAATATCTAATCTTATTTTCCACCATGCGCAATAAATTATGCGTATCTATCTTATTGATTTTTACTTCTGTATGCACGTACCACCAATTATCGTGAGCAAAATCTATACATTTAACTGCATCTTTTTCGGTCATTAGTAATATCTCATCTTTTTTAGTAAGGGATGTTAACATTTTTTCAGAATACACGTGATGATCAGAAAATGAAATCGATCTGATCGGAATGATCCCATAACTTCGTAAAGTATCAAAAAATTGTGTAGGATACCCAATCCCTGCTATAGCTACAACATTATTTAAAAAATAAAGAGGTTTACGCTCTCCCGTCAATATATTGACTACAGCGATAGGAAATAACTGCATTAATACTTCTCCAGATTGTATTCCTACTTCTGATCCATTTGCAATAATCGCTTGCACTGTATGAAGTCTATTAATGCGTTCGCGCATGGGACCTGCTGGTAACCAACAACCATTTCCAAATCGAAGCACACTATTAACTATTACCCATTCTATATCCCTAAAAAGTGCATAATGTTGTAATCCATCATCACTTATTATGATATCCAATTGTTGTTTTCTCAATAATGCAGCAACTGCATCAGCACGTTTTGGAGAAACAGCGACCGATACTCCAGTTCGTTTCCAAATTAACATTGGCTCATCACCACATTCCTCACTATGGCTATTCATATTAACAATTATTGGATAATTATTCGATTTACCTTTATATCCTCTTGAAATTACCCCAACCTTCCAACCACGACGTTTCAAGTGCTCTACTAACCATAATACCATCGGAGTTTTCCCGTTTCCTCCAATTGTTAAATTACCAATAATTATTATTGGTACCGAAAATCGATATACTTTTCGCCATCCATACTGATAACTAATACGATTCAGTGTACTGATTACACCGTATAACCAAGAAAATGGCAATAAAAATAAATAAAAAAACGATGATTTAAACCAAATACGATCAAACATTAAGAAGAAAATTGCAATTTATATAATTGAGCATAAATCCCTTGGCGACGTATCAAAACCTTATGCACGCCACGTTCCATAATATAACCATTTTCAATTACCAATATTTCATCCGCATTTTCAATGGTAGATAAACGATGAGCTATAATCAAGGATGTTCTATTTTTTTTTAACGTATCAAGAGATTTATGAATAATGTGCTCTGAAGCAGAATCTAAAGCAGAAGTAGCTTCATCGAAAATTAAAATAGGACAATCCCGTAACAAAGCACGTGCAATTGCAATACGTTGACGTTGGCCGCTAGATAATAGTATCCCATTTTCTCCTATAATAGTATCTAATCCGTTTTTCATTTGAGAAATAAAATCCATAGCACATGCCATACGCGCTGCAGTTTCAATAGATTCTCTAGAATAAAAATTTCTGCGAGCGTACGCAATATTGTTTGCAATAGTATCATTAAATAAATGAACGTTTTGGGATACCATAGCTATTTGATTACGCAACGAAGCAAGTTTATAATCATTTAAATTAAAACCATCAAGCAATATACGTCCTTTATCTATATCATAAAAACGAGTTAATAAATTTACGATAGTAGATTTTCCAGAACCAGATCGACCTACCAAAGCAACAGTTTTTCCTGCTTCAATAGAAAAATTGATTTTATAAAGCGATGGTGTATTTTTTTCAGGATAAAAAAAAGTAACATCATCAAAAATAATATGTCCCTGTACCCGTGTGATATCGAGTATGCCTTGATCTTTTTCTGTTTCTAAATCTAATATGGAAAATAAAGTTTGACAAGCTGCCATTCCACGTTGAAATTGAGCGCTGACATTAGTCAAAGACTTTAATGGTTTCATCAAAACTATCATAGATGAAAAAATAACAGTAATAGTCCCAGCAGTAAGCATTTCCATAACACTTGGAATGCTAGCAGCGTACAACACAAATGCTAATGCTAATGATGCGACACATTGAATCAATGGATCAAAAATAGATGAAGTTTGCACCATCTTCATACTTTGTTGTCTCATACGATTACTGACGCAGTTAAATCTATCTTTTTCTGTGTGTTGCCCTCCAAATATTAATACTTCTTTGTGTCCTTGCAGCATTTGTTCGGCGCTGCTGGTTAGTTGGCCCATGGCGCTCTGCATCTTCTTACTGATTGTTCTAAATCTATGAGAAACAAGCTTAATAGTGATGGATACTATTGGCGCAATTAACACTAAAATTAATGATAATTGCCAACTATAATAAAACATCATTATACATAAACCAATAATAGATGCTCCTTCTCGAATAACAGTAACCAAAGCTCCAGAAGAAGAAGAAGCAACTTGATCGGAATCATAAGTAATTCTAGATACTAATGTACCAGTAGATTGTTTTACAAAAAATGAAACCGGCATATTCATAATATGTTTAAACAATGCACGCCTCATTTGCATTACTACTTTTCCGGATACCCATGATATGCAATAAGTAGATACAAAACCACTAAAACCGCGAATACCCATTAATCCTACTAAAGCCAACGGCATCCACACAAATACATCTCTATTAGCTTTTCCAAATCCATCATCAAGTAAAGGTTTTAATAAAGCTAACATTAAAGCATCACTTGTTGCATTCAAAATCAGAGTAATAGAAGCAACAACTAATCCTACTCTAAAAGGAAAAATTATTGGCCAGAGACGACGAAAAGTTTGCCAAGTAGAAGAATGATTTTTATTGTACTGCAACATTTATGTCCCTGCAGTCATAATTTATTTCATACGAAACATACGAATACATCGCAATCAACATACTAGAAATATCGAATACTTCAAATATACTAATGTTCGTGAAAATCTTACAACATAAATACGCATAAAAATAAAAACTACTATATCTATTATATATAAATATTATTTTTGAATAATATACAAACGTATTCCTAATCTTTAGTATATCTAATAATCTGTGTGATTAAATGTGATTTTAACGATGAAAAAGAATTTAATGCTCATTCATATATATTAACTATTTTATTGTAAAACCTTACTATCAACACCAATGATATGACAACATTAAATTAAGAGAACTTAAATAAATAAACAAAACTTGCTTATACATACTATTCTATTTTTAATATTAAATCAAATTTTTATCACTTTCACTAATCAACAACTAGGACAACTTATTTCAAAATAAAATAAGTACACAACATTAAAATTTAATTCTTTTTATCTACTCAAGTAGTAACCTCATTATATCTAATATATAATCCTCAATTCAATTATAACCACGACTAATTTAACTACCCCACAACTATATTAAAATTCTATATAGATATCATATATAAATATTAAAATATTTATTTAATTAGTTTATTTATTGTTACCTATAACTGACCCAGTCTAACATATTAATAAATTATATATAAAAATTATTTAATAAAAAATAATTACTCATTCTTAGTTGCCGCTTTAAATGCTTCAACCATGACACTAGAAAAATTCTGATCTTTCTCTTTGATATGATTGTCAATAATGTTGACTTCTGATTTTTGAATTGAATCACATATATTACATGCAGATAAATTGACGATTCTATTTTTACGATCTACTCCATCTAGCGTTGCTAATATATCATTGCCTATGTGTAATGATATATATGTTTTTTTATGAGTAGATTTATTATTTGATACAGCAGGAATAGATAAATAACCAATCACCATATTATCATCCAATATGACAGTAACCCCCCCTTTTTCATCTATAGAAAGAATCTTTCCAGATACTATACTTCCTTTTTTATGAGCAGATAAATACACATTTAAAGGATCCTCCGTTAACTGTTTTATACCTAAAGAAATACGTTCGCGTTCTGCATCTACTTGAAGGACTACAGCAATTATTTCGTCACCCTTTTTGTACTTATTTACAGCCTCTTCATTAGATAAATACCAAGAAATATCAGAAAGATGCACCAAACCGTCAATTCCTCCTTCTAATCCTATAAAAATACCAAAATCGGTAATCGATTTTATCCTGCCCATAACCCGATCACCTCGATTATACATATCTGAAAACTTCTGCCATGGATTAATTTTACATTGTTTTAATCCTAAAGAAATTCTTCGGCGTTCTTTGTCAATATCTAATACCATTACTTCAACAGATTCTCCTACCGTCACTACTTTAGAAGGATGAATATTTTTATTAGTCCAATCCATCTCGGATACATGTACTAATCCTTCTACTCCATCTTCAATTTCAATAAAACATCCATAATCAGTTAAATTAGTTACTTGTCCTATCAATTTACTTCCTTCCTTGTGGCGTTGAACAATAGCCGCCCATGGATCTTCTCCTAATTGCTTTAGACCCAAAGATACTCGAATACGCTCTCTGTCGAATCTTAATACTTTAACAATAATTTCATCTCCAACATTTACTATATCACTAGGATGTTTAACGCGTTTCCATGCCATGTCAGTAATGTGTAACAACCCATCTACGCCTCCTAAGTCAATAAAAGCGCCATAATCAGTTAAATTTTTAACTACCCCTCTAATTTCTATTCCTTCATGTAATTGATTTAACAATTGATCACGTTCAACACTATTTTCAGATTCAATCACTGCGCGACGCGACACTACAACATTATTGCGTTTATGATCTAATTTAATTACTTTAAATTCAAATGCTTGCCCTTCTAAAAATGAAGTGTCACGTATTGGTTTAACATCTACCAAAGAACCAGGTAAAAAAGCGCGTACGCCATTTAGCTCAACAGTAAATCCTCCTTTTACTTTTCCGTTAATAATACCTGTAACAGTGGTCATATTTTGGTGTGCTTTTTCTAATAATACCCAAGATTCGTAACGTTTTGCTTTTTCACGAGATAAAACAGTCTCCCCAAACCCATCTTCTACTGCATCTAATGTAACATCAACATAATCACCAATTGAAATCTCTAATTCTCCTTGAGCATTATAAAATTGCTCAATAGGAATAGCAGATTCTGATTTTAATCCTGCGTCGACTAACACAATATCTTTAAAAATAGCAACAACAACTCCACGAACAATGGATCCAGGACAAGTTTCTACTTTTTTTAAAGATTCTTCAAATAGCTGAGCAAACGATTCTGTCATTTTTATAATCTTCAATTTTCAATTAACATCCACCACACTCCATGTTTGATGGAGTTATAACAAATATATCATAACTATCCTTGATTATGCGTAGTATTATATAGTACTCTCGATGAGAATACTAGACTCTCTCTAATATACATAAGTACTTTAGATTTTACTTCTTCAGCAGATAAATGAGTAGAATCTAACATTAATGAATCAATTGCGGGCGTTAACGGTGCCGATTGTCGATTATAATCACGCGCATCTCGTTCTCTTATTTGTGAGAATAAAAACTTAAAATTAACACCAAAGTTTTTTTTCTGCAACTGATGTAATCTACGGCGCTCTCTTTCCTCAAAAGAAGCATAAAGAAAAATTTTCAATTCCGCATTAGGAAATACTACTGTTCCCATATCCCGCCCATCAGCAACAAGTCCTGGACATCGACAAAACGTACGTTGATATGTCAACAAATTTTTACGTACCTTCGAAAAAACAGCAATTTTAGATGCATAATTTCCTATAGTTTCTGTATAAATATCCCTTTTAATTTCTTTACCATTAAAGGATACAAAAAAATTATTTTTTCTATTTATAAAACTTATCTGTATCTCTTCCGCAAGTACTGCTACTTTTTCTTCACGATTAATATCAATTTTATTTTCTAAAGCTGCTAATGCTAACACTCGATAAATCACTCCCGAATCCAATAAATTCCATCCAAGAATTTTTGCTAATCTCCTAGATAAAGTCCCTTTCCCTACTCCACTTGGGCCATCAATAGTAATAACTGGAAATATATTGTTCACAATTATCCCCTTGCAGCGCACAAAATTCACTATATAAATGATTATTTTTAATATCTTAATAAAATTTAATGATCATGATTTCATATGTGCAATTTAGATTATATATGAATATCACACTGTATAGAATACTTATTGCAATACACTAATACTAGATAATTGTGTAAAAAAATCCGGAAAAGTTTTATTGGTACACTTAGGATTATTAATTATAATAGAAACATCCGATAATGCCACCAAAGAAAAACACATCGCTATGCGATGATCATCATAAGTATTAATGTAAGCTGATTCTATTTTAACTGGAGGAGTAATTTGTAAATAATCATAACCTTCCACAATCTCCGCCCCTATTTTACGTAACTCGGTAGCCATTGCCGCTAATCGATCGCTTTCTTTAACTCTCCAATTATAAATATTACGTAATATCGTAGGACCATTAATAGAAAATAATGCAGTAATAGCAAGAGTCATTGCTGCATCTGGAATATTATTAACATCTAAATCAACAGCATTCAGATCAGCTCCACGAGTACACTCTATATAATTATCACCCCATGCAATCTTTGCTCCCATACTTTCTAATATATTCGCAAAATAAATATCTCCTTGTTTACTATTACGACCAACTCCTATAACTCGAACCGTACCCCCTCGAATAGCTGATGCTGCTAAAAAATAAGAAGCACTTGAGGCATCTCCTTCCACTAAATAATCTCCAGGTGATTGATATGCCATATTTCCTTTACAATAAAAAACACGATAATTATCATGTTGTATGTTGATTCCAAAAATTTTCATAAGAGACAAAGTTATATCAATATATGGTCTGGATACTAATGCTCCGTCCACTTTAATGAAAGTATCTCGATACGCTAATGGCGCCATCATGAGCACAGATGACAAAAATTGACTAGAAATACTCCCTTTAATAAAAATTTCGCCTCCATAATACCCTCCATACAATCGTATGGGAGGGTAACCATTACGTTCCATATACTCAATACGCGCTCCTCCTTGTCTTAAGGCATCTACTAAGTGTGCAATCGGTCTATCTTTCATACGAGGATGACCGGTGAGCACGATATTTTGAGTCTGTACAGACAATGCCGCAATAAGAGGTCTCATAACAGTCCCGGCATTTCCCAAAGACAAAATTAGTTGATTGTTATTTTTTGATTGAATCGGACCACCAATACCATTAATTTCGCAAGTTTTTCTATTATTTGAAAGACAATATGATACTCCTAGATTACGTAAAGCATCCAGCATACAACGCACATCATCACTATCCAACAAATTAGTTAACTGAGTAGTACCTGTAGCTTGAGCTGCTAATAACAATGCTCGATTTGATATACTTTTAGAACCAGGAAGATGGATGGTTCCCTGTATTTTTTTTATAGGAGCTAATTTGATAAAATCATTCACTTTTCACCAACTTTTTATATAAAAATATTTGATTTTTGAAATTAATAGCCCATAATACACCATTTACAATAATAATATGTGATTGTATTTAACTATTTAACATATGAATATAGCAATCGATTGAATCTAATTAGCGATATTTTTCAGAAAATAATTTCATAAATCTAATTAATTTTTTTACACCTTCTAATGTCATGGCATTATATAAAGATGCGCGCATACCCCCCACTACTTTATGTCCTTTCAAACCATGTAATCCGAAAGATATTGATTCTTTTAAAAAAAGATCATTTAATTTACTGTTTTTTAAAAAAAAAGGGATGTTCATATATGAACGATTAGATAGACTAATATTATTATAATAGAAATTGCTAGAATCAATAGCGTCATATAAAAGGGCTGATTTTTCTTGATTACGTTTATTAATTTCCTTTAAGCCTCCTTGTGTTTTCAACCATTTAAACATCAAACTAGCAACGTACCAGGACATAGTGACAGGCGTATTAAACATTGAGAAATTATCAGCTAAAATTTTATAATTTAAAATAGACGGGACTACTAGGCAAGGTTCTTTCAATAAATCTTTTCTGATAATTATCACAGTCAAACCAGATATGCCAATGTTTTTTTGAGCCGTAGCATAAATTATACCAAAACGATTTATATTCAGTGGGCCCGAAAATAAAGTTGAAGAACAATCCGCTACCACTATTTTATCAGAAAAATTTGGAGTATCATATACAGATATTCCATCAATAGTTTCATTAGGACAATAATGAATATACGGACTATTTTCAGAAACATCCCATTTAGATATAGGTTGAATATTATGTAGTCCATTTTTTTCGCCGACCACATTAATTATACGTGGATTACAATATTTTTTTGCTTCTATTGCTGCGTTGTATGCCCAATACCCAGTTATTATATAATCAACTCTTTCTGAAGATGTTTTTAATAAATTCATAGGAATCGCAGAAAATTGTGCACGCGCTCCACCATGACAAAATAAAACTTCATAATTTTCTGGAATATCAAGAAGATCACGCATGTCTTGTTTCGCTTCTTGCATTAATTGCAAAAATTCTTCACTACGATGACTTATCTCTATGACGGAGATGCCCATATTATTCCAACTATATAATTCTTCTTTAACTTGCCTTAAAACTTGTTTCGGCAACATCGCTGGACCCGCGCTAAAATTAAATACTTCATTCATATCATGATCGATCATAAATAATTAAATTAATTAAAACAGTATCCTTCATAATGAACTATTGTTGAAACGACAATTAAAAATATAAAATAATTTTAAGTAACATACTATATTGAAATTTTCATTTAATATAACAAAATGAAAACTATTATTTTAGCATAAGCAACATTGTTAAGCGCAATAAACAAAACAAAATTTTTTATCAAAATAATGAATTTTCTTATTATTATCTTTAATTCAATGATCTAGTTACTCATAATAAATATTATGATACATTTATTTATTTAATAAAATAATAAAATTAATGAAATCAAAAACCTGTATTTAAAGATTAATATTCAATTAATATGTGTTATATCACTCATATAAGGAGATAGTACCGAAGGAATCGCCACACGTCCATCTTCTAATTGATAATTTTCAAGCACCGCTGCC
Organism: Candidatus Blochmanniella chromaiodes str. 640; assembly: GCF_000331065.1. Taxonomy (NCBI): domain Bacteria; kingdom Pseudomonadati; phylum Pseudomonadota; class Gammaproteobacteria; order Enterobacterales; family Enterobacteriaceae; genus Candidatus Blochmanniella; species Candidatus Blochmanniella chromaiodes. Next base: position 465,122 of record NC_020075.1, read on the forward strand.
AATGCTCGACCTATTGCTACTCCGGAAGCATTTAAAGTATGCAATAATCTCGCTTTTCTATGCATTCTTCCTTTATATCGCGCTCTTATACGACGCGCCTGAAAATCTCCAACATTTGAACAAGAAGAAACCTCGCAATAAGCATTATATGCTGGAAGCCATACTTCCAAATCATATGTTTTGCAAGAAGAAAATCCAATATTTCCTGTGCATAATAATATTTTCCTATATGGTAATTTAAGTAGTTGCAATACTTGTTCCGCGTGACTAGTTATTTCTTCTAAGATCTGCATAGATTTATCTGGATGTACTACTTGAACCATTTCAACTTTATCAAATTGATGCATCCTAATTAATCCACGAGTATGATGACCATATGATCCTGCTTCATAACGGAAACATGGAGTATGAGCAACCATCTTAATGGGTAATTCTTCTTCATCAAGAATTACATCACGAACTAAATTTATTAAAGGTACTTCAGCGGTAGGTATTAATGCGTATGGATTAGTTCCAGATTGTAAGTGTTGAATATGAAACAAGTCTTCATAAAATTTTGGTAATTGACCTGCACCATATAAAGAGTCTTGATTTACTAAATATGGTAAATAATACTCTTCATATCCATGACGTTTAACATGCAAATCTATCATAAATTGAGACAAAGCGCGATGCAAATGCGCTATTTGTCCTTTCATTACAATAAAACGTGATCCAGTTAATTTTGTTGCATTAGAAAAATCTAAACCATTAGTTAATGCGCCCAATGCTACATGATCCCGTATTGGAAAATTATATTGACCCGGCTTACCCCAACGCATAATTTCTAAATTATCTTGATCTCTAAATCCATAAGGCACTTGATCATCTGGAATATTCGGTAAAGATAACTCAAATTGTTTGATCCTGTTTTTTAATGCTTTATTTTCAAGTTTAAGAGAAGTTAATTTTTTTCCTAAAACATGTGCTTCTTGACATAAAAACTCTACATCTTCTCCACGAGACTTAGCTACTCCTATAATTTTAGCTTTAGCTTTACGTTCAGTCTGTAAACTTTCAGTTTTCTCTTGTAAAATTTTTCGCAAACTCTCTTGCTGACGAAATTTATTAATATTTAATATAAACTTTCTGCGAGCAAGCTTTTTAGCAACTAAATCAAGATTACTGCGCAATAAATTGGGATCAATCATATCTAACCTATACTATTATTCTATTCGTTTTATCATATTCTAGTTTTACTAATAATATATTTTTTCACAACTACAACAAATTTACACTATTATGATAAATTCATACCATATTATTATTTATTACAATCCACAATATCATATAATTGCACTATACCAAATGTAAAATCTCACGATTTATTATGTTAATGATATTTTTTCAAGTGCATATATGCGCTTTTCTAACCTATCTAATTTGATTCTTGCAAAATATCTAAAATCAATGTTTGTACAAAAATACATTTGTATACTACATACAGTAGCACTACTTTATAGTATTTTTGATTCTTTTTTAAAAACAATACCTCCCTCATATATAAACACACCTATATATTATATAGGTGATCACTTGAAAGCAATTCCAATAAATTTACTACATCTTTATTAAAGAACAAAGATATATATCATATATATGACTTTTAAAATCATATATATTTTCATAATAACACTCCCATTATTTTTCAATGATACAAAATACGCAATCTGTTAATATTTCGTGAAAACTAATATAGAACCAATACAATAATAATCAAATACGTTTTATTATTATGGAATGTCTAGACTATAACATTTTCCAAATTTCTTTTATTTATAGATAACACGATACACGTCAAACTTCTTACAACATATCAATAAAAATTAACTGAACAGTGTCTTATATGATTTTTGATATATATCTCACATAAAAAACAATTTTTCTTATTTATTTAACAGAAATTTAAATTAATTATCTAATAGATATTATTTTCTTTGATCATCTAGTTCAATGTCCTTAGAGGGAGCAAAATAAAACTTACTTATATCAATGTCATTATTATTTTGATCTAATAAACAATAATCTACACGTTGTCCTTTTTCTTCGAAAATACTAAATTTCTCGATTATACCCTGATCAGTAATTTTAATTCTACATTCTTTTAAAGTAAAATTGTTACTTATTGGTATTAAATGAAAAAAATCCCCTTTTTGAGATACAGTATATTCATTCCATTCATATACATTGTTACTAGAAAACAACATAAAAAAAATATTATCAGAAAAATTTTGCAACCGATACGCAGTAACTTGCTTGATAGAAGGAATATAAAACCAAAGTGTTTTCCCATCAGATATTAAAAAATTTTCTTCAGGAGATATCATGTGCCAATTAAACAAATTAGGACGTTTTATCCATAATTCTCCATGGTATTCTAACACCACATTGTTATCAGAGTTAACAACTTTCTGAATAAAATGTACATAAAAATTATTTATTTTTTTAAGGCGATTTTGTAAAACAAAAAAAGATGTATCATCAGCTACTACTGTAATAGCTATTATAACGTTTAAAAAAACAGCATATATTGTCTGTTTCATCATTCTGAATTAATTATCTCCTCCATTATCATTATATATTTGTTTAAATAAACAACAACATTATATATCTGTATATATATTCCTATACGAGATATAATAATGCTGATTATTCAGAAAGGATCATGAACTAATCGTTTGATTTTTCCAAAAATTAACTACTGCATCTATTTCTTGATCTTCTATGAAGGCTCCATGTACCCGAGTAGCCATGGAAGAGTGAGGCCCTAAATATAACATATCGCCCATACCTAATAAGGATTCTGCTCCGGATTGATCAAGAATAGTACGAGAATCTATTTTACTTGATACAGTAAAAGCTATACGAGCTGGAATATTTGCTTTAATTACTCCAGTAATTACATCCACTGACGGTCTTTGGGTTGCTAATATTACATGAATCCCAGCAGCGCGAGCCTTTTGTGTTAAACGAATAACTAATTCTTCCACTTTTTTTGTTGTAGTCATCATCAAATCTGAAAATTCATCTACAATAATTACAATATAAGGTAATTTGTCTAATGTATTAGAACAAGATGCGGTATTATTATTCACGTATTTACTGATAATATTGTTTGTTACATATTCTTTAGAATAAAATTGCGTTATATGGCTGTTATAATTTTCTAAATTCCGGACACTGAGCGTAGCCATCAGTTTATAACGACGCTCCATTTCTTTTACACACCATTGTAATACTTCATAAACTTCTTGTGTATTGGTAATAATTTGTTTTAAAAGATGAGGAATACCTGAATATATTGATAATTCTAAAATTTTAGGATCAATCATAATAAAACGCACTTCTTCTGGCGTAGCCTTATATAAAAGACTAATAATCATAGTATTAATGCCAACAGATTTACCTGATCCAGTAGTGCCAGCAACTAATAAATGAGGCAGGGATTTAAGATCTACAATTAACGGCTGTCCAGCTGTATCCTGTCCCAGAACCAACGCTAATGGAGTATTGATATTCCTAAACTGATCTGAACCAATAATATCTCCTAGATATACTGTTTTACGCTGTTTATTAGGAATTTCTAATCCAACATATGGAGTACCCGGAATTACATCTATCACTTTAACAGAATTTGTGTATAAAACACGAGCTAAATCGCGTGATAAATTAGAAATTCTTGATGATTTTATACCCGGTGATAAATTCAACTCAAATCTAGTAATTACCGGGCCAGGAACAATATTAGCCACATTTGCTATAATGTGATATTCTAGTAATTTCGATTCTAGCAATTGAGAAATTCTTTTTAATTCCAAGAAATCTGTCGTTGTTTTTTCTGAAGAAGATGTAGTCAATAAGTCAATATCTGGGAAAGTAGCAACGCGATTGTCATAATATAAAGTAGGATGCTCCATGGGAACTTTTTTACATTTAAATAAGGGTACATATTTTTTTATGTTTTTTTTAACAAAAATGGGAATTTTTTGATCAATATTATTTCTATCAGTACGTATTACATTTAAATCTTGTATCAAAGATACATTATTTTTTTGTTCTCTTTTGTCAACATAATGTATATTGTTATTGCTACTGCAAATTGTTTTGTCAAATTTATTAATTTTTACAAAACAATTTTTTCCTTTAGAAACAACATTAGTCACATATTTTTTTTGATAATAATTGCAACCTGCCTTGCTTATCCGTAATTTAGAACAAAATAAAAAGCGCTCAATAAAATTGAGACCCTGACTAAATATCTTTATTGCTGAAATGCATTTCATTTTAAAAAAATTATTTTTTAAAATAGGATTACATTGCTTAGTAGATCTGCTAATATTTTTAGATACATCAGGGATGATTTGTATGTTTAATAAATCATTTTTAAAATTTTTAAAAAAATTAGGATCCTGTGTAGAAAAAACCAATGGATACATGAGTCGTTTAGTACACGATTTTTGATGAATAAATTGATATCGATATTTTTTTTTACAAAAAAATAATGCGCTTAAATAACGTAAATAATTAAATAATTGATTCTTAATAGTTTTTAAAATCATCCAAAAAAATTTATTAAAAAACACTATAATATCAATAATTCCAATTAAAAAAAATAAAATTATACTGACATGATGAGTCATTTTTTCATAAGATGAAATAATATCATACGATATGCTTCCTACTATGCCACCAGAAGAAAAATAAAAAAAATTATCGATTGTTATATGAGCTAATCCACAACACGCGAATAATAATATCAATATACCTATTAATTTAAATATAAAAATAAAAACAGTAATACGCATACCCTGCACACAAATCTTCCAAAGATAAAAGAACAGAAATAACGGAATTATATAAACTGGAATACCAAAAATAAAAAATAAGAAATCAGAAATTTTCGCTCCTAACATACCTCCAACATTATGAATAGATCCATCCCAAATAGTCTGTAGCCAGCCAGGATCTGCAGGATTAAAACTAATTAAAGAGATAATTAAATATAATAAAGTTATACTTATACCAATCAATATAACATTAATCACTGAAGATATCTCTTGCTTAAATATTGATAATAATTTCTTATGTAATAATCGTTTTATTTATATCAAGTATTGCATTTATATTTGAATAATAATAATACTGTTAATTCATATAAATAATTACACACAATATCATTGTGTCATAGATTCAATATACATGCTATGTATATACTCTAATTTATAAAATTATAAACAAATAATGTTTTAAATATATTACTTCAACACATATATATCTTTAACAAAAATCAAAATCCTAATAAAATTAAAAAATACTTTTAATTTTGTATAAAACGCTTGCATGCATATTGCATGCATATCTCGCAAATACATACAATTTTTTGTATGAGTTAGTATTAATTACAGTAATTTTATTATATAATGACAAATTTGTAGTTTTGACTGAAATCCTTATTTTCAACTACATAGGAATTATGTATCCAATCCAACATTGATATCGTTAAAAATATATTTCTGTGCATAAAAATAACATATAAAAATATAATTTATAAAAATGATCTAAACTAAGTAATAATTTATTTTAAATTACAATATTGCATCTGTTTTCTATTAATATTACATACCAAAAAATATAATGCTTACTACAATATACTTAATCAACATATAAGGAGATACAATTATTATGGTGATAAAAAAATATTGCAAACTACTCATATTAGGAGCAGGACCCGCCGGATATACCGCGGCTATTTATGCTGCACGAGCTAATTTAAATCCTGTATTAGTCACTGGATTAGAAATAGGAGGTCAATTAAATACTACTACAGATATAGAGAATTGGCCTGGAGATCCAAAAAATCTTACCGGACCTATATTAATGAATCGTATGAATACGCACGCTGTTTCTTTACACACAGAAATTATCTCTGACCACATATTTAAAGTAAATTTTAAACAATACCCTTTTTGTTTATATGGTAATACACATGAATATACATGTCACGCTTTAATCATAAGTACAGGAGGATATGCTCGCAGTCTTGGTATACCTTCTGAAGAAAAATATAAAGGAAAGGGAGTATCTTCGTGTGCTACTTGTGATGGATTTTTTTTTAATAAACAAATTGTTGCAGTTATTGGAGGCGGTAATACAGCAATAGAAGAAAGTTTATATTTATCTAATATTGCTTCTAAGGTTCATTTGATTCACCGTCGTTCTACATTTAGCGCAGAAAAAATATTAATTAATAGACTTATGAATAAAGTACACAGCGGTAATGTTGTTTTGCATACTAATCATATCGTTAAAGAAATATTAGGTAATGGTACAGATGTTACCGGTTTATGTATGACAGACCTACAACAACACAAGGAACACATAATAAATCTTCAAGGTATATTTATTGCCATTGGATATAATCCAAACACTTCTATATTTAATGATCAACTTGTATTAAACAATGGATACATTTGTGTGCATTCCGGTATGAATGGCAACGCAACTGCCACCTCTATTCCAGGTATATTTGCAGCAGGAGACGTTATGGATCACAGCTATCGTCAAGCAATTACTGCAGCTGGATCAGGTTGTATGGCTGCAATAGACGCTGAACGTTATTTATCTACTATTATGTATTAATACAACAAAAAATAAAATAAAATTCAAATAAAACTATCTATTAATTTTTAATTAAAACATATAATTATTCTTGCTTACAAAATCTAAAAATAAAAATTAATATTTAACAAGTAAAAACTAATGTTTAATGTTACACAGCATGCTGTAACAACATTGAATAAACATATGAAGTTAATTACACAAATATATAGTGAACATACTGCAATCTGAATACATAAAATACAAAACAAAAGTAGGATTTGTACTGAAGTAGTAGTGTATATGTCTGAAATAAATAAAAAAATAACCAAATTCTAACAATATAGGTCCCATTATAGTCCATTATTATAGTTATAATTTAGTGATTGTATTCGACAAAAAATAAACTTTTATAATAAATTTATTAAAATTGAGCATTTTAAATTATCGTACGAATCAAATCAACACTTGATTAGCTTCTAATCTTGTGAGAGAATTCCGGATCGTTTATTTAATTTTTTAGAGATCATAATGACAAAAGAAGATAGTTTCGAAATGCACGGTACAGTATTGGATACCTTGCCTAATACGATGTTTCGTGTAAAATTAGAAAACGGACACGTCATTGTAGCACATATTTCTGGAAAAATAAGAAAAAACTACATTAGAATATTAACAGGAGACAAAGTCACCGTTGAACTGACACCATATGATTTAAGTAAAGGAAGGATTATTTTTCGTAGCCGATAACAATAAAAATCTAATTTAAATTTTTATATATATGCACCGTTAAATCCACTGTAAATACAAGTCTATCTATTAAGTTTATTTCAAGAAATCATGGTAAATTCATGTATACTCGTTGCATCAATCACATTAATATAAATAAAGATTTTTTATCTTTTTTATAACTCCATACCTAATTTAATCCACCAGGTACGTCCTGGTTCATAAATCAGAGTACCAGAAGGATATCCAAGCCGTTTATGAACACATGGATTCAGATATTCTCTATAACTATGATTTAGTAAATTATCTACACCAATGCTAAATTTATAAAATTGAGAACTTTTCCATGCAAAATTCATAGATAATATTCCAAATCCTGAAGTATTACAATTTACACCTGTATGAGGCAACATATTTCTAGAAACAAAAGACCTTGGTGACATCAACGAATCATTAATAGATTGCGCCAATGCCAATCTCCACTTAGCAGTTATACTATAACTTCCTCGTATCCATTGACATGTAATCTTACCCTCCAATGGAGGAGTTCTAAATAAAGTGCAACCATCATCAATATTCATGCCCCAAACCCATGAGATATTAGTAGCAGTGTGCCAATGTTCATTAAATTGATAATTTAATCCTACTTCAGTTCCGCATATTTTAGCACGAATGTTCTCCGCGTAACTAATAGCATTTTGTATAGCATCATCGTTGCGATAATCACACACAATAAAATCTTTAACATATCCAGCATAAGATGATATCCATCCATTTATTTGTAGATGTTGAAAAGATGCTCCAATATCTACCTGAAAAGTTTTTTCAGGTTTTAATTTTAAAATATCATCTATATTAATATTTTCACCGAATTTAGTATAAAATAATTCCCAATAATCAGGCAAACGAAAACTTGTTCCTACACCAATATAATATGACAATAATGGATTGATATTATGCTCGTAGCGTATAAAACCAGCGGGATATACTATGCCATGTCGTTTATATTTAGAAGAATTATTAAAATTAATCACACTGTATTCCAATCGTGTCCCTCCAGTAAATCTTCTGTTTGACAATGAATCAAAGATCAATTCGGTAAATATGCCAGTGTCTCGAGAAACAATGTCCGTTTTCCAATTAGAATTGGATTTCATATGTTCTCTATGTGTATTAATTTGAACATCTGCTCCACTATGACATTTGATATTGTCCCACTGAGATACAGTAATACCTCGTGCACCCCATATTAATCGATCAACATTATTATTAATATTACCACTAAACCCACAACATTTTTCAGTAGATAGTTCTGTATTATGAGACACAGTATCAGCCATAATATGGTTTACATAATTGTGCCAAGCTTGTAATTCAATTTTATCTAATGTTTTGCTGATATCTAAAGTTTCTATTTTCATTCCATAACTTTCTCTAGCAAAACATAACCCATCCATAGATCGAGCAGCATAATTTGCAGTACCATTTCCCTGTCCTAGGCTGACTTCTAAATATGTATCTGCACTCAAATTAAACGACAAAATCGCATCAGCGTTCCATTTATACCACGCAGAATGTACCTGGTCTTTATTGCCATCATGATAATCGTCTGAACGAGAAACATTGCCTATTAATCTAATATAGCCATATTTACTCCCCATAATACTATCTATATTTTTATCTATTTTATTATTTGCACCGATTGTTACATTGCTACGTAATTGAATTTTTGATGTATCAAATCGAGGATGGTATCGTTCAAATTGCAATGTACCTGCAGATGTTACAGGACCCCATAGTACTGTTTGAGGGCCTTTAATGATATTTAAAATATCAAAAGTCTCTGGAAAAATATAAGCACTAACAGGATCCATATGAGAAAAACAAGCACCAAGTATTTCTCCATTATCCATCAAAATACGTATTCGAGATCCAAACATTCCCCTAAACACTGGTTCGTTATTCACTCCTCCATTACGAATAGCAGAAAATCCAGCAATACCTTTTAAATAATCAGAAACATCAATTACATACAACGACTGCAAAGATTTTGCAGGAGAATCACTAAAAATCAATGGGGAATTTTTTGGCGAAATAACAGTTATGACGTCATCATGCATTTTTCCTTGGAATAATATAGGTAGTGTTTGTATGTCACTAAACATTGATGTCGAAGTATCTTTGGGTCTACTACTAACAGATACATCATTTGAATTAGCTTGAGAATTATTAACAGTAAATATGATTAACATAAAACATATTAAAAATGATATAATATGAATTAATATTTCATTATTATAAAAAAATTTATCATGTATCATATGTATACTCATAACTGTTACATTCTTTTCAAGATACTAACATCGTTATTACAATATATATTAAAAACTTAATTTCTTCTAATATAAAATCAGATAAATAGATAATATTAACAATCTCGATTAAAACCAAACGTTTCTGACTAAAAACCTAATCTTGAGATTATTTACAAATATCATAATACTTAAAAAAAATTGTAATCTATATAACATTGAATTTACAACATTATTACTAACACTGAAAAAGTCAAAGGAGTTGCTATTCTATATCTTCACCTGCAGTTTAGTTAACACGTCTTATTTAATTTATCAAAAGAATCAACTTATCAAAACGATATCGATTTGATCAGTACACCTACTAATATGCTAGATTTTTACAAAATGTTGTTATACTATCAAAAAATAAATTGTAAACACCATAATCTAAATAACACAGATTATAATCATGTTAATGTATTTTTATAATGAAATACTTCTTATAGCATCTATATATATTTTAATTAAAAAAATATATTATCTGAATCTTATGTAAAAAACTAACGTAAATGTTAATTTACCCATATACAGTTCATATAGAGTAATTAAATGAAATATGTCATTCAATCAACTATAATATTTGACACTACAGAATATACTCTGACATTATTAACTGATTCCAACACATCAGTAAAATTATCTAATTCTGCCGGACGAGTATTAGAAGAGCTTATTAAACGACACAATATTGATATTTGTGCGCCAGTCACTCGAGAGCACTTGTTTTCAATCGTTTGGAGAGCTTATGGACTGGAACCATCTAACGGCAACTTAAATCAACAAATTAGTTTAATACGAAAAACTTTAACGTCTTTTGGATTAGATTCCTCATCCATTATAACTATTCCTAAACGAGGGCTAAAGCTAAACAATCAATTGATTGTAGAAAAAATACACGAAGATCGGCCATGCGTATCTTCCCCTCTACATAAAACCACAGATCAAAACAATAATTTACTATCATCTTCTATCTTACTAAATATCAAAGCTCATATAAAATATATGATTACTCTGACGATAATGGCCGTAATATTACTCAGCATTGGTTTTGTGTTTTTATACACTAAAAAAGATCATATTAAACTATATTGTTGCAAAGAAATAAACTCATGTAATATTTGCGCTTTCCATTCAGAATTAGGATTTGAATGTAATGACCGAATTATGCAGTGCACCGAAATTACATAGCACCATCAAATAAATAATAATGTAATTCATATTATCTTGTCTTTTAACTCTAAAATTTTAATTGTTATACAACATGCACGTAATAACAGTGTGTGCTTTCAATAAATTACATGGATTGCACACGTTATTCACTAATAATTACTAAAAACATATAAAAAATAAAATGCATTCATTTATATATTCTTTCAATCAAAAAGCACTTCTTCAATTAAGCATCCATTTATAAATTTTTTAAATAAACCAATTAAATTCAACGCACTTTCCTTTTGTTAAAATTCAACAATCATTATAGTTGATGTCTATCAACTATTTATTAAAAAATAATATTATTTTTTAATAAAGCATTATCGCATTGTCTGTAATTCTTACATTTTTACTAAAAATAACCACATTATAAAATAAATAGCACAAAAATTAAAAAATTATTAAGAAAGCTCCCCAGAATAGGGAGCCCCTAACAAAATATAAATCAATCGTACATATCTAAATCATTAAAATAAATTGATATTTGTATCTACTCAACAATAATAAAATGTATATCACTGTATATAAATACAGTATATTATCTATCAAATAGATAGACACAAGTTATTCTCTACGTGAAATAAAGTTTTTTAATTAAATAATTAGAACAAGAAAACATTATTATATTTTTAATATCGTTATAACTAATTTAACTGAGTCAGAACAATTGTTTATTATCGTTCAAAAGTTATCAATATCCTGTATTGATTTATTTCAATAACAACCGAAAATAAATATACCATGTACTTATTTAAAGTACATAAAATTAACCTGCTATAAACAAATTATACTAATAATATGTTCCATCAAATCACAATAGCTATAACGTATACCTCATAAAATTTATCAAAAATAAAATATTTTTATAAAAATAAAAAACTATTATTACAACTAATTTTGTGTAACATAAACAGAATTAACTTTAAATAAATAGCGTTGCGCTTGCTTAGATGGATGATGAGATTGTATATGTTGGTAAAATTGTTCCGGATTAAGTTTGTTTATTTTTTCAAGAGCATAATTACGGTCAATAGAAAATGTTTTCAATAACGCACTTAAACCATTCACATAAGCAACAATTATGGCGTATCGTCTAGTTTTTACATCAATAATTCCCTCTAATTGTTTTTGCAATATAGACAAATAAGCAGTACCAAGATCAATATTAACAGCAGCATTTTTTAATTCATGAATACTAGGTTCTCCTCTCCATCCTTTCAAACGATAAGCATCTCTTCCTGCAGTATCCGCTTTAAGCTGCATTAATCCAACAGCATTAGATTTACTAATTACAGTAGGATTATAATTAGATTCTACTTGAATAATGGCTTTCACTAAAGATGCATCTACTCCATAATTCATAGCACAATAATGAATGTAATCATTATACATAGACGGTGTAATTCGTTTAGAAAAATAAATTATCTTGTACTTTGAATGAGTATATAATGTCCAGGTAGTATTTTTTTCAATATTTTTTTGAGCACAAGTTGTTAGTAACAAAATTACAACTAAATGTATTATGTATATCTTCATAATTTCATAATTTTTATGATCAAAATATGTATTTCTTCATAAAATTATTATACAAAAGTGATGCTCTCATACTTTAAAAAAGTAATTTTTCCACAATTTTAATAATTAAAATATATAAGAATATTTATTTATACATATATGCACACATAGACACACGAATAATGATTCATGTTATATTGGTTACCGAGCGAATAATTATACTTAAAGTTTATACTAAAAATATTAAAAAATTGACTGTTCTGTATAGAACAAAATATTTATTTCTTTAACAAATAAGGATAACATAGGTTTTATACGTTTTTTACTAAAATTAAATAGTAATTTACTTAAATAAATTTAAACAAAAAATTATTAAAATAAAAACTCAAAATTAAATATTTATAATTATAATACACAACATTAAAACTTACTTTTTACCATCTATGTATTACATACATAGATAAAATCACGTACATAAATAATTATTTATTGAAGCGCTTAGAGAATTGAATAAATGCCAACAATGTTTCATTGCTAACATGATGCTCGATACCTTCTGCATCTCTTTGAGCAATTTTTTTATTGATGCCTAAATCTATTAAAAAAGTTTTTACAATTTTGTGTCGTATATGATTTTCATAAGCCAATTGCTTTCCTTGTTTTGTCAACGACACCCCACAATAACGTTTATGCTTAATTAATGAAGAGGCTATCAACTTTTTTAACATTTTTGCTACTGTTGGTTGCGTTACTCCAAGTCTTAATGCTAAATCTACTTGACGTGCTTCCCCGCGTTCTTGAATTAAATCTGCAATTAATTCAATATAATCATCAATAAGCTCACGTCGATGTGCTGCTCTAACCTGGATAAATCCTTGTAAATTATTTGTTTTTTTTTTTAAACACGCTAAATTACTGGACAACACTTCTTCATTTTTAGTCATAATAAAATCTCATGTTACATTATAAATAATAATACTTTTTTGTCGATTTACATAAGTAGATGTTGTATTATAATAAATAATGAGTGTTATATACTTGTCTACAAAGTGTGAAGATAAAGTTCACAGTCTACATACTGTACTTCATATTAGTAAATACGCTATATCAAATAATTTATGTATGTAAATAAAAATAATAAACACTACATATACATGTATAACATAGAAACAAATTAAATATTTGACTATCGCGCTGATCTCTTAAATAGAAAGAACAATTATTTAAATATTAAATAATTAATATATCTTTTAATAATTAATTACATAAAAAATCATCTTGATCTATCGTAATTTATCCATATATATTATTATGTGATAATAGTAATCAACGTATGTTTGATAGAACAAATAATTAATTGACAAAATATTTAGCAAAATATGATATATATATATCAAATTGACTTAAGTGATGATAATATTATTTGATACACTATATCATTATATTTATAGATCAAATAAATATCTTTTAATTCCATCCTTCATATGAGTTAAAAATGTTTAATTTTTTTAAAATGTATATTGTGGAAATTAAAAAATAAATCGTATAAATTATTCTATATACTATTATTATCCGCATACATTTATGTAAATAAATACTTAAAATACAAAACTTCTATATTACATACTATATGAATCATTTTATATTTTATTTTATTATAAATAATGTCATTTAATCACATAAAAAAAGTAATTGTTGCAATGTCTGGTGGTGTAGATTCTTCTGTATCTGCATGGTTGCTACAACAACAAGGATATAAAGTAGAAGGATTATTTATGAAAAATTGGGAAGATGACGACAGCACAGAACATTGCGCATCAGCATCTGACTTATCGGATACTCATTCTGTTTGCGATAATTTGGGCATATATCTACATACCATAAATTTTTCTAAAGAATATTGGGAAAATGTATTTCAAGTGTTTTTGAAAGAATATAGCGTGGGTCGAACTCCCAATCCTGATATACTTTGTAACAAAGAAATTAAATTTAAATATTTTTTAGAATTTGCATTGCAAGATCTAGACGCGGATCTTATTGCAACCGGACATTATGTACGCCGTGTTGATATGAATAAAAAAACTTATCTGATACGTGGTGTAGACCGAAATAAAGATCAAAGTTATTTTTTGTATACACTAAGCTATAAACAACTTAAACAATGTTTATTTCCTGTAGGAACATTAAATAAATTCCAAGTTAGAAATATTGCTAAAAAATTAAACTTAATTACAGCAAACAAAAAAGACTCAACTGGTATCTGTTTTATTGGTAAACGTAAATTTAAAGACTTTATTAGTAAATATATACCAATACAACCAGGAGTTATAATCGATATAAATGGAAATACAATCGGCGCCCACCAAGGAGTATCATTTTATACCTTAGGGCAAAGAAAAGGCCTAAAAATAGGTGGAGTGAAACAAGGAAATGGACAACCATGGTACGTAATAGATAAAGATACATCAAATAATACGTTAATTGCAGCGCAAGGACGTAATCATCCGCGTCTCATGTCTACCGCGTTCATTACTGAACAAACCCAATGGGTAAAACGACACACACTTACATCCCCTTTACATTGCACAGTTAAAACCAGATATAGACATCCCGATATTCAATGTCAAATATATCCTCTTTTAAACAACAATCTTAAAGTTATTTTAAAAATTCCGGTTTTAGCAATTACACCAGGACAATCAGCAGTATTTTATTTAAAAGAACGTTGTTTGGGGGGAGGGATTATTACCAAAATATACCCTTTTTAGATTCTTAAACATTAAGACAATTGTTTTAACAAATATCAAAAATATCAATTGTTAAAATCAAATATAACTAATAGTTATTGCATATAATTTACATTTCCATTATAAATAAATAAATGTTATAATTTCATGAGCTTAGTTAGAATTAAAATCACCTGAACAAATATCAATAAATTAATTATATGAATATTTTACAAAATCATGTCCATCATTGTGATGAATTATCATTGATTATCATCATCCCATATGTTTTTAAACATTAACGCTAATATCATATAATCACCTATATTTATGAAATACAACTTTCTTACAAAAATATAAAAATATTCAATAAGATACACATATTTTATCTTGGATAAACTTGTAATTTTTAAATATCATATAAAATATGAGCATCTAGTTAATTATGAAGAGGAAAAAGTGATAACATTATCGCCCTTAACTGTAATATCTCCTATTGATGGCCGTTACTACAAACAAACTGATTCTTTACGTAATATTTTTAGTGAATTTAGTTTGCTGAAATTTCGTGTACAAATAGAGATTCATTGGTTAAAAAAACTAGCTAACACAATTTCTATTACGGAAATACCGCCTTTTACACAAATCGAATCTGATTTTTTAAATAAACTGACAATCAACTTTAATATTAAAGACGCAGAACGTATTAAAGAAATAGAAAAAATTACCAATCATGATCTCAAAGCAATAGAATATTTTTTAAAAGAAAAAATAAACATATTACCTAATTTAAAAAAAATCAGTGAATTTATTCATTTTGCTTGTACTTCAGACGATATTAACAATCTTGCGTATGGATTGATGCTGATTAACACTAAAAAAACTGTTTTTTTGCCCATTTGGAAACAAATTATTAATGAAATAAAAAAAATGAGTATTAATTATAAAGATATTCCTGTGTTATCTAGAACCCATGGACAACCCGCTACCCCTTCTACTATCGGAAAGGAAATGGCTAATATTGCATACCGTTTGATACGTCAATATCATCAATTAGAATCAATTAAAATTCTAGGTAAAATGAATGGTGCCGTAGGAAACTATAATGCTCATGTAACAGCATATCCAGAAATAAATTGGCGCAAGTTCAGTGAAGAGTTTGTTACATCTTTAGGCATGAAATGGAACCCTTATACAACACAAATAGAACCACACGATTATATTGCCGAACTATCCGACTGTATTGCACGATTTAATACCATATTAATAAATTTTAATAGAGATATATGGGGATATATTGCTCTTAATTATTTTAAACAAAACCATAGCAATACTACAATCGGATCTTCTACTATGCCATATAAAATAAATCCTATAAACTTTGAAAATTCTGAAGGAAATTTAGGGTTAGCAAACGCCATGTTTAACCATTTTTCTGCTAAACTTCCGATATCACGTTGGCAACGTGATTTAAGCGATTCTACTGTTTTAAGAAATCTAGGTATGGCCATGGGATATGCCTTAATTGCCTACCATAGCATATTAAAAGGTATAAAAACACTGACAGTTAATAAAGAACATGTATTAACCGAATTAAATAAAAACTGGATAGTGTTAAGCGAAGCTATTCAAACAGTAATGCGACGACACAATATTCATGAATCTTATGAATGCACAAAACAATTCATCAATAATACAGAGATTAATCCTGAAAAAATAAAAATTTTTATTGAATCATTACCATTACCAGCAACAGAAAAAATACGATTACAAAAAATCACACCACGTGATTACATAGGTTTGGCGGCAGTCATGGCAAATGATATCACTGATATAATATAATAATAAAACTATAAATAAATTTCTATAAAGCACATGAACCGGACCGAACGATTCACGTTATATTGTATTTATAATACATAACAATCACATTCATTTTGAAATGAATAACATAGTATATCATCTCATTATATTTATATTAATTTGATATTTTATTAAAAAATCCGATTATGTGATTTAACCAATCTATCTACTCAAAGCACCATTATAATACTCTAATAAAAATCATAATCATGCTATTTTAAGATTTTAGATAAATTAACCTGCCTTATTTTTGACGCTGCATACCAACTAGTTAATGAACCTAGTAATATTGTTGTGCTTAATACCAACAATATGTCCCATTCGTTTAGCTTAACTGGTAAAAAATTAATAAAATAAGTTCCTTCTGATAAAATTTTACTTTCCAATAAATCATTACATATCGTAATTAAACTCGTTAAATTAAAAGCTATAAAAATACCCAGTCCAGTTCCTATAATACTAGAAATTATATAAATAATTAACCCATACCAAAAAAATATATATTGAATTAAAATATTTTTAGCCCCCAATGCGCGAATTATCGCAATATCATAATTTTTGTCTTTTATGGATAAAATCAATGCAGCAACTACATTAAAACAAGAAATACCTATAATTAATATCATTGATAAATATATAATTATGCGAACCATTTGAATATCTTGATAAATATACCCATAAGTATCCATCCAACTTCGCGCAAAAACCTGATGATTAAGCATTCTTTGAATTTTATATAGTGTTTTATTAACAGAAAAAATATTATTAACTTTAATAGCTATTCCTGAAACATCTGACGTTTCATCGTAATAATGTTGCGCGTCTGATAAAGACATTATAGCAATATTGCAGTCTAATTGACTATTTAAATTTAATATTCCAGCTACTTGTAAACGAATTTTTTTGGATGACAATAATTTATTGTTCGAACGAAAATCATGAGCAGTCAAAACGGTAATCCAATCACCCACTTTAATTCCTAAATCTTCTGATATGCCTTTCCCTAAAATAATTTTTTCTACATTTTCACAAAAATATTTCCAAGAATCTTTTTCTATAAAATTCATTAATGCGTTTTCATTTACTTTTTCCTTTAAATCTACACTTCTGACATAAACTACATGCCATTTATTATTATATTCAACAACGCCATAAAAATTAATATAAGGATTCACATAACTAATATCTGGTATTTTACGAATACACTCTAAAACTGTTTGCCAATTAATGAATGGCGCTCTTATTGGTTCAATTTCTCCATGCGGAATAACTGATAAAATACGATTACTTAATTCATATTTAAAACCATTCATTGTGCTTAATGCAATTATAGATATAGTTATACCTATAGTAATACCAATAACAGAAATCAAAGACATTAAGGACATTAAAATATTACTACTCGAACCTCGATGAAATTTTAATGCAATTTTCAAAGACAACATCATTTATAAACAATTACCTAAACGAATCATTCTGACTCAATTTTATTTTACCATTAGATATCATTAATATTTTATGGCATTGTTTAGCAAAATCTAAATCATGCGTTGCTATTAAAAAAGTTGTGCCATAATATGTATTTAACTTTTTTAATAATTGAAAAATACTATCTGAATTCTTTTGATCTAAATTACCAGTTGGTTCATCAGCTAATATTAAAGATGGATTATTTACTATAGCCCGAGCTACAGTAACTCGTTGACTTTCTCCTCCAGATAATTCATGCGGAAAAGAATTAATATGATTTTTTAATCCAACTGACTCTAATACACATTGCGCTCTACTTTTTGCTTGATTAAACGCAATACCTCCAATCAACAAGGGCATTGCTACATTCTCTAAAACATCAAAATCTGACAATAAATGATGAAATTGATAAACAAATCCTAACCGTTTATTGCGTATCACAGAACGTTCATTGTCAGTTAACTTATGTAGCGCATGACCCTCAAAAAATATCTCTCCTTCAGTTGGCTTATCTAATCCTCCAAGCAAATGCAATAATGTACTTTTACCAGATCCAGATGCGCCTACCACAGCAACCATTTCGTTAGATTGTATACTTAGAGTAATGCAATGCAACACTTTAATTAAGAAATTAGCACGTTGATAATATTTTGTTAACTGAATACAATGCAACAATGGAATATTAGCCATAACGTAAAATTTTTGCAGGATGAAAGGAAGCTGCTCTCCACGATGGGTAGAATGTAGCTAATAAAATCATAATAAACGTCATGAATATGACACTTAATATTTGAGAATATTTTATTTCTATAGGTAAAAATATAGTATCTGGAAATATTTTTAAAAATAATAATATTTTATTTAACTTATGAGATAACAATACTCCCAATATCGTTCCCAATATAATACCAAAAAAACCATTAGTAACTCCTTGAACCATAAAAAGTAAGATAATCTGTCGGCGAGTGAAACCATATGTTTTGAGTATTGCAATTTCTATTTGTTTTTCCAATATTAATAATACTAAAAAAGAAACAATGTTAAAACCTGCTGCTATTATAATTAAACCTAATAACAAAGACATTATATTTTTTTCTATTTTCATCGCTTGAAATAAAGACCCTTTATATTCTCTCCAATCCTTCCAAATCCAATCTGTATGTAATCGCAATTGTTGAGTATAATTGCTGAGCAAAAATGGTTCATGTAGCCATAAACGCCACCCAGTAACACATTGTAATGGATAATGCATTAACGCAGCAGCATCTGATTGATGAACCAATACTTGATAAGAATCAACTTCACTGTTAGTAATAAAAATATCTAATACCGTAAACAATCGTTGACTGGGGATATAGCCAATAGGAGTGATCTGCATAACAGAAGGAATAATCAAACGAATTTGATCATTTATATGTGCTTCAAGTTTTTTTGCTAATTCTGAACCAAGGATTATATAATATTTTCCTAAAACCAATTGATTTTCATGTTTATTTACCAAATAATCACACAACGGTTCAAAACAATCTGGTTTAATCCCTAACATTACTCCAAACGAAATTTTATTGGAACTTTGCAATATCACATCGGATATGACCAATGGTTCCTCGTGTGTTATATTATGTAGTTGATCTAATACTAAATTTGGTTTATCTCTAACATGTACGTATCCTTTGGAGGTAGTGAGTAACGCATGAGGTATGAAATTAAGAAGATTTTGTTTTAACTCACTCTCAAAACCGTTCATGACTGATAACACAGTTATCGTAGACATCACACCTATCATAATAGCAAAACTAGAAAACCAATAAATATATCGACCAAATTGATCTATCGATTTTCCTGAAATATAACGTAGCGCAATAAACAATATAGTTGATCGATGCATCAATATTTGTTTAAGTTACCTCATAAATATAAAAAAAAATAATACACAATCATATATAATTACATGCACATATGCATACGAATACAAAATTTATTAAAATAATTATATTTATTATTTCAATACATATAATTATTTTAATAAAATCTTAATAACTGAATTATTTCTCAATATAATATTTATCAGTCTCTTAAAAGAGGTGTTAAATTACCAACGTCTCGATATTATTAGAACTGTTTATACCCTATACAGAACTATTAACAACACGTAAAATCTCACCGGTTTTAACGGATATTAATTGCAATTCTAAACTTGGTTTAGATGCATCTCCATAAGCAATGCCATACAAAATATAATTCGCTTTTAAATAATTTGCAATTTTCATAGAAAAACTATAGGAATTTCTATTATCTTCTGGCAACATACCTAATTCCCTATACACAGAATACAGCACTCCCATATCGATAACATTATATTTTCTGGTATTCTCTACAATATAATTAATCAAAATATTCGTAATTTTGCTGGCCTGCAAAATACCATCAGTTTTATTCTTTACCATATTTACTAATAATACGCTATCACGTTCAATATTATCAAAAAAAAATACACTCTGCAGCATTCTTAATAAAACCGGTTGCCAATTAATTAAATTAATTTTTTGGGGTATTAATAAAGTAGGTTCTGTCGTCAAAATAGGCACATTATCGCCACACCAACCAATATGATCTAAAAAAATCATACTAAGAAATAGATACACTATTTTTTTATTTACAATCATAATATATACAATTCTATTGTCGACAATAAAATTTCATATTACTTTTTTTAATTTTTTATTTAATTATATGCATTTTGATATAAAAAACCCCACACTTCATTATCTATGTATCCTGCATATGTACAAATACACTATTTTATTGAAATAAACACACAATTAATTTAAAAATTCATTTTTAATTAAACTATGTTACTGCTGTAACAAAGGACCCAAAGGCTTTCCACCCAATAAATGCATATGAAGATGATAAATTTCTTGGCCAGAATGATCATTACAATTAACTATTAAACGATAACCTGAAGAATGTATATTCTTTTGTTCAGCGATTTTTGCGGCTACTATAAATAATCTACCTAATATTATTTCATCATGAGTTTTAGCATGATTAACGGTAGGAATCAAAATATTAGGAACAATTAATACATGAACAGGCGCCTGAGGCTTTAAATCATAAAATGCAGTAACTAACTCATCCTGATATAATATATCGGTTTTGATTTTTTTGTGAATAATATTCATAAAAATATTGTCTTTTTTCATAACTTATTCTATTCCTAAAAATCATACGAATTCTACAATAATTTTTTTTAAATACATCAAATAACATTATACTCTTAAAATAACAAATACAGATACTACATTATTTAAAAATACTATCCCTTATATTTTATTCTATAATTACTACATAAATGAATCTCACATTAACTGAAGCATAATCCAACACCAGTATAATTACCATGCTCTAAAAATTAATAAAAATACGAACAATAATTTATTTATACATACAAATTAATACATAATATTATTATAATTTTATTCCAAATGAAACAAGGTACGAAAATTAGATGTAGTGATAACCGCTAATTCATCTATATTTATATTTTTTATAGACGCTACATATTTGGCAATTTCATATATGTAAGCAGGTTGATTCTCTTGTCCTCTATAAGGAACTGGGGTTAGATAAGGAGAATCAGTTTCTAACAAAATACGGTCGGAAGGTATATATTTAATTACTTCCTGCATCATATAAGATTTAGTAAACGTTATCATTCCAGAAAAAGATATATAAAAATTAAGATCTAACAATAATCTTGCAGTATCTATATCTTCACTAAAACAATGCAATATACCACCGCACTCCTCTGCTTCTTCTGATCGTAAAAGCGTGACAGTATCCTGGCAAGAATTGCGACTATGTACAATAATTGGCTTTTTTGTTGCTTTAGCAACACGAATATGTTCTCTAAATGCTTTTTTTTGCTTTTTTTTACTATCCGATTCTAATCGATGATAATAATCTAATCCAGTTTCACCGATAGCTACTACATTCCTTTTAGAAGACAAAACATACAATTTTTCGCTGTCAAAATTATTAATATTATATACATATGTAGGATGCACTCCACAAGAAAACAGAACATCACTTCTATATCCAATTAATTTTACCATATCTTCATAATCTGACATAGTAAGGCTGACCGACAAGACTAATTGAACCCCCTTTTGTTTAGCTTTGTTCAACACATCTGAAACATTTTTGTGAACATCTTGATAATTCAGTTGATTTAAATGACAATGGGAATCCACCAAAAACATAACATTATACACTCCATTAATGCAAACAAGATTCAACAATATCTTGTTGCCAATTTAATAATCGATAAGTCAATAATAATTCGCGATCAATATTAGTAAATTCTTGAAAATAACGTAACAACACCAACCATTGTTGTAACTGACGACTTAAAGATACAATACCCCAATGAACTGTAATAACAGTGATCAATTCTACTTGATCTAAATTTATTAAAAATCTTTTTTTTATCCCTTGCTTCCATTTTAATGCATCTACAAGTACAGTTATAAACCAATACAAATATATATCATTCTTACAAATATTTAAAAATGGCACAAGTTTTAAAAAATCCCCGTTTGCAATGACATAATTTATACATTTGCACAATTCTAATCGTTGTTTCCATAAACCTAATTTAAACATATCTTCAGCTTCTATAGGAGATCCATCACACAAACGTAATGCACACTGCGCCAACAAAATATCATTTATCTCTTCTCTATTTTTCATTAACCACTGTAATCCAATCGATTCTTTAGGAGATATAATAGACCATCTCATACACCGACTCAACAACGTTGATGATATTCTCATGTAATCTCGAGTTTTAAAAAAAAAATAAGTATTTGTTGGGGGTTCATCAAGTGTTTTTAACAATACATTAACAGCCTGATCCGTTAAACATTCCACATATCCTATATATATAATTTTTACTTTGCTTTGGCATGCATATTTGTGTAGAGAATTAATACAATCACGAATAATATCAACACCGATAGTTTGAGTATTATTTTCAGGACTTATTTCGTAATAATCTGGATGATGTCCTACGTTCATTAATCTACAATCATAACAAATATTGCAACATTGATTTGCGTCAGGATGAGAACAAATTAACCAACGCGCAATAGCATAAATTAAAGTATTTTCACCATTGTTTCGTTTACTATTTAAAAGTAAGGCATGATGTCCTCTATCTTGTCGATAAGCATTTAATATTTGATTATAAGTACTATCTAGCCAAGGATACCATCTCATTATAGATTATTCCTGAGGATGCAAGAACCACCAATCTAAATGTCTATAAATAGACATGGAAACTTCTTCTAAACTCTGAGTAGCATCAATCGTGATAATATTTTTTCTTTCAGAAGCTAATTTTTTGTAACAAGAACGTACACGATCAAAAAAACTCAGAGGCTCCTGTTCAATACGATCTAATTTCTGTCTATGATTTATACGTGATATGCTTAATTCTGGAGAAATATCAAGATAAAATGTCAAATCTGGAGATAAGGTATTTGTGATCTTATTTGATAAAGCATGTAACAATAATATATCAATTCCTCTGCCTCCTCCTTGATACGCCTGAGAAGACAAATCAAATCTATCCCCAATTACCCAATAACCTTTAGATAAAGCTGGTTTAATAACATTTTCTATTAATTGTAATCGCGCAGCATATATCATTAATAATTCTGATATACTATTAATAGGTTCATTCATAGGACCACCATATTTAATCAATACACGTAAAAAATCCGAAACCGGCGTACCTCCGGGTTCATGAGTGGTCAAAATATTGGTTACACCATATTGATTTAAGTATTTACTTACTCTATGAGTAATAGTAGTTTTTCCAGCACCATCTAACCCTTCAATCGTAATAAACCTATTGTCCATAGAATCCTAATATACATTGTGTAATCGTTTTATTTAATCATTTATTACAATCTATAAAATTTTACATATTTATGAAAATAAACAATAATTAAAATATATAATCTTATATATGCTCTAATCGTATCTTTTAAAATATATAACCATAAAACCCCAAAATAATAAAACCTAATCAATCCTACAAAGATTTCCAATCATGATTTATATCGTACAGATGCAAATATCATTTTTTACGCTACATAGCAACATCTTGAATAACAATTATGATTGCAATCATTAGTTACTTTTAAATAAATCAATACAATACATAATTATAACTAACAGGGGGCATAAATATTTTATATATATTATGTTACACAACACTGTAAATATTTTAAATTTTATTATGTATAATATGAAAACGTAGCAAATGAAATAATGTCCTATCCGAATACACAAAATCATCAATTGAATTAACTGACGCTAACGGTAATAAAGCATTTGTAATAAAAACTTCATTTGCATTTTTTAAATGTTCAGGTCCAACCGTCACTTCTCGTATACAGTATCCTAATTTTGGTAATAATTTTAATACCAATTGACGCATAATTCCATTAACACCAGAATAATATAAAGATGGAGTAAATACCTGATATTTATATCTCCAAAAAATGTTGGCACTACAACATTCTACCACGTTTCCATCAGTGTCTAAAACTAATGCTTCATCAGTTTCGCTTTTGCTTACCCAAATGGCAATCATAACTTGTTCTAATCTATTAAGATGCTTTATTCCTGCCAAGCAAGCATTACGTGCTAACCGCACAATACTCGTTCTTAAATGAATCCCAGAATGAATCCAGCGCGTGTAATATTTTGGCAATCGACTAACATGAATTATACGTAATGGTTCAATATCATTACTACATCGATATCCATATAGTCTGTGGCTATTACTTCTACTTATTATTACTTTAATAACACTATATATATCACTATATGCAGCTGCTTGCTGCATTTCTTTATACAGAAGATTAAAATTAAAATTTTTAAATATTAACCTTTTTGCTGAAATAACCAATCTATCCATATGCCAATCTAAAAAATCAATTTTTCCATTCTGTACTTTAGCAGTCGTAAAAAATCCATCTCCAAAATGCAAAGCACGATTATTTAATGATATTGTTTTTTTTGAAATTCCATTCACCCAATACATTTTAATCTCAATCAGTCAGTGTTTAATAATGTTAATAATTATTTAATATAATTAATACTAAAACAATTTTTAATGATCATATATAACAAAAGATAAACATTATTTTTTATTTATATGCATTGCACGTTATTCATATTAAAATAAACGTAATCATACATTAATGCATGCAATATCAATATGCATACAATTAATATCTATCTCGCCCTATGTCTTCTATGTGCACAAATTTTTGTTTAACCTGAATATCATATAGCTCTTATGATATCTTCAATTTTATAGTAAAAAAGATTTATATTAATATTTATAATATTCTCTATAGAATTAAATTCTTTGAAACTACTATCTTTTAATGTTCATACACTATCATTACTATTTTTCATACTATAATTCGATTTATTCATAAGAAATAATTCGTAAATTTATTAATTAATAATGTACGCTTATAATTAAGCAATGTATTAAATTATTAAACTAGATAAAAATAATACTCGCACATTTAATCAAATGGATACATAACAAAAATTACCTCCAATAGAATTCAATTCATATTATGATTATGAATATAATGCGCTAAAAATCATTTATATATTATTCAATACAACAAGATAAAAATATCAGTTTATAATTAATTACTCTTATTTTGTTGATGACTATTACTAATAAAATCTATTGCCGCCTGAACAGTTGTAATTTTCTCAGCTTCTTCGTCTGGAATTTCAGTATCAAACTCTTCCTCTAATGCCATAACCAACTCAACAGTATCAAGAGAATCAGCTCCAAGATCCTCGACAAATGAAGCATGATTTACTACTTCCTCTTGTTTAACCCCTAATTGTTCAGAAATAATTGTTTTTACTTTTTCTTCTATAGTACTCATATTTTTATTTTCCTATCAACGTGCGTTTATATAATAGTATCCAAAAATATAAAACACACACTGCAAACGCTGAATAAAATACATTTTTATTTTCTTATATTTTTATTAAAATAAATCACATAGAATAAATTAACCCATATACATTCCTCCATTAATATGTATCGTTTGTCCAGTAATATAGTTTGAATGATCAGAGGCAAAAAATATTACCGCATAAGCCACATCTTTTGGATCTCCAAAACGATTAACTGGTATTTGTAATAAAATATCATTTTTTTGTTTATCAGTTAATTTTTTCACCATATCTGTACAAATAAATCCTGGTGTTACCAGATTAACCGTAATACCTCTCGAAGCAACTTCACGAGCTAAAGACTTTGTGAACCCAATCAATCCTGATTTAGCAGCCGAATAATTTGATTGCCCAGGATTACCCACAACACCAACTACAGAACCAATATTAATAACTCTACCATAATGTTTTTTTATCATCGATTTTATTACCGCTTTGGACATACGGTACACAGCAGTTAAATTTACGTCAATAACAGATTGCCATGCATCATCTTTCATGTATAACAAAATATTATCTTGGACGATACCAGCGTTGTTCACTAATATATCAACGCTATCAAATTCTTGGCGCATTTTTTCAAAAAAAAGATTGATAGAACATTTATCTGCAACATTTAATTGCATCCCTTTTCCTTTATTTCCTAAATACCTATTAATGTCTTTGACGCCTAATTCACTAGTTGCAGTTCCTATTACAGTAGCTCCATACATTGCAAACATTTCGATAATAGCACGACCAATACCGCGACGAGCACCAGTTACTAAAACAATTTTTCCATTAAAATTCATCCTACATGTACTCCTCTTATACAAATATATTAACTCTTATTCATTCTAATTGCTTCTGATAAAGAAACAGGATCATTTACTGATAAACTAAACACATCACTAACAGTATTACGTATCAATCCAGTTAATATTTTTCCAGGTCCCATTTCTAAAAATCTCTTAATTTTTTGATGAATGCAATATTGCACGATTTCATGCCAACGCACCGGAGTATATAATTGCCGTATTAATGCATTACGAATATCTTTAGATTCCCACTCAACACACGCATCAACATTATTTACTACTGGTATTCTAGGAGTAGTGATGACGATTTTTTCTAATTCTTTTCTGAATTTTACAACTGCTGGTTTCATTAATGAGCAATGTGATGGAACACTAATCGGCAGCATAAGTATATGTTTTGCGCCTGCATTTTTACAACACAAATTGACACGATTTACTGCTTCTTTATGTCCGGAAATAACCACGTGTCCAGGCCCATTAAAACTAGCAGGAGAAACAATTTGATCTTGTTGTGCTGCTACTTTGTTGCACAATTCAAAAACAACGTCATCACTTAGCCCGATAATTACAGACATAGCTCCACGTCCATAAGGTACTACTTCTTGCATTAACATACCACGTATCATTACTAATTTAACTGCAGAATACAAATCCATACCTTCCGCGCATACTAAAGCAGAATACTCTCCTAAGCTATGACCAGCCATTATCTTTGGCGCACAACCTCCCTGTTGTTTCCATATTCTCCAAACAGCTACTGAAGCTGTTAAAATAGCCGGCTGCGCTCGATAAGTTTTATTTAATTCTGTAACAGGTCCACGTTGTACCAATTTCCATATATCATAACCTAGAACCTCCGATACTTCAGAAAAAGTCTCTTTTACTAGCGGATAATGTTCCGCAAGAGTTCTTAGCATCCCTACTTTTTGAGCTGCCTGTCCTGGAAATACCACAGCTAATGTATTCATAATAATTAATATTCCTCTCATAATTAAAATCGTAACAATGCTGAACCCCAGGTAAATCCAGCCCCAAACGCTTCTAATAATACTAGTTGACCTGACTTAATACGACCATCACGTACAGCTTCATCTAGCGCTAAAGGAACAGAAGCTGCAGATGTATTCCCATGTCTGTCAAGCGTAATTACTACTTTTCTCATATCCATATCTAATCGTTTAGCAGTAGCAGAAATAATTCTTAAATTAGCCTGATGAGGGACTAACCAATCTAATTCATCTCGATGTAAATTATTAACATTCAAAGTCTCATCGATAACGCGCGCTAAAACAGAAACAGCTATTTTAAATACTTTGTTGCCAGACATGGTTAAATAATTAGATATAGCAGGACTCTTTCTATTACAATTAGGAAGAGTCAATAAATCCCCATGATCTCCATCTGCATGTAAGTGAATAGAAATAATACCTGGTGTTTTCGAGCGACCAAGTACTACTGCGCCTGCTCCATCCCCAAATAAAATCAATGTTCCACGATCTCTAGGATTTAGAGTATGACTTAAAGTATCTGACCCTACAACCAAAGCATAATCTACGCTTCCATTTCTAACATATTGATCCGCTACACCTAGTGCATAAACAAATCCAGAACAAGCTGCTGATAAGTCGAAAGCAATAGTATCTCGTATATGTAGATCACGTTGAATTTGACACGCTGAACTAGGAAATGCATGACTGGAAGATGTAGTTGCAACAATAATAATCCCTACTTTATCAGAGTGCACACAAGACATATCTAAAGCTCTTTTAGCAGCAAAATAACCCATTTTGGCAACAGTTTCATCAGAAGTAGAAATACGCCGTTCTTGAATACCAGTACGGGCAACAATCCATTCATGCGATGTATCTACCATTTTTTCTAAAACAATATTAGATCTAATGTTTTTAGGTAAGTAACTCCCTGTTCCAAGAATTCTAGTAAACATGTATATTAATGATTATTTTTAGATAACACTGTACTTAATTGATGAGAAATTTTTTCTGGAACCTCCCGTTCCACGGCATGCATTGCTTGTGTAATAGCAGCAATAAATGCGTGTTGATTAGCTGCTCCATGACTTTTTATTACCGTACTACGTAAACCTACCAAGTGAGCACCATTATACCAATCAGGATTAAATTGATTAAATTGCTTAAACAGATACTTTCTGATCCAAAAATTAATAATTTGCATAAACCAGTTCAACTTATTTTTTTTCTCTGAAGATTGTAACGTTGATAAAATAACTCTTATAACTCCTTCCATAGTCTTTAAAGTAATATTGCCAATAAATCCATCACAAACCAAAACATCTGTTTTCCCCATTAATAAATCATTCGCCTCAACATAACCAACATAATGAATTGATGAAATAGTATGTAATATTCTGGAAGCGTGACGAATATTATCTAATCCTTTAGTTTCTTCCGATCCGATATTTAATAATGCTACTCTTGGATTACTTACGCCTAAAATTTGCTTTGATAATACTGAACCCATAATCGCAAACTGTACCAGCATTGCACCATCACATGAAATATTCGCGCCTAAATCTAAAATGACAGTTTTTCCTTGTTTTTTGTGCGGCAGCAACGTTGTTAGAGCAGGGCGTTCAATACCGTGTACAGACTTAAGCACTAATTTAGATAAACCCATGAGAGCCCCTGTATTTCCCGCGCTAACACAAGCGTGAGCGCGACCTGACTTGATAAGCTCTAAAGCTACGCGCATCGAAGTATCTTTGCTCACTCTGATAGCCTGAGCAGGCCTTACATCTCCGCTTATTACCGATCTTGCTGGAATAACAGTTAATCTATCAAGGTCTATAGATTTTGATGTTGCTAATATAGGTAAAATCGCATCAGGATTTCCAACGAGTAACAATCTAAGTTTTGGATATAAAGATAACGCTTGTAAAGAAGCTGGCACCGTTACCACAGGACCAAAATCGCCACCCATCGCATCTAATGCGATAACCAAATTTTGTAGCTGTATATCGTTTTTCAAAAATTATTTCTCAATCATTTTTCGCCCACGATAAAATCCATCAAAAGTAACACAATGACGGCGATGTGTTTCTCCAGATGTCCGATCTACTGATATAGTAACCGAGCGCAGCGCATGATGAGAACGACGCATTCCTCTTGTAGAACGAGTAGATTTATTTTGTTGTACGGCCATGCTATACTCTCCTTTTGATATATTTCAATATTATTTTTTATTAAAAAACCGATCTAATCTTAATAAGATTGACTAATAATTAAAATATTCACTTATTTAATCACACATACATGTAGTTTTTTTTAAGATAGAAATATTGTTCATTTTCAATATAAAAATAATTATTTAGCAGAAAATATATTATGATTAATTATCTATCGTTCCGCAAATATAATTTCTTATTTATTCAACCTACTTTTTTACATTATCACAAAACATGCTTCTAACTGTTTAAGAAAATAGTGACCACATACAATCACTACATTTACACACATAATTATATATTAACTGTATAAAAATAAGTTGATATAAAATATACCAATATATCATAATGCTGTATTTTTACAGTTTCATTTTATGAACTTACTGCTTTTTAAAATAAAAAATATCATTTAAGAGATATTAACAATAGATCTTTTAACATCGATCACTAATATATTAATCCAACTAATAAAATTTCATGATATATTTCAATAAAATTCCATTTACTTAAATATATACAATCCTTCATTTATGATATTATATAGCTCATCCTAAATATTACATTCTTACTCATCATCAACATTACTAAATATACATGCACTTCATAACTCATTAAAACAATTGATTAATTTTTTACTCTTTAAGATAAAGTTTCTAAATATTTGTAACTAAAATTAACCACATAGTTCATAATTAAATTATGCGGTTACTTCAAAAATGCATTGTTTCGTAAAATATTTTTATTAAAAATAAGTAATTAAATCAATGTTAACTTACTTATATTTTTTATTAAAAAAATAAATAGGCACAATTATTTTAAAATAAAATTACGCATATCATCCTTCTAATAAAAAGTTAACAATAATAAATTTTAATTATTTTAAATTATCTATATTTTTACTAATATTTTCTAATAAACAATCATAACTTTTTACAGATAAATTTCTTAAAAAAAATAAGCAATTATGAAATGATTGATCTAATGGCGCATGTATATGGAATTTTTTTTTTGTGTTTGGGTGTATAAAACGCACTATAGAAGCATGTAAGAATAATCGATTAAATCCAAATCGTTTAAATCGAGTATTAGATTGATAATTACCATACCGGTTATCCCCTACAATAGGATGACTCGCGTATTGAGTATGTACTCTAATCTGATGTGTGCGTCCAGTAATAGGTTTAATTGCCAGAAAGGTTGCTACATTATCAAAATATTCTTTAATTTGAAAATGAGTTGTAGAAAATTTTCCATTTTCCGAGTCTATGTAAACAACTCTGCTACTGTTAAGTAAAGTGTTTTTTTTAAACAATGGCACGGATACTATTTGTAGATTTACATCCCATCTTCCATGTACTAAAGCTAAATATTCCTTTTTCATATTTTGTAAACGTAATTGTTCATGTAAATATACTAAAGCAGTACGTCTTTTAGCCACTAATAACACACCAGAAGTTTCTCGATCTAAACGATGAACTAACTCTAAAAACTGTGCTTTAGGACGTAATGCTCGCAATCCTTCAATAACACCAAATTTAAGCCCACTTCCTCCATGTGCAGCAACGCCAGTAGGCTTGTTCAGTGCTAATAAATAATCATCTTCATAAATTATGATATTCTGTAAGAATGCAACTTCTTCCATATATTTCGTATTAAATCTATTGATTTTTATTCCTCTTATTGGAGGAATTCTTAATAAATCTCCTATTTGCAATTTATACTGAAATTTAATTCTTTTTTTGTTAACACGTATTGCACCAGTTCGTATAATTTTATAAATCATAGATTTAGGTGCTACTTTTAAATAAGTATATAAAAAGTTATCAATTCTTTGACCAGAAGAATTTGAAGAAATTCTAATAAAATGTACATTTATATCATGTTCTTTCATAAGAACCCATGGCAATTACATAATTGTTTTAATATAATAATAAAGGTAATGAAAAGATCGTAATCTTAGCAAGCTAATATAAGCTTGCATGATAAATACTGTAAAATTGATATATTTAATATTCACAATTAATAATTTTAAATTAAAACATTTAATTTCATACATATACTATTTTTAGAGTGTTATTTTTTCATCTAATATCAAGTACAATTATTAGTTCATTTGGTTACAATAAGATTACTTATAGCTGATATATTCTAAAAAATAACAACAATAATAAATATCATTCGCAATAACGTTATGTACTATACAATAGTCTATCGATAACTAATATTATGATTTGCATAAATATATGGTTATTAACAATTCCATGAACCTTCTAGGCAAAAAATAATTATACATTTAAGTTGTAAATGCAAATCTATTAAACATCAAACTATAAAAATACTGAAAATAATTAGATATTTAAATCAAAATATCTACATTTCAATATATCAACATTGAGCAAAAATTATAATGAAAAGAATGTTAATTAACGCTACTCAACAAGAAGAATTACGGGTAGCATTAGTAGATGGACAACGATTATATGATCTAGATATTGAAACAGTAGGTCATGAACAAAAGAAATCAAATATTTATAAAGGAAAAATTATCCGAATTGAACCTAGTTTAGAAGCAGTATTTGTAGATTATGGAGTCGAGCGACACGGATTTCTTCCTATAAAAGAAATCTCACACGAATATTTTCTTTCTTCGCCAGCTTCCTATAATAAGCTCAATATTAAGGAAATTTTATGTGAAGGACAAGAACTAATTGTACAAATAGATAAAGAAGAAAGAGGAAATAAAGGTGCTGCATTAACTACTTTTATCAGTTTAGCAGGTAGCTATTTAGTACTCATGCCAAATAATCCCAAATCCAGCGGAATCTCAAGACGAATTGAGGGAAACGATCGTATCGGATTAAAAGAAATTCTATCTACTTTAGAATTACCTGAAGGAATGAGTTTAATTATTCGTACCGCTGGTCTGGGAAAATCTATCGAGGCATTAGAATGGGATTTAACTTCTCGCTTGCAACATTGGAAAACCATCAAAAATACCGCAGCAAAGCACTTGGCTCCTTTTTTAATTCATCAGGATAGTAATGTTATTGTACGTGCATTTCGAGATTATTTACGCCCAGATATAGGAGAAATTTTAATTGATAATCCTAAAATTATGCATTTAGCTAAAGAACATATAACTTCTTTAGGTCGCCCAGATTTCACTAAAAAAATAAAATTTTATAATGGCGATATTCCTTTATTTAGTCACTACCAGATAGAATCTCAAATAGAATCAGCGTTTCAACGAGAAGTAAGATTACCATCTGGAGGCTCCATTGTTATAGACACTACCGAAGCTCTAACAGCAATCGATATTAATTCTGCACGCTCTACTAAAGGAGCAGACATTGAAGATACAGCTTTTCATACCAATTTAGAAGCAACTGATGAAATAGCGCGTCAGTTACGTCTTCGTGATGTAGGTGGATTAATTGTTATAGATTTCATAGACATGACTCCAATTCGACATCAACGAGAAATTGAAAATAGCTTAAAAATAGCGGTGCATCAGGATCGCGCCCGCATTCAGATAGGACATATTTCTAAATTTGGTCTATTAGAGCTATCTAGACAAAGATTAAGTACGTCGCTTGGAGAATCAAGTCATCATATTTGCCCGCGTTGCAGCGGAACAGGCAGCATTCGTGACAATGAATCTCTTTCTCTATCAATTTTACGTTTAATTGAAGAAGAAGCACTAAAAGATAATACTTATGAAGTACATGCTATCGTTCCTGTAGCTATCGCCTCATATTTACTCAATGAAAAACGAAAAGCCATTAGCGATATAGAACAACGACAAAAAGGAGTACGTGCCATTATAGTGCCTTATGCACAAATGAAAACTCCAAATTACGAAATACGACGTATACGTAAAGGAGAAACATACAATAAACCAAGCTATTTGTTAGCAACAAATCAAGACTATGAAATAACCCAATCATCAGGAGAAATGATTTCTTCAAATTATACTTATACTACAGAAAAACTACAGTCAACAGCGCGTGCCCTATCAAATTTAATACCTGATTATAATAAAATTTTTTATTATGCAAATCACAAATTACAATTTAAATCAAAAAGAGAAATATCATGGTTTGATAACATTAAAAATCGTTGCCATAAAATACTCAGTTTATGTATCATAAGTTATAATAATTTAAAACAAACATTATCAAAAATAATCACCAAAAACATTCATTGGATATACATTAAAATTATATATCAACACAAACCATCTCAGAGCGTAAATCATTGTTTCAAGTCATATCCGAATTTTTATTCTAAATATAATAGCAATAATAATAAAAAAAATTATACCCATAATACAAAAAACAAAACTAATTTAAATAATCATAAAAAAATAACAGATTTTTTTAATAAAAATAATAATAACAATACTAAGTCTCTATCGAAATTTAATGACAATATTTACAAGTCCATACCTACTCCCTACTACACTAATCCAACACAATCTATTGAAAAAATAACGAAAAAACCACCTATACAGAAATATAAAAAAAGATATATGCACAACGTTAAACATCAGCACTTAAATAAGGCACATCACTCAGAATATTGGATATGGCGAAAACTTTACCAATCTGAACACACCTTGCATATGAAAGTAAATAAAGAACCAGTAGTATCTATAAATATCAATTCCTACAAAACATATAATGCAGCAGATTCCCGCATTTTTGACAAAAAACCCACCATTGCTGAAGTCAACTCCAATACTATTGATAATTCTACAAATATTCATACCTCTGATTTGACATCAAATACTCTATATATTCCAAAAAGTACCAATACTATCATTCATTATCCACATGCTAACCATAGCATTGCTGAACAGCACAACAACATATCTCAGCAAGACAACAATAACCATACACAACTAATTAGGCGTATACGTCGATCTTCTCGTCATTTTCGTATAAATTTTAAATATCGGTTACAACAACGTCGAGAAAAAATTACCTCAAAGAAAATGCAGTAAAATATTACTCAATAAATGTAACATAACACTAAAATAACTCTCGAAAGTTCGTTACATACACATACCGTTCATATATCCAAAATATAATTCAAAATAAAAACTAGTTCTTCATTTTTTAATAAAATGAATTTATAATTGTATTTTTCTTTTTAAGATTTACAATCTCTAAAGAAATAACTAATTCAAATAAATACATTTTCTAGATGCATGCACATATATACTTAATTTTAAAAAATTTTATTCGCTGCAAAATTACATAAACAATTTAATATGTGCTATACACAAATATGTATGCATGCTATTTTATGAAAATAGATCTTTAAAAATATAGATGATCGTAACAATTAATATTGTAAATATACGTTAATACATTTTAATTATGCCGTTTATATGATGTCAACTACATATGAGAAAACTTCCGGTTTTTAATTACTCTTTCTTAAGCCCACGATTTTGGTTAATCTGGATAGGTATAGGAACATTATATATTTTAGTATTGCTCCCTTATCCTGTCATACATTATCTTGGTACTAGAATTGGTCGTATTACAAAATATTTTATGACAAACCGCATGCGCATTATTCGTAGAAACTTAGAACTCTGTTTCCCTAATTTACCAAGTCAAGAACAAAAAAATTTGTTCAACAAAAATTGTGAATCGATAGGTATGGGGGTTTTTGAAACTGGCATGGCTTGGTTTTGGTCAGAACATAGAATTAAACGCTGGTTTAAAATTAATGGACTAGACAGTATAACCAAAGCACGAAAAAAAAATCAAGGCATATTACTAATTGGGATGCATTTTTTTACTCTAGAATTAGGTGCACGAATTTTAGGTATGCTAAATCCAGGCATTGGTGTCTACCGTCCTAATAATAATCCATTATTAAACTGGTTACAAACCAAGGGACGATTAAGATCGAATAAAACCATGTTGGACCGTACTAATATTAAAGGCATGATCAAAGCTTTGCAACACGGTGAAATCGTCTGGTATGCACCAGATCATGATTATGGATATAAAAACAGTGTATTTACCCCCTTATTCGCAGTGTCAAATGCAGCGAGTACTATCGGTACTTATATACTCACAAAAATAGCCAAACCTGCAATTGTTCCTTTTGTGGCACGCAGATTACCTAATGTTCTCGGATATGAACTACTAATTTTGCCAAATCAACAAAATGAAATACCTTTAGACACAAATATCAACATGATCAAACATATTAATAAAGTAATCGAACAAGTCATTTTACTAGCCCCTGACCAATATATGTGGTTGCACCGTCGATTTAAAACCCGTCCTCCTGGAGAATCTCCTTTATATTAATTAAACGAAAAAAATCAAACAACTTATTGCAAGCCGATAAAATTACTCATATTATATAAATTATTATTGGTATACATGCAGATACTAAAAATATGCGTAATTTATCCATCTCATTTCATAATTAAATAATTATTTAAATCACATCATATAATAAAATATTTCTATTTAACTAAATAATCATTTTTTGAAATTAATAAAAATTATATTATTATATACCGCTGCAATTTCATGCAATTTTTTGATATAATGAGAGGTTACATGGATTGATTATAAATTAAAATTAAACGTTCCTAAGAATTTTTTAAATAATTTCTACAACGCTATTAATCATAATATAAAAACAACAAAACACATATTTTTTTAAACAATATAAATAAATATGAACACAAAAATATATTTTTATAATATAATATTTTTTATTATTGGTTTACATCAGTATTTAGCTACTGCTACTGTTTATACATTACCTGATAACAATAATAGACTAATAGGCGAAAATATTGAAATTTTCACACCTAAAAACAATACATATTCTCTTGAGTATTTTTCTGCACAATTTCAAGTAGGAATGAGCAACATGTTAGAAGCTAATCCTGACGTCGATGTATATCTTCCAGATTCAGAAAAAAAATTAATAATTCCACATCAATTAATTTTACCAAATACGCCTCATTCAGGTATTGTTATTAACAACGCTGAAATGCGATTATACTATTATCCTGAAAAAAAAAATACTGTAATTGTGTTACCGATAGCTATCGGAACCATTAAAAATGCAACACCATCACATTGGATAACCTCAATAACACATAAAAAAAAATCCAATTTGGATCCCTACCAAAAGTATGCGTGATGAATACATTAAACATGGAGAAATCCTACCTACCATATTTCCGGCTGGATCTAGTAATCCTATGGGGCTGTATGCTTTATACTTAGAAAAAAATTACGCAATCCACGGCACTAATAGGAATTTCGGAATCGGCCTTAGAATAACTCGAGGCTGCATAAGATTACGCCCTGAAGATATTGAATACCTATTCAACATTGTCCCCGTCGGTACTAAAGTACAATTTATAAATGAACCTGTGAAAAGTACTGTTGAAAAAAATGGTATGCGGTATTTAGAAATTCATAATCCGTTGTCTTGTAACAAAGACAAAAAAAGATCAGAAGCATCGATAATAGCACATTTAGAACAAAAAATACGATCTATATTAATAAATGATTCCAACGTAGATTATGAAATAATTAACAAAGCATTAAAAGATCGTTCCGGTATACCGATAAACATTACACGTAAACTTACCAACAATGAAAATAAATAATTATTAGTAAATAACTATCCATATTAAACATAATGGCATCGTACTGCAAATACATACTAGCAATTATCAAATCAATTTATTTTTGAATAAAAACCATTTTTAATATTTAAAAAATTTTTATCACACATAGTACTATAGCAAAAAACTACCCGGGACGAGATTTGAACTCGTACAGTCAAAGCCGAGGGATTTTAAGTCCCTTGTGTCTACCAATTCCACCACCCGGGCTGTTCAGATAAAAAGACGCGTCTCGGAATTGAACCGAGATATACGGATTTGCAATCCGATGCATGACCACTCTGCCAACGCGCCTCACAAAAAATATTAACCAGACATACAACAAAATACAAACCCTATCAACATAACCAAATTTTAATCTCATATATTCTTCAGTAACAATTTAAATTGTTACTGATCAACTTAACAATAACAGACCTATA
Organism: Candidatus Blochmanniella chromaiodes str. 640; assembly: GCF_000331065.1. Lineage (NCBI taxonomy): Bacteria > Pseudomonadati > Pseudomonadota > Gammaproteobacteria > Enterobacterales > Enterobacteriaceae > Candidatus Blochmanniella > Candidatus Blochmanniella chromaiodes. Next base: position 503,799 of record NC_020075.1, read on the forward strand.
GCAATTTCACACCATCCTTTTATTTAAAAAGGATATAATCCTTATATGATATAGATTCAATTATCAACATGATCTTCATCGTATTGGCATCAGTGATCAAATTCAAATTGTATTTTTATCTTTAAATAAGTGTACGTTTTCTATATAAGTAATATACATACTTAATGCTAGAATATAATGTAAGTTTACATAAATAACCCTATATTATATATAGATAGCGGTCAATGCCAGTCCAATTTTTCAAATAAATACAATTACATGCTCACCTTAAAATTATAATCTATATAAATAAAAATCAATAATTAAACAAGTCATAACGCACAATATATAAATATTGGCACATAGACCAAAATGTCAACAACACTGAAACATATAACGCAACAATGCCTATAATTACTATCCATTCATCAGAGCTCCATAGTAATGCAGTTAAAGCCAACATTTGTACAAATGTTTTGATTTTGCTAATCCATAAAACCCCAATTCCGTTACGACTACCAATTGCAGCTACCCATTCACGCAATGCTAATATAATCACTTCGCGAATAATTATAATGGACGCCGGTAATGTGACCCACCACGTATGAAAATGCTCAGCTATTAAAACAAGTGCTGCAACTATCATAACTTTATCTGCTACTGGATCTAAAAATTTACCAAAGCTAGTAGTTTGTTTCCAACGACGAGCCAAAAACCCATCAAACCAATCTGTAACAGCCGCAACAAAAAACATAATGGTACATATCATCGGCGCCCACCTTACAGGTAAATAAAACATTACCGTAAAAAACGGTACCATGACAACACGTAATAAAGTAAGATACGTAGGTATATTAATAATATCCATAATAACAAAAAACAATTAATTTAACAAAATTAAAATGTTAGCTCTTAAAAGAGCTATAATCGTACAAATACATACTCCATTCTTTATACATATAAAGAATTTTACATAATAACATTATTCACCATCAATATAATTGATACACTTAATTAGATAAAGAACTACTCATTTAACCTATAACCAATATTCTTATAACATACAATTGAAATGTAGTATCCATGTATTTAATAAACTACATCGTTGCAACCTTACATCATAAAATATTTATAAAATACATAATCATCAATTTTTCTATTATTATGTGATATCATAGAATATGAAGACCATAGTATTCTACTGCTGTACATACAATACTTGTGAATTACTGTAATTAATTGGGCTGTCTTTAACTCATTAAATAACCAATTACACATAGTAATATATAAAGAATAAATAATCAAAATTCAATTTAGTTACTAACATAGTATCATATATTTTAAAAATATAATTGGGTCGTTAGCTCAATATGGCAGAGCAGTTGACTCTTAATCAATTGGTTGTAGGTTCAAATCCTACACGACCCAATCAATGAAACACTGCAATATCTGCTAACATTTTCAGTAAGTTAGAAAAACCTTTTAAAATTTTCAACATAAATATATATCTACGAAATAACTAAAATATTAGAGCAAAAACTTTAATAATTACTTCTGAATGCATGCTCTTAAAATAGTATAAATGAAAAACCACATATTAATCATCAAAATAACTACTTTTCAAAAAGTATATTTACTTATACAAATTCTTAAAAAATAACAAAAATATTGGTTCTATCACATTCCATTAGTACAAAAAATATCATTATACTTTAAATCTCCGGAGGAGTAGAGATTCGAACTCTAGAATGCTTTACATTACCGATTTTCAAGACCGGCGCCTTAAACCACTCGGCCACTCCTCCATAAGATTTGAAATAATAAATTATTTTATCATTTTTTTTTATACATACAATAAATACATTATACTTCTACGTATAGCAAAAAATTAAATGGTTTAAATTATTAATTTAATACTGAAATCAATACTGAATTATAAAAAAAATAATTCCTATAAACAAAAAGACCATATTTAAAAACATTATTATTAACCTATATCAAGTATATATTACATCTAAATATAAACACTATTTTAGTCTCCGCGCATTATTATTGAATAATAATAATAAATTTATTAAGTAATTAAGGAATAACTCTATGAAATATAATCAAATTAATGCTAATATTGACATGCAAGGATATTTAATTCACCTTGAAGATTGGAATGAAGAAATTGCAATTAATATTGCTAAATTAGAAGGCATTACACTGAATACAATACATTGGGAAATTATATATTTTGTACGAAAATTTTATATGGAATTTAATTCCCTACCAAAAATTCGAATACTAATCAATGCTATAGCGCTTAAACATGGTAAAGAAAAAGGAAATAGCCAATACCTTGCTCGTTTATTTCGACAAGGATCTGCAGTTCAAAAAATTGCAAAAATTTCTGGCCTTCCTAAACCCGTTAAATGCTTATAATACAATAAGCACAATTTTAATTTAGAATAAATTGTTTTATTAAATATTTTTGACATTAAAATAGAGGGCTGTTAAATTTATTTAACATAAAAAACAAATTGTTTATTTACATCAAATCTACTTAATAATAATTTACCCTTGATTTTATCATCTTATCCCATATCTATCCTATTATTTCCGGTAGATGACATTTAATAGGGGAGGGTTATGATAGCTAGCAAATTTGGAATAGGACAACAAGTACGGCATAAATTATTAGGATATTTAGGAGTAATAATAGATATAGATCCAGAATATTCTCTTGAAAAACCTACATTAGATGAAATTACAAAAAATGACACCCTACGTAAATCTCCCTGGTATCATGTTGTTATGGAAGATGAAGAAGGAAAACCCATGCATACCTACTTAGCAGAAGTACAACTAGGGTATGAGAACATACTAACACATCCAGAACAAACAACTTTAGATGAGCTTTCTGAATCTATTCGTTTACAACTACAAACACCAAGATTAAGAAATTAATCTTCATATCCAAGAAACTTTTTATGTATATATGAAAAAATTATCAAATATATTATATTTCCTATACAAAATAGGTTTATTTTAAACACTTTTTTCAAATGGTTATATTTATAATATAATATAGCCATTTGAATTCAAAAATATCTTAAATATTAAACATATCTATTATTTGATATCAAATTCAAATAATAATTTAATCGTAATAATTAATTTCTAATAATACCTATATGCAACATAACTCTTATCTTCATAGCCTATAAGAAACTCTCACTCGAACATATCAATTGATGCTTAAAGCATTTTATTACCACATATTAATTATAATAAATATTAATTAATATATCTTGTCAGAATTTAGATTCACATTATATCTAATATAGAACTATATTTTTAATAAAACATAATATATATATTAATTATCTTTAATAAAAATATATTTTTTAAGAAATATATATTTATAAAATCACACACCATTAAATCATGTTTGATATCAAAAATAATCATTTTTATATTAAAGTAATATATATTAAATATAATTACGCGCACTTAAATAGATTCATATATGTTTAATAAACAATAATATTTTCAGATTAAAATAAATATATTAGAATAATTCATAAAATGAACATAAGATTTCAAATCTTATTAAAACATAATGACTTAAACTTTTTATCAAAAAAATTTAATCATTTGATAAAATCACTAAATATATAGTGCAATAAATATTATTCATTATATACATACACACACGCGGAATATAATCAGATTTAATAATTTGATATTTTATATTGTACGAAATGAGAAAATATATTCATAAGATGAGATGTACTATGCTTAATAAACGTGAATACTATACAAAAGAAGATTTATTAGCTTCCAGCAGGGGTGAATTATTTGGAAAAAACGGACCTACACTACCCGCTCCTAACATGCTGATGATGGATCGAGTAATAAAAATGACTAAAAATGGAGGAAATTATAATAAAGGATTTATAGAAGCAGAATTAGATATTCAATCAGATATGTGGTTTTTTAATTGTCATTTTATAAAAGATCCAGTTATGCCGGGATGTTTAGGATTGGATGCTATGTGGCAATTAGTAGGATTTTACCTTGGTTGGCTCGGAGGAGAAGGTAAAGGACGCGCTTTAGGAGTAAAAGAGGTTAAATTTACTGGCCAAATTTTACCTACATCTAAAAAAGTTACTTATTTTATTCATTTTCGAAGAATCATCAACAGAAAACTAATTATGGGCATGGCTGATGGTGAAGTATCATGTGATGGAAAAATAATTTATACTGCAACTGATTTAAAAGTTGGATTATTTAAGAATTCTACAGTATTCTAAAATATTTAGATATAAAATATAAAAATATTTTTGCATATTAATGTACCTCTATTAACTAACTCCATCAAAATTTAACTTATTTCATATAAAAGACGCAACTATTGTATATTACAACAACTAACAATATATATATTATTATAATAATAAGCATATCTCTGATTAATAATTTATTAAGTTGTAACAATTATCTATATCTGATTACGAGTGTACTTAAAGAAATAAAAAATTGTGAGCTATATAGCTATATACTATTTCAAATACAATTATCAGTATATGATGTTTAATATTTACAATATAACTAAAAAATTAAAATATTATTAGTCTAAAAATCAGGAGACTATAAAATGAATGTAGTATCAGTAGTAGATATACTAAGTGGTCATGTATCAAAAAATACTGAAATTACTATACAAGGTTGGATTCGAACCCGACGAGATTCTAAAGCTAAAATCTCCTTCCTAGATTTATACGATGGTTCATGTATCAACTCGTTACAAATAATTGCGTATGATAAGTTACATAACTATAAAAATGAGATATTGCGTTTAACTAGTGGTTGCTCAGTTATAATTGTGGGAATAATAGTTAAATCCATTGGTATAAAACAACATGTTGAAGTAATTGCAAAAAACATTAAAATATTAGGATGGATAGAAGATCCTAGTACTTACCCAATAACTGCTAAAAAACATACTATGGAATATCTACGTGAAGTTTCTCATCTGAGAGCACGTACTAATACAATTGGTGCCGTTGCTCGCATCAGAGACACATTATCACAAGCTATTCATAACTTTTTGCATAAACAAGGATTTATATGGATTCCTACTCCTATAATTACTGCATGTGACACTGAAGGAAGTAGCAAAATGTTCCGCGTATCTACTTCAGAAACTCAAAAAATTTTAAATAATCCAAACGAAAAATTACATCATACTCACGACACCTATGACTTTTTCAGTAAAAAAGCTTTTTTAACAGTATCAGGTCAATTAAATGCAGAAGCTTATGCTTGTGCGCTATCAAAAGTATATACTTTTGGTCCAACTTTTAGAGCAGAATATTCCAATACTAATCGACATTTAGCTGAATTTTGGATGATAGAACCAGAAGCTGCATTTATGACTTTAGATGATATCATTATTTTAGCAGAATCTTTACTTAAAAACATCATCGGAATACTCCTTGAAAAACGTTCCGACGATATAAAATACTTAGTTGATAAAATAAATAAAAATATTATTACTATTCTGGAAAATTTCTCTGAGATTAAATTCAATCATATAGAATATACTGACGCAATAAAATTACTAGAAATATGCAACAGAAAATTTAATAATCCAATCCACTGGGGAACAGATTTGTTCTCTGAACATGAAAAATATCTGTCGGAAGAATATTTCAAATCTCCAGTAATAATAAAAAACTTTCCAAAAAACATCAAAGCTTTCTACATGCGTTTAAACGATGATAATAAAACTGTGGCATCTATGGATATTTTAGTTCCCGGGATCGGTGAAATAATTGGAGGTTCTCAGCGAGAAGAAAGATTATCAAAATTAGATCAAAGATTACAAGAAAACTGTTTAACACAAGAAAATTATTGGTGGTATCGTGATCTACGCCGCTACGGAACAGTGCCTCATTCAGGGTTCGGATTAGGTTTTGAAAGATTAATGATATATGTAACAGGAATAAAAAATATTAGAGATGTCATTCCATTTCCCAGAACCTCAAAAAACATTAATTTTTGACAAAATCTATAGGCATAGACATAAATACATAAACAAAATAAATCTAATTATATAATGCTTAAAAATAATTCATATATACATATATTATATGTATGATTATATATTTACATTCTTATATTATTAAAATTGAAAATTTCAATATAAATAATTGGAAAAACATAATAATTTTTGATATAAATAAAATATTCTGCATATTATAATAAATACGGATGCATGTTATGTTTAAATCTATTAAAATGGCACCTGATGATCCAATTCTTGGTTTATCAGAAATTTATGATGCTGATGAACGAAAAAATAAAATTAATCTAGGAATAGGAGTATATATCGATAAACTGAAAAATACTCCTGTCTTAACTAGCGTCAAGCAAGCTGAAGAATGGTTATTAAAACATGAAATCAGTAAAAATTATCTTAGCATAGAGGGTTTACATTCCTTTAATACTGCAACTCAATATTTATTATTTGGAACAGATGATAATTCTATTATTTCAAAAAAATGTATGCGAACTGTTCAAGCTCCTGGAGGGACTGGTGCGTTACGTATTGCAGCTGAATTTATAGTAAAAAATACTAATTCTAAACGCATATGGATTAGTTCTCCTACTTGGATTAATCATAGAAATATTTTCCTTGCTGCAGGATTAAAAGTATATACTTATCCTTATTATAATAGTGTCACTAATTCACTAAGTTTTAATGAATTATATTCAAGTTTGAAAGACGTTAATCCTAATGATGTCGTATTATTCCATGGTTGCTGTCATAATCCTACAGGAATTGACCCTAACGCTGAACAATGGAGTATATTATCGGAATTATCAGCAAAAAAACAATGGCTACCTTTATTTGATCTAGCTTATCAAGGATTTTCGCGTGGTTTACAAGAAGATCTTGAAGGTTTATATATTTTCTGTAAAAAAAATTCAGAGTTGATAGTATGTAATTCTTATTCAAAAAACTTCGGTTTATATAATGAACGGGTAGGAGCGTGTACTGTAATCACTAATAATAATAAAAATGCTGAACACGCATTAAGTCAATTACGCGTTATTATTCGCGGAAATTATTCCAATCCACCAGCTCATGGAGCATCCGTTGTATCTTTGATATTAAATAACAAAACTTTGCGATCTACATGGGAAAAAGAACTCAAAAACATGCGAGAAAGCATCAATCATATGAGAAAATTATTTGCAAACACTTTGCAAACTAATGATAAAAATAGAGATTTCAGTTTTATTGAGCGACAATGCGGTATGTTTTCTTTTATGGGTTTAAATGAAAATCAAGTGATAAGATTAAGAAATCAATTTGGTATCTACCTAGTAGGAGCGGGTAGAATTAATTTATCTGGGTTATCAGATGACAACATCAATTATGTCAGCAATTCTATAATTAAAACTTTACAAACAACAGCATAACCATCTCGGTGATAAGATGGTTGGTGGATATTTAATGCATTTATTTTAATTAAAATAAATGCATTAAATATTTATAAAAAACAAATAATAAATCGGCGTACACGCATCGGCCTTTTTTAAATTTAAAGAATTTCTCTCCCATGAGAGAATCATAAATTTTTACTGTTCTATGATATAGCATGTGTTATGTAAATATTATTTAAACGCTCATAACCCAACGTCGAGCTGCTACCATGTCCCGGTAAAAAAAGAATATCATCTCCCAATGGAAACAATTTAGTCTTAATAGAATTCATTAAGACTGCAATATTCCCTCCGGGCAAATCCGTGCGACCAATACTTTTTTTAAATAATACATCTCCCATCACCATAAATTTTCGTATTTTATTCCAAAATACTATGTGCCCCGGAGAATGTCCTGGACAATGTAATATATCAAAAACTTCGCGGCCCACTTGTACTGTATCACCATCTTCTAGCCAAATATCTGGGATAACCGCAGTAGTACTATTGTTAGGCAGATCTATATCTAATATTCTGCATTGAACAGACAAATTATCTAACAACGATTGATCAGCTTTATTTGGGCCTATTATTGGAATTTTATAATATTGTCGTAACTCCATAGCGCTACCAACATGATCAAAGTGACCATGAGTCAATAAAATTTTATTTACCTTTACTCCTAATTTATCTATTTCTGACCGTAATTTATCACTTTCTCCTCCAGGATCTACTAAAACTGCTTCATGTGTTACTTCGCACCAAATTATTGAACAATTTTGATGAAAAGGAGTAACTGGTATAATATTATATCGCATATCTATTCCATTATCGTGTATATCTATTTCTAAAAATTAATAATTATTCTAATATTATTCTTACAACACGAATCTAACCCTCACAAATCATACTTATAACACAATCACATTGTGAAAATTAAATATTAAATTCTACAATAAAAAACAAATTATAAAGAAATCACATATTCACTATAACCAAAAATTTTTAAAAACACGAACGGTCTCAAACATTCAAATATAATAACTATATCCCGCATTACTAATTTATATTAATCATTCTACATCATCTATATTAGATGCGATATTAAATCCTCCATCAACATAAATTATTTCACCAGTAATACCAGATGATAAATCAGAACATAAAAATACAGCAACATTTCCAATTTCATCGATAGAAATATTACGACGCATCGGTGATTGCCTTTGATAACACAACAACATCTTTTTAAAATTCTTAATACCAGAGGACGCCAAAGTGCGAACAGGACCGCAAGAAATCGCATTAACGCGAATACCTTTTTTTGGTCCCATGGCATTGGCCATATAACGAGTATTCGCTTCCAATGAAGCCTTAGCTAATCCCATTACATTGTAATAAGGAGTAGCACGCATAGCACCTAAATAAGTCAATGTAACCAAGGATGCGCTATTGTTAAGCATGTTTTCGCATGCTTTAGCTATTCCTACAAAGCTATAAGAACTAATAACATGAGATAATGTAAACCCTTCACGAGTAACAGTATCTACATAATCACCTTTCAATTGATCAGTAGGAGCAAACGCTATCGCATGTATAAAACCATCGAACGTCGACCACTTTTTTCTCAACTCAACAAATAATTTATCTATATAAGAATCTTCGGATACATCACACGGTAATACAATATTAGAATCAAAATTTTTAGACAGATTTTGTACTCTCAATTTCAATTTATCGGTATGGTAAGTAAAAGCTAATTCAGCACCTTCTCTATGTAAGGCCTGCGCTATACCGTAAGCTATAGATTTATTGTTAGCTACACCGGTAACTAAAATTCGCTTATTACTAAGCAATGCCATGTTTGTATCTCCAAAATATAAAGTTTTTTATAACCAATATTTAAAATATATAATCAATACATCAATCATTTAAAATTAATTGTAACAAATATTATTGCATTTTTATAAACTTGTCTATTATTACAGCAACATCGTTTTCAATCTTAATTATATAAGTTACTAATAAAAAATTCATAAAACATTACTACTGTCATAATAATCATATCTACAAACTGTATGTTTCATTACCATTGAAATCTACGTTTGCCATATCACAAACATCAATATGAATTTCAACCATAATAAACCATTCTCGTGTCATGCCCCAACTCTATTTTGCGATAATTAATTAATGATCATTAATTAAAATATACTAGTATATTTTAATTAAAAACATACACCATCCGCTTCTATGCAACCACCACAACTATCAAAAAATTTATTAAAAAATTATATTTGTAAACAATCTATCAAATCATTATTACTCATCATTCATCTTAAAAATTTTTAAATACTCTGTATTATATCTGTCGCGATATATTTAACCAAAATTTTATTAATTATATTGTTGTAAAGTCTCAAATTAAATTTGACTTACTCATTAGTGTATCTCAAAAATATTAATTTTGAGATAAATCCAGATCTGTATAATCACTGTAGACACTCTAAATTATAAAATACAGATATATGTAGAAAATAATTATTACATTTATAATTACATAATCGCTATTAATTGCGAATAATATTTCTAATCATTGTTATATTAAGACGCAATTTAAATCTGAGTATATATCAAATGGATCATGCACGGATTCTTTTTTCATTTCTATATAAAATTAAAATAAATTATCTAAAAAAATCAATCACATTTTAATACTTCTATTATTCATTTCTATTATTTAACATAAATTAATATCACATATCAATTTTTTTATTTTTACCTAAAAACAGAATTTATCATTCTATTAGTTTATACTTTTATATTTTTATAGTTTATATGTTAATGTAAAAACAAAAAATAGAAAATAAAATCTTATACAATTAGGATTGTATTAGTTCCTTAAACCTGTTTGTTCATAACAAACAACATAAAAATTTTACTAAAATCATTTTATTTATTTATATTAATAATATAAACACTCAAATCTGCAATACCATCATCTTTTAACAATAAATATCCAATAAAATCTCTGCATACAGATATTAACTAATTTCATAAACTGTTGTACTAATTTCATATCTAAAAAATTACAAACATATGATATTTTCTCTATCCACAATCATTTATTCTTTTTTATAATAGGCACAATTAAATATCAAAGTATTTATTTTCTCTGTAATTACAAACATATATTAAAATAAATACCAATTATGTATATCATTCCTATTTGTTTTAAAAAATTTTAATTAAATCAATAATCTGCAATAGATATTCATAAATGTTATTAAATACATTATACTAATATAACTTCAAAATTCAAAAAGATATTAATATTTAAAATTGTAGATACAAGTTGTAATTGTCTGATTTAATATCATCTTTTCATATAGTTTTTAATAAAACTCACTAAAAAGAACAACACTAACAAATATTATTTGTAATATAAATAACACATATAATATATGTTATAAAAAAATTAAACAATTATACGTATGGCAATGATATTAAATATCGAAATTATTAATTAACAAAGTTATCGCACTATAACAAACATAATACAGATATTTGTATATATAACATATTTTATACTTCAATACTATTATTGAGAAACTATCAATGCTTTAATAAAAATAAACATTCTTGATGACATCTTGAGAGAGGCAATAACATGCGACTTAGGCGGGTAACAGAAGCAAGATTACCAACACTTTGGGGAAATTTTTTAATAGTAGGATTTGAAGAAAATTTCACTGGGCATAATCATGTTGCATTAATATATGGAAATATCACTGGACCAGATCCAGTATTAACACGAATACATTCTGAATGTTTAACAGGAGATGCTTTATTTAGTTCACGTTGTGATTGTGGATTTCAATTACAAACCGCATTACATTGTATTACAGAAGAAAAACGCGGTATTCTAATTTATCATCGGCAAGAAGGACGTAATATCGGATTATTGAATAAAATTCGTGCTTATGCATTGCAAGATAGCGGAGCTGATACAGTAGAGGCAAACCAATGTTTAGGTTTTGCTCCTGACGAAAGAGACTTTACTATTTGCGCAGATATTTTAAAATTACTGCGCGTAAAAAAAATACGTATTTTAACTAATAACCCAAAAAAAGTAGAAATCTTAAATAAATCATGTATTAATATTACAGAAAGAGTTCCGTTAATTGTAGGAAGAAACCCAGAAAACTCTAGATATTTAGATACCAAAGCATCTAAATTGGGACATTTATTTTATAGTTATCATAAATAAAAATTATAAACGTGATAACGAAAAAAGCAAAAATGTTTTTATGTAGCAAATTTATTAGTTACTTCTGTATATACAAAATAACAATACGCGCATGCTCTATCTACTTGAGCAAATCTTCTTTTCTTCAATCAAGAAAATTATAATTTTAAATATCAGTATTTAATTTAAATGAAATATACAAAATTAAATCCATTTAATTCACATAATAAAATCTATCCAAATTTTTTATAAGTTGTATTTTTAAAAAATCATTTTTTATTTATTCTTTTATAGAAAAAGACCACGACTTTAATTATAAGTCTATTCTAAATAAAAATAACTAAAAAAAATAATAATCTATTGATAAACAATATTTAAATTTAATTAATTTTAATATACACCAACTTATCATAAATTACACATACTTTCAAAGTATGAAAAATATCCACAAACATAATATCTTTCTTTTATTCAAAAAACTATTACCTTTCAAATTCGTTAAATAATACATACACCACAATTAAAGTCTTATTTATTGCATCAAATACAACCCCTTTATTAACATATTAATTCATTCCAATTTAACTATACCAAATTTAAAAATCATATACTCCTGTGTATAAAAACATGTTATCCTTGTATTCAGAACTTATTCGTATCATATGCGTAATCTATATATGTTTTAATTATGACTCCCTATTATCTAAAATAGATTACATACTTGAATATCCATCCATATTCAAACATTTATTTTAATTTCGAATACCCAACCCAAATATATTCAAAAAATAATTCTTGATCCAAATAATCGATCATCTACAAACAAAAGCAACTTTAAATTATTATAATAAGCAATCAATTCTATCCTACTCCACACATAAATTCTTTGATAATATTACCATTACATAAATTTTCCAATTTTTTCTCTATAGAACACAACTAATATTTAGTTGTTAACTAACCTTAATTAAAACTACTTCACATATCTCCGCTGTGTATATACAATAAAATTGATGCTATACAACTCTGAAATTTCAAATAATTTACTTACTACTAATATTTTCTGTTTTAAAATACATAAAACCACAATTTTAAAAAATAACTCTATCAATATAAATTCATTAACAAACAACTATTTCTATAATAACATAGTTATTAGCATTTTTTGTTTCACAATTAATAATAAAACATATCAAAATATAAGTTAAAATATTTCATTCATATATAAAAATAATAATTATAGACTTAATTTAAAGTTTATTATATAATATTATTTTGGGGTATCAACTATCATCAATTTATTTTAAAAATCCTCTAAAAATAATATATTCAACTTTATAGTAACATTGACTATACAACAATAATTATTGTAATGAATATTACATATTAAATTCGGTTAATAAAAATAGATCTAATCACTAACGACACATACATATAAATTCATATATCCAAAGATATATATATCTAATTCAATACTGCAATTCCCATTGCAAAAAAAATTTATACATTAGTATAATATACTATCAACAAATAATATTAGTATATATACTATAATTTAAATACTAATTTAATAACATTTTATCTATAAAAAATTATTAAACTTAATTATTTTTTATTATTATATCTAGTTTTTTACTCATATCATTCCAATGCACATAAATCATTATTTGATCCATAATTCATTAGAATTATGTCAATTAAAATTTCTATAAACACTAAAAATTAAAATAATTTATTTATATGTAATATTAAATATATATATGATATCATCACGACTAAATATATTGCAACCAACCTACTTACATGCATACTTATACTTAAGCTATCATGAATTCAATGAGATGTAACTAACAAACGATAATAGTTTCTATAACAATATTTATTTTGAATAATTTAAATAAAAATCCTTGTAAGTTTCCATTAATCACTGTTTTATAAACTCAATTAAAGATGAATTCATACCATTAATATAAATAAACTATATCTTGCACATATCTTGATATGTTTAAAATAATCCTTTTCCAAATACTGTAAAAATTTTTACTTTTAATCAAAAGTAGCTTACTAGTTATTAAATTAATTAATTACATTCGCATAAATAAAAACATAACGAACATAATTGTTTCATCTTCTTTAAGATAAACAAAGTTTCTCAATAAGCTGTCTTTATATGTACATATATATATACATATATTAATCTTTATATCGTTAATTAAAATAATAAAAAATTCATATACATTCCATGTAATAAGCTTTCATAGCTATTAATCAAAACATTTATATAAATATTCTTATTAATTATTTTTACACCATTAAATAGCATAAAATTATACAAATATATTATCCTAATGTTAGCCTAACATTACCATTAAATTAACACAGCAAACCAAATGTAACAACTAAATAATTTTTATGTCGCAACATGACAAAAAAGTCATATATATAAAAAATATATTCATAATATATTTCACGTACGTATAAACATATGTTTTTAATAGTATTATTTAAATACATTTACTAAATTATATTATAGCTGCTTATACAATAACAGCTATCCAAATAAAACCACCAAGACCTATAAAAAATAATAAAATATATATATTAATTATAATTTAGTATGATTTTATATTTTTCACAATAATTATACTTTAAATAAAAAACCATACATTTGATATTTATAGAAATAATAGACAGCTTATTAATGAATAAGCTGTCTATTAAAAAAATTATATAAATTAGTGCATTTAATTAAAAAATGTTTTTTACTATCCTTCAATTACTGCTATTTGACATTTTAAAAAAAAAATAGTATTACTAATATCATTAGCACTCGTGCATCTATAAAATAAATATAATCACATCGCAATAAAAATGAGTATTCTCTCATTGAAACCATTTCTAGTAATTAAGCAATTATTTAGAATATTACTATGATTGAAAATATTGCAATTAGATCCTTAAATATAAATGAGGTTTTTGATAAATAAATCACTGGGAAATTTAAAAAAATAATGAGATATCAAAAAAATCAGATGAAATGTCTAAATATTCAAGTGCGCTATCATTCTAATCCAGCAGTCGTTTTTAATCAATTATGTAATAAACGTAATTCGACATTATTATTAGAATCAGCAGAAATTAATAAAAAACACAACATAGAAAGTATGATGATTGTTGATAGCGCATTGCGTATTACCGCTTATGGATCAACTGTTACTGTACAAGCTTTAACTAAAAATGGCGCAAGTTTACTTCCATTACTAGTACAAACATTACCCACAAAAATACAAATTCATAAAACTTCTAACAGCATCAAATTTATGTTTCCTACAGCACAGACCATGACTGACGAAGATACACGTCTACGATCGATTTCAATATTTGATTGTCTACGCTCATTGTTAAAAATAATACAACCTCTTCATGATACCCCCAAAGCTACATTTTTGGGAGGTTTATTTTCCTACGATTTAATATCTTGTTTTGAATATTTTCCTCGGTTAATCAATACTTATACATGCCCAGACTACTGTTTCTATTTAGCCGAAACATTATTAGTGTTTGATCATCAAAAATATACTGCTTCATTACAAATTACCTTGTTTAGTCCAAATATCTTAGAAAAAGATCGATTACAAACTAGGATGAACCAATTAAAAACCCAAATTAACCAAACACCGCAATCTATTCCTTATAAAAAAATACATAATATGACATTACGCTGTGATCCAAATGACGAAAAATACAAACGAGTTATACGTAAAATACAAAGATCTATACGTCAAGGAGAAATATTACAAGCTGTCCCTTCACGACGATTTTTCCTTCCCTGTCCTTCACCATTAGCAGCATACCATGTATTAAAAACTAATAATCCTAGTCCCTACATGTTTTTTATGCAAGACATAGCATTTACACTTTTCGGAGCTTCTCCTGAAAGTTCTTTAAAATACAATGCAGATACTCGACAAATTGAAATTTACCCCATCGCTGGTACACGAGCTAGAACTTATCGTACTGACGGATCATTGGATACAGATGCAGATAACCGTATAGAATTAGAAATGCGCTTAAATCATAAAGAATTATCAGAACATCTCATGTTAGTAGACTTAGCAAGAAATGATTTAGCACGTGTCTGTAAAACGGGTAGCCGTTATGTCGCTGATTTATTAAAAGTAGATAGATACTCTTTTGTTATGCATTTAGTGTCTAGAGTGGTGGGAGAATTGCGTCATGATCTTGATATACTACATGCCTATCGTGCATGTATGAATATGGGCACATTAACTGGAGCTCCAAAAATTAGAGCCATGGAACTGATTTATGAAGTAGAAGGTACACGTCGTAACACTTACGGAGGCGCTATTGGATACCTAACTGGTGCTGGAAATTTAGACACATGTATCATCATACGATCAGCCTACGTCACAAATCAAATAGCTACAATACAAGCAGGAGCCGGTGTGGTAATAGATTCCATACCTCAATCAGAAGCCGATGAAAGCCGTAGCAAAGCACGCGCTGTTTTACATGCCATCTCTACAGCACATGGTTCTAAGGAGTTATTTTAACAATGGTTAACGTAATATTACTAGATAACATTGACTCATTTACGTATAATTTAGTAGATCAGTTGCGCAATCACGGCCATCAAGTGCTAATATATACTAATCAACTACCTGCATCGATCATTATCGATACCATATCGAATATGGTAAACCCAATTTTAATGTTATCGCCAGGTCCTGGATCCCCTAGTAAAGCTGGATGCATGACAAAATTGATAGCACAATTACATAGAAAAATCCCAATCATTGGGATCTGTCTGGGATATCAAGCCATTGTAGAATTTTATGGAGGGAACATATCTCGATCAAAAGAAATTTTTCATGGAAAATCTTCTTTGATACATCACGACAATTCAGCTATGTTTTCTAATATACCAAACCCTTTTTTAGTAGGACGATACCATTCATTAATAGGTAGTTCTATACCAAATAATTTAAAAATTAATGCTTATTACAATAAACACACAGCAATGGCAGTACGTAATGACTCTGATCGGATTTGCGGGTTTCAATTTCATCCTGAGTCTATCTTAACTACTCATGGAACACGACTTATTCAACAAACTATCGCATGGGCAATATGCTTAGACAAGGAAAAATAACATGCAAAACATCTTAGACACCTTATATCAAGGTAAAAATATTAACCAAAAACAAAGTGAAGCATTATTACATTCCATAATAAAAGAAAAATTATCTGCAATACAAATTGCATCGGCACTTATTAGTATGAAAATACGTGGAGAAACCTTTGAAGAAATTATAGGTGCTGTGAATATATTATTAACTCACGCTAAACCTTTTCCTCGTCCAAATAGCTTGTTTGCAGACATTACAGGCACCGGAGGAGACAATAGTAATACTATCAATATTTCTACAATCAGCGCTATTGTAGCTGCAACTTGCGGCGCAAAAATTATTAAACATGGCAACCGTAGTATATCTAATTTAACGGGATCAATGGACTTACTAAAACAACATTGTTTAATACTCAACAGTCCACAACAAGCACGTAAAAATTTTGATGAATTGGGTATATGCTTTTTATATACCCCGCAATACTATACAGTGCTACATCGCATTATGCCCATACGTAAGCAATTAAAAATTCCTACATTATTTAATATAGTAGGTCCATTGATTAATCCATCCAAACCACCATTAACACTTATTGGTGTATACAAAAAAGAATTATTATCGCCTATAATCCGAATATTACAATTACTTAAATATAATCACGCTATAGTAGTACATTGCGGTGGAATTGATGAAGTGGGATTACACTCCGCTACTCATGTAGCGGAACTACACAATAGCATCATAAATAATTATATTTTGACAGCATCGGATTTTGGGATGGACTCTTATCCAATAGAAATATTACGTTGTTATTCGAGAAAACAAGCCCGCGAATACATGATCAATATATTAAAAGGAAGAGGAAAACCTGCGCATTCTGCTGTAATAGCAGCCAATGTAGCATTATTATTAAAATTATTTGGGTATAACGATCTACGCGCTAATACACAACTAGCTTTAGAAAAAATGCATCATGGCATACCTTACACTCTTTTGAGTTCTTTATCAGAAACTAAGATACAAAACCATGCAACACACAATACTCGATAAAATTTTATCATATAAAAAAATGTGGATAGCTGATCAAAAAAAACAGCATTCATTACATTTTTTAAAAAGTAAAACACAAGCAAGCAATCGTGATTTTTATAGCGCTGTGTCTCGCAATAAATATCAAACAATATTTATATTAGAATGTAAGAAAGCGTCTCCTTCTAAAGGTATTATTTGTAATGATTTTGATCCTATCAAAATAGCGCAGACTTATAAAAATTACTCCTCAGTGATATCAGTATTAACTGATAATAAATATTTTCATGGGAATTTTAATATTTTACACCAAGTGAGTAACATTGTAAAACAACCAATATTATGTAAAGATTTCTTTATTTCAGAATGGCAAATTTATTTTGCGCGCTTACATAAAGCTGATGCTATTTTACTAATGCTATCAATTCTAGATGATGCATCCTATCAAAAATTGGTCAAAATAGCTCATACATTATGTATGGGGGTACTAACAGAAATCGCAAACGAAGATGAATTAAAGCGCGCTAAATATTTAGGAGCTAAAGTTATCGGTATAAATAATCGTAATCTGAATGATTTGTCCGTTGATTTAAATCGCACTATTACTCTAAGTAAAGATATACCTAACACAATCACTGTAATCAGCGAGTCTGGTATTAGCAATTATTGTCATATAAGAAAACTTAGACGATATGTTAATGGATTTTTAATAGGTACAATATTAATGTCTCAACCAAAGCTTAATACAGCCATTAAAAAATTAATTTTAGGAGAAAATAAAATATGTGGACTAACTCGAGTGAGAGACGCTGATATTGCATACAAATCAGGCGCAATATATGGAGGGCTAATTTTTGTTCCCACTTCACCTCGCTACATAAATATCACAATTGCGCAACGTATTGTTTCTTGTGTAAAACATTTAAGTTATGTTGGTGTGTTTTGTAATGCTCCAATTTCTTATATTGTTACCATGGTTACCATATTAGGACTAGCAGCAGTTCAGCTTCATGGAGTAGAAGATCAAGATTATATTAATATTTTACGGACACGATTACCCATAACATGTCATATATGGAAAAGTATTAATATGAATCACAGACCATTGTCGAAATGTAATATACTGAACGTAGATCGCTATTTAGCAGATAGTGGAGGGGGTAGTGGAAAAACTTTTGATTGGTCACTGCTTTCTAGCATGCAATTAGATAAAGTAATTTTAGCCGGAGGATTGACAATAAACAATTGTAATAAAGCGGCGCGCATAGGTTGTTTAGGTTTAGATTTTAATTCTGGAGTTGAAATTAAACCAGGTATTAAAAATCACCAGAAACTCATCAAAGTCTTCCAAATAATCAGGTCTTATTAAAGGAATATATATTTCAAATAATTAAAAAATAAAGTAATCAATATGATAAAATTAAAATCCTATTTTGGAGAATTTGGAGGTATGTATGTACCGCAAATTCTAATACCAGCCCTAACTCAATTAGAAGAAGCATTTATATCAGCTCAAGATGATGCTGTTTTCCAAAAAGAACTCAAATATCTTTTAAACAACTATGCCGGTCGTCCTACTCCTTTGACATTATGTAGAAATTTAACAAAAGGAACTCGCGCTAAACTGTATTTAAAACGTGAAGACTTATTGCATGGAGGATCTCATAAAACCAACCAAGTATTAGGACAAGCTTTATTAGCAAAACGTATGTCTAAAACAGAAATAATCGCTGAAACTGGTGCCGGACAACATGGAGTGGCTGTCTCCATTGCAGCATCTCTTTTAGGATTAAAATGTCGTATTTATATGGGATCTAAAGATATAAAACGTCAAAAACTCAACGTTTTGAGAATGCAATTAATGGGCACACAAGTTATTCCAGTACATCATGGATCTGAAACTTTAAAAGATGCTTGTAACGAAGCCATGCGCGAATGGTCGAAAACTTATGAATACACCCATTACATGCTTGGTACAGCTGCTGGACCTCATCCTTTTCCCACAATCGTTAGAGAATTTCAACGTATTATTGGAAAAGAAACATACAAACAAATACAAAAATATGAGCAATGCTTACCAGATGCAATTATTGCTTGCGTAGGAGGAGGATCTAATGCTATTGGCATATTTTCTGATTTTGTTGACATGCCATCAGTGCAGTTATTAGGTGTAGAAGCTGGAGGATTAGGTATAAATACTGAATATCATGGTGCCGCTCTACAACATGGAAGTATAGGAATTTATTTTGGTATGAAAACTTCAATTTTACAATCTTCGGAAGGACAAGTAAAAAACTCTTATTCTGTTTCCGCTGGTCTCGATTTTCCATCTGTCGGTCCAGAGCATGTTTATCTAAAAAATACTGGCCGGGTACAATATGTATCTATTAATGATATAGAAGCCATAACCGCTTTTAAGAAATTATCTATTCATGAAGGAATTATTCCAGCTCTAGAATCCGCTCACGCTTTAGCTCATGCACTAAAAATAATTCAGAAACAACCAGATAAAGCACAAATTTTAGTAGTTAATTTGTCTGGACGGGGAGATAAAGACATTTCTACCGTTCATAATGCATTACAAAAAGAAAGAGATAGATAACAATGAATCGTTACAAAAAATTATTTACACATTTAAAGAAAAAAAAATTAGGAGCATTTATTCCTTTTATTACTGTAGGATATCCCGATCCTATTTCTTTTATGCATATCATCGATACATTAGTGTCTTCAGGTTCCGATGCACTAGAATTAGGAATACCATTTTCTGATCCTATATCAGATGGACCTATAATACAAAAAAGTATGGAACGTGCTTTCAAATCAGGTATAAATTTTTCACGTTGCGTGACAATACTACACAATATTCGCAACAAATATCCAAATTTGCCCATCGGATTACTAATTTATGCAAATTTAGTCTTTAAAAATGGAATAGATAATTTTTATTCATGTTGCTCAAAACTAGATATAGATTCTATATTAATTCCTGATCTCCCTGTAGAAGAAAGTCTACCGTTTTATAATGCTGCTATACAACATAAAATAGCCCACATCTTCATTTGTCCACCTAATGCTACCGAAGAATTAATCCATAATATTACTACTCTCGGCCATGGATACATCTATTTATTATCTCGACCCGGAGTAACTGGCATTGATATTAATACAAAAAAAATTTCCAATGCTGTATTACATAGTATAATTATGTGTATCCAAAAACAAAAAAAAACATTACCTATACTACAAGGTTTTGGAATACACACACCGCTTCAAGCTCAAGAATCGTTATTGTTAGGAACTTCTGGAATCATTACCGGTTCTAAAATTGCAAGCATTATAGAAGAAAATATATCTAACACAAAACTAGCATTTAAGAAAATAGAAAAATTAGTACGTCTTATGAAAACGTCCATGAATTCTAATACTCATTAGAATTAGTAATAATAGGTATTTTCTGTTTTTATTTTTAATAAAAAACCGAACGATTATATATTATAATCATCAAAATTAGCACGCGCATCCTTACAAAAAACCACGAAATACATTATATTAAATTTAATATTACTTTGATATACAAAATTATTATCATAATACTTATTAAGATCCGTATGCAGATACCTTAAACTTATAAACATATCTACACGTACAATAGATCAACAATGCGTTAAAGAAAAAATTTTTAGTTTATTATATATAAACTATATATATTATCGAAAAATTTCCAAATACAAGTATTCTCTAAACAATATGTTGAATATAATTATTTATTGAATCATATTATATTTAAATTGAAATTAAATAATTTGATCATATTTCCCGAATTCAATTTTGAAGAAATATGACCTCTCTACTTTCAAAAAATATTTTTTGGAAAAATTATAAAAATTATGATAATCAGAATATCTCAAGACGTATTATGTTTTATTCGTAATTATTACATAAATATTACAACATTAATATTAGCTACAACATTAATTCAAGCTAGCTTAGATTATATTTTATTACCAAAAAAAGAAGATTTCATATTTATGAATAATTTTATTAATGAAAGCTTACAGAACATGATCAAAGAATTATCGTCAGATCAACAGTATATTTTATTAAAATTATCTGCTGCTAATAGTATTACTAAGCTTCTAAGTAATACTTTTTTATGCGGAAATATACTAACCATGTTACATGTTTTATCCACTACCGATAAAAATAATCAATCTTTCAATATAATAAATATTATTCAGTTAGCAATACCATTATTTCCAAAATTATTACTATTAATTTTTTACACTACATTGTGCATACAACTGGGTTTAATGATAGCAATTGTTCCGGGTATTCTATTAGCCATTATAATCAGCCTAACTCCGGTTATGATTATCACTAATAATATATCTATTATGGAAGCTATACGCCTTAGTATAAAAGTAAGCTGTCGTAACATTCATTTAACTACACCACCAATATTATTATGGTTTCTAATAAAAACTATACTTATACTGATATGCATCCATTATTTCCATTCTTGGGTCTTCGTTGTTAAGATTTTAATAAATACCGCGAACAATATATCATCTGTAATTATTTTAATTTATTTATATCGATTATATATGATTATCAGAACAGTATGAAATTATTAATTTTTTAAAAAAATTTTATTTATATTTATATTAAAAATAACTCATATAAAACAAAAACATGTATATATTGCAACCCAAAATAATAAATTATTCAATTAGTTAAAAGCATTATTTTCATATAAACCTGCAAAATCAATTTATTAACATAACCATATGTAATATTAATCACTAAAAATTTTTACAGAATTTAAACAAAATTTGAAAGTAATAATCAATTTTTTTTCTGGTTTATTGCTCTCATATACCCAACGACGCATAGCTGATCTAATACTTTCTTCGAACATACCAGGAGGAACCGCTGATAATATACACATGTTATCAATTTTACCTCTAGCATTCACATCATATTGTACAATAACTTTTCCTTCTACATTTAATATTTTCGCTCTATTAGGATATTCAGGATATACGCGATTAATTGCGCAAGAAGATATATACGGTCGATCATGATGTTTTTTAGGCACATGCACAGAATATGTTGTAGATTCTCCAATATTAACATCGTTTTTCTCAACCAAAGGCAAATTTTTATCAGCATTGAATTTATATTTAGAACTATCTAAATTTTTTTTTTCTGAACGAACTATAGATCTTGAATTTCTCTGCTTATGACATGTTTTAAGTGTTTTTGACAATTGTTTTTTTTCTAACGATTCATGAAAAAGTTGACTAGTTTGCAGTAATGACAATGTCATTATATTAGATCTTTGCTCGCAAACAGACTGATTAACAAAATGATAACAATAATGTAATAATACATGCATTATAAATGCATGTATTACACATGATAAAAAACAACAAAAATAAATTGACATATGCAGTTTGCACCAAATCCGGCGGAACGGATCTATAACCAAATTTTTTATTTTTTTAAAAAAAAATCTCATATTTCATTATAATTTTAAATATTTTATGTCTTTATACTAGTAATTATTGTAAATCACTTTCCTTAATATTTTAAATACATGAATATATACGACAATAAATAGTTATGCATCAATTCTAATTATCTAAAATTAAATAATTCAACTAAACACATACATCATTTTTGCGTTCATTGCTTATACTATTTGAGTATTAATAATCGATATATATATTGCATCGCATAATAATTATTAATTATATACATAAAATTACAAATTAATTTATTTCCTCAAAATATAATAAGTGTTTGCAAATATCATATACTGTATATAATGCATAAATATAATAATAAAATTGATATTATTAAATAATTATTAATATTAATTAATATATTTTATCAATCAATATCTGATCATTATATATATCTACACCTTTTATATGATTATAAAATTTGTCATAAAATAAATATTCAATAATAATCTATAGTCTTTGTTTAAAATATCTCATAAATATCTCAATAGGATTTATGTAATCATGATTGCGATTCATGCCATATTTAATTGTATTTTCTTATGCAGTTATTGGTTATTAATCGTACTCGTTACATTTCGAGTTTTAATAAAACGCCGCGCAGTGCCATCGTCTATGGCATGGTTATTAGTAATTTATGTTTTGCCTTTAATAGGTATTATTACATATCTATTATTTGGAGAATCTAACCTTGGTAAACAACGATCTAATAGAAGTAAGATAGCATGGTCATCTACTATGCGTCGCATACGAATACTAAAAACCTACAAACATATATTTTCCACTGAACACAGCGTAATCGCTTCTTCATTGTTTAAGCTTTGCGAACATCGTCAAGGAATAGGCGCTCTAAAAGGCAATCAAATACAGTTATTAAAAAAAACTGACGATACCATTATATCTTTAATTAAAGATATTGAATTGGCTCAACACAGCATTGATATGGTATTTTATATTTGGGAGTCTGGGGGGCTAGTAGATCATGTTATAAAAAAATTAATTATAGCAGCTAAAAGAGGCATCCGGTGTCGCATCATATTAGATTCAGCCGGATGCGCCAATTTTTTCAGTAGTTCATGTCCTAATATAATGCGTCAAGCTGGGGTGAATATTGTAGAAGCACTACATGTCAATTTGTTACGCGTCTTCTTACGTCGTATGGATTTGCGGCAACACAGAAAAATGATATTAATTGATGACCATATTGCTTATACTGGCAGTATGAATATGGTAGATCCCCAATTGTTTAAAAAAAACATAGGAATTGGACAATGGGTCGACATTATGGTACGTATAGACGGGCCTGCAGCTTCAGCAATGAGCATAATATTTTCTTCTGATTGGGAAATTGAAACAGGACAACACGTATTGTTCCCATTGTTATTCAACACTCACATAGTAGCAGCTCATAAACTAATATCAACAGGACATACTATTCAAATTATCCCCTCTGGACCAGGATGCCCGGAAGGAATAATTCATCAAGCATTACTAATATCATTATATGAAGCACGTAAAAAGCTTATTATTACTACTCCATATTTGGTGCCTAGTGATGATTTATTACACGCCATTTGTACAGCAGCACAACGGGGAGTTGAAGTACATATTATTATTCCTCAAAACAACGACTCTGTATTAGTAAACTGGGCTAGTAGAGCATTTTTTAGCGAATTATTAAAAGCCGGGGTTTTAATACATCAATTCCAAAATGGATTACTACACGTAAAAAGTGTATTAATCGATCAACAATTAAGTCTAATAGGAACTGTAAACCTGGACATACGCAGTTTATGGCTAAACTTTGAAATCACATTAGTCATTGATAGTAAAGATTTTAGTAACGAGCTAGAAAAAACACAGGAGAATTATATTGCACACTCTAAAACGATTGATCCCCAAAAATGGGCTAACCGTCCTTATTGGGAACGCATTGTTGAACGTTTATTTTATTTCTTAAGTCCTCTGTTATAAGGATTTTTTAACTTTTAATTTCAACAACATAATTCAAAATAAATATAACAAATCCCATACCCCATCCATTAAATAGGGTGTTATTAATTTGAATTAAAATATTCATAAAATCCCTTTATCACAATTAAACGTATACTCACTTATCAATTTAATTTGCATACAAGTAAAATTCTATATACGTTTAAAACAATAAATATATTCTGTATTTAATTAACCTAACACCTGGCGCCAAGTACATGATGAAATTACACAGTATTTCATCGTCATTACATATAACTACAAATTGTTATATATAAAATATAAATTAATCCATATTGATTAATAAAAGTGAATCCAAAATACAAGTAATATCCATATCAGTTTAGAACTTGAATATAAAATTGATTGTGCATAAAAATATATCTTATTTAAAAGAAAGTAACATATACATAGCTTCAATAAACTATTATCTATTTTTATATACACGTTTTGTTAAAGATAATGGTGACTCTAATTGTTCTACAAAATGTTTACGGCACACTGAAACATAACGATTATTTCCACCAACCAATATTTGATTGCCATCTCGAATTATTAAACCTTGATCATCAATTCTAAGAACTCTATTAGCCTTTCGTCCACAATAACAAATAGTTTTTAATTCGATTAATTTATCTGCCCATGCTAATAACCATAGACTACCTGAAAATAAATCAGATCTAAAATCAGTACGTAATCCATAACATAATACTGGAATATTTAACACATCGACTATTTTGCTTAAATCAATCACTTGATTACGGTTGAGAAAATGACACTCATCCACTAACACACAATGTATTATATCCTTTTGATGCATAGTTACTACTTGATCAAAAAAATTAGTTTTAATGTTAAATACTCTAGCAGAAGCATATAATCCAATACGAGATTTAATTTGTTTATATCTATTATCTCTAGAATTCATGTCAGCAGTATATAACACAGTGCGCATTCCTCTTTCTTGATAATTATAAGAAGACTGTAATAATGCGGTAGTTTTTCCAGCATTCATTGCGGAATAATAAAAATATAATTGTGCCATACAATTAACACCCTATTCGACTCACAGTATTTTACTACTAGCAACATAAATATAATTTAAATTATAGATAATATTAGGTTTAAAAATTATTTAATCCATAAACTTATAAAAAACATTTATTTTTATATACTAAATTAATGTGCGATGAAATAATTTTTTTATTTTATCTAAGATAAACACTTTTACAATACCATATATGTTTTTAACACTACTTTGTATTTTATATTCAAAATAATGATTCAGGTAAATAAAACAATCTGTACTTAACATGCAATCCATATATTTACAAAATAATTTAAATTAATAAAAAGATATTATTTGTATTTAAAAATTTTATAAGTAAATAAATAATTTTAATTTGAATGAATAATACTTAAACATTAAATAATATTAAATATTATTATAAATAATACATAAATCATTTAATTAAAATTAATTAAATATTTTTAATAGAAAAACATAAATCATACTCACTGATACTTATAACACTATATATATTTAATTACCAATTAACACAAAATATAATAAGATTATTTATAAATTAAACACCCTAGGTCTTGCAGAAAATAAATTAGCGCTCTATCCTTATACTAGACTTATTATTTATCACATTTTGAGATTAAGTTAATGAACGACACACTAAAAATTCTTAATAATATACGCACTTTACGAGCGCAAGCTAGAGCGTGCACCCTTGATACCTTAGAAGAAATGTTAGAAAAATTAGAAGTAGTTGTTAATGAACGCCGAGAAGAAAATAATCAAGCTCAAGCTGAAATAGAAAAACATTCTCGAAAATTACAACAATATCGTGATATGCTCATAGCTGATGGGATAGATCCTAATGAACTATTACAAAATATAACTTCTAATACTAAGCCTATTCATAAAAATAAACGTGCAGCTCGCCCAGCAAAGTATCAATATATTAACAAATATGGTGAAATTAAAACTTGGACCGGACAAGGACGTACTCCTTCAATTATCAAAAAAGCTATCGATGAAAAAAAGAAAAAATTAGAAGATTTTTTACTATAATTAATGATAAATAATACTTATTTATTTCATCTCAAACAAAGAAATTCTTGGTAATATTTTCAAGCTCTTTGTCTGAAATCATCATATGCATAATTTAATATGTACTATACTGTTCACAACCATTCAAATTTAATATTATTTAATTCATAATATCGAATATAACAATCACAATTACTTTTTATAAAATACAAATATATTTAACTAAATTAATAAATCTATTGTATATTTACTGTTTTTATCGAAATGCTAATTGTCCAATTACTACCCCGTTTAGCGGAAATAAACAAATTTTCATTAATTTTAATAACTTCTATCGCTAATATAAATTTGTTATTACCCAAACAAATTGTCACTATATTACATTATGGTAATATTTTTTATACATATAAATAAATTCTGTTGAATCCCATCTCAAAATAGCTCTGTGTATTTTACACATATGCCTACAACATTAATTATAACTAATAATCTATACTTACTAGTATAGTATATTCCTTAAAAATATAAATCTTAAAAAATAAAAATAACTATATTGATATCAACTGTAGAATTGAAAAATTTTTCATTAACATAAACATCACAATTATTAAATATGGTCACTTGTATAGATGTCCATTATTATTTCCTTCATAACCCTGATCTAAAATATTAGATGGAAATATCATACACAATTTACTAAAAATTGATTCTTAATTAAAAACGCAATACCTATAAATATATACCAAATAAGTCCATATACTTACGATCTATACTGTTTTTTTAGAATTATTAAAATAGTTAAAAATAAAAATCCCGACATAACATCATAATATAATTTAATTTAATACAATAATATTGTTTTTGTACTAATAAATATATTTTATATGTTTAATAAAAATTAATGATATAATAAATATTAGAAATATCCTAGCATCATGTATATTAGGATGATCACTATATTTGTTAATATATTTCAATAAAAGTTCAAATGATATCATTCAACATATTTTCTAAAACTTTTGTGATTATAAATTTTAACAATATGTCCTATTGACATATAAAAAAGATACAATGCACTTGGCGATGGCACTAAAAACCTCGACATAAAACATATTAAAAATTATTTAATAACCATAAGATTTTTTTGCAATTATGCAGCACATAAATTTTCAATTGTTTCAACATAATTTCACATTACTGAAAAAATAAATTTATACAAAAATCATTAGTATCAAATAATATTTAAAATATATCTATATTATAGATACAACAACCCTCCTAATAATAAGATCAAAATAGGCTTTTAGAACAAGCTATAAATCTGTTTTTTCTACACATTATTTCAAATACGCATTTAAATTACTTTTTAATTATTCTGCAGAAACTTTATAAAAAGTTGATAAAAACCAATGTTAAATCAACATGATTTTAATTAAAATGACTAACCATTATATATAAACATTCTATGAAATAAAATTAAAACAAAGCTACAGATTACTGAAGCACACATTTTATGAACTATTACAATAATAGCTATAATTTTCAATTATTAGTTAAATTAATTGATCGTTCAATAATAAATATATAATAAAATTAGAACCATAATAATTAATTATAATACATTCAATAATCTTCTTATACTCACAAGCATACTCATACCCAAATAATTTATTAAAAACACAACAAATGTTTTGAACTTATTAATTCATTGTATTATATAGAAACATACATATATAATAGCCTACAGTTCTGTAGCTCTACTACTATCTTTAAAGAATTTAATATACTAAACCGATTAATAATTAAATAATTGTAACAAATGGTATTTATTTTCATATACTATTATACACATACAAAGTATAATTATTAGTTGTTGTTAATTATTTTTATTTTACTAAATCAGTAACGCCTATATTTTATAATCGAAAATAAATACGGATCGCCATCATATGAAATTTGTTTCTTTTAACATCAATGGATTACGTGCTCGTATGCATCAATTAAACGCAATTATCTTTCAATTGAAACCTGATGTAATTGGGTTACAAGAAACTAGAGTACATGATGATTTTTTCCCTGTAAAAGAAATACTGCAACATGGTTATCACGTATATTATTACGGTCAAAAAAAATATCATGGGGTCGCATTGTTTCTACGTCAAACTCCTTTAACTGTTACTCGCGGACTAACTGATGATGACAATTTATCACAAAAACGGATAATTATGGCTGATATTATGACACCAATAGGAACATTAACTATTATTAACGGTTATTTTCCCCAAGGAGAAAATAAAAATCATCCAGAAAAATTTATGTACAAAAAAAATTTTTATAAAAGTTTCCAAAACTACGTAGAACATACCTATCATAGTCATTCATTGTTACTAATTATGGGCGACATGAACATTAGTCCTACAGATTTTGATATTGGTATTGGTGAAAAAAATAAAAAACGTTGGATCGCATCAGGTCGATGTTCTTTCTTACCAGAGGAAAGAACATGGATCAATCGTTTGATGAGCTGGGGTTTGGTAGATATATACCGCAACATGCATCCTCAAAATGATGAACGTTATTCTTGGTTCAGTTATAGATCCCATGGATTTTACAAAAATAATGGTTTACGTATTGATTTGATATTAGCAACACGTCCTCTAGCCAATCGTTGCAAAAATAGTGATATAAGCTATGATATTCGTAGAATGCAACGACCGTCCGATCATGCTCCGGTATGGGTAGATTTTGATATTTAATATGTACTTACATCACACGGAAATCATTTTATATAAACCTTAACTACTAATATGACATGATATCACTGAAAATTTTTAATTTTTATATATGTAAAAATTAATAAAATCATAAAAATTTCATAATTTTCATTTAATTTATACGTATTGTGTGATACCTAATTTGATTTAAATGTGAAAATATAAAGTTAATGTGGATATTATATAATGTTTTTAATGATAAAGTCGTTCATCCAGAATATATGGAAGATCATTTATAAAGTACTTAGATATAGCATACGTACACTGCATCTTATACGAACAGTAATAATAAATATATTTTTCATCATTTTCATTGTAATTAGTGTGGGAGTATATTTAAATTTACGTGATTCTTCTGCCTCGTTATCAAAGTGCTCTGCATTAATTCTAGATCTTTCTGGTATTATTGTAGATAAACCAGTGACATATAGTAAATTTCAAAAATTCAGTCAACATTTATTAAATACAAATAAACCAAATGCTCAAGAAAACTCATTATTTGATATTATTAGTATATTACGTCAAGCCAAAAACGATCCACATATAACTGGATTGATATTATCATTAAAAAACTTTTGTGGAAGCAATCAAACATCATTAGAATATATTGGTAAAGCATTACGTGAATTCAAAGAATCTGGTAAGCCAATTTATGCTATTTCTGATTATTACAATCAATCACAGTATTTGCTCGCTAGTTATGCCAATAAAATCTATCTCACACCACATGGATTTGTAGATTTACGAGGAATTTCTACTAGCAAATTATATTATAAATCTCTATTAAATAATTTAAAAATTAATACTCATATTTTTAGAGTAGGTACATATAAATCTGCTGTTGAACCATTTATTCAAGATCAAATGTCTGATCATGTGCGACATGAAGAAACAAAATTGGTAAATCGTTTATGGGATCAATATTTAAAAATAATATCTATTAATCGTAACACAACAACACAATCAATTTTTCCGGGAATCAACAATATATTAAATGAATTGCATCGAATGCAAGGCGATACTGCAGCTTATGCGCTGAAAAATAAATGGATTGATGAAATCGCATCCCATTTTGTTATAGAAAATACGATGAAAGAAATATTTGGATCCAATAAACAAGGCACTTCGTTTAATGCAATTAGCATGTATGATTATAATCTTATAGCTCCTGAAAAAAAAGATAACCAAATAGCAATAATATGTATTAATGGCCCTATCGTGGATGGACCTGATATACCAGGTTCAATTGGTGGTGATACTATAGCGCATAAAATTCGCAGCGCTCGGTTTGATCCTAAAATAAAAGCAATAGTACTTCGTGTCAATAGTCCCGGTGGAAGTGTAAATGCTTCTGAATTAATTAGATTAGAATTAATAGCTGTCAGGGATTCTGGTAAACCAGTAGTGGTTTCTATGGGTGGCATAGCAGCATCTGGCGGATATTGGATATCAACACCAGCCAATGTTATTATTGCAAGTAACAGTACTATTACGGGTTCTATCGGTATATTTGGTATTATTAATACATTTGAAAAATCTCTTGACACCATCGGTATTCATAGTGATGGAGTAAATACATCCCCTATATCAAATATTTCAATAACTACCCCGCTACCTACTGAATATATAAATATGATGCAACTTTATGTAAATACCAGTTATCATTATTTTATTAACACTGTGGCTGAATCTCGCTGTAAAACTACAGAAGATATCCATAAAATCGCTCAAGGCCATGTATGGCTTGGCTATGATGCAATAAAAAATGGATTAATTGACAATATAGGAGATTTAGATGACGCAATAAATAAAGCTATTGAACTAGCTCACTTAAAAGAATATCAACTAAATTGGTACGAAAATAAAATAAATTGGATAGATGTTTTAATACAACAAGCTAATAAAGTTATTCATACTATAATTATAAATTTATTAAATCATTACGTTTCATTAATTAATTTTGATAATAATATAAAAATAAATAACTCTAATATCCTACAATTTTCGTGGAATGATCCAAAAAATTGCTATGCTCTTGATTTAAATTATTCAGAACAATTATAAGATAAAAAAAAAATTTTATTTACATACTTATAGCATTGAAAAATGATGATTCAATCACAAAAAATCACATTAATAAATTCATTTAATTTAAGTACCTATAAAAGAGGAATCTAAAAATATATTTATATTATTAGATCATAATAAATTATAAAATACACGTAACTATCAAAAATTAAATATATTACATATTAGCGATATGATATCATATCGCTAATATGTAATATATAAAATATCAAAAACATCAAACACGCACATTACTTTGAATTCATTACAATAATTCTTATTGAGAATTCAATATATAAAACAATATTCCATGCCTTCATTTAAAATTTACAACATAACATATAATCACAACTAAAACAGGAGCATATAATAATATGGCTATTAAAATAGGTATTAATGGATTTGGTAGAATTGGTCGCGTTATTTTTAGAACTGTACAAGACAGAAAAGACGCAGATGTTGTCGCCATTAATGATTTACTCGACATTGAACATATCGCATATATGTTGAAATATGATTCAACTCATGGACGATTTAAAGGAACAATTAATGTACATGGTGACCATCTAATCATTAATGATAAAGTTGTGCACTACACTTCAAAAAAAGATCCAAAAAACTTATATTGGGGAAATTTTGATATTGATGTTGTTACTGAATCTACAGGAATGTTTTTAACTGAAGAAAAAGCTCATGGACATATCTTCTCTGGAGCCCGTAAAGTAGTATTAACAGCCCCATCAAAAGATGATACACCAATGTTTGTTATGGGAGTTAATAACCATCTCTACAAGGGAGAAAAAATAATATCTAATGCATCTTGCACTACTAATTGTTTAGCTCCATTAGCTAAAGTTATTAACGACAATTTTGGCATCATTGAAGGTATAATGACTACTGTTCATGCTACCACCGCTACTCAAAAAACCGTTGATGCCCCAATACATAATGATTGGAGAAGTGGACGTGGTGCCTACCAAAATATAATTCCATCTTCTACTGGAGCGACACGAGCATTAGGAAAAGTTATTAAAGAGCTAGACGGTAAATTAACTGGAATATCATTCCGAGTCCCTATTCCAAATGTTTCTGTTGTTGACTTTACCGTCCGTTTAGAAAAATCCGCTTCTTATAAAAATATTTGTGATGTTATTAAAAATGCCGCTTACGGAAATTTAAAAGGAATTATAGGATATACTGATGAAAAAGTGGTATCTAGCGATTTTAACGGAGAAAAATTAATCTCTATTTTCGATGCACAAGCAAGCATCTTATTAAATAATCATTTCGCTAAACTAATATCTTGGTATGATAATGAAACAGGCTACTCTGACAAAGTAATCGATTTAAGTGTATATATTACAAAACATTAAATAATATCATCCAATAAATACTTCAACCTATTACATAGGTAATCTCATTAATGATTAGAATCAAATAAAAACTGTTTAATGACTTTCAAATAAGAGATGTTATCTCTGCAACATCCTCAAATAACATCTCTTATCAATTGGATATTTGAAATATAAATAAAGATCAATAAAATAGGAAAACTATAAAAATAGTATTAATTCATATTATGAATATGACATACGATATTGTCGTTGACAACGTATATAAATCTATACTATCCAATTGACCTGCATTGGAAAAATTATAAATATTAATATCTCAATGCTATTAACCACAAATAAATATATATTAAATTGTTATACTTGTTTCATTGTTTCTAATTTGATAACCTTAGTAAGGTTTAAACGTATACGTAATTACACAGATATCATATATAACAATTTAATATACAACAGATTTGTTGATATCAAATTTTTTATTTTTCAAAAAATATTAAAATATATCAATCTGAATTATTTTAATTTTAGGTAATTATTTATGTTGAATTTTTTAAATATTTGCTCTAAAACTAGAAAAAGCTGGGTTTTGTTAATATTTACTGTTGTTATTTTAGAGTTAATAGCCTTATATTTACAACACATTGTTTTAATAAAACCTTGCGTATTATGTGTTTACCAAAGATGTGCTTTGTGTGGTATAGGAATTGCTGGATTGATTGGAACAATTGCTCCATTTACTCCTTTAAGATTTTTTTCTATTCCGATTTGGATATACAGCGCCTGGAAAGGATTGTTGCTAGCTAAAGAATATACTGATATTCAATTACATCCATCCCCATTTTTCATGTGTGATTTGTTTGTCCAATTTCCTCATTGGTTACCTTTAAATAAGTGGTGGCCTAGTATGTTTGATGCTGATGGTGATTGCGCCGGATACAAATGGTACTTTTTATCATTAGAAATATCTCAATGGATGCTTATAATTTTTGCTAACTACTTAATAATAGCGATACTCGTATCGTTATCACAAATTATTGATCTCAAAAAATGGAATAATAAATAGAATATAAATAAAATTAATACCAATTTTTTGTATTTAAGCGTATATATTACTTATTTATACATAAAACACAAAAATTATATATTATCACCGATCTTTATTGCAGTCACCTACTTACCCTAATTGCGTGCATACTGAAAAATCAACATGAAATATACTGAGTAATTCTAGCATATATTTGTTCAAAAAAATATTGTTGAACAAAACCAACTCAAATATATATTGCACTACATAATATATACCTTCTGAAATAATATTATTATTAGTATTTCTTATTGTTTTAAAACTTTTATAAAATATATATATTACATTAATATCTAAAATTTTAAAAAGTAAAAATTATATTACCAATATACTATTATAATATGTTAACCTTAATCTCATGTTAAAAAAAATATAACTGTCCTGATAATTTATAAAAAATAAACAATCATTAACATCGTACAATTTTAAATACGTCGTATTTACTACATCGATGAAATACATTATACTACAGCAGTTATTGAACTATGTATGGTCATTAATTAATTTTTATTGACAAGTCATCGTTTCACATATTCTACTATAGGCATAGTAGTATTTTATACTTTAAAATAAAAATTAATATATATAAATCATAAAACGAATAATAAATAAACATACGTTCATACAAATAATCGTGTTGCATATAAGTATATGCATATATATCTAAATTGTGAAAGATCAATGTGTCTATCAGCATAAAAGGGAGTAATTTTACATTATTGGTGATACATGTCTATAGTACGTGTATAGGGGTAATTCGTCGATCATTAGAAGAAAAAATAAAAAAAGCTCCCTTTTTTTTATTAAAAAACACTCCAGTTGTTATAGACGTTGGTAATCTTAATTATTGCAATAATTGGGATGCTCTATGTCGAACAATATCCGATGCTGGATTATTTATAGTTGGAGTATGTTGTTGTCATGATAACAAATTAAAAAAAATAATTATTCATAGTGGAATACCTATTCTTACTCAAGGAGCCTCTGTCAAATATAAATATTTTGCAGAATGCTTACAAAAAAACATCCCAATAATCTCTAAAACACAATTAATCAATACACCAATACGTTCTGGACAAAAAATATACGCTCGCAACAGAGATTTAATTATTATTGCAAATGTTAGCGCTGGAGCTGAAATTATTGCCGACGGAAATATCCATATTTATGGTACGATGAGAGGAAGAGTATTAGCCGGCGCCTCTGGTAGTAAAGAATCTCAAATTTTTTGTACTCATTTATCTCCTGAGCTAGTATCTATTGGAGGACGTTATTGGCTAAGCGATCAAATTCCAAAAGAATTTTCAGGTAAACCGGTAAGACTTAGTTTAAAAGACGATATGCTTATCATTCAAAATTTATAATGTATCCTGCAATAAGGATTTGTTTATGACACGAATAATAGTTATTACTTCAGGAAAAGGAGGAGTAGGTAAAACAACATCAAGCGCAGCTCTCGCTACTGGACTGGCGCGTAAAGGTAAAAAAACCGCTGTCATTGATTTCGATATCGGATTGCGTAATCTTGATTTAGTTATGGGATGCGAACGTAGAGTAGTATATGATTTTATTAATGTCATCCAGGGCGATGCCACTTTACATCAAGCATTAATTAAAGATAAACATACTGATTATTTATATATTCTACCTGCTTCACAAACACGTGATAAAAATTCTCTAACTCGAGTTGGAGTAGAAAAAATATTAAATAATCTTAATAAAATGAACTTTGAATTTATAATATGTGATTCTCCTGCAGGTATTGATAGCGGAGCTTTAACAGCTCTATATTTTGCAGACGAAGCCATTGTTACTACCAATCCAGAAATTTCATCAGTACATGACTCAGATCGCATACTGGGTATTTTAGCATCTAAATCTAAACGCTCCGAAAATGGTATAGACACAATCAAAGAACACCTATTACTAACTCGATATAATCCTAGCCGCGTTCGACGAGGAGATATGCTTAGTTTAGAAGATGTGATAGAGATATTAAGAATTCCTGTTCTAGGTGTTATACCAGAAGATAAATCAGTATTAAAAGCATCTAATCAAGGTGAACCA
This sequence comes from Candidatus Blochmanniella chromaiodes str. 640, assembly GCF_000331065.1. Taxonomy (NCBI): domain Bacteria; kingdom Pseudomonadati; phylum Pseudomonadota; class Gammaproteobacteria; order Enterobacterales; family Enterobacteriaceae; genus Candidatus Blochmanniella; species Candidatus Blochmanniella chromaiodes. Next base: position 540,617 of record NC_020075.1, read on the forward strand.
ATTATTTTGGATTCAAAATCTCATGCAGGACAAGCCTATTCAGATACAGTAGATCGTTTGTTAGGTAATCCATGTCCTTTGCGCTTTATTGAAGAAAAAAAACCCAATTTTTTTAAACGATTTTTCAAGAGATAATACTATTATGGTTTTAGTAAATTTCTTTTTTTTTAGAAAAAAAACACCGGCCAACATCGCTAAAAAAAGACTACAAGAAATTGTTTCTGACCATAACATTAGAAATAATTTTGCTCCATATTTTTTACCTCAATTAAAAAAAGATTTAGTCCAAACAATAAGTAAATATATACATAATCCACGCATACTTTCAATCCAATTAGAAAAAAAGGACAACAATACATCTATTTTAAAATGTAAGATAATTTTTTTTAATGAAGAGACACAATAAATCGTACAATTAATGCCAATCTTCAATTAAAAAATTCATCAATACTACTAATAAACAATCTTCTCTCAGTATAAAAAGATATTACATTAATATATAAAAACAAAACAAAATTACAACAACTTTGTTATATCTCCTTATTTTTCTAATCAATATCCAATAAAAAATTTTTATTGCAAAAATCCAAATTACAGTAAAAAATAAAAAATATAACCATGCCGTAATGTTACGAAACAATTCTATACATAATCATATTACAATTCCAAAATATAATAAATATATGTTTACTTACGTAAAAATTATTAAAATGTACAGACAACATCTAACATTATTAGATCATTAATAGCCATTATTAAAAACTAAATATCATTTTTCTTTACAACTACTACGTTACGTAAATACACAGGTTGCGCCTGATTTGGATTAATAAATATTTTGTTTCTCCAATTACATATGCCTAAAGGCAACATGTCCTGTGCTTCAGGCGACATAACACTCTTCTTTAAGCCAATCACACCCGGCACTCTTATGCATTTCAATACTAGATAGTTATTCCAACCTGTTCCTACAAGCGCCAAGTTACTCTGTAGCTTCTGGGAACCAGAATATATTAATTTTTTTGCAATTATTTCCGGTTTTGTAATAGACTCATTATCGCTACGTATCCAATAACTATCGTCGCTCATTCGATAATAATGAGCCCAATACAACTCACCCATACGCGCATCAATAGTAGATATAACTTGTTTAACAGAAAAAATACGCCAAGCCCCCTGCGCTAGTACTTCCAAAGAAGATACCTCTACTAATGGTAAATCTGCTCCTAATGCTAATCCTTGTGCGACGCTTATCCCAATACGTATCCCGGAAAAACTACCCGGTCCTCTATTAAATACAATACAATCCAAGGATTGTAAGGTAACACCTACTTCTATTAATAATTGATTAATCATAGGCAATATATTCTCTGAATGACTCCTTGGAGCTATAATTTTATGATCATATATGCTATGATTAATCATTATGGCAACAGAACACAATTCAGTGGTAGTATCAAAAGCCAAAATTTGAGTAGACATATCATGTAAATAAAAATGAAATTGTATAAAAAGAAAATTATAACTGCATTACATACTATATGTTTTACTTATAGTAAAGTGTGAAATTTACTAAACCAACTAAAATCATTAAAACTAAAAAATTATATTAATATTTTAATCATTCAATGATATGATGATCAAGCGTTTTAACACAATAACATAGATGTACTGATCATTTAATTTTTTAAAGTATTCTAAAATCCAATACATATACAATCATTAAATCTGATACATGCAACAACATAAATTTTAAATATTCTTCATTTTTTAAAAAAATAACAATAAAATGTTATATGCATAATCAATATATATGCTTACAATCATAAAGGAAAAAATCTGTTTTAAATGAGCATGCATCTTGTAGAATTACCCTATCATCCTTATACTGTACTGAATCTTTTTGATCCTTTATCTAATACACCATGGTCTATGTTATTATATTCTGGTCATAATAATAAACACCCAGATAGTCGTTTTGATATATTAGTTACTCATCCAACTCTTACATTAACAACGCACAACAATATCACTACAATTTCTTATGATAAAAATCATCAAATTGATAATACAGACCCATTTATATTACTAAAAAAATATATTCATATCATGAATATGAAACCAGAAAATAACTGTCAATTACCATTTCAAGGTGGATTTTTAGGTGTATTTGGATATGATCTCGCAAGATATATTGAATCAATACCAAAATTAGCAGAACAAGACCTTTCGTTCCCAGATATGGCAATAGGTTTGTATCGCTGGGCAATCATTGCAGATCATAAACTTTGTAAAAATTATCTTGTTACTCACGACGATCCTAATCAAATATTGACCTGGGTATATGCACAACAACATATATATAACAATCATGTTTCTAATACATCATTCAATCTCATACAACCATGGAAAAGTAACATTAGTCGATCTGAATATAAGCAAAAATTCCATACTATCCAAAAACATATAATTTCAGGAAATTGCTATCAAGTATGTCTTTCTCAACGTTTCTCTGCTCCATATATAGGAGATGAATGGATAGCATTTCGTTATCTGTTACATTATAATCACGCACCTTTTTCAGCTTTTGTTCGACTACCAAACAAATTAAGTATACTCAGTTTATCTCCAGAACGCTTTCTAAGGTTACATAATACAAAAATTAAAACTCAACCTATTAAAGGTACGTTACCTAGATTAAAAAACGCACAAGATGATTATCACCAAATTATTAAATTATCTAAATCTACAAAAAATCAATCAGAAAATTTAATGATTGTCGATTTATTAAGAAATGATATTGGAAAAGTAGCTGTTCCGGGCAGTATTCATGTATCTAAATTATTTGATATTCGATCATTTCCAGGGGTACATCATATGATCAGTACCATTACAGGAGAACTTTCTAATAATTTTTCTGCTTGTGACTTATTACGTGCATGTTTTCCAGGAGGATCTATAATTGGAGCCCCAAAAATTCAAGTTATGCAATTAATTGAACAACTTGAACCACAACGCCGGAACGTTTGGTCTGGAAGTATTGGATACTTAAGTTGTTGTGGTAATATGGATACCAATATTGCTATCAGAACAATATTAGCTGAAAGACAATACCTATTTTGTTCAGTAGGAAGCGGTATTATTTTTGATAGCGATGAAGAAGCAGAATATCAAGAAATGCAATACAAAATCTCTACTTTATTGCTACCACTACTAAAAAAATTTTATTTAAAATAACTGCTTTAAATCAACAATTCATAGTATCACACATACATATGTGTATATGTAACAATACTATTTATTAATGCGTATCATTAAAAAATAAAAGGCATTCTATTTCTACTAATTCAATACGATACTCTATCATTTTTCGAATTATAAAACGCCATCTATTAATTGTTAACACATCGCCCTCTTTTGGTATACGATCGCAACGAGATAATAACAGGCCAGCTAAAGAAGCTACATGATCACAAACATGCACCAAATCATGAGCCTGCAATGCCTGTTGCAATGCATGCAAATCCATACTACCTTTTGCTAACCAACCTGTCCCATTATTAATTATCTCAATTTCTGGTGTTTCATCTTCATCAGGAAATTCACCAGCTATGGCTTCTAATACATCCAAAGGGGTTATTAATCCTTGAATAATACCAAATTCATTAGATACAACAACCATACTTCCTTTTGCACGCCGCAATTCTTTTAATAAATTTAAGACATCCAAAGTTTCTGGAACTACAATGGGCAAATTTTCTGAAGCATGTGTTTCTAATTGCTCTCCATTAGCAATAGCCGCCATTAAATCTTTAGCACGAACAATGCCTATTAATTGATCCAATTCACCGTTACATACTGGAAACATATTATGAGGAGTATTCATTAACGTAGAATATAACTCTTGCACGGATTTTTGAGAATCTAACCACGAAATTTCATTTCGAGGAGTCATTATGCTGCGTAAGGTACGTGAAGCTAACGATAATACTCCAGTAATCATATGGCGCTCCTCTTCAGCAAAATGTGTTTTTGTTGATAAAAGAAGTGAAGAATTTTTCTCTGTATCAAAGTCCCATTGAGCTGTATTACCACCCATTAACCTCATAATCGCCTCTGCTGTGCGTTCACGCATTGATTTAGTTGATTGACCCTTCATGGAATTACAGTGAGCAATTTGATTAAATAATTCAATTAATACCGAAAATCCAATAGCAACATATAAATAACCTTTTGGTATATAAAATCCAATTCCCTCTGCAATTAAACTCAAACCAATAATTAATAAAAAACTTAAACACAAAACTACTACAGTCTGATGACTATTAATGAAGTTAGTTAATAAACGAGATGATAGAAACATTATTATTACTGCTATAACAACTGCTATTATCATTATTGTCAAATTCTCTACTGTACCAACAGCCGTTATTACTGCATCGAGAGAAAAAATAGCATCAAAAACTACAATTTGTATCACTACTACCCAAAAACTAGCATATCCACGACTAGTGTGATTATGTACTTTATGTTCTAATTGTTGATGTAATTCAGTAGTTGCTTTAAACAAAAGAAACATGCCACCAAATAATAAAATTAAATCTCTACCAGAAAATGAAAAAGTAGCAATTTTGCATAATGGTTTTGTAAGCGTAACAAACCATGAAATCAAAGATAATAATGCAATACGCATTATTAATGCTAAAGTTAACCCAATAATACATGCACGTTCACGTTGTTTTTTTGGAAGTTTATCTGTTAAAATAGCAATAAAAACCAAATTATCAACGCCAAGTACAATTTCTAAAATTATTAAAGTTAAGAATCCTATCCACATTGATATGTCTGTTAAAAATTCCATGATAATCTCCATTGAACATTAGATAACAAATCGTCTCATGGCATATTTATATTAAACATATTAAAATATCTGATTACATAATGAAGTTGTCAGCAATAAATTAAACACGATCAAAATACAAGTTTGTACAAAGGAGGGCATTGATAAAAATTAAAAATATGTTATGTATAATCATAAATTATGTGGATATCACTTACATAATAAGATCATTATTATGGAATAATATAAAATATCTTTTCAAATTATTGAAAATAAATGCTTTAACATTAAAGATAATGTATCATTATGACAAAAAAGACAGTATAATATACTCGTTGATTTTTTTACAGTATATCAAGTTTATTTTGATTCTGTATTGTCCGTTGACTGAAACAAAAATCAGAAAATAATCTAAACTATTATAGTGATACAATTTTTACTTTTACATATCAAAACAATGTTAACCTATATACGATAACATTAAAAACAATTCCTTGTGATTTTAAGAATTAAAATCACAAGGAATTGCTAAAAACATACAAAAGAGGAAAAAGTAGTGACTATTGCTATTATATTAGGAGCTCATGGTTCTGTATCTAAAAAATTGATTGAAACCACTGAAATGATCATAGGAAAACAACAAAATGTTGCATGGGTTGATCTATTACCCGAAGAAAATACTAAAATATTAATTGAAAAATATCATGCACATCTAGCAAATCTTAATAAAAGCGCAGGAGTATTATTTTTGGTGGACACCTGGGGAGGCAGCCCGTTTAATGCTGCTCATAGCATCGTGTTAAATAAAGAAAAATACGATATCGTTACAGGAATGAATATCCCTATGTTAATAGAAGTTTTCATGGCACGCGACAATATCCATTCCTTTCAAGAACTAATACAAATAGCATTAAAATCTGGTCATGAAAGTATAAAATCAGTAAATTACTCCCTAACTCACACCCATTTATACGATGAAAAAGACATTACTAAACACTCCACCGTACCTAAACCTAATAAACTATCAGATAAAAATAACAAAAACCATATGATCATTTGCCTAGCACGTATTGACGATAGGTTGATTCATGGACAGGTAGTAACTCGTTGGGCTAAAGAATACAATATTAAACGCATCATAGTAGTAAACGACGAAGTATCTAAAGATATGATCCGAAAAACTTTACTTACTCAAGTAACTCCCCCCGGAATAACTGCTCATGTTCTAGATATCAATAAAACTATACGTGTATACAATAATCCTAAATATGCCGGAGATAAAGTGATAATGTTATTCACTAATCCTACAGATGTTTTACGTCTTTTTGAGGGCGGCATTCCTATCAATTCAGTAAATATTGGAGGAATGGCTTTTTATAAAGATAAAAAACAAATAAATAATGCTATATCAGTAAATAATACAGATATTGAAGCTTTTAAAAAACTCGATCAATATGGCATTGAATTAGAAGTACGTAAAGTGCCATCAGATCCATCATTAAAAATGATGCAATTAATAAAAAAAATAAATAATTTTTAATTAATTAGATGTACAATTTTATTTAATAAATTCATGTAAACGCTATATTTTATTTTCATATATTTAGGAAATGAAATGGAAATTAACACACTTCAAATTATTTTATTGTTCATTACATCTTGTGTTATCGGAATGGGCTCAATACTTGACGAATTTCAATGCCATAGACCGTTAATAGCATGCACGCTAACTGGATTAATTTTAGGAGATATAAAAACTGGAATCATTATTGGAGGCACGCTAGAAATGATAGCACTAGGATGGATGAATATAGGAGCTGCTGTAGCACCCGATACTGCTTTAGCTTCAATTATCTCTACTATTTTAGTCATTATGGGGCAACAACCTATCGGAGCGGGAATCGCTTTAGCAATTCCATTAGCCGCTACCGGACAAGTATTAACCATTATTGTGCGTACTATTACTGTAGCATTTCAACACGCCGCTGACAAAGCAGCTGAACACTGTAATATGAAAATTTTAAGTTGGATTCATATTACAGCTCTTATGTTACAAGCTATGCGGGTTTCAATTCCAGCGACTATTGTTGGAGTTTCCGTTGGAACTGAAACAGTGCACTCTATGCTCCATGCTATTCCAGAGGTAATAACTAATGGTTTAAATATTGCTGGAGGTATTATTGTTGTAGTTGGGTATGCTATGGTTATAAATATGATGCGCACCGGATATTTAATGCCTTTTTTTTATTTAGGATTTGTTATTACAGCCTTTACCGATTTCAATTTAGTCGCATTGGGTATCATTGGTATAATTCTGGCCATCCTGTACATTCAATTGTCTCCACGCTATAATCAAGTTAAAAATCAAAATCTTTCTAACCAAACTGTTCAATCCGCAAGTAATCTTGATGATGAACTAGATTAATAAGACTAGATTAATAGGTAATCATAATGATTAATAATCCTCAAAAAATCCATACTAAAACTAAAACAATAAAATTAAAGAAAAATGATATACGTGCGGTTTTTATTCGTTCTAATATTTTTCAAGGATCTTGGAATTTTGAACGTATGCAAGCATTAGGATTTTGTTTTTCTATGATTCCAGTAATCCGACGTTTATACCCAAAAAACAGCAAAGATCAAAAAGAAGCAATTAAACGACATTTAGAATTTTTTAATACGCATCCATATGTCGCTGCGCCTATATTAGGAGTCACTATGGCCATGGAAGAACAAAAAGCTAATGGTGCTACTACTATAGATAATGCTTCTATCAATGGTTTAAAAGTTGGGCTAATGGGACCTTTAGCTGGAGTTGGTGATCCGATATTTTGGGGGACTGCTAGACCAGTATTTGCTGCCCTAGGAGCAGGAATCGCTATAGGTGGGAATTTGCTAGGTCCGTGTCTATTTTTTATTTTGTTCAACACGGTTAGGCTAGCTACTCGTTATTATGGTATAATGTACGGCTACAAAAAAGGAATCAGCGTTGTTAATGATATGAAAGGAGGGGTTTTACAAAAATTGACAGAAGGTTCTTCAATTTTAGGTTTATTTGTTATGGGAGCATTAGTTAATAAATGGACACATGTAAACATACCATGCGTTCTTTCTACAATTACTGATAATGATGGAAATACAGTAGTAACAACTGTACAAAATATTTTAGATCAGCTCATTCCTGGATTCGTTCCTTTATTATTAACGTTTGCTTGTATGTGGTTACTGAATAAGAAAGTAAATGCACTATGGATTATTATAGGATTTTTTGGGATCGGAATTTTTGGATACTGGTCTAGATTATTAAGTCTTTAAACAAAAAATTTAGAGCTACAAAAAAATAAGAGAACCTTTTTTAATATTAATTAATACTTTTACTTCTTAGGTTCTCTTATTTTTTTGTAGCTCTAACACACTATCACAGCAGTAACCATCATCCATTTTTTAAGATCTTTACCAAAATTACTAAATTAACACATTAGTACCGCATCTTATTTTCTATACCTACCTACACACATTTTAAACTTTAAAAAAAGTACTATGTATTTCACATCAACAGTAAATTTGTACTATGATACTCGCTGTTTGTTTTCAAAATACCCTTATTTTACATTTTATATAAATACACATACATTAATTAATCATCATATATCATAAAGCCGTCACGTTTACAGCAGATGGACCTTTGTGTCCATCTTGAATTTCAAATTCTACGCTTTGACCTTCAGACAAAGTCTTAAATCCATTTCCTTGAATGGCAGAAAAATGTACAAATACATCTTTGCTACCATCTGACGGTGTAATAAAACCAAAACCTTTAGATTCATTAAACCATTTTACTTGACCTTTAATTTTTGCCATCTTACGTATTTCCTTTAGAGTGTTTACATTTGCCGTAACAGCGATTAAAAGACAAACCAGAGTTATTATTCTCGTGAAACATTCAAATAAGAGGAAATTATATTATTCATACATAACACTTCTTTACTGAAGTTATCAAAATACTACTTATATACGGAAGCATATCTCGGTTTACCTGACATTTGATCACTGAATCGTAAGATTTAGTGATCCTACTAATAATATATAAAAATCTTTCATTCATATTTTCACTATCATCATTGAAAAAATAATGCAAAAAGCATACTAAAAATAATGATGCAATTCAGCGCACTCACTATATAAACCAATTTATTCAATTAATAATAATGTCTAAAAGATTTTACATATAAATAAAGAACTACTCTACATTACTATTTCTACCATATAAAACCCAAAAACAAAACAAATTTTTTCGTTATTTTAGAACATAATTAAATTAAAATAAAAATTTCTATAAAAACATTGCACTCGCACTAAATGCTACGGGTAAGATAGCATTTATTTTTTACTTTGTAAATCATATGACACATAACCCTGTACATAAACTCATAAAAACAATCATTTTCATCTTTAATCAAAATTATTTATTTAAAAAAATAAGACGACTTATTTAAATAAGTACCATGTTGTAACGCTTCTATCCGTTTATCTAAAGAAGGATGAGATGCGAACAAATCACTTAATATACTTTTTTTTATACTATTAATATACAAAGTAGTAATATGATTAGATGTGTTAAGTGTATAACTATGTTTTAATTCTTGTAAGGCAGCAATAACATTTCTGCATCCTACTAATTTAGCAGCACCAGCATCCGCATAAAATTCACGATAACGAGAAAACCAAAACACGATGATACTAGCAAACATACCAAACACAACTTCTAAAATTATTGACACAATAATATACACCATAGAATTGTTAATATCACAATAATTACTACTGCGAACATCAAACTGCTCATCATTTTGGTCATTTATAAAAGAAGTCCAATAAAAAACCATCGCAGCAAGACTACGTGATACAAAAATCACAAAAGTATTAATTACACCTTGAATAAGAGTCATAGTAATCATATCGCCAGAAGCGATATGATTCATTTCATGAGCAACAACAGCCTCAATTGACTCTGGATTCATATTTTTTAAGAGACCAGTACTAACGGCTATTAACGCCGAATTTCTTCTTGCTCCCGTAGCAAAAGCATTCATATCTATAGAATCGTAAATTGCCAACTGTGGCGCAACAATATCTAATTTCTTAGCCTGAACATTTATTATTTTCAATAATAAATGTTCTACATCATTAGATGCTTGACTAATGATCAATCCATTAACTGCAGATAAAGCTATAGATTTAGATAATAATAGCGAAATGAACGCTCCTCCGAAACCAAATATTCCAGCCATTTTCATTAATTCAAATGTAGTAGAGGACCAACATCCCAGTAAGCTCAATATACTACCAAATAATATCATTACTGATAAATTAGTAATTAAAAACAATATAATGCGCATCATAAAAACCATCTTCCTCTTTACTAAGATACCCTAAATATTTAAATAATATCTAGTGATATAGATAATTTCAATTTTTAAAGAATCTTTTATATACAATAAAAACACTTCTATATGAAAGTTTTAAACAATTAAAAACATCCAATTGTTACAAATATCTTTTTTAAAAATAAAAAATTTTAAACTTCTATTAATTATAATAGATACATTAATGATCACTATAATATATAAAATCATTACGTATAAAATTTATATTCATTCCAAAAACGACCATCTTTAGCAATCATTGTCACAGAATCTGTAGGTCCCCAAGTACCAGCTTGATAAAGCTTGGGAGCGTTATTTTCCAATTCCCAAGCTTGCACAATAGAATCAACCCATCTCCAAGCACCTTCTATTTCATCACAACGAACGAATAATGCTTGAATACCACGCATGGTCTCTAACAATAATCGTTCATATGCATCAATTACATGTTCTGGACAAAAATCTTTATAAAAACTTAAATTTAATTTGGTAGTACGTAATCGATGTTTATGGCCTAATCCGGGTACTTTATTCAAAATTTGAACATCTATCCCTTCATCTGGCTGTAATCGAATAGTCAACTTATTGTTAGGTAAGTCTTTATACGAATCAGAAAATAAATTAATTATTGGTTTTTTAAAAAAAATTACAATTTCAGAACATTTAATCGGTAACCTTTTCCCAGTACGTAGATAAAATGGCACACCAGTCCAACGCCAATCATCTATGTTGACACAAATAGATACAAATGTTTCAGTATTGCTGCTTTTATTAGCCCCTTCTTCTTCTAAATAACCAGGTACTGGTTTCCCTTGAATAAAACCAGACGTATATTGTCCACGCACCGTAACATCATGTACATTATTACAATTAATTTTCCTCAACGAATGAAGCACTTTAACTTTTTCATCTCGAATACAGTCAGCGCTTAAATTAGTTGGGGGTGACATAGCTATGATAGTCAAAATCTGTAATAAATGACTCTGTATCATATCACGCATTTGCCCTACCGAATCAAAATATTTCCAACGACCTTCAATACCTACTTCTTCTGCCACAGTAATCTGCACATGATCAATAGTATTATTATCCCAATTTGAAGAAAATAAATAATTCGCAAAACGTAATGCCAATAAGTTCAAAACTGTTTCTTTTCCTAAATAATGATCAATGCGATAAATTTGCTTTTCCTCAAAATATTCTGATATCTGCGCATTAATAATACGAGCAGAAGTTAAATTAGTACCCAATGGTTTTTCTATAACTACACGATTTGATTTTTTATTTAATCCAATAGTGCTTAACCCTTTACATATAACACCAAACGTATCAGGAGGCATAGCAAGATAATTTACTGTCTCTATATCTATGCTCTTTAGCTTATCTAACAACAAAACAAATCGTTCAGTTTGATATACATCTAAATTACAAAAATCAAGTCGTGCTCTAAACACATTCCATAGCGATTCATCAATAGGGTCTGGCATAAATGTTTTTAAAGCAACATATACGACTTCGATATACATAACAAGACTCCATTCTGCACGACCTACTCCTATAATACGTGTGTCAGGATGAATAGCGCCTATTTTTTCTAATTGATATAATGATGGAAACAATTTTCTGCGTGCCAAATCACCTTTTGCTCCAAAAATAATTAAATTACATGCTCGAGTGATAGATGTTGATCTCATATTTATTCTCTGATATGTCAGATGAATATAAATCTTTAATATTCATCATATATAGGTAGGTTATATAACAAGTATAAACTTGTTATATTTAATCAAAATACAATAATAAGTAGCTTAGTTAAATTTAGGTTTATAAACGTAATAACCCGTAAAAAATTAAGCATCATTTATAATATTGATATTAATTGTCTTTATATTTTCACAATTTTTTTAACAAATTTTTACATCTTTAAGATATATCATCAAACGTCATATCCAAAAAATTAATATTCCTAAATATTAATAAAATATATAATAGTACATAATTTATAATACCTGAATTAACGTATCATAAGTTTGTTCATAATTAAATAATTTATTTTATATTAAAAAATCCTATCTACTATCCTATCTACTACAATTGCAATTATCTATGTGTTTATTAAATCGATAGATTTTCATTAATATTTATTATATTAGATGTTATTGCATTAATTTTGCTAATATTTCCAAAAAAATTTAATTAATTATTTTATAAATATCGAGAACAAATATTCTATATTTAATAGGTATACTATCATATAGTATATTAAAATTTAATATAAAATAAACATAAATTATAATACATTAATAACATAATTAATGATCGCCACACTTTAATATTGGTTATTTAAATTTAAGTTGCATAAGGAACTATTATGTCTCAACAATTGAGAAGAACTAAAATTATCGCTACTTTAGGCCCTGCTACAGATAAAGGTAACAATCTTGAAAAAATAATTATCTCAGGAGCAAATATCGTACGACTAAATTTTTCTCATGGAAAAACACAAGAACACTTTGTCCGAGCAGAAAAAGTACGCGAAATCGCTTCCAAACTAAGTACATATATTGCTATTCTTGGTGATTTACAAGGCCCTAAAATCCGTATCTCAACTTTTCAGGGAAACAAAATACATTTAAAATCTGGAGATAACTTTTTAATTGATTCCATGATGACAAACAATAATAACAGTAATCACAAATGCGTAGGTGTTGATTACGAAGAACTCGCACAAGATGTACACCCAGAAGATTTACTTCTATTAGATGATGGGAGAATTCAATTAAAAGTTATAACAATCCATAATACTAAAATATATACTAAAGTAATTATTGGAGGTACATTATACAACAATAAAGGCTTAAACAAATTAGGAGGCGGGCTTTCAGCGAAAGTCTTAACAAACAAGGACAAAATTGATATTATCACCGCAGCTCAAATTGGAGTTGACTACCTAGCAATATCATTTCCTCGTAGCAGTATAGATTTAAATTGTGCACGAAAATTAATTGCCGATGCTGGTAGTCATGCAAAAATTATTTCTAAAATAGAACGTGCAGAAGTAGTTGCATCCGACGAAACAATAGATGACATCATTCATGCATCAGACGCAGTCATGGTAGCCCGAGGAGATTTAGGAGTAGAAATTGGAGAACCAGAACTAGTGGGTGTACAAAAAAAAATAATACAAAGAGCACGCGCTCTTAATCGCGCAGTCATTACTGCAACTCAAATGATGGAATCTATGGTTCATAATTCTATGCCTACTCGCGCAGAAGTAATGGACGTAGCCAATGCAGTATTGGATGGTACTGACGCAGTTATGTTATCCGCTGAAACTGCTACAGGTCAATATCCATCTGAAACTGTAGCAGCTATGGCTAATGTATGTTTGGGTGCCGAAAAAATTTCAAACATCAATTTTTTATCAGACATCAATCAAAAAAAAAAATTTGATGATATCGAAGAAGCTATCGCTATATCGGCAATGTACACTGCCAATCATCTAGCAGGAGTAAGTGCAGTTATCGTTTTGACTGAATTTGAGAGTACTACGTTATTAATGTCTCGTATCAATTCAAAATTGCCTATTTTTGCGCTATCCCAACACAAACATATCTTAAATATAGTTACTCTTTACAAAGGAGTTATTCCTATTTATTTTAATAGAACAGGGAATAACGTGATAGATGCCAAATATGCTAGTAATTTATTACGTGACAAAGGACTTCTTCTATCTGGTGAATTAGTAGTTGTGATACAAAATGATATATACAATAAATGTGATGTAATTAATATTAGTCACGTTTTACAAGTAGAATAATTATCATGGATTGAAATATTTTTTCCAATTAAATGAAAATTCATAATATCGTTACACATATAATATAATAATATGTAATATTACTTAAAAAACCCCGCATACATGCGCATAAACTATCTTAAAAAAAAAGAAACTAAATAAAAACCATATTGCTCTAAAAAATTAGAAAATTAAATACATCTAATCAAAACATAATTGAGGAAGAATTTCTTTTACTTGCTTTAAATATATCGTACGTTCATGTCCTAATAACTTCTCAAAATTTAATAATGTAGTAGTTAATGGGTTTACGGGACGATGATTGATCCATATTTCAAAATGTAAATGAGGTCCTGTCGATCGACCCGTATTTCCAGATAGCGCTATGTTGTCACCTAATTTAACTCTTTGTCCAGGTTTAACTAATAACTTTTTTAAATGCATATATCGAGTTGTACAATGACAATTGTGCCTAATTGCCACATAATTACCAGCAATTTTACTATATGCGCTGACGATAACTTCTCCATCTCCTACAGATACAACAGGGGTACCTATTGGAACGGCAAAATCAACTCCAGAATGGGGGGATACTTGACCAGTCACAGGATTCAATCTATTTAAATTAAAATTAGAAGACACACGAAATGGTTTTAATGTAGGAAATCGTATAAAATTACCCCCTAATCTCACAGCTTCACGATCATACAATTTACCGTTATTTGCGCGAAACACATAGTAGTCTTTACCAGCAGTACACAATCTCGCTCCAAGTAATTTACTTTTAATACTATGATCATCATTCATCATTATTGATATTAATACAGAAAATCTATCTCCCTGATGTAGTTTGTGAAAATCTAATTGATATTGTAATGCATTAGTTATATCCATAATACAATTTTCCTCTATACCTAAAGAACGAGCACTATCAATAAATGTTCCACTTAATTTACCTATAAATAAAACTGAAGGAGATAACCCATCATTTAATTGATTTGAAAATCTAATAATTCCTTCTGTAAAACTAGTATTCATGCGATTGTAGACACGAATTTCCTGCGGAAAAATATCCCACACTAAACATTGTAATTTTTTTTTTGTAATTATTATCCAAGAAAGTATTTGCCCCGTTTTTATCTGTCTTAATACTGGATACTGTTGTAGTAAAAGAGTAATTTCAGAAGTATCGATACCATTGTTACTATATTTTATTAAAATTTTACTCAATATCTCATTCTGAGATACTGTATAGTTATACATGTTTATGTCTCTTAATGATTCATTAAAACACCAATGTTTCTTCAAAATATTAGAATGAACCATCACACTATTGAAAAATTTTCCATTTTTCATAATTTCAAATTGATGAAACTCATGGTTCTTAATAAGAAGTGCTTTGCTAGAATTTTTTTTATTTTTATTCAACATGCATGAAGTAAAAACTTCACAAACCATTACAATCACAATCATTAACAGAAACACAAATACCATTACAAAATAATGTTTATACATATAACGATATAATAACTTAATAGAACTAACAATAATACTACGCACTAATTAATAGCCTATATTACGATCTCCAACAAAAAGAGAGTCATTTTGACCAAAATTAAAAGAAATTATTACAGAAAATAATAAAAATGACTTTAATTTTAACGCTGTCTCTCAATAAAAAAATCACATTACTTATGTACCTTGTGATATATAATTACATATAGTAATATCTATTGATTACTTTTATTTTTTACAATATCTACAATAACCTCCTTAAATATTTTTTCTAATACAAAACAAATCTACTCACATGAATACTCCAATATTAAACACTTCTGCTTGATAACATAAATTAATCAGGCGTATTTGCCATTATATCTACTGATGCCGTAGTTTTAGGAAACGCAATCACCTCTCGAATGCTCTTAGAACCAGTTAGTAACATAGCTATCCGATCCAATCCAAATGCTAAACCAGCATGTGGAGGCGCTCCATATTTTAATGCATCCATGAAATACCCAAATTTTTTTTTCTGATCGTTTTGAGTAATACCTAAAATGTTAAATACCGCTTGTTGCATATCAAATGAATGGATACGCGCTGATCCACTACCAATCTCACAACCATTAATCACCATATCGTAAGCTTCTGAAATTACTAATAACGGATCTTTCTTTAACATTTGAACGTCACAATTTTTTGGAGAAGTAAACATATGATGCATAGATGTATATTCTCCATGACTGTTCTTTTTAAACATCGGGAAATCTATTATCCATAGCGGAGCCCAAGAATCTTTCTTAATTAAACACAGATCATTACCTAATTTTAATCTTAAAGCACTTAACATTTTTGTGATAAATTGATTTTTATTATCATTAAACCCAACAAACAAAATATCATTACTTTTAATATTAGTTTTATTTAAAATAATATCTAAAGTTAAGTTATCTATAAAATTAGTGACTGATCCTTGAATCTCTTTTTTAGTAATATCATTGTCACTAAATTGCACCTTAACCCACAGTAATTCCTTCAAACCACATTGTTTAGAATAATAAATATACTCATCGATCTGTTTTTGTGTCAGTTGTCTACCATTAGGCACCTTCATAGCTATTGCCTGTACATCAATATTATTTGCTCTAATAAATGACAACCTATTTTGTGTTGAATTAAATAAATATGATACATCAAACATTTCTATTGGATTTCTCAAATCTGGAGCATCAGATCCAAAACGCTGTATTACTTCAGAATATGTAAACTGCGAAAATACTCCCAATTCTACATTTAAAATTTCACGCCAAATGATACGAATAAAAATTTCCATAAGTTCTCGTATTTTTTGTGTTGTCATAAAAGAAGTTTCAATATCTATTTGCGTAAACTCTGGCTGACGATCTGCACGTAAATCTTCATCCCGAAAACATTTAGTAATTTGATAATATCTATCAAAACCAGAAACCATTAATAATTGTTTAAATATTTGAGGTGATTGGGGTAGAGCATAATTTTTACCCGTATGTAATCTACTAGGAACAATATAATCACGAGAACCTTCTGGAGTAACTTTTGTTAACATCGGTGTTTCGATATTCAAAAATCCTTCTAATTCCATAAAACGATGAACAATTGACATAATACGCGATCGAGTTTTTATTCGATAAAACATAATAGAACGTCTTAAGTCAAGATAACGATATTTTAGTCTATTTTCTTCAATATTATTTTTACTAATATCCAATGGTAATGGATCAGAAATATTAAGAATAGAAAATTTTTTCGCTACTACTTCAATAGCACCGGTAGATATATTACTATTAATTTGATTTTTAGGGCGGGCGCGCACCATACCTATTAACTGTATACAAAATTCTTGTTTCAATTTAGCAGCAGATATGCACACTTCTTTGTTTTGATGTACATCAAAACAAACCTGTATACATCCTTCTCTATCACGTAAATCAATAAAAATTAACCCACCAAAATTACGATATTTATTAATCCAACCGCATAATGTAACTTCTAAACCGACATGGGACAAATTCAATTGACCACAATATGCAGTACGCATACGAATACCTCTAATCATGAATATCGAATTGAATAATATCTATTTTACAGAAAATTACATATCAATTAAACACATGCATATTATAACTTACAAAATACATACGCTTTTTTCAACAATTCACAAAAATAAAACTATTTCCAACATGATGTGAATAATTTGATAAAAACATTATAGAACCTTTTTCTACACTATACTTAAATTTGTTTAAATTAACCGTAAATTAAATTTACCTTATATTTATTTAAATAAAATTACAACACTTAATTATTTAAAATAAATAATACATAACAAAACCATATACAAGGATACATATGTATCCTTGTATATGGTTTTTATTTATGATATTTTTATTACAAATAGAATTAAATCCTCAATTATATGTGAAATAAAATATATTTTATTTCACATATAATTGTTACTATTTATTTTTCAAAAAATCACATCAGAACATTATATAATTATCAATAATGATTCACCAATCTAAGTGTTATAAGCACTAACATGAATAGTTCGAACAAATGAAAAAATAACTTTAAAGATATTTATACAATTACAAAATATAGTTTTACTATATATCAAACAATCAAATTGTATTACTAATATAGAAATAATATATGTTTAAAACACTTATATGAATATTCAAAAATTTTTACTAAAAAAAATTCATAGAGCTTTACTTGCAATTACAAATGAATCATTTTTTCATCTGATACAAGTACAACAATCAACAAAAAGAAAATTTGGAAACTATCAAATTAATGGATTAATAGCTATCTCTAAGAAATTAAATATACCTATAGAAGAATTCGCTAAAAAATTCATACAGTTTATTAATTTAAATGATGTTGCTCATACAATAAAAATTGAAAAACCAGGATTTATTAATATATTTTTAAACACAAAATGGATATCCAATCAAATTAATAATATTTTTTCCGCATCTCATTTAGGTATTACTCCAGCTACACCAAAAACTATTGTTATTGACTATTCTGGACCAAATGTTGCAAAAGAAATGCATGTTGGGCATTTACGTTCAACTGTTATCGGAGATAGTATCGCACGTGTCTTATCTTTTTTAGGGCATAATGTCATTCGAGCCAACCACATAGGGGATTGGGGCACTCAATTCGGTATGCTAATCGCCTATATAGAAAAAAATGCACAAACTAGATTTTTATTAAATAAAACTATACAATTATCTACGCTAGAACATTTTTACCGAGAAGCTAAAAAAAAATATGATATTGATCCTGATTTTGCTGAATTGTCCCGCAATTATGTTCTAAAATTACAAAAAGGCGATAAACATTATCGTCAAATATGGAAATATCTAGTAGATATTTCCATATTGAACAATCAGGACATATACGTACGATTGAATATTAACTTAAAAAAAAGCGACATTATAGGAGAAAGTTTTTATAATGATATGCTGCCTGGTATTGTGTCAGATTTAAAAAATAAAGGATTAGCCGTCACAAGTAATGGAGCTACTGTGGTATTTCTCAAAAATTATCATAACAAACTCGGTACTCCTTTTGGAGTCATTATTCAAAAAAAAGACGGAGCTTATTTATATAGCACTACTGATATTGCGTGTATAAAATATCGTTGCAAGGTACTACATGCCGATAGAATTATTTACTATATTGATTCTCGACAAAAACAACATTTAATACAAGCATGGGAAATTGCTGATAAAGCAGGTTATATAGAAAAATCAGTCTTATTAGAACACCATATGTGTGGTATGCTGCTTGGAAAAGACAGTAAACCATTTAAAACGCGAGCTGGCAATGCGTTGAAATTAAAAACATTATTAGATGAAGCTTTAGAACGCGCCCGTTGTTTAATATTAAACAAAAACCCTAATTTAAAATATACTGAAATTAATAAACTAGCACATATTATTAGTATCGGAGCGATTAAATATTCTGAGCTATCAAAAAATCGTATTACAGATTACATATTTGATTGGAATAACATGTTAAACTTCGAAGGAAATACAGCTCCTTATGTACAGTATGCATGTACCAGAATTTCTGCTATTTTTAAGAGATCTAAACAACCTAATTTTCAATTAAAAAAAAACAATATTCAATTAGAAACTGAAGAAGAAATATTGTTAGCAATTTGTTTACTTCAATTTGAAGAAATGATTGTTGCGGTATCAAATCAAGGTGCTCCTCACATACTATGTTCTTATTTATATAAATTATCCGTATTATTTTCCTCCTTTTATGAAAACTGTCCCATTATCAAAGCACATAATACACATATAAAATATAGTAGATTAAAATTAGCATTAATTACTATGCGTACTTTGAAAACAGGATTAAATTTGTTAGGAATTAAAACAGTAAGATATATGTAAAAATTAATATATCTTTTATTACATCAATATAAATCTTTACTCAAAAAAATAAAATCTTTTAAACGCATCCCTACACACCATAACATTATACCATAACTACTACTAACTAATATCAAAGCCCCTATCATTCTAATTAATCTATACAAGATATTTCCTTGATCCCAACTAGATACATACATTAATAATCCCAAACATACTATACACATTACAAAAAGAGCAATCATTAATTGACAACAAAAAAATAACCATCCAGATTGCAATTGAAATAAATATTTTTTTTTAAATTTCCAATATAACAACCCCGCATTTAGCCATGCACCCAAACTGATGGAAAAAGAAAAAACAATATGCTTTAATGTATTAATGCATACTAAATTTATAAATTGAGTAAAAAAAAGAACAATAACAACTATATACGCTGGAGTTTTAATATCACGAAGCGCATAAAAGCCAGATGTTAATACTTTGGTAAAAATTAACCCAGGCAAACCTATTGCATACGCAATTACAGAATACTGTGTCATTAACACATCAAATTCTAAAAATTTCCCATACTTAAACAATGTTATTACTAACGGTTTAGACAAAACACCTAAAATAAGAGCACTAGGTAAACTTAATATAAAACATAATCTTATACCCCAATTCATTAAATAAAAATAATCTCCATAATTTTTCCTAGAAATAAAACGAGATAAATATGGCACTAAAATAGTGCTTAATGTCGCACCAAAAACTCCAATAGGTAATTCCATTAACCTATCAGCATAATACATCCAAGAAACAGAACCATCTCTTAAAAAAGACGCAAAAACAGTATTAATAATTAATGATACTTGACTACTTGAGACCGCAATCACAGCAGGCACCATGGATCGACATATTCTATATACCCTATTATCATAAAGTTGCATTTTTGGAACAACTAACATATTAATTTTTTTTAAAAATAACAAACAATAAACACACTGTAATATTCCCCCTACAATAACTGACCAAGCCAATCCCATAATAGGAACATGAAAATATGAATATCCCATAAATAACATATAACTTATCATGCTAATATTTAAAAAAATAGGAGTAAACGCTGGAACTAAAAAAAAATTACAAGCATTCAAAATCGCCCCCATTAATGATGTCAATGACACTAATAAAATATAAGGAAGCATCACTCGAAACATCTCAATAGTCATAATAAATTTTTCTGAAGAACTATTAAAACCTGGAGCAATAACCATAATAACCCAAGGTGCTATCAGTAAACCAATGAATACTACAACAGTTACGGTAAATATTAACAAGGCAGATACTCTAGAAATAAACACTCGTATTTCTTCTTTACTTTCTCGAGATTGATATTCTGATAATATAGGAAGAAAAACTTGATAGAATGCTCCTTCAGCAAAAATACGTCTTAATAAATTAGGCAATTTAAAAGCAATAAAGAATGCATCTGTCATAATACTAACTCCAAACATTCGAGCTACGAGAGTATCTCTAATAAAACCTAAAATACGAGATAAAATAGTTATAAAACTTATCGCGGTCAAAGACTTTAACAGATTCATCATATTCAAAATATTTAGCATTCAGTATTAACACAACAACACAAAAACACTATTTTTTTATAACTTAAACGATTGCTCCAGTTTTATGTACAATTTTAAAATTATTTCCACGAAAGAACATTTAAAAATGTTTTAAAAATCATATATTTAAAATACTAATACAATTCACATATAATTACAATTATTACATATCTCTGATATAGTATATGCATGCTAATACATATAAAACACAGTACTCATGAAAAAAGAACCAATAAAAAGAATTATATTTCTTATTTCATATATTTCAAAAGATGATCATTTAAAATGCTCCTTTAATTTTTCCAAAAAATTAGTTATACATAAATAAATATGTCGCATATATGCATAATTTTTTTTATATCTTCAATAAATATTGTTACACCTATTTTTTAAAATTTTATGCCTAAAATAACATATACAAAAAATAAAATGTAAACAATATCAATATTGATTGATATCAATATCTTACAAAAAATAGAAGATACATATTAATTTTCATTACACTTAAAAATTAAAAAATTATAATTATTTTAAAATAATTTTCGTGCATACATTAAATAATAATGTATACGAAAATACATAAACGGTGACTCATGTATACAATATCTAAAGCTAGAAGATTGGGTAAATGTTTTTTAATTATAGATAACATGTTTGTAGTTATAGGGTTTTATGTTGTTTTTCCATTGATTTCAATATATTTTGTCGAACAATTAGGATGGGGCGCTTTCTTAGTAGGATTTGCTTTAGGATTAAGACAATTTATTCAACAAGGACTAGGCATTTTTAGTGGCGCTTTTGCTGACAAATTAGGAGCTAAGCCTATGATTGTATCCGGGTTATTCATTCGTACTTTGGGATTTATTATAATGAGTGTTGCAAACACCCCCTTACTACTATGTCTTGCATGTGTGTTATCAGCATTAGGTGGCACGTTATTTGATCCTCCACGTACCGCACTAGTAATTAAATTAGTTCGTCCATGGGAATTAGGGCGGTTTTATTCTGTATTAATGCTAGAAGACAGTATGTGCGCCATCATCGGAATCGTGCTAGGTACATGGTTATTGCAATATAACTTTAAATTAGTATGTTTTACCGGAGCAATATTGTTTTTTATTGCCGGAGTGTTTAATGCCTGGCGGTTACCTGCATATAAAATTTCTAGTTCCCATGCTTCATTGTTAGAAGGAATAAAAAAGGTACTTAATAATCAACGATTTGTAATTTATGTCTTCACTCTAACTGGTTATTATATTTTATCAGCTCAAGTAATGTTAATGTTACCCATTCGCATTCATGAAGTATCCGGTCAATTATCATATATCAAATGGATGTATATCATAGAAGCAATTTTATCTTTATTATTAATCATGCCTATAACTTGGTGGAGCGAGAAATATTTCAAACTAGAAACACGCTTGATGGCAGGATTAATAACTATGATAATTAGTTTATTTCCTATTGGATTAGTAAAAAACTTACATACTTTATTAATTTTAATTAGCTTATTCTATATAGGATCTATTATTGCCGAACCTGCAAGAGAAACTTTGGGAGCGCTACTAACGGACTATAAAGCACGTAGTAGTTATATAGGTTTTAGTAAATTAAGTCTAGCTTTAGGAGGTACTGTAGGATATAGTGGTAGTGGATGGTTGTATGATATTGGAAAAGAACAAAATTTTACGCAACTACCTTGGATCATTTTAAGTATAATAGGACTGATTACATTATTAGGACTATATTGTCAATTCAAATATTATTCTTTTCAATCTTTACTTAATAATAATCATGATAAGAAACGTAAACTGTGATTAATAATAAAACAACAATACGAATGCACCACTACCTACTAATTACTGGAACTTACGATGAATACAAATACAAATATTTTTTCATACCTAAACAAAAACATATGCACACATTGAACATCACTCAATTAATAAATAATTTGATTAATCAAACTTAACTTCAATCAAACACAGCAAATTTTATAATTATTTTTTATTATTCTTTTAATATGGTGAGGTGTCCGAGTGGCTTAAGGAGCATGCCTGGAAAGCATGTATACATATAATTTTGTATCAAGGGTTCAAATCCCTTCCTCACCGCCATAATCATATACATTCACATTATGATCTTATCTTCAGTATTTTTTAAGATGCCATTACTATATTGTCATATTTTTAAAATATAAAATCGATTATTAAATTATACTTATTAGTGCATCACTTCATTTACTTATATGGGATTTCTATATATGAATACATAGGAATCCCATATAAGTAAATGAAAACCTTTAGATATCATCTCAAAAACATCACATCATTATATGTGTTAAAATACATTGACAACAATCATATATACGCTAACTAACACCAGCAATCATGTGATACTGATAAATATCATCATTAATTATTCAATAATCCCAATGACATAAAGAATTATACTCAAAAACACTAAATCCTTAACAAATACGATTTATTCATATGGTGGTACTATAAGCACGACATTTAAAATGTCACACAATACAACATATTTTATACTCTCAAAAAATGACGGAGAGAAAGGGATTCGAACCCTTGAAAGATATTATTTCTTTAAAACGGTTTTCGAAACCGCTCCGTTCAACCACTCCGGCATCTCTCCCTATTTAAAAAATTTTAAATATCACATATCCTTTAATATAGTATAATAATCTTTAAAATACTGTTATATATATTATAACCGTACAAATCCATTGTTATGTCTATATGGAAAAGAAGGAATCAACACGCTCTGTATATCATCGGATATAAATTACATATATTTTTATATAAAAACACTATTTTTATACATAATAATACCTTCTTGACTACTTTGATCATCATGAAGTACTTGTATTTTTTTTAATATTCCTATAAAATGTTACGGTTATGTGTTGGTTCCTCTGTAGTTCAGTTGGTAGAACAGCGGACTGTTAATCCGTATGTCACTGGTTCGAGCCCAGTCAGAGGAGCCAAATGACAAAATTAAGAGAATTTTTTTGCTTAATTTAATGATTATTTAAATTTATCTATAGTACAAATAAAATTAAATAATTACTCTATCCCAGCTTGATGCAAATCATGCATGTTAATTGATCCAACTAATATTCCTAATTTGTCCACTACTGGCGCTGCGGTAATTTTCCTCTGATGCAAAGCTTTTAATGCTACGCTTGCGCGCCATTCTTTCAGAATACAATATCCAGGCTTAGTCATAGCAATATCAACAGGATCATCGAGTGATTTACCTTGTACTATCCAACGCCTTAAATCTCCATCAGTAAATACTCCTGCAACACGATTGTGATTATCACATACAGCAGTTAATCCAAGACCAGTACGACTTAATTCAAACATAGCATCCATTACTGTAACTTTCCAAAAAACTTTCGAAATATTCTCTCCAGTACGCATCAAATGATGTACGCAATTTAACAATTGTGCTCCTAATCTACCTCCTGGATGAGATCGAGCAAATTGTTCTAAACTAAAACCCCTATGTCTCATAAGCGCCATTGTTAACGCATCACCCATCATTAAAGTATTAACTGTGCTTGAAGTAGGAGAAAGCTCCATAGGACAAGCTTCTCTTTGTATTTTTATATTAAGAACACACGTAGCCCCTTTAGCTAAAGGGGAACTAATATCTCCAGTAAATGCGATCACAGGAATGCCGCTATCTGCTAACAACGGCATCAAAGTGATTATTTCACAAGCACGACCTGAATAAGAAATAAACATTACTACATCTTGTGTTCCAATCATACCTAAATCACCGTGCAAAGCTTCTGCAGGATGAACAAAAAAAGCCGGAGTACCCGTACTAGCTAAAGAAGCAGCAATTTTTTTTCCAATATGACCGGATTTACCTATTCCAGAAACAGCAACCTTTCCCGTACAATCTAACAACATACGACAAGCAAACACAATGCTTTCATCCAACCTGTCTAACATTCTTTGAGCTTCGTTAATTTCGATCTCTAAAGTTTCTTTAGCATATTCCAATAACAATGCATCATTAATTATTACCATAATTATCAAAATGATAAATGTAAAATCTATAACATCATAAACAACTCATATTTAATATAATTTACATCCTTCTTATAACATTGGAATATGTATATCTGCGGGATATTATACAAATAACAAACATTCTAAAATAGATTTGACCTTAATTAACACAAACCCAACTAGAAACACAGAATAACATTCTGTATCAAAATAATTAATATTTACAAATAATTTAATCAACGTAAATATATCACAAAAATGTAATTTAAAATTAACGATCACCATATTATATTTTTATTAAATTAAAATAATATTATAAATATGATATTTCATATTCCATTATCATAAATAAGAAACAATAATTCTTTTGTTTTTATAAACTCATTACCTCTAATACTTTATTTAGAAAATGAAGTATCTTACTTATTTATATATTTAAATATTACACACATTTTCTATATAATGAAAATAAATATTTTAAAAACCAAGAATCATCAAATCTAATCAATTGTAGATTCTTTAAAATTTTTTAATTTTTTTGACAACTCACGACGCTCTTTTGATAACTCTGCATTTTTTATAATATATTCGTCTACTCGATCTTCATAATCATTACGCATATTAGCAATAATAACTTGTATCCCTTCTATAGAAGTTTCAGACTTAATGTAATCACTTAAATCACCCAGCAATAACGCTCTCTTTTGGTTATCACGAATTTTTTTTTCATTATCAACAATTTCTCGTTGCAGTTTATTTTTACGACGGAATATACGCACAAATTCTAATACATCATAAAATGATTGATTAACATCATTTCTCATAATCATATCCTATTTATATTTACTGAAAACATCCTTATACTAAAACTTCACATCCCTAATTAAATCAAACTAAAGATTAATGTAACAAACATTATCAGTATCATGTAATGTCATTACATATTGTAAACATTTATGATTAGACTATTAGTAACAATAATAAATTAAAACAACTATATATAATACATACATATATACAATCAAATCTAATTAAATTATTATAATTTTAATAAATAATTTGATGATTATTCAATCAAAACAACTCACATCATGATGTTAACACATATTAATGTATCACAACCTAGTTTTTTTATTTATGATTATGAAACTTTTGGCATCAATCCAGCACTAGATAGACCAGCGCAATTTGCCGGAATTCGTACGAATAATACATTAAAACCTATAGAAAAAGAAAAAATCTTCTTTTGTCGCTTATCAAATGATTATCTCCCCGATCCGCAATCCGTCCTCATTACTGGAATTGCTCCTCAAGATACTTTACGTCATGGATTGATTGAATCTGAGTTCGCTCGTCGTATTTATCAACTATTTTGTATCCCTAAAACTTGTATTCTTGGATACAATAATATTCATTTTGACGATGAATTCAGTAGAAACATTTTTTATAGAAATTTTCATGACCCTTATTTATGGGCTTATCAGCAAGGAAATTCCCGATGGGACTTATTACACGTACTACGTGCCTGTTATTCACTATGTCCAAATGGCATTACATGGCCATTGAACATTCAAAATAAACCCAGCTTTCGTCTAAAAGATTTAACACAAGCAAATGCTATAAAACATTTCAGTGCACATGACGCTATGTCGGATGTATACGCTACTTTAGAATTAACAAAATTAATAAAAGAAGTTCAGCCACAATTATTTCAATTTCTATTTGATCATCGTACCAAATATCAATTGCAAAAAATAATCGATCTAGATACCATGAATCCTTTGATATTTATCATGAACAAAATAAATTATAAATATAAAAATTTTATAACTTATATAGCTCCAATTTCTCGACATCCCATCAATCCTAACATTTTAATAGCATGTGATTTAAATGGTAATATAGATAATTTAGTTAATTTAAATATCAATACGATATATCAAAAATTGTACTCTAATCACATAACGATATATGATATTTTAAAAAAAATACCACTACGATTGATTCGATTAAAT
The DNA here is from genome assembly GCF_000331065.1 of Candidatus Blochmanniella chromaiodes str. 640. Classification (NCBI taxonomy): domain Bacteria; kingdom Pseudomonadati; phylum Pseudomonadota; class Gammaproteobacteria; order Enterobacterales; family Enterobacteriaceae; genus Candidatus Blochmanniella; species Candidatus Blochmanniella chromaiodes. Next base: position 568,289 of record NC_020075.1, read on the forward strand.
GCGTGCCCCATATTAATACCAATAAACTTTTTTGAAAAAAACAATATTAACACTACTTATACCATGCAGCTCTCTACCAACTATCGATACTGTTTAAAAAATTTAAATTTTATTAGAATGCATGAAAATAGCGTCTATCTACGTAATAAAATTAATACACTATATACTATTATAGGATCTTACATCAATCAAAAAAATATATATAATAATCTTCATGTAGACTGTCAATTATATCATAGACTCTTCAATAATTCTGATCGTAAAATAATTGAAAGCATCCGTAGAACTCATTCAAAAGAATTGAAAAATTTATGCACTGACCACGTTGATACTCGTTTAAAACCACTCTTATTTTACTATAGAGCCCGAAATTTTCCTAATACTTTAAATTACCAAGAACAAAAAAAATGGTTGAACTATAAAAAAAATAAATTATTTAATACAGATCAATCAAAATCTTATAACGATAAACTAAATCAACTTCTGTCAATCTATAAATATAATGATCAAAAAATTACACTTCTACATTCATTACAAAAATATTATCAATATCTTTATGAAGTTCATTTTAACTTTTATTAAAAATTAGTTTTTAATTTTTTCATATATACATAATTCGGTATACTTTAATTTAAACTAAAATATATGAAAAAATTTGCAAAAAAAAATCACATAATTTACACTAACAATATACACTATAATACATGTATATCATGCGAACATACGCAATATATAATTACATATTCGGATTATTACATAATTACTTCTCAACTATGCAAGCTAATACTTTAAAATAATTTTTTAATTTAATTAAAATATTAATTATATACGTATATAAATAAAGTAACTTTTATAACATTCAACTCTATACAAATTTAATTATATTCGTTAATATATTAAAGTAATAAAAAATTTTCAATAGGAAGACTGTACTTCATATGTTAATTTATCATCATTACCCTGACTAAATCCTTCAAACACATTTAATAATAGAAATCTTTTTTAATATTTTGTTTATTAAAAATATCAAAGGTACTTCTGTTGCAAGAATTTTAAAAAAGTATTTAGTAATGGAAAATTGTTGACATAAGGTAAAATATCATGCTGGATAGATCGCGATTACGAATAGCAATACAAAAATCAGGAAGATTGAGCAAAGAATCCCAACAACTTCTTGAACAATGTGGAATTAAAATTAATTTACAACAACAACGTCTATTAGCGTTTGCAGAAAACATGGCTATCGATATAATGCGAGTGCGCGATGATGATATTCCTGGTTTAGTTATGGACGGTATAGTAGATTTAGGTATTATCGGAGAAAATGTATTAGAAGAAGCGTTATTAACGAGACGATCGCAAGGAGATAATCCTTGTTACATTATGTTACTCCGATTAGATTTTGGAGATTGTCGGTTATCTATGGCCTTACCCATAGATGAACCATGGAATGGTCCAAAATCCTTACAAGGGAAACGAATCGCCACTTCATACCCACATCTTCTGAAACAATATTTAGATAAATTAGGTATTCATTTTAAATCTTGTTTACTAAATGGCTCAGTAGAAGTAGCACCACGTGCTGGATTAGCAGATGCAATTTGTGATCTAGTATCTACCGGAGCTACCTTAGAAGCTAATGGATTACATGAAGTAGAAGTAATCTATCGATCTAAAGCATGTCTTATTCAACGATCTGGAGAATTATCCAACATAAAACAATCACTGATAAACAAATTAATAATTCGTATTCAAGGAGTAATCCAAGCCAGGGGATCTAAATACATCATGTTGCATGCCCCTGCTGAACAACTAGAGGAAATTATTAATTTACTACCTGGAGCAGAAAGTCCAACAGTATTGCCATTAGCAGGTAATCAACATCGTGTGGCAATATACATGGTAAGTAATGAAACATTATTTTGGGAAACAATGGAAAATTTAAAAAATCTTGGAGCTAGTTCTATTTTAGTATTACCAATAGAAAAAATGATGGAATAATATTATGATTTCTCATGAACATCCTATATCTATTTATTGGAATGATTGTTCCAAATCTGAACAAAAAACACTGCTTACCCGTCCAATAAATAACAAATTAAACGATATTTATATAAATGTTAAAAATATACTTACAAAAGTTTATAACGAAGGCGATCGTGCTTTATTTAAATTTAATTTTGATTTTGACAATGTCCAAACTACACAATTGCAAATCCCAACTGAAATTATCATGAATTCGGGACGTAACTTGTCTAATGAAATAAAACAAGCAATACATACCGCCATGACCAATATAACACGGTTTCATCAAGCACAATGTTATTCAGAGATAATCGTGGAAACTCTTCCAGGCGTATATTGTCAACAAATTATTCGCCCATTAAATATTGTTGGACTATATGTACCAGGAGGAACTGCACCGCTGTTATCAACAGTTATGATGTTAGGTGTCCCAGCTCGTATTGCGAAATGTAAACGTGTAATATTATGTTCACCCCCACCAATTCCGGACGTAATTATATATACCGCACAACTTTGCGGTATCGACGAAATTTATCAAGTAGGAGGTAGTCAATCTATAGCCGCTATGGGATTTGGCACTGAGTCTATTCCGAAAGTAGATAAGATATTTGGACCAGGTAATATATGGGTTACAGAAGCAAAACGACAAATTAATCTTGCTCCAAATGGAGCTGCTATTGATATGCTAGCTGGACCTTCCGAAATATTAATTATTGCAGACAATACAGCTAATCCTATTTTTATCGCAGCAGACCTTTTGTCACAGTCAGAGCACGGACCTGATTCGCACGCAATACTTATAACGCCCTACTCGTGCATTGTAGAAAAAACAAAAAAAGAGCTACATAAACAATTAAAATTGTTACCACGAAATGATATCGTTCGTAACGTATTATTGAATAGTCGCATGATTATTACTAATAATTTAATGGAATGTTTTTCTATAAGCAATAGCTATGCTCCAGAGCATTTGATTATTCAAATTGAAAATGCATCAGATTATTTACATTACATCACGAATGCCGGATCAATATTCCTTGGACATTGGTCTCCGGAAACTGCTGGAGATTATGCAAGCGGGCCTAATCACGTTTTACCTACATACGGGCGCGCAGTTGCCACATCTGGTCTAGGAGTTATAGATTTTCAAAAAAGAATGTCGGTACAACAATTAACCCAAAATGGATTATTGCAACTATCATCAACCGTTACAACATTAACACAAATCGAACAATTAAAAGCTCATGAATATGCCATAACACATCGTATAAACTATATCAAGGAACAAAATGAACATTCGTTACTTGGCTAGGAATAATATATTAACGCTTAAACCTTATCAATCTGCTAGAAAATGCACACATTCAGGTAACATATGGCTGAACGCTAATGAATTTCCAATCGCTCCCGACTATCAATTTCGTTATAAAAAAATTCATAGATATCCTACTTGTCAACCACAAGAAGTGATCAACAATTATGCTTATTATGCCGGGGTTCGATCTGATCAAATTTTAGTGTCGAGAGGAGCCGATGAAAGTATTGAATTATTAATGAAAGTTTTTTGTAACCCTGGAAAAGACGTTATTATATTTTGCCCCCCGACATACGGTATGTATAAAACCACTGCAGAAATTTTAGGAATTAATTATCGGATTATACCTAAAAAGGAAAACTGGCAACTTGATTTAGCATCCATTAAATCACAATTAAACAATGTTAAATTAATTTATATTTGTAACCCAAACAACCCTACTGGTAACATTATTCATTTAAATAGTTTAAAAAAGTTATTAAAAATTATTCAAAACCGAGCGTTATTAGTAACTGATGAAGCATATATTGATTTTTGCCCGGACGCAAGCCTAGTACGTTGGCTACCAATATATCCTCATCTGGTTATCTTAAGAACTTTATCTAAAGCTTTCGCGTTAGCAGGATTACGCTGTGGTTTCACTTTAGCTAATCCAGAAATTATTAAATTATTAGAAAAAGTGATCGCACCATACCCATTATCTACTCCAGTAATTGATATCGCAGAACAAGCTTTAACCCCTATAAGCATACAATACACCCAGAATAGAATAGCTACAGTCAATACAAACCGAAACATATTAATTACAGGCTTAAAAAAATGTTCTTGTGTTCAACAAGTATTTAATAGTCACGCTAATTATGTATTGGTTAAATTCAATCCAAAATATCAGGTTTTTAAGACATTATTGCATCAAGGCATAGTTTTAAGAGATCAAAGCAATCAACCAGGATTAGTTAATTGCTTGCGTATCACTGTCGGCACATATAATGAATGCAAACACGTAGTTTCTGTTTTAAAAAAATTACATGTTGCATCATTATCTATATAGATAAATAGGAGCGCTCATGAATCATAAAGTTTTATTTATAGATCGTGATGGAACCTTAATTAATGAACCAAAAGACAATTTTCAAATTGATTCTTTAGACAAATTCTCATTGGAACCATATGTGATTCCTGCTCTTATAGCGTTAAAAAATATAGGTTTTGAATTTGTTATAGTTACTAATCAAAATGGATTAGGAAGTGCTTCATTTCCTAAAGAAAAATTTGATAAACCACATCGTCTAATGATTCAAATATTTCAATCTCAAGGTATTAAATTCAATCAAATACTAATTTGCCCTCATCTTCCCGAAGAAGAATGTAGTTGTCGTAAACCAAAAACTGCATTAGTAAATTCTTGGCTAATCGATAACAAATTAAATAAATTTAATAGTTATGTTATCGGAGATCGAAATACTGATATGATTTTAGCAACTAATATGGATATTCAAGGAATACAATATAATCGTACTAATTTTGGTTGGAAAAAAATTAAAAACTATTTAACGCAACGTCACAGATCAGCGCATATTCATCGCATCACTGAAGAAACTAACGTAGACATCACGATATGGTTAGATCAAAATAATAAAAGTTACATTAATACTGGGATTAATTTTTTTAATCATATGTTACAGCAAATAGCTGTACATTCTGGATTATGCATGAATATTACGGCAAAAGGCGATTTACATGTAGACGATCATCATACTGTAGAAGATACAGCTTTAACATTAGGAAAAGCTTTAAACACTGCATTAGGCAACAAATGTGGCATCGGAAGATTTGGATTTACATTGCCTATGGATGAAAGTATTGCGCAATGTGTATTAGATCTTTCTGGACGAACATACTTTCACTATGAAGCTAACTATACTTTTCAAAAAATAGGAGATCTTAGTACTGAAATGATAGAACATTTTTTTCGTTCATTATCTTCAAAAATGGGTTGTACTTTACATTTACAAGCAACTGGAAAGAATGATCATCATAAAGCAGAAAGTTTATTTAAATCTTTCGGGCGATCGTTACGTCAAGCCATTTACATAGACAATAATAATATACCAAGCTCTAAAGGAACATTGCTATGAATATAGTTATCATAGACACCAACTGCTCTAATTTATTATCTGTAAAAACCATGCTGCATAGATTAGGACACAACCCAATAATAAGTGACAGAGCTGATGTTATATCTCATGCGGACAAACTGTTTTTACCAGGAGTTGGAGCTGCTTCATCCGCGATGAAAGAATTAAAAAAAAAAATCTAATTACATTGATACAAAATTGTACTAAACCAATCTTGGGTATTTGCTTAGGAATGCAGTTATTTGGATCCATAAGTTCTGAAAATAATGGTGTAAACACTTTAAATATTATTCATACACCTGTCAAACGTATGCAATACCACGGTTTTCCCTTACCACATATGGGATGGAATACTATTACTATTCCAAAAAAACATTTTTTATTTTATGGCATAAAAGAAAACGATTATTTTTATTTTGCACATAGTTATTGCATAAAAGTATGTTCTGTAACAATTTCTCAAACAAATTACGGACAATTATTTAGTTCGGTTATAAAATATAAAAATTTTTTTGGTGTACAATTTCATCCAGAAAAATCAGGAATGCCCGGTCAACAATTAGTAAAAAATTTTTTGGAGATATAATTTGTGATTATTCCTGCGCTAGATATTATTAACGGAAATATAGTTAGACTGTATCAAGGATCTTATTGCATGCAAACTAATTACGGAGAACCTATATCATTATTGAAGGAATACATACGACAAGGAGCAAAAATGATACATCTAGTTGATCTAGATGGAGCAAAAAATCCATTAAAAAGACAAAGTTTATTAATTAGTCAACTAATAAAAGAAGCTCATTCTTTATCTAAGATACAAATAGGAGGAGGTATACGTAACGCTTCAGATGTAGAAATTCTGTTAGAATCAGGAGCAACACGCATAGTATTAGGTTCTATAGCAGTTGCACAACCAAAGATAGTAAAAAAATGGTTTGAATATTTTGATCCAAATACTTTAGTTTTAGCGGTAGATATACACGTTTATTCTGAAGAAAATCGAAAAGTTGCTATTTACGGTTGGCAAAAAGAAACTGATTTGCAATTAGAACAAATAATAGAAGAATATTATACTGTAGGCTTAAAACATGTTATTTGCACAGATATCTCCAAAGATGGAACTTTGTTAGGTAGCAATATATCTTTATATCGATCAATATGTCATGCTTGGCCACGAATAGCATTTCAATCGTCTGGAGGTGTTAATAAGTTAGCAGAAATATCTAAATTACGTTCTTCTGGAGTGGCAGGAATCATTATTGGTCGTGCTTTTTTAGAAAATACATTTACTATCAATGAGGCTATATCATGTTGGCAAAACGAATAATTCCTTGTCTTGATGTAGCTAATAACAAAGTAATTAAAGGAATACAATTTAAAGATCATAAAATTGTAGGAGATATCTTAGAATTAGCAAATAGATATGCAAAATCAGGAGCCGATGAATTAGTATTTTATGACATCACAGCATCACCTAATGATCAGGTAGTGAATAAGAGATGGATTTCTCAGATTGCTAAGGTAATAAACATACCATTCTGTGTGGCTGGGGGCATAAGTACATTAAAACAAGCTAAACAAATTCTTGCATCTGGAGCAGATAAAATTTCAATTAATTCTCCTGCTTTGATTAACCCAATGCTAATCCAAGAACTAGCTGACCATTTAGGCACACAATGCGTTGTAGTTAGCATCGATACCTGGCATAATCCTCAAAAAAAGATTTACCAAGTAAAATGCTATACTGGGGACAGTACTCGTGCAAAAATCACAACATGGCAAACATTGGATTGGGTTAAAAAGGTACAAGAATATGGAGCTGGAGAAATAGTATTAAATATGATGAATCAAGACGGAATGAAAAATGGTTATGATTTAGATCACTTACGAAATATTAGAAAACATTGTAAAGTACCACTTATAGCTTCTGGGGGAGCTGGTACCTATCAACATTTCTTAGAAGCCTTTCGTGATGCCGATGTAGATGGGGCGTTAGCAGCTTCAGTATTTCATAATCAAATTATTGACATTCATAAATTGAAACAATTTTTAGATAAAGAAGGAATAAAAATTAGATTATGCTAATTAAAAATCAGCATCAGCAATTAAATTGGACTAAAAATCATGGTCTAATACCCGCTATCATACAACATGCTGAATCAGGAGAAGTATTAATGCTAGGACATATGAATAAAGAATCAATAATAAAAACAGAACAAACTAAGCATATTACTTTTTTTTCACGCAGCAAAAACAGATTGTGGACTAAAGGAGAAAAATCTGGAAATATATTAAAATTAATCAATTGGTATTCAGATTGTGATCAGGATGCATTATTAATTTTTGCTTTGCCTCATGGACCTACTTGTCATAATAATACTAGCAGCTGCTTCCATCCTGGGATAGCAGAATTAAGTTTTCTTCATCAATTAGAAAATATTATATCCTCAAAAAAAAATATATCATCTTATCTCTCTAATACATCCTACACATCTCGTTTGTATGCTAGTGGCGTTAAACGCATTGCTCAAAAAGTTGGTGAAGAAGGCCTGGAAACAGCCCTTGCAGCTATTTCCTGTTGTAATACAAAAGAACTCATTAATGAAGCATCAGATCTAATTTATCATTTATTAGTCCTATTACAACATAAATCATTAAATTTTAATGCAATCATCAAGGAATTAAAAATTCGAAATAATAATAACAAATTAAACCAATGAACAATAATATTATACATATATAAATATGTATAATGAAACCAAACAATTACTAATGTTATTAGTAATGATATATATAATCAATATTATATATATTCGCAGGGATACCAATGAATTTATTATGCATATAACAAAAAAACAATCCTAATGAATAAAAACTAATAAATTGCGATATCTCCAATATCCCACATATCATGGGATATTGGCTATTACTTAAATTATTCAATTATTATTGAAATAATATTAACCTTATATTTATTTTAACCAATCAGTGTGAAACGTACCTTTTTTATCAAAACACGCATAAGTATGTGCTCCGAAACAATCTCTTTGAGCTTGAATAAGATTTGCAGGTAACACATTACTGCGATAACTATCATAGTAAGATATAGCAGCAGATAATGTAGGCATGGGAATACCGTATTTAATGCCGCACACTACCACCTCTCTCAACATTTGTTGGTAATCATTCGCGATATTGACACAATATGGAGACAATAACAAATTAGTAATATCTGGAGTTTGAGAATAAATATCAATAATTTTTTGTAAAAATTTTGATCTAATTATACATCCCGCACGAAAAATCTGAGCAATTTTTTTGTAATTCAAATCCCAATGATACTTATCGGACGCAATTTTCAATTGATAAAAACCTTGCGCATATAAAATAATCTTGCTGAGATATAACGCTTTTCGCGCCTTTTCTACGTATAAACATTTGCTTTCAAAACAATTTTCTCTATTAGGTCCTGACAATATTTTTGATGCTTTAAGACGTTGTTGTTTAAGTACAGACATATAACGAGCAAACACTGATTCAGTAATCATACTTAATGGTATTCCTAAATCAATTGCATCTTGAGTAGCCCATGCCCCAGTACCCTTATTTCTAGCCACATCTAATATAGAATCAAGAATGTAACCATGATTGGCATCTTTTCTAACGAAGATGCGACTTGTTATTTCAATAAGATAACTATTTAATTCGCCTTGATTCCATTTATCAAAAATTTCTCCTAATGCTTCATGAGTTAAATGAAATATATTTTTTATAAAAAAATATATTTCAGCAATTATTTGCATATCTCCGTACTCTATACCATTATGTATCATCTTCACATAATGACCAGATCCATTTGGTCCTATATATGCAACACAAGTTTCATCATTAACACGAGCAGCAATTTTCTTAAAAATCGACTCAACCATTTTATATGCATCTATGTTCCCTCCAGGCATAATCGATGGCCCTTTTAAAGCCCCTTCTTCTCCCCCAGAAATACCAGTTCCAATAAAATTTATCCCTTTTTTTGATAACTCAAGATTACGACGCATAGTATCTTTATAAAATGAATTACCTCCATCAATTAAAATATCTCCCGGATTCATATAAGGGGACAATATTTTTATAACATTATCGATATGCGTTCCTGATGTAATCATTAAAAATATAAAACGAGGTTTATTTAAGGATAGCGCGAACTCCTCTATTGAATAACATGGGATGATATTTTTTTTTGGATTAGTAGTAACAACTGCATCGGTTTTATCCTTAGAACGATTATAAATGGCAACACAATAACCTTTGCTTTCAATGTTTAATGCTAAATTTCGACCCATAACACCCATACCGATAATACCAATCTTTTTTTGTTTGAACATATCTGCTCCTCTGGGGTATAAGTATGTTATATATTTTAATAATAGTTAAATAATGACTAATTTGTATCTAGTGCATAATATGAACATATTATACATAAATACTTCAATATAAAAATAAAAAGTTTTAAACAATATTAAAATGTAAATACAAAACATAAAGCAATAATCAGATTGAACAATGTTATAAAATCATAATTAACAGAGCCAATTGTGAATATTTATTTTAAAAAATATCTTCAAGGTAGACCATATACATATATGTATTTTATACATCATAATAAAAATATTATTACACCGTACTAAATTCAATTTAAAATGCATAATAAATTATAAAATAGAATTTTTATTGGATATAAACCACCATTACAACAATATTAAAACATTAATAAAAACTATTAAAAATAACCAAATACAATTTTAATTATCATAATATATATATATAATAAATACTGTATATTCATGATGTAAATTATAAAAAACAATTACATTTTAACAATCTACAGTATATATCGTCATACGATATATTTAAATTTTAAATCCACAAAACTATTATGACTACAAAAAAAATGCTAGTTACTTGTGCCTTGCCTTACGCTAATGGTTCACTTCATATTGGACACATGTTAGAACATATACAAGCAGATATCTGGGTTCGTTATCAACGCATGCAAGGAAATTGCGTATACTTTATTTGCGCAGATGATGCGCATGGAACTGCCATTATGTTAAAATCACAACAACTTAATATAGCCCCAGAACAAATGATTGCCCAAATACAACAAGAACATCAACGAGATTGCTATAAATTCGGAATTAGCTATGATAACTACTATTCTACTCACAGTGAAGAAACTCGTGAATTACTACATGACATTTACTCTCGATTAAACACACGTGGATTCATCAAATCTAAATTTATTTCTCAATTATATGATTCTAAAAAAAATATGTTTTTACCAGATCGATTTGTTAAAGGCATATGTCCAAAATGCAAAAAAGATGATCAATATGGAGATAATTGTGCAGCATGTGGTACTATCTATACCTCTTTAGAGCTTATAAACCCCAAATCAGTTATTTCTGGAACGTCTCCGATAATACGCAAGTCTGAACATCTCTTTTTTGATTTACCAGCTTTTACTGATACATTGCGTACATGGATTCGATCAGGAAGCATACAAAAAGAAATAGCCAACAAAGTAGAAGAATGGTTTAAATTAGGTTTAAAAAAATGGGATATTTCTAGAGACGCTCCTTATTTTGGATTTAAAATTCCTAATTCTTCAGAAAAATATTTTTATGTATGGATGGATGCCCCTATTGGATATATGGGTACCTTTAAAAACCTATGCAAAAAAAACAAAAACATATCCTTTAACGACTTTTGGGGCTCAAATTCCAAAACTGACTTATATCATTTCATAGGTAAAGATATTATTTACTTTCATTGTTTATTTTGGCCAGCTGTTTTGTCAGGCAGTCAATTTCGCAAACCAACTAATATATTTGTTCATGGGCATGTTACTTTAAATGGATCTAAAATATCAAAATCTAAAGGGACTTGCATCAACGTAAGTACTTACTTATCATGTTTAAACCCAGATTATTTAAGATATTATTATGCCACGAAACTTTCATCTCATGCTAACGACATAGACTTGAATTTATCAGATTTTATTACTAGAGTAAATTCAGATATTATTAATAAAATATTAAATTTAGCATCTAGAAATTCTGGATTTATACATCAATATTATAATGGCCATTTGTCGAATACATTAACACATCCAGTTATATATAATATGTTTATTGAATCCAGACATTATATAGGAAAATTATTTCAAAAAAGAGAATTTAACTACGCAATGCGTGAAATTATGAAATTAGCAGATGAAGCTAATCGTTACATAGATAAACATGCTCCGTGGCATATCGCAAAAAAAATAGACCGTAGACAAGAGGCATTATCTATTTATTCTATGGGTATTCAGTTGTTTCGTGTGCTGATGATCTATTTGAAACCTGTCTTACCTAAATTAGCTAATTATAGCGAATGTTTTCTCAACACTCGTCTTACATGGGGCAGTCTTTCTGCGCCTTTATCAAATCATCGAATTAATAAATTCAAAATAATTTTTTCTCGAATCCATCCCGATCAAATTGCATCTATGACAAATAAATCTCAATTACATGAGCACCCTACGACGGGTAATAATGTATGAAGAGCACGAATCACACTCTTTAAGATAAACATAATAACGTTAAAACAACTAACTTTATCTTTGCATACGCTACAAAGATAATGGAAACTATACAGGAATTGTATTATCAAAAATTAAAGATATATATATGATATAAACTTTTGTTTAAAAAAATATCACTCGAAAAAACTTAACATACATACAAATTTAATGTTACATTTAATACATTAATGCAGATAAATAAAAATATTTCTTAATCTTGTGATTACACAAGATAATACAATTAATTCTTTCAAAATACTTTAAAATAAAACAAAATAATATTAACATATGTTGTCTACAAAAAATAATTATTAATAAAATTAATAACAATAAACAAAATTAAATATTAAATAAATTTTTTAATAACCATTCCTTTTATTCATAAAACTATTACTTGATAGAATTTATTGTATTTATATGCGCCATTCATATCAATATTCTTATATAATTTAAAAAATTTTGAATTCTAAGTATACTCATTCATGTTTCCATTAAAAATGGAACCTCTAAAGACAACACTCCTCAACTACATTTGCAATAAACTAAACGAATCTAAAAACATAATATGGATATAGATATTAAATCCATATTATTCATTAACACAAATAAATTCAATTACACTGAAATTTCAATTTTCATAGTCTTTTTTGGCACATTTAATCATAAAAAAATAAATTCTTAAATCAATCTATTTAATAAAAAGCTATATACATGATTTTCTATTTTAAATTTATATTCTGATATACAGTTACAGTTCTATATCAATAAAAATAAACCTTTAAAACGATTCTCATATCTATTCAAATAAGCATAAAACATTCCATTTTCATTACAAATACTTAAACAAATATTATAAATCAGATTGCTATGCCTTTAAAAATTCATATTGTATGATATACAATAACCTTATTAAATTTTAAATAAAAAAAATATAAATCAATGGTTACAATACATAATTGCGTGCAGAAATTCTTCTCTAGTATTCGTATTAGATTCAAATAACCCCCCTAGCGCAGTAGTAGTTGTAGTGCTGCTAACATCATGAATACCCCTAGCTTTAACACAATAATGTACTGCATCAATAAATATTGCCACATTATCTGTATTAAGTAAGGTTTGCAACGCTAAAAAAATTTGTTTTGTTAATCGTTCCTGTAACTGCGGTCTTTTAGAAAAAAATTGAACTATTCTATTTATCTTTGACAAACCAATCACATTTTTTTCTGGAATATAAGAAATAGTCACTTTACCATTAAAAACAATGAAATGATGTTCACAAGTGCTAGTGATATTAATACCTCTCACTGTAATCATCTCATTTATTTGCATTGTATTTTGAATAATTGCAATTTTAGGAAAATTTGAATAATCCAATCCTGAGAAAATTTCTTCTATATACATCTTAGCTATGCGTTTAGGAGTATTTAATAAACTATCATGTTCCAAATCGAGACTAAGAAGATGCACAATAGCTCTCATATGGTCTTCAATGCGACGTTTACGTACTTTATGATTAATATTCAACTCAATTAATGGATTTTCTAATCCTCGAACTGATAAAGCATCACGTACTAATAGCGCTTCTTGTGTTAATATAGACATATAACTTTCTCTAAAAATACATTCAAGAAAAACTTTTCGCGTAATATTATATCGTACTAATCACCTTCAAAGCATTTTAATTAAATCAAGTATACATTGATTAATATTAAAAATGCATATTTTATTATTACAAACCCGCAATCAAGTATATAAATTTAATTTTAAATTACTTAGATCTTTTTATATAATTACATTTGTTATAGAAAAACACCTAAACATCACCAACACTTGCGTATTGTAAAAAAATAAATATTATAATTTATGCAAAAGCATCAAGAATGCATTCCTCATTTTTATACATAAATATCTCTGTAAATCACATTTATAATTTTGTAATCTACAAATAAATTATATATCCATTAATATATTAAAAATACAAAAATCAAATTATATTTATTCGTTTATTTTTAATATATTTTTTCTATCGAAAATATTTTACAAATAATCAAAATTTTTAAAAAAATGATCAAATCATCGAGAATATTTATTCTATTACATTTTTATGAATTTTATGATATCATAAATTTTTCAAAATAAAATTTGACATCAAATTCAATGAATATCACGAGCATAGGACTATAAAACCATCAGAATTTTTTATAATTTTCACAAATTGATATACTTAATACAAATAAAATACATCAGACTAATATAATCAGATAAACCTAATGAGGTATAAATGTTAAATTTTCAATTACTTTCATTGTTTAATATATTAAACGGTTGAAATGATTCACTTGATAATTCCTTACGGAAGACAAATACTAAAGAATATTTATTGACATATAGTATTTAATTATATGAATGGTTATTCATGTTGTCTTTATGTGATAAGAGAGTCATCGTTTTAAATTTATAGATATTATAATCAAATTATTAATAAAAATACTTAACGTGGTACTACAATAATGTTAACAATCAAAGCTAATTTACGTATTTATCACAAAAAAGGCGCAACAAGACGGCTACGTAAACAAAACAAATGTCCAGCTGTTATCTACAATAGAGGCCAAGAACCAAGCATATCCATTATATTGAATCAAAACGATATTTTACATCCTGAAGCTATAATACAATTATACAAAAATAATGTTATCCTATTGTTTATAGAAAATCAACAACCTATTACAGTCAAAGTACAAGAACTACAATATCATCCTTTCAAGTCCAAATTAATCCATATTGATTTTACACGTATTTAATAATATAATTTATCTTATAAATAACACCTAATTAAAAAATACATCTTTAATTATAAATTAAGATTTATTTTCTTTGTATAATGAAATATTAAATGCACATTAACCATGTAATAAAATGTTTATTAACAACTAATGAAATTAAATTTAATAAATATTGAACATAAAATGATAAAGTACCAATACATATAACATCAAATATATATATAAAAATATCTGAATGATCACAAACAAAAACTAATGATTATTTTCAGGATGCAAATATACAGTTGTGTATTCATAAAAAATAATATTTTTTACAAATTATTTATAATAAACCTAAAACGGCATGTAGCGTAGTTTGGTAGCGCACCGTCATGGGGTGTCGGGGGTCAGAGGTTCAAATCCTCTCATGCCGAAAATATTTAAATACAGCATCATCTACATGATAAAAACAATTGTTTTTATCATGTAGATCTAGCGCAAATTCTACCAATTTCGTAATTAGCTCTTGAAAATTTAATCCACTTACCTCCCACAATTTAGGATACATACTATCGAAAGTAAATCCAGGTAACGTATTAACTTCATTAATAAAAATTTTATTATCCAAATTTAAAAAAACATCTACCCGCGCCATTCCAGAACAATTTAACACTTGAAATACACGTAAAGCAATATGACGAATATCATCACTTATTGCATCATTAATTAACGCAGGTATCATGATCTGTGCTTTACGTTTCACATATTTATCATGATAAGTATAAAAATTATTATCTGATAATATAACTTCACCACACACACTAATTTTTGGATTATCGTTACCCAATACTGCGCATTGCAATTCTCTTCCAATAATAGCTGGTTCTATTAATATTTTATTACTAAAAGAGAAAGCTTTGATTAAAGCTAAGTTAAAATCTTTACATTTAGTAACTTTCGATACTCCTATCGACGACCCTTGATTTGATGGTTTCACAAATAAAGGTAGTCCAAAGATAGAAACAAAATAATCAAAATCTATATTATGTTGATCCTGAGCCAAAACAGTTCTAAATGGTACTACGGATAAACCCGCATCACGCAACAAACATTTAGACACGTCTTTATCCATCCCTACAGATGAACTCAAAACATTAGATCCAACAAATGGCAAATTCATCATACACAATAAACCTTGCAAAGCACCATCTTCTCCTAGAGTTCCATGAACTACAGGGAAAATAACATCAAATTTTAATAAAATATTTATATTTTTAGTATGAAATTTAAATGGATAAGGACAATTTTGTAACAAAATAGAAATTTTTTCATCTTTATGATACGATAAATCATTAAAATCGATATCTTTCAAATGCCAACATCCTTTTTTATCTATCCATAAAATCATGGCCTCGAAACGAAATTTATCAATAAACCGTGCAATACACATAGCTGATTTCAATGAAATCTCGTGTTCTAAAGAACGACCCCCGCAAATAATACCAATGCATAATTTAGACATATTCCATTCCTTGATACATTAAATACTAAAACAGGCGAATTAATATTTTAATTCGCCTGTTTTAGTATTTAATGTCGACCTATTCTTAAAATGCGTAAGCTACGCCCAATGCAACAACATTATCGGTACAAATTTGAGACGCACTGGTGAAACTATCCTTATGTAATAAATTAATTCTATAATCTATAGAAGTACAAATATTTTTATTAAAAACATAACTTGTTCCAACTGTAACACATTTTTTTAAGAAATTGCTGTAAGCATCATTTTCCGCATCATTAGCTTTTGAATACAAATAAGATACAGAAGGACGTAAACCAAAATCAAATTGATATTGGGCCACTAATTCAATATTCTTAGCTTTATTAACAAATCCATAAATATATTCTGGATTAAGATTATCACAAAAACTACCGAATGGAGTCATATTATAAGTCTCTCCATAAATTGCTGCTACATACATACCGTTTCCATCATATTTGATGCCCAAGGAGTATGCTTCAGCATTATCATTACAACAAAGATTGCTATCTAAACCAGTTTGTTCAATGATACGTTTATTATTAGTGTAAGCCAGGGATGCAGCAAACCCATTATCCAATGAATACGATGCAGATACCCCGTAGCCTTCTCCATTAGCCGTTTTTAAAGTACGACCCGTTGCTTTGTTCACATCATTTTTACCTTGATATTGCAAGGCAAAATCCAGTCCATTCACGAAACCAAAAAAATTTTTATTACGATATGTAATCACATTCGAACTACGATTAGATAAAAAATTATCCACAAACAATATATCTCCTCCAAATCCTGGTGTTACATCTGTCCATGATCCCACATCATACAATACTCCATAATTCCTTCCGTAATCAATGCTTCCTAAATTTCCAAATTTTATTCCTGCATATCCAAGCAACACCTTATCATTATTATTTACGATGCTTCCTTCAGTATTCTTTAAGGAAATTTCATGCTCCCACATACCAAAACCAACAATTTGATCATTAATATATGTTGTTCCAGAAAAACCATATCTTACAAACGAATTATCCCCATTTTTAGTATTATCTTTAGAAAAATAATGACCTCCAACAAGACTACCAAACATATCTAATATATTCCCATCTTTATTGTAAATTTCAGAAGCCACGGCAGTGCTTGCCATAACCATAGTTACAACCAGGCTAGTAAAACACCGTAATTTCATATTAATACCTCACCATATAGTAAATAAAAAATACTATTTAACAATTTCAATAACATCCAGTAACTTTCTTCAAAAATAAATCAACAACTTTATATGCGCCAATCCATTCTTAGTTATTAACTATTACATAATAAACCGCCCACTTTGCTCACATTGTATCAACTATATCGGCATATTAATAAAATACAATTCTCCAGCAATTCAGCTCATATTTGAACAATACACACAAAAATCCTACGTATAAACACATAAAAACCTACATGTTTCTCTCTATCTATATTATTTACTATCTAATACACAATGATTTCTTATTCAATGTACACATCTAACAATTCCTGCCATTGAATATCATATTACTTATGATCATAATGTTCAATATCAATAATAAAATGATCATGTTATAATATAACATTGCCTGTTTGTTACATTACCTCAACTTAAATAATCACTACTCCAATTAATTATTTCATAAATCATAGTAATTATTTTTTATTATTATATTAGAAATAATTACTGTATACCACATATATATTAACATAATAAATATTAAAAAATGAATAAACAACACAAAATACAACATTAATTGTTACAGATGTAAAAATCCTATATTATTGAATAAAATTTCATTATTAAAACCAACAATTAATAACGATAAATTCTCTTCAATACTGAGTCAAATAAAACAATTTTAATTTCTATACCGATTCCACAACACACTGTAATCCAACGACACATTCATCGCATGCTGTACGAATTAACATAACTCCTTGAGTATTACGTCTAATGATATTAACTTCAGAAACACGAGTGCGCACTAATCGACCTAAATCAGTGATCATTACTATTTGATCAGATTGATTTACTTGCACAGCACCAATTACATGACCATTTCGCTCCGTAACCTTAATAGAAATCACACCTTGAGTCGCGCGAGACTTGATTGGATATTCTGATTGATTAGTACGTTTTCCGAAACCATTTCGAGTAACAGTAAGAATAGAACTCTTATCTTTTGGTATAATTAAAGATACTACGCGATCACCTTGTAATAAATGAATACCTTTCACGCCAATCGCCGAGCGACCTACGCTGCGCACCTGCGTTTCTTTAAATCGTACAACTTTTCCGTAAGCAGTAAACAACATTACCTCGTTACTACCATCGGTTACATCAGCTCCAATTAATTCATCCCCATCATTAAGATTCAATGCAATAATACCAACATTACGTGGCCGACTAAACTCAGTAAGTGGCGTTTTTTTTACAACTCCACTACTAGTCGCCATAAATACTTGATGTCCTGTTGTATAATTTTGAATTGGTAAAATAGCAGTAATTCGTTCATTCACATCTAATGGTAACAAGTTAATAATTGGTTTACCTCGTGATCCACGACTAGCTGCAGGCAATCGATAAACTTTCATCCAATATATACGCCCATAATTAGAAAATAACAAAACCGTATCATGAGTATTAGCTATTAATAATCGCGTAATAAAATCTTCTTCCTTAATTCGTGTTGCTAATTTTCCTTTTCCTCCTCGTTTTTGCGCCTCATAATCTGTTAATGGTTGATATTTAACATAACCTTGATATGATAAAGTTACTACTACATCTTTTTGATTAATTAAATTTTCAACATTAATATTTTCAATATTGCTACTAATTTCAGTACGACGAGAATCGTTATACTCTTCTTGTATCATCAATAGTTCTTGACGAATTACCTTCATAAGGCATTTAGGATCTTTTAAGATAGAGATTAAATTTTTTATTTTTTCTAACAAACTGCTATATTCTTGCAATAATTTTTCATACTCCAAAGTAGTAAGTTTATGTAATTTTAAATCTAAAATAGCTTGTGCTTGATTCTTGGTAAGATAATATTGATTATTGTGAACAGCATTCTTGACTTCTGACCCCTCAGATTTCATCAAATTAATAGAAGTTCTCTGTTTCATATCAAAGACATTGCCTATATTCCACGATGAAGATATTAAAACAGAACTAGCTTCCACCGAACTATTAGATTGACGAATAAGTTTAATAACTGAATCAATATTAAATAATGCAATCGCTAACCCTTCTAAAATATGAATACGATTACGAGCTTTCTTTAATTCAAAAGTAACACGACGTATTACCACTACGCGACGATGACACACAAAGGCAGATAAAATGTCTTTTAATGACATAATTTTTGGTTGGCCTTGATGTAACGCTACCATATTAATACCGAATGAAGTTTGTAACGAAGTTAAAGAATATAAATTATTTAAAATTACCTCACTAATAGCATCACGTTTAATTTCAACAACTATTCGCATACCATCCTTATCAGATTCATCACGCAAATTATATATTCCCTCAATGCGTTTTAATTTCGCTAATTCCGCGATCTTTTCTAACAATCGAGCCTTATTAACTTGATAAGGAATTTCATATATTACGATGGATTCACGACCACTTTTAACATCAGTTTCAATTTCCGACCGGGCGCGAATATAAATTTTACCTCTTCCGGTGCTATATGCTTCCTTCAAACCACCGCTATCATTAATAATAGCAGCAGTAGGAAAATCTGGGCCCGGAATATATTTCATTAATTCTTCAATAGTAATATCCTCATTATCTATAAACGCCAAACATCCATTAATTACCTCAGAAAGATTGTGAGGAGGGATATTAGTAGCCATTCCTACAGCAATACCAGAAGAACCATTAATCAAAAGATTTGGAATTCTAGCAGGTAATATTCCTGGGATACTTTCAGTGCCATCATAATTTAGTTCATAATCAACAGTTTCTTTGTCTAAATCTAACAATAATTCATTTGCTATTTTAGACATACGTACTTCAGTGTAACGCATAGCCGCCGCTGGATCACCATCTACTGAACCAAAATTACCCTGTCCATCTACTAAAGCATAGCGCATTAAAAAAGGTTGTGCCATGCGTACTATAGTTTCATATACTGCGGTATCCCCATGAGGATGATATTTTCCAATAACATCACCTACTACTCTAGCTGATTTTTTATGATTTCTATTCCAACAATTCCCAAGTACTTGCATGGCAAATAATATACGCCGATGCACGGGTTTTAATCCATCTCGAACATCTGGCAATGCACGCCCAACGATCACTGACATGGCATAATCTAAATAAGAATGTGTTAATTCTTCTTCTATGTTAATTTGTGTGATTTCTTTAGCAAAATCATTCATGCATTTATATCCTCTATTTATTTTTAATTTATATATATTTAAAAATTATTTAAATAATCTATTAAACTGTAATATAAACTGTTTTAATAATATTTAAATTACTCTACAAAGATAAATACATTTATCATGTTACATATAAATCAGTTCATAACCATATTTCGATGAACTGATAGTTGTAAATAATTTATATACTAATATTCAAATCTATAGCATTCCCATTTTCTTATTTTAAGAAAATCTTAACATAAAAGACATAATTATTGATGAGCTTACAGAAAAAGCAAAAAATATGAATAAAAAAAAAATCGATGAATTCAAGGCATCCACATCACAATGGTGGGGTCCTTTTAATGCATTTAAACCATTGCATCACATTAATTCGACACGCTTTAATTATATTATTGAGCATAGCCATGGACTATTTGGTAAAAAAATATTAGATATTGGCTGCGGTGGAGGTATTTTATCAGAAAGTATGGCAGAAGCAGGCGCAGAAGTTGTTGGGTTAGATATCAATGCTTCTGTTTTAGAAGTTGCAAAATCACATGCCTTACATCAAGGCTTAAATATTCATTACATACAAGAAACAATAGAAAACCATGCCTTAAACCATGCTAATCATTACGATGTAGTAACCTGTATGGAAGTTTTAGAACATGTACCGTGTCCTTCATCAATCGTTCATGCTTGCTCTACTATGATTAAGATAGATGGATCAGTATTTTTTTCCACATTAAATCGTACATTTAAATCATGGCTGTTCGTTGTAATAGGCGCTGAATATATTTTTCGCATTATTCCAAAAGGCACTCATCATTTTAATAAATTTATTACCCCATCTGAATTACTAGAATGGATTGACTCTACCATTTTAGAAGAACAAAACATCACCGGATTATGCTATAATCCCCTCACTAATAAATGCGCCTTAATACGTAACCTCGATACAAATTATATCTTACATGCTAAACTAAAAAATAATCGCTCTATATGATATAGAGCGATTACAAATTAATAAATAATAAACGTTTACTATTGCAAGAACAATTTTTTTTAATATGATCAATATAATATTAAAGACATAATCCAATTGTTCAATTATATTAAAATAATAATACGGTACAGCATAATCACATGTATTTATAGGCACAATCAGTTATTATTGATATTTAGAATATTTATACCAAATAAGAATCATGCAATATTTTCCACCTGTATTACTATTTAATTAATTACTATTTTATACATAAAAATTATGATGTCATTATTAATTCACCGAATTATCACGAGTCTGATCCATAATTTACTCATCACAAATTACTGTGGTCTAATATTATTATTATTTCACAACAGGTATACATTTATATGAACCAAACTCTACTAGTTACCAAACGAAACGGTCATCACGAACCTATTAATCTTGAAAAAATTCACCGAGTTATTAATTGGGCCGCCAAAGGCTTAGAGCAAGTCTCTGTTTCACAAGTAGAATTGCGTTCCCACATACAATTTTATAATGGAATAAAAACTTCCGATATTCAAGAAACAATCATAAAAGCAGCAGCAGACTTAATTTCTGAAGAAGAACCAGACTATCAATATTTAGCAGCACGTTTAGCAGTATTTCATTTACGTAAAAAAGCTTACGGTCAATTTGAACCACCAAAACTGTATAATCATGTGTTACGATTAATAAAAATTGGTAAATACGATCAACATTTGCTAGATGATTATAATGCGGAAGAGTTTAATCAAATGGATACATTTATTGATCATTGGCGGGACATGAATTTTTCATATGCTGCTGTAAAACAATTAGAAGGTAAATACTTAGTACAAAATAGGGTAACCGGAGAAATTTATGAAAGTGCTCAGTTTTTATATATATTAACTGCAGCCTGTTTATTTTCTAAATATCCCAAAAAAACTCGAATGCATTACATTCAACAATTTTATAATGCGATATCAACTTTTAAAATTTCTTTAGCAACACCTATTATGTCTGGAGTACGCACACCAACACGCCAATTTAGTTCCTGTGTATTAATCGAATGTGATGATAGTCTTGATTCTATCAATGCAACATCCAGTTCTATTGTAAAATATGTTGCGCAACGCGCTGGAATAGGTATTAATGCTGGACGTATTAGAGCATTAGGTAGTCCAATACGTAACGGAGAAGCGTTCCACACCGGATGTATCCCATTCTATAAACATTTTCAAACAGCAGTAAAATCATGCTCTCAAGGAGGCGTACGTGGAGGAGCGGCCACACTATTTTATCCTATTTGGCATTTAGAAATAGAAAATTTACTTGTTTTAAAAAATAATCGTGGAATCGATTCTAATCGAATACGTCATTTAGATTATGGTGTACAAATCAATAAATTAATGTACCAACGTCTTATTGAAGGAAAATATATTACACTATTTAGCCCGTCTGATGTGCCAGGACTATATGAAGCTTTTTTTAACAATCAAAATGAATTCGAACACTTATATAACATATATGAAAATGATCGTAATATTAGACATCGACAAATTAAAGCAATAGAATTGTTTTCTTTAATGATGCAAGAGCGAGCTTCTACTGGAAGAATCTATATTCAACATACAGATCACTGTAATACTCATAGTGCTTTTGATAGTATTGCCGCTCCAGTTCGTCAATCCAATTTATGCTTGGAAATCACTTTACCAACCAAACCTTTAAATAACATTAATGACCATAATGGTGAAATTGCTTTATGTACACTATCTGCTTTCAATCTTGGTAACATTGAAAATCTTGATGACTTATCTGAACTCTCTACTTTAATAGTAAGAGCTCTTGACGCTTTATTAGATTATCAACATTATCCTATTCCTGCTGCACAACGTAGTGCTGTAAGAAGACGTTCTTTAGGCATTGGAGTAATTAATTATGCTTATTATCTTGCTAAACATGGGGTACGCTATTCAGATGGTAGTGCTAATAAACTAACACATCGTACTTTCGAAGCTATTCAATATCATTTATTAAGAGCGTCTAACAATTTGGCTCAAGAAAAAGGATCTTGCGAGTGGTTCAATGATACTTCATATTCAAAAGGAATCTTACCTATTGATACATATAAAACAGACCTGAATTCATTTATTAATGAACCATTACATTATAACTGGGAAGATTTACGTGTGAAGATTAAAAAGTATGGATTACGAAATTCTACATTATCTGCATTAATGCCATCAGAAACTTCATCACAAATTTCTAATGCTACTAATGGCATAGAACCTCCCAGAGGTTACATTAGCATAAAAACTTCAAAAGACGGAATTTTGCGTCAAGTAGTACCTGAATTTATTAAACTAAAATCTGATTATGAATTATTATGGCAAATACCGAATAATCGGGGATATCTACAATTAGTAGGAATTATGCAAAAATTCATTGACCAATCCATTTCAACTAATACTAATTACGATCCCTCTCGATTTCCAGAAAACAAAGTACCTATGAAACAGCTACTTTCAGATTTATTATACGCATACAGACTTGGTATTAAAACATTATATTATCATAACACCCGTGATGGAGCTCAAGATGTACAAAAAACACTGCCACATAACCAATCAAATATTTGTACAAGTGATGCTTGTACAATTTAGAAAAGTAACTACTATTTACTAAAACCTACATATTTATATTTATTTTTAAAAAAGGAATAAAAATGATTTATACAACTTTTTCTCAAAATAAAAATAATCAACTGCTCGAACCGATGTTTTTAGGACAACCAGTAAATATCGCTCGATTTGATCAACAAAAACATTCCATTTTCGAAAAATTAATTGAAAAACAACTTTCGTTCTTTTGGCGCCCAGAAGAAATAGATATTTCTAAAGACCGTATAGATTTTCAATCATTACCAGACCATGAAAAACACATTTTTATTAGCAATTTAAAATACCAAACTTTATTAGATTCTATTCAAGGACGCAGTCCCAATATTGCATTACTACCATTAATTTCTATACCAGAACTGGAAATTTGGGTAGAAACTTGGTCATTTTTTGAAACCATTCACTCCCGTTCCTACACCCATATTATTCGTAATATTGTTAATCACCCATCTTTGATATTTGATGATATTATCAGCAACAAAGAAATTTTAAAACGTGCTAAAGATATTTCGACGTACTATGATAATTTAATTGAATTAACCAGTTATTATCATATCTTAGGCCCCGGTATTCATCAAATCAATAATAACACTGTCGCAGTAAACTTACATGAACTTAAAAAGAAATTATATTTATGTTTGATTAGCGTTAACGTCCTAGAAGCTATTCGTTTTTATGTCAGCTTTGCCTGTTCTTTTGCATTTGCTGAACGAGAACTCATGGAAGGTAATGCAAAAATTATACGACTTATAGCACGTGACGAAGCTTTGCATTTAAACGCTACTCAACATATTTTAAACTTAATGCGCTCTGGATCAGATGATCCAGAAATGGCCGATATCAGTACAGAATGCCAACAAGAAAGTTATGCGCTGTTTTTAATGGCTGCAGAACAAGAAAAAAATTGGGCTAACTATTTATTTAAAGATGGCTCTATGATAGGTTTAAATAAAGATATACTTTGTCAATATATTGAATATATTACCAATATACGTATGCAAGCAATCGGGTTAAGAACACCCTTCGACATTAAATCTAACGTGATACCATGGATTAATTCTTGGTTATCATCAGATAATGTTCAAGTGGCGCCACAAGAAGTAGAAGCCAGTTCTTATCTAGTAGGCCAAATAGATCCTAATATTGACGAAAATGAATTTCATGACTTTCAATTGTAAAATATTTTTTCTTCAAAAAAAATATTTAAATATACAATTTGTGCATAACAACAGAATGTATCGTTCCTTATTAGAAGCATTCGAAATGCATCATATACCATCATTAAATTATCAATGTCGATCAGGTTACTGTGGAAGTTGCCGTGCTTTATTAATAAGAGGAAAAGTACAATATTACACAGAACCTTTAGGTTATATTCGTTCTAATGAAATTTTGATATGCTGCTGTGTTCCTATAGAACATATTATATTAAAACTACTGTAACACGTGTTTTAAACGACATTATTATAAATTCATAAACTCATAAAATCATTCGTTAAATAATTTAAAATGTAAAATCCTCCGATTACATTTATATTTCAATTAAAGTACCGGTGGATATATTAAATGCATAAAATAAATCAAAGGCTTTGGATATAATCCTAAAAATAATATAGAAAAAGATACTATAATCACTATTATCTTATCAGGAGTAACACTCCAACTAGATAAAGAATCAGAGTTGATATTTAAACGATTTATAGGACTAAGATATAAATTGATTATAATTCTTAAATAATAAAATATACTAATAACACTACTCATTGCTATAAAAATAGTAAGCCACCATAATTTACTGTCTATTCCCAAAACAAACAAATAAAATTTCCCAATGAAACCTAATGTCATAGGTATGCCCGCTAAAGACAATATAATAATCGTAAATAATACCGATAACATTGGCTGATGCCAAAAAAGACCACGATATACAAACAAAGAATCTACGTCTGTGTCCTCATTGGCATAAAAAAACGATACTACATTGATAATACCAAATGCACCAATACTAGTCAGAACGTAACTTATAAGATAAATACCAATAGTTTCCAAAGCCATGGGGTGGTTGACCCGTAATATCGCAATAACACCAATTAAAACATAACCTGTATGTGCAATTGAAGAATAAGCTAAAACACGCTTAATATTATCTTGTTTAATAGCCATTAAATTACCGAATAACGCTGAGCAACATGCAATACCTAATAAAAATATACAAAATACCTTATTATACTGATTAGGAAACACCATCAATAATCGTATCAATACAGATATTACAGCTATTTTACTGCTAGTTGTCAGATACAATGATATTGAAGATGGGGCTCCTTGATATACATCAGGAGTCCATAAATGAAAAGGAACTAATGACAATTTAAAACCGAACCCAACCATCATCATACCTAGTCCTATGGTTGACATAAGTATAGATTGATTCGACGCAATAATATGCAAACGTAACAATTGACTAATACTGGTAAAAGACAAAAAACCAGTTGCAGCATATATCAATGCTATACCAAATAATATAAATGATGAAGATACTCCAGATAATATAATATATTTAATACTTGCCTCTAAAGAAAATTTGTTAAAAAAAGAATAACCTATCAACCCAAATAACGGCAACGAAATCAGTTCCATTCCTAAAAATAATATTACTAAATGATTCGTAGTTGCTAGTAAAATACCGCCAATACTAGAAATAAGTAATAATAAATAAAACTCGTCACGATTATTACTCGGATAAATTAACAACCATTTATAAGCCAATACAGAACTTGATAAACCAGAAACTAACACCAATATTATGTATAATATAGAAAAATCATCAACACATATTAATTGCAAAAAATTTCGAGCTCTTTGATCCCATACCAATCCAACCGATATAATTGCTAAACTAAATCCGAATATTGTTAATGAAGTATGTAAAAGTAAATTACGACGATATGCAATAGATAACATAACAATAACAGTTGTCATTCCAATAATTAGTATAGGCAGCAATAGAATTATGTGCGTCCAAGTTATTAGCATAACAAATCAAGATCCTATATCGTTATAATGTAATCACATTGAACAATTATATTCTTTTAAAAAAATACAAAGATTGTGCATTGTCATATATGAAACATTCAAAATATATTGCGGAAAAAACCCAATTAAAAAAATACATAATAACAATGTTATAATAATATTCTTTTCCCGTAGTGTCATATTTCTTAATAACCCAATTTTATTAACTCTGGGAACCAATATTGGACCATAATATATGCGTTGCATTAAAATAAGAGAATAAATTGATGATAATATTATTCCAAAACAAGCTATTATTGTAATTATAGGTGCTGATTGAAAATTACCGAACAAAATCGTCACTTCTCCTATAAAATTTCCAGTACCAGGTAATCCAAGTGTTGCTGCTGCAAAACATAAAGAAAAAGCAGGAATTAAATGCATGCGACTCCATAACCCTCCCATCAAACGCATATCTCGAGTATGTATTCGCTCATATAATTGACCGCAAATTATAAACATTCCAGAAACAGATAAACTATGAGAAATCATTTGTATCACAGCACCCTGATATGATAAGTGAGTACCACTATAAATTGCGATCAATACAAATCCCATATGAGATATACTGGTATATGCAATTAAACGCTTAACATCAGCTTGTGCGAATGCCATACAGGCTCCATAAAAAATATTTACCAAACCTAAACACATAGCAATTGGGGCAAAAGATTTTGAAGCACAAGGAAATAACGGTAAAACAAATCGGAAAAATCCATAAGCCGATGTTTTTAATAAAATTCCTGCCAAATCGACTGACCCAGAAGTAGGAGCGTGACTATGAACATCAGGTAACCAAACATGAAAAGGAACGATTGGCATTTTTACTGCAAAAGCAAAAAAAAACCCCAACATAATTAAATATTCCGCATGCACTGGCAGCAACATATTCAATAAATCTTGATAATTAAACGACCACACACCATGCATATCATGATGTATAGAAACAAGAGCAATAATAGAAATTAACATAAATAATCCGCTAAATTGAGTATAAACAAAAAATTTAATAGCAGTATTAATGCGACCACTTCTATTAACCTCTTTGTGTCCCCATAAAGATATCAAAAAATACATCGGAATAAGCATTATTTCCCAGAAAAAAAAGAATAAAAACATATCAATTGATAAAAAAACACCAATAACTCCACCTAAAATCCACAATAAATTAAGATAAAAAAGACCGTGATAACGCTGAATCTCACACCAAGAACATAACACTGCCATGCATCCTAAAAATCCAGTTAATGTCACCATCAACAAAGAAAATCCATCCAATGCTAAATGAACGCTAATTCCAAATCTTGGGATCCAAGGATATATATATTCTAATTGCCATTTAGGAAACACATGTTCTGTTGGATGCGAATTTAATAAATCATAGCACTCGTACTGCCATAAAAAAAAAGTAGTAATGAATGTTATGCTCATTCCAGATAAAGCAACCCAACGCGGTACCCACCATCCAATACGTTCTGACTGCCAACATAACAGTCCAAAAATAAAAGGAATAAATATTAAGATAATTAATAACATATTATTTTTGTTTTTCTCGCTAAAACACATACATTAAATATTTGTATTTCCTTATATTGTATACCAATAATACTACACTGATTTACAGACGATCATAAATTAATATCATGATTAATATCATAATTGCCCCTATGTTCATCGATACTATATACCAATTAAGCTTACCATTTTCACTACATATCAAACCATTCTTAAGCCAAAATAATAACGATACGATAACATTCACGATTACATCAACTGGATCAGAATAAGATAATTTTTTTGTTATAAATAAATATGGCTTTATAAATATCAATTTGTAAAGCCAATCAAATCCCCATCCATAATAACATAACAATACTATGTATCGTTCTATTACTTCTGTTACACGAGGTCTAATAATTTCTCCTGTAATCCTGCGCGACGAGTCCATCCAAAAAATTGATGCCAACCAAATACCGAACGTTACTAAAAGTCCCGATATTATTTCAAGATATATTTGACCCCAATTATACACCTCACTAACGTTAGTAATTATAGTATCTGTTAACAAAGGTAATTGGATCCATCCACCAATAAACGTCGATAACAATAACAATAAGATTAAAGGTAAATTTTGAGCGATTTTATTACATACACGTGGCTCTATTTTTTTCTCACCATGAAACACAACAAAAATCATTCGGAACGTATAAATAGGTGTTAAAAACATTCCTATTACTCCAGATAACAAGAAAAAATAATCATGATTATCTAATGTTTTTAACATGATCATTTCTTTTGAATAAACTCCAGCGGTAATTATAGGTACTCCAGATAAAGATGCCCCACCTATTAAAAAACAAATATAAATTAAAGGTATAAATTTATATAACCCTCCCATCTTAAAAATATTTTGTTCATATCTACAAGCGTAGATTAATGAACCCGCAGATAAAAACAACAACGCTTTAAAAAAAGCATGTGTTACTAAATGAAACATAGCTGCATCCCAATGTCTGCCTCCGAGTGCTAAAAACATATATCCTATTTGACTTATAGTAGAATATGCTAAAATTTTTTTAATATTGCTTTGAAATAACGCTGAACAACTAAATAAAATCACAGTTAATGAACCAATAATACCGGTCAAGTATAAAATACTTGGAGTCATTAAAAAAAAATTATTCATACGAATTATTAAATACACACCAGAAGTGACCATAGTAGCTGCGTGAATCAATGCCGACACTGGGGTTGGACCAGCCATAGCACTGGTTAACCAATTTTGTAAGGGTAACTGAGCTGATTTACCTATTGCTCCAATAAGTAACATAAAAGATATCCATGTGATATCATTAAAAATATGACACGATGAACATTTTAGTTCCAACGTTAGTAATTTACTAAAACTCAAGGTATGATATTGATCATAAATCATGAATAACGCACATACCAAACATATGTCTCCAACACGAGTAATAATAAATGCTTTTAAAGCTGCTATTCCATTCTTAGCATCAGAATAGTAAAATCCAATTAATAAATAACTACACAGTCCTACGCCTTCCCATCCAAAATACATCAATAACAAATTATCTGAAAGCACTAAAAGCACCATATTTGCCATAAATAAATTAGTGTAAGCAAAAAAACGAGAATATCCTTCGCATCCACTCATATACCAAGTGGCATATAAATGAATGATAAACCCAACACCAACAATTACTGATAACATGATTAAGGATAACCCATCTAATCTAAGTGCTACAGTAATACATAAGGCATTAATAGTAAACCAGGTCCAAAGTTCCTGCACAAACACAAAATTAACATCATTACTAGAATTACAATAAAAATTAAATATAATGTATATAGTAACCAACGCTGACGCACTTATCGTGCCTACTCCTATTATAGAAGAAGTATTTTCTGGCCATTTTCCTTGAGAAATAGCTAACGTAATGAATCCTAATAACGGGAAAAGTATAGTTAAAAAAAGTAAATTCATCCACGCATCTCACTAATATTATCAATATGCAATGTATGATAACGACGATATAATTGAAGTAATAATGCTAAAGAAACTGCAGATTCAGAAGCAGATAAAGTAATTACTAAAATATACATAATCTGACCATCTGATTGCCCCAAAAAAGATCCTACTATCACAAATGCTGAAGCAGCAGCGTTAATCATAATTTCTAGACCTAATAATATAAACAATAAATCACGTCTTACTATTATAGCTATTAAACCTAATATAAATAAAATTATAGATAAACTAAAAGCATGCGATAAAGGAATCATATTTTATATTTTTGTAATTGAGTAGAATCAATACAATCATCAGATAATGTATTATTTTGAGACAAATGAAACACAGAAATCAACGCACCTAATAATAAAAATGATGCCAGCTCTACCGTTAATATATATGGCCCAAATAATGCAACACCAACTTGTTTTGAGTCTATTATTGAGTTGTTTACATTTATAAAATCATCTTTTAACACAAAGGATATGTACAATAAAATTGCAAACAAAATACCTACCAACAACACAGAACCACAACATAATATGGGGTTTAAAAATCTACTTTTCTTTTGTATACCAAATATAATATTTTTCGTATTAAGCATCATTATCGCAAATACGAATAAAATCATGATAGCTCCTGCATAAACAATAATTTCCAAAGCAGCAGCAAAAGATGCTCCTAAAGAAAAAAAATTGCATGATATAGATAAAAATGAAACTATTAAGTATAATAAAGCACGCATTGGATTATAATGCAGTATTACACATATCGTAGACAATATTGCTATAATTCCAGAAATATAAAATAGCGACGTCATACCACACTCCTCTCATTAACCATCACTTCAAAATTAGGGCAATATGTTTTTAACATTTATAGGCTTTGATTCTTTTATCGCGTCCCCCTTTTTTTTATCTAATATTTCCTTACCAGAAAATTGATAAAAATCATACTCTAAATATTTTCCAGGACCCGATATTAATAAATCAGACTTTTCATACACTAAATCATGTCTTTTAAAATCACTCATTTCAAAATCTGGAGTTAATTGAATAGCTGCTGTTGGGCATGCCTCTTCACACATACCACAAAAAATACATCTAGAAAAATTGATTCTAAAAAATTTTGGATACCACCGGCCATCTGTAGATTCTCCTTTTTTCAAAGAAATACACCCTACTGGACAAGCTACAGCACATAAATTACAAGCTACACAACGTTCTCGACCTGAAGAGTCTCGAGTCAATACGATACGACCACGATATCTAGGTGATGGAATATACGGAACTTCAGGATACATCCGAGTTTCACGTTTACTAAATGCTTGCATTCCTATCATCCAAATACTACGTAATATAGAACCAATATCTATGAAAACCTTTTTTAACTTCATCATAATATATTTAACCTATATTAATAATTATAATAAAATAACAACAGCAGTACTTAATAAATTAAACAACGTCATTGGTAAACAAATTTTCCAACCTATCAACATAACTTGATCATAACGTGGACGTGGTAACGCCGCACGTATCAATATAAACACTATCAAGAATAAAAAAGTTTTAGTAATAAACCAAATCATAGGAGGAAACCAAGGCCCTTGCCACCCTCCAAAAAATAGTGTTACAATGAATGAAGCAATGACAATCATATTGATATATCCAGAAATAAAAAATAAACTAAATTTAATACCGGAATATTCAATATGATAACCATCTGCCAACTCTTGTTCTGATTCTGGTTGATCAAATGGATGTCTATGACACAAAGCCATGCCCGCTAAAAAAAAAGTAATAAATCCTACAAACTGAGGAATTACATTCCACAGATATAACTGATCTTCAACTATAATTTTTAAATTAAACGATCCAGATTTAGCAACTACACCCATTATAGATAAACCTAAAAACACCTCATAACTAAGAGTTTGAGCTGCAGCACGCACAGCTCCAATTAAAGCATATTTATTGTTACTTGCCCAACCCGCAAGCAACACTGAATAAACCATCAATCCTGACATCATAAGAAAGAATAATATACCAATATTGCAATCCCATATTATCCATGTAGGCGTAAAAGGAATAATCAATATACTCATTAATGATGAAATAAAAGCTATCACTGGGGCTAAAACAAATACAATACGATCAGAAAATGGAGGGATCCAATCCTCCTTGAACATAACTTTAATTAAATCAGCGCATAATTGTAATGAACCATGCCAACCTACTCTATTAGGACCATAACGATTTTGAAACAACGCCAATAACCTGCGTTCTAAAAAACTCATGTATGCACCACAAGCGACTACCACTAACAAAATAATTACCGCATGAAAAATTTCGGAAACACAATGTTTCGTAACAATTTCTGACGAACCAAACATCACAATAATACTCCTTGAACATCTTGTGCATACATACCAGATAAAAATAAAGGAATATCTGGAAAACCTAAAGGTAATCCAATATGGCCTGTAGGTAAATTACTACTAAATTTGATCGGTAAGCATAAAATTTGCTCAGCACATGTAAATTTAAGCAACATATTTTTTTGTATTTTTAGTTGTAACGCATCTAATTGATTGATCATCGCATAAGGATTTGGCATACAATCTTGAATACACTTGGATCGCTGAGAGGTTTCTTCACTGCCAAATAAATGCCAATAAGGTACTATCAGCCACCGATCAATATTTTTCATAATTTTAAAAGATTGAGGAATCATATTAAACCAATTCAATGTCGCACCATTGTCAGAATGTAATACACGTATTCCCGGATTACCAGAATGCAAATTCCCACCTACTTTATCTTGAAATTTATTCCATGCTTGCGGAGAATTCCATCCCGGAGCCCATGCAAACGCCACTTGTTTATGAAAAGATTGAACATTATGATTACCTTCCATAGAAAAAGAAAACATCGTATCATCATCTTGCGATATATAGGGTTCGTGTACATCAACATTAGCATATATCGCTGTGCGTCCACTATAACGATGCGGTGCTCGAGCTAATTTTTGTCCATATATACGAAAAGATGCGTCCGGAGATGTCTGTTTAATTCCAATTAATTTTGGAAAATAATAAATAATAGCATCTATAATCTGATCAATATGCAAATTTTTTTTTCTAATATAATTTATATAGCAATCATGTATCAAATATAACCATCTCCAACTTTCTAAAATAACTGTATTTTTTTCATAATTTTGTGGCTTATATAAGCGAAAAAACCTTTGTGCACGCCCTTCGTAATTAATCACAGTACCATCGCTTTCAACAAAACTAGAAACTGGTAAAACTAAATTTGCCTGCTTTTGAATCAGAGTATATTGATGATCTAATACAATTAAATAATTAACCTTGTTTAAAGCAACATCAACTTGATTTGCCTGTGCATGACGATATAAATCATTTTCTAAGACAATTAAACCAACGGATGAAGTATTAGTACTACAAATATCTATAAGAGCAGCATCGAGACTTTTTTTACCTAACATTACCAAACCTATACTATTTACTTCTCCTACGATAAAAGTAATTCCAACCTCACTCCCCCGATTTTTTAAAGCACGAGCAATATTTGCTGCTGAAGCAATTAACTCTTTACTACCTGCACTACTTCCTGAAATAATTAATGGCTTGTGCGCTTCCATTAATTTTTGTACAACTATATCTAATTTCTCATTCAGTTTAGAATCAAAATCTTTAACCTCGGGAGCAGTATGATCTAACGCGTGAGCAATAGCAAAACCAAACCGTGCTTGATTTTGTACTGAATCATAATATGTTAATATAGCAACATCGTCTAATTTAGTCTTGTCAACCCCAGTTATCAATATATTATTTTTAATACCTTGAGCGTTATTTATAATAGCCGCTGATTGCCAATCAAAAATTCCTTGAGCCTCTGCATCTTTACGAGCTTTCCCTTTAACTGCCTGACGTATCGACAGTGCTACTCGTGCTCCAGTTTGAGTTAAATCCTCTCCTAATATTAACACTGTATCATAACTTTCCACTTCATGTAACGACGGAACTTGAATACCACTATTACACAGTATTTCAATTATTAATAATAATCGCTCTTGTTCAAGATTATTAATCCCATTATAAAAATTATCTGGTCCTACCAATTTTAATAAAGAAAAATTGCTTTCCATACTGGCGCGAGAAGATCCAATACCAATTATCTTGTTACAATTATATTTCAATCCATTAGTAGCCTCTTGTATTGCTTGTCTTTCACTCAACACAACCCAATTATCACCTTGCTTATTTGATGGAACTTTAGGTCTATTATCAATATTAACGTAGTCACATCCAAATCGACCACGATCACACAAAAAATAACCATTAATATTGCCATTATAGCGATTTTCAACACGACACAACTTTCCGTAACGCTCACCTACAATAATATTACATCCAACGCTACATTGTTGACAGATACTCGGCGCAAAAATCATATCCCATTTACGGGTATAATTTTGTGTCTGTGTCTTATCAGTAAACACTCCAGTAGGGCATATCTCTATTAAATTTCCAGAAAACTCACTTCGTAACATACCATCCTGTACTCGTCCAAAATAAATGTTATCATGTACCCCGAATACCCCTAAATCATCACCTCCGGCGTAATCATTATAATAACGTATGCAACGATAACAAGTAATACACCTATTCATTTCATGTCCAATAAACGGTCCCAAATATTGATTATAATGTGTACGCTTATTAAACCTATAACGACGATATGTTTGTCCAACCATTGCTGTCATATCTTGAAGATGACAATTACCTCCTTCCTCGCATATTGGACAATCATGAGGATGATTAATCATTAACAACTCCAATATATTTTTTCTAAATTCTTCTACCTCATCATCAAAAATAATAATAGAACTACCGTCTGATACTGGTGTCATGCAAGACATCACCAAATGACTTTTTGTATCTTTTATTGTGTTACTAAAATATTGTTGTTTTACTGCACATAGCCTGCACGCTCCAACACTGCCCAAAGCAGGATGCCAACAAAAATAAGGAATATCGAATCCAAGAGACAAACATGTTTCCAGTATATTTTTTGAATCTTCCACTGTATGCTTTTTCCCTTCTATATAAATAGAAATCATCATTTTAATATACCAATTTTATATTTTTTGACGCCTGAAAAAGTTTAAAAAACATCAATGTACATTATTTATGTTAAACATATAAATGTTTATATTTATTTTTTTGATAAAAAGTTTTTTAATTAATTTGCACACAAATAATACGATTCGGTTCCTTTTTATAAAATTCATGAATACCCAATTCAAATTCATTTTTAAAATATTTTAAAGCACTTTTCAAAGGTTCTATAGCTCCTGGGGCGTGAGCGCAAAAAGTCCTTCCAGGTCCGAGTACACAACACAATTTCTCTAATAATTCTATGTCTCCAGGTCTGCCGTCTTTATTTTCCAAAGAAATCAACAATTTTACTATCCACGGTAACCCATCTCTACAAGGAGTACACCAACCACAAGATTCTCTTGAAAAAAACTCTTCTAAATTACGCACTAAAGACACCATATTTACAGTATTATCTATCGCTATTGCCATACCAGTTCCAAATCTACTACCAGAAATAGCAATTTTATCAAAATCCATAGGTGTATCTAAATGATCTGTAGTTAAAAAATCTGTACTTACACCCCCAGGTTGCCATGCTTTTAAACTAAAACCAGGACACATGCCTCGAGAATAATCTTCTAAAATTTCTCTAGCAGTCGTACCAAAAGGTAGCTCCCAAACCCCTGGGTTTTTGACTCGCCCAGAAAATCCCATTAATTTTGTACCTGAATCATTACTTTTTTTAGAAGAAATGTTCCGATACCAAGTGGTCCCATGCTCAATAATTCCTGGAATATTGCATAACGTCTCAACATTATTGACACATGTAGGTTTTCCCCACAATCCTACATGACTTGGAAAAGGTGGTTTAGCACGCGGCACTGCTCGACGCCCTTCTAAAGCGTTAATCAACGCTGTTTCTTCTCCACAAATATATCTTCCAGCTCCTGTATGCAAGAATAACTCAAAATTAAACTCGCTATTCAATATGTTTTTACCAATCAATCCAATTGATTTAATCTCGGCTATAGCGCGAGTTAAATATTTCGCAACAATTATGTATTCATATCTCAAAAAAATATACGCTCGTGACGCTCCTAAAGCATAACTTGAAATTAATATACCTTCTAATAATAAATGAGGCAATCGTTCCATTAAAAATCGATCTTTATAAGTTCCTGGCTCCATTTCATCTGCATTACACACTAAATAACGAGAGCAGACTGACTTACTTTCAGACATCATAGACCATTTTATTCCAGTAAAAAACCCCCCACCTCCACGACCTCTTAAACCTGAATTTCTAACTAATTCAATGATCTCTTCTGGAGACATTTGAGTAATTGCTTTATACGCAGCTCGATACCCATTTTTAGATTTATATTCATGCAACCATACTGGTTGTTTATCGTCACGCATTCTCCATGTAAGTGGATTATTTTCTGCACTAACATCATAAGTATTGCTCATAAATACTGTCCTAACAATTTTGTAATTGTTTCCGGAACTATATGAGGATAAATATCTTTGTCTACCATAACGACTGGAGCTTTATCGCAAATACCTAAACAACAAGTAGGCAATAAGGTAAAGCGATTATCTAAAGTTGTACTACCCACTGTAATATTCAACAGATATGTTAAAGTGTTTTTGATTTTTTCACACCCAACCAAGTAACATACCGCGCTATCACAATACCTAATGATATGACGACCTACCGGTTGACGAAAAATTTGATTATAAAATGTTGCGACACCTTCTAGATCAGCGGCAGAAATACATAATATTTTAGCAATCAATATAATTGCTTCATCTGGTACCCACCCATGATTTTTTTGAATAATTTTTAACGCTTCAATAGAAACGGCGCGCATATCTTCATAATGTGTACATTCTTCTTGAATAGCATTACATTCTTCTTGACTTAATTGAAAAAAACCATCACTAGTTAAACTAGTAGACATATCATTAATTTTAATATTACTCATATTGCTCCATTTATTAACGATCTACATCAGACATAACAAAATCAATACTACCTAAATACACAATTAAATCAGATATTAAACTACCACGAATAACATGTGGAATCTGCTGTAGATGAGGAAAACTAGGGGTACGAATACGAGTACGATAACTCATAGTATTCCCATCACTAATTAAATAATAACTATTAATACCTTTTGTGGCTTCAATCATTTGAAAGGACTCATTAGCTGGAATAACAGGACCCCATGATACTTGCAGAAAATGAGTAATAAGAGTCTCTATATGTTGTAGGGCGTATTCTTTCATAGGAGGAGTTGCTAAAGGGTGATCTGATTTAAATGGGCCTATTGGCATGTTCTGCAAGCATTGTTCCAAAATACGTACACTTTGATATATTTCTTCTACTTTTAACATTACTCGGCTGTAAGAATCGCTGATTCCATTTCCTATTGGTACATCGAAATCAAAATTTTCATATCCAGAATAAGGACGTGACTTACGTATATCAAATTCAATGCCGGTAGCACGCAATCCTGCTCCAGTTACTCCCCAATCTAATGCATCCTTGGCATTATATGCGCCAATACCACACGCTCGTTTTTTAAATATACTGTTTTCTAATGTTGACTTAACATAAAAAGAAACGCGATGTGGAATCCAGTCAAGACATTTTCTCAATAAATACTCCCAACCTCTAGGTAAATCGTGAGCAACCCCCCCAATACGAAACCATGCAGGATGCATACGAGATCCGGTAATTGATTCAATAACATCATAAATCTTCTGTCTGTCAGTGAACGCTAAAAAAACTGGAGACATAGCACCTACATCTTGTAAATAAGTACTAATATACAACAAATGGCTATTAATTCTAAATAATTCAGACAACATAATTCGGATCACTTTTACTCTATCCGGTACTGTAATTCCAGCAAGTTTTTCAACAGCTAAAATATAGGGCATTTCATTGACGCAGCCCCCTAAATATTCAATACGATCAGTATAAGGAATGTAACTATGCCAAGTTTGTCGTTCTCCCATTTTTTCAGCACCTCGATGATGATAACCAATATCTGGAACACAATCTATAATTTCTTCTCCATTTAATTGTAAAATAATACGAAATACTCCATGCACTGAAGGATGATTAGGTCCTAAATTAAGAAACATAAAATTTTCATGTTTACTATGTTTATGCATACCCCATTCTTCGGGTTTAAATAATAATCCTTCCATTGCTAAATCTTCCTTTTGTTTCGTAAGAATAAAAGGATTAAATTCTGTAGCACGAGCTGGATATTCTTTGCGTAACGGATATCCATTCCAGTTTTTTGGCATAATTATACGTGTTAAATTAGGATGCTTATTAAAATGAATTCCAAACATTTCCCACGTTTCCCGTTCATACCAATTCGCATTTACAAACACAGACACTACTGTGTCTATGTATAGAGATTGCTCTAGCAAAGGAACTTTTATTATTATATCATCATTACGTAATATGGAAATTAAATGATAAAACACTGTAAAATCTGATTCTGGCAATCCTTCGCGATGTATGCGCAACCTTTCATCTATGCCATGCAAATCATATAACATAATATACGGTTTTGATGTTGTTTTTAAAAATGTCAACACCGAGATTACCATCTCACGTTTAATCCAAATTATTAAAATTCCAGTATGAGTAGGTTGTAGCACAAAATCTACAGAACTGAATACGGAGAATAAATCATCTAATATCGGGTAAATATTTTTAACTAAAGAAATACCTGTAGAATCATTACACATAATATCTACCAACTAATGACAATTATCACAAAAACTCTTAAAAATCTTGATTATACCTCACCATTTTGTTTTGAATATATATTAAGTTCATCATCTGGAGAAGATAAAACAGTTTCTGCTATGCGAGTATTACGTTTACGTTGACGCTCTGACTCCATATTTTTTCTATATATCCCTTTATCTCCCAACACCCAAGAAAGTGGACGTCGTTCTTCATTAATAGACTTTTTTAATAATAACAACCCCTGAATATACGCTTCAGGTCTAGGTGGGCATCCAGGAATATAGACGTCCACAGGAAGAAATTTATCCACTCCTTGCACCACAGAATAAATATCATACATACCTCCGGAATTCGCGCAAGCCCCCA
Source organism: Candidatus Blochmanniella chromaiodes str. 640 (assembly GCF_000331065.1). Lineage (NCBI taxonomy): Bacteria > Pseudomonadati > Pseudomonadota > Gammaproteobacteria > Enterobacterales > Enterobacteriaceae > Candidatus Blochmanniella > Candidatus Blochmanniella chromaiodes. The sequence continues at coordinate 608,667 of NC_020075.1, forward strand.
TAGAAATCACCCACTTAGGCTCTAACATTTGATCATATAATCGTTGTATTACTGGCACCATTTTAAGAAACGGAGTACCCGCTATAACCATAAAATCCGCTTGACGAGGAGAGGCGCGTAACACTTCTGAACCAAACCGTGCAACATCATGTATTGCAGTAAACGCGGTAGTCATTTCAACATAACAACAGGATAATCCAAAATTATAAGGCCATAAAGAATTGCCTCGCCCCCAATTAACAATTTTATGTAAAAAAGCACTTAATTTTCCAAAAAAAACATTCCGTTGAATATTCTTTTCTAACGGATCTGTCGCAATCTTCTTTTCTTGAAGAGGATATTGCTCATCTTCACTATTATCTGTTCGAGCTGTCGTTAAAGTATATTTCATATCTGCTACCTTTTATTACTTTTTTTAAATATCTCGAAGTATCAATATCAAAAAAATCTACACAATGGACATATCGTGATGATTGTTCTATCCAATCAAACATACCAATTCGTATCAAATATATTAAACTTACTAATAAAATAAAAATAAAAATAAAGATCTCACTAAACCCTATCCAACCTACATCTCGTACAGATATAGCCCAAGCATACACATATATTCCTTCTACATCAAAAATTACAAAAAACATCGCAATTAAGTAAAATTTAACAGAGAATTGTATTCTAGCATTCCCTATAGATTTAATTCCCGACTCAAATGGCACATTTTTAGAATGTGAACTTGAACATCCTCCCAGAAAATATCCACAAGACAACATAAAAATACATAAAAACAAGATACCAACTATAAATGCTATTAAACCCCAATGATAAATATCACACAAATTATATACCTGCTTTTTTATTATTAAACACTACATTTACATTAAATTATAATTTTAACTACTATAAAACATAAACATTCAAATTTTTACTATCACGTTGCATTAAAAATGCACTCATGACGACGTACTTAATAATTTATTTCATGAATCTATCAAACTATTTACTATAGCCATTTTGATTTAGTACAAGTTAAAATTAAAAAATGATAAAAAACCCCACACATACTGCATTATATAACACAGTTGACAATATAATTCTGTATACTATATAGTAATTAGTGTATTCTTGCACAGAATATATATTATATATAAAACATATATAATATATATTACAGCGATCATAAGTATTAAATCTTAATTAAATTAACTAAAATTCAAAATACTATTGATAGTATTCTCTCAAAAATGCAATTTCCAAATAAATAATCACAAAATCATAAAAAAAAAATTTGTTTAAATTTATTTAATTAATTTGCGATAAATTTTTTGACACATACAATTTTATACAATTAAAATATCTAACAACCTAAGATCCTTAGTTTTTAATTTTCTATTTTCTACTTATATTAATATTACATAATTAATGTAAACTATTTAATAACAAAAATATCAAAGACCATCATATTCCTAACACTAATCAGAATATACACAAAATATAAATTTATAACTACTTCATTATATTTCTCATAATTGGACTGACAGCATGAAAAGATCCAAATACTAAAATGCAATCATCAAATGATGCATCTAATACAGCTTGATTCCAAGCATCTAATATATTACTAAATATTTGAACATTACAATGCAACAAACAATCAAATAATTCTACAGAACTTGCAGAAAACGGGACATTTAAATCAGAACAATACCAGACATCAACCAAATGACTTAAACAATATATGGTACCTTGAATATCCTTATTTTTTAACATTCCTATGACCATTCTCACTTTACCTGTCCTTCTTTTAAGAAGGCCAGGTAATCGTTTAGTTAAATAATTAGCAGCATGAGGATTATGCCCTACATCTAATATTGCAATCGGTCTGCGAGTAACTATTTGAAAACGTCCTGGCAACGTAGCTACTTGCAACCCATAGCTTATTGCTGTTTTATCCACCAAAAAAGGTAACCAATATAATACACTTAACGCTGTAGCGGCATTTTCTATTGGAATTATAGGTAACGGTAAATCATATAATAATTTATAATCATTAGAGCACTCCCACCAAATCCACTTATTTCCATAAACACGAAAATTCCAGTCCCTCCCACGCGCAAACAACATTGCTCCACAATATTGCGCCATTTTGCGCGCAACCACCGGAAAACAACTTTCCCCAATTACTGCTGGTTTGTTAAAACGAAAAATACCGGATTTTTCCTGCGCAATCATATCACGGTTTATACCTAAAAAATCAGTATGATCTATTGCAAAATTAGTAATCACAGAAATATCAGGGTTGACAATATTTGTAGCATCTAATCTACCGCCTAATCCAACTTCAAGAATTACTACATCTAATTTAGCTCGCTTAAATATATACAAAGCAGACAAAGTAATAAATTCAAAATAAGTTAATGCAATATGATGACGTACGGACTCTATAACAGATAATGCTTCAATATGAATACTATCTGGAAGCTCTCTTCCACACACTCGAATCCGTTCATTATAAGAAAGTAGATGAGGAGAAGTATATAAACCAACCGTATTATTATTATTTAATAAAATAGTTTCTAATAAACAACATGTGGTGCCCTTACCATTTGTACCTCCAACTAGTATAACATACTCTGCAGGATGCATTAAACCAAGATTAGTAGCTATTTTTCGTACCCTATCGAGATTTAAATCAATTAATACATGACTTAAAGATTCAATATAATGCAGCCATTTTCCCAGAGATGATCGCCCGGTGGGAGTATGAAAAATTTTATTCATATTTTACAACAATTTTAATTATTGTAGTATTTTATCATGGATATAAATTAATAAAAATATAGATATCTATTCAACACAATGTCTATAATCAACTTTTGGTATTGGTTGTTGAGTTAACTTGGCTAATAACCCTGCTACTTTAAATCGCAAATCTGGTCTACGTACAATTAGATCAATCGACCCCTTTTCCAACAAAAATTCACTACGTTGAAATCCCAACGGTAATTTTTCTCGAACTGTTTGCTCAATAATCCTAGGCCCAGCAAATCCTATAAGTGCTTTTGGCTCAGCAATATTCAGATCTCCTAACATAGCTAAACTAGCAGATACTCCTCCCATAGTAGGATTAGTTAAAACAGAAATATATGGTAAACATCGTTCATGTAAATTAGCTAAAGCGGCGCTAGTTCTCGCCATTTGCATTAAAGACATAAGAGCTTCTTGCATACGAGCGCCACCACTTGCAGTAAAACAAACTAACGGACACTTAATTTTTAAGGCTTGATTTACTGCATGCACAAAACGAGCTCCCACTACAGAAGACATCGATCCGCCAATAAAAGCGAATTCAAAAGAAGCAGCAACAATCTTCATGCCATATAAAGTACCCTGCATAACTATCAATGCATCTTTTTCTTTTGTTATTTTTTGTGCTGAAATTAAACGATCTTTATATCTTTTTGAATCTCTAAACTTTAAAACATCTTTGGGTTCAAATTCACTTCCTAATTCAGATGTACTTCCTTTATCTAAAAAAGAAAATAAACGTACCCTCGCTGCAATTCTCATATGATGATCGCATTTAGGACACACTTCTAAATTACGTTCTAACTCTTTTTTATATAACAATTGACCACAATTATCACACTTAGTCCACATTCCCTCTGGAATATCTATTTTTCTGGTAGGTATAATGGTGCTTTTATTAAAAATTCGTTCAATCCAACTCATTTTTAACCTTTAAATTTTTAACGAAATTAAGTATACTTAACATATATTCATATACTTTAAACATTAATAATTCCATGTTCACAAATTATTTATAAAAAATAAATCCATTATTAAAAATATAGCTTAATAAAACTACCGCCTCATTAATAGTAATACGGTATATCAAATATATATCATATATAATTATTTTCATATACATATTTTGAGAATATATAATAAAAATAATTCAATCGCATGAAGACATCTTATAAAAATGATTATAAACAAATAATTCATTTCTCATTAGAACACAGATTCACAGAAAGAAATATGTACAAATATGATAATAATGTAATACAAAATGAAAAATATTTATGCGCGCCACAGTTCTTCGATGAAAGAAGAAGGGATAGAAAAATCTGAAGGATATTTAACTTCCACCAAATATAGACCACTAGCTGGAGCTGTTACCCCAGCTAGTGATCTATTGCAATTTTCTAACAACTCTGCAATCCATGTTTCTGGTTGCTCCCCGCAACCAACTTTTACTAAACTACCTACAATATTTCGTACCATACGATACATAAAAGAGTTAGCTTTAATATCTATCACAATACATTGCCCTTTGCGTATGATACGTATATGATATAATTTTCTTCGTGTTGAATATGACTGACACCCTGCTGCACGAAACGAAGAGAAATCATTTTCTCCTAATAAATACTGAGCAGCATCACGCATTTTATTGATATCTAAATATTTTTTATAATGCCAAGTTTTTCTAAATAACAAAGCAGATCGTATGCAATTATTATTAATAATATAACAATAACGACGAGAAATGGCGCTAAATCGAGCATGAAAGTCTTTATTTACTAACCTAGCCCAGCGCACGCAAATACTTGACGGCAAATAACGATTCATACCCAACGTCCAAGCTGATTTTGAGCGCCAAGAATAAGTTTCAAAATGAACAACTTGTCCCAAAGCATGTACTCCAGAATCGGTTCTTCCCGCACAAAATACCGTTACTGATTCAGATGTTATTTTTTTTATAGCATTTTCTATATAACTCTGGATACTAGGCACATCTCTTTGTCTTTGCCAACCGCAGTACCAAGACCCATCGTATTCAATACCTAAAGCTAATTTCTGCATTACACTACAACTTTTATTAATTTATTATATGTGATGAATCTATATGAGATTAATACTGTTTACATGAGTTCCAATTAAATATAAAGATACATAACTGATATTTTATATTAAAAAAACAATACATACACATACAATACAATTTAATTAACTTCAAAGATAATGGAACCACAAAACACAATGGTTCATAATCTATATCTGCAATATAAAAATATCGTAAAATCAGCACGCAATAACTGTTAATAAAAAAATCAATAGACTACATTACATGGCATTCTGATTAACAAAAAATGCAAACTCTTATCTACTATATATAAAAGTAGATATACCTCACTCATAATAAATTGCACATAAAACACTTTTCAACATATACAAACAATAATCCTTAAAAAATGCTTGTATATAAAAAACTCTTTACCCTAAAAATACAGTTATAATTCACTCAATTACCCAATCACTCAATATGCACATTATAATACAAAAACTAGTAAACATGGACGCAATACAACACATATGCAAATATAATTTTACACACAACATATATTAAAACCCAACTTAGTTAATATTTCATTATTAGAATCTATGTATGTTTCTACGCGTAATGAAGACCACTCTCTACGAGCTAAATAATGTTTACGTATCTTATCAAATCCTCCTGATTTAGCAGCAAATCGTCTTAATATAACGTCATCATATTGTATATTATACACAAATTTAACCAATTTATGTAACAACATTTCATCGATTTCTTGCTGAACTCTTAAATAATAAATCACAGGAGAATCCAACGCAGATAAATTAATTACATTAAAAATATTAAAAAAATTACAATATGCATTATATATTTGTAGAATACTGCGTGTCTTGCTTTCAGTAGAGTATCCAGCAATATGAGGGGTCCCTATATCCGCATAAGATAAAAGAGGTAAAGATAATTCTGGCTCTGTTTCCCATACATCCAATATCACGTTTAATTTTTTACCGTTTTCTAAAACTTTTAGTAAGGCATTATTATCTATTACAGAACCTCGGCAAGTATTAATTAAAACACGATTAGAAGGCAACGCCTCTAACACATCAATATCAACCATATGCCATGTAGGATAATCTCCATAATAAATTAAAGGAGTGTGAAAAGTTAAAATATCTGCTTCAGCAACTAATGTTTCAAAAGACTTCCAAGGTTTACTTGAGTTTATTTTTTCTAATGGCGGATCGCACAACAAAGTATGTATACCGAAGTTACGTAATCTCTCATTCAACAAACTACCAATATGTCCTACTCCCACAATTCCAACAATTTTGTCACGCAAAAAGAATCTACCACGCTGCGCCAGCCAAAGTAATGCTGAAAAAACATATTCTACTACTGCTACAGCATTGTTTCCTGGAGCATAAACAAAATTAATTCCATATTTTTTTAAATAATTTTGGTCAATATGATCAACTCCAGCGGTTGCAGTACCCACAAATTTTACGGAACTATCATCTAATAATAGTTTATTGACTTTTGTCACTGAACGTACTATCAAAATATCAATATCTCTTACATCTTTAGCAGAAATGCCACGCCCTTCACAAATTGTCACTGTGTTATGTAAACCAAATAATTTAAAAATATGTGGTATATTTTTATCAGCCAAAATTCTCAAATTAACACTCCAAACAAATTACTATATGTAAAGATTAAAATAATCATAATAACCACTCACCACGATTGCATGATTTCGTCATACCCGATCATACAAGTACAATATCGGTTTAAACCTCAATGCCCTGAATATACACATTTAAAACTAAACATTGTATTTTATGCGTATAAAATACAATGTACGACACTAAAAACCTTATATAACCAAAATATTAACAAAACATTCAGGAATATTTACTCATAATTAATGTAGCGTTTGTCCCCCCGAACCCAAAACTATTAGTCATGGCTGTTTTCAATTTACGATAAACAGGATTATTAATAACAATTCTCATATTTTTCATATATGGATCTAAATGATCAATATTAATACTCGGAGCGATAAAATTATGTTTTAACATTAATAAAGTAAAAATAGTTTCATGAACTCCAGCGGCACCTAATGAATGCCCAGTCATTGACTTAGTAGAAGAAAAAGAAGGATGTTGATCACCAAAAATTTCACGGATAGCCCAAATTTCTTTAATATCACCTATTTGAGTTGATGTACCGTGCACATTAAGATAATCTATCGAACCGCCAACATTTCTTAATGCCATTTTCATACATCGAATTGCTCCTTCTCCAGAAGGAGCAACCATATCACATCCATCAGACGTAGCTCCATACCCAACAATTTCTGCATAAATATAAGCTCCACGACTTAAAGCATGCGTTAACTCCTCTATTACAACTATCCCTCCGCCTCCCGCAATTACGAATCCATCTCTATTAATGTCATAAGGACGAGATGCTCTCTCTGGTGTCATATTATACTTCGTAGATAATGCACCCATAGCATCAAATTCACAAGCCATTTCCCAACATAATTCCTCTCCGCCTCCAGCAAAAATAATAGATTGTTTTCCTGATTGAATTAATTCAACCGCATTTCCGATACAATGTGTAGATGTAGAACAAGCGGAACTGATAGAATAACTGACCCCTCGAATTTTAAAAGAAGTAGCCAAACATGCTGATACGCCTGAAGCCATAGATTTAGTTACCATATAAGGACCCACTCCTCTCAAACCACGCAAACGCATTCCATTAGATCCAGAAACTTGATTACGTGGAGATCCCCCCCCAGACCCGACAATCAATCCTGTTTGATCATTAGAAACCATACCTGTAGATAATCCAGAATCTATTATGGCCTGTTCCATAGATAAATAAGCATAAATAGATGCATCGCTCATAAAACGAGCAATCTTACGATCAATTAATCCTGATGTATTCAGTTTAATATTACCCCAAACATGACTGCGCATGCCAGATTCTTTTAATTCTTGAGAAAAAGTGACTCCAGATCTACCATTTTTTAAAGAAACCAAAACTTCATTCTGATTATTTCCAATACTTGATATAATCCCTAAACCAGTGATAACAGCGCGTTTCATTTTTTTTATATACCTCATGATAATAATGTTTTGCAATACCAAAATCGTACTAAACCTTAAACATATCTACTTAAAATGTTAAATCGTACGGTAAAAATTATTAACATAAGAAAGAACTCAATAATTTAAAAAACAAATCATTACTTATATAAATATTTTAAAAGAATATTCTACTGATCTTCAGGACATATCCCCTTAAATTGTAATCCAACATACAAAATTGTATTATTTTGCGATTTAATAATTATTTATACCGTTATAATATATGACAGTATCAAGCGCATACCAATATAATTATATATAATGTGATTTAATCATCAAAGTATACTGTTTCAAAATAAATAGCACTACATCTCATAGCACAAAAAAATCGTAACACATTTATGAAAAATATAAACACAACAATTATAGCTCACTACAAACATAAACATATATTTACAATTGGTAGTGATTTAAAATCAAAATGTTGTATTAATTACAAAACATATTCAATGCAATTGAATTGCATATGCTTAACTTAGTTAGTGTAATAAATTACAATCAACATATAACTACAACAAAGTACAAAATCATATATAAAATATCTATATATACAATCAATAAACACGAATACATAATTATATGATATCCATACTCATGATATACATTTATTCAACTATCTAATAACACCAATATCCTCATATGTACATGTCTGCACATAAATTACAAAAATATAATACTTTAATTTTTAATTATAAAACAAATTACACTTTCAAATACAATAACTTTATAAGATCTATATATGAATATAATCACAGGAATTACAATCTATGAAAAACGCAACTAAGGAAAAACTGACAGAAATTAATACTATATTAGACATATTACGCTGGAGTAGCAGTCAATTTAATGCTAACCCAATTTTTTATGGGCATGGTACTGATAATTTTTGGGACGAAACATTACATTTAATACTACCTAGTTTATATTTACCTATAAATATTCCAACCCAAATATACCAAGCTCATTTAACCTCAAGAGAGCGCTCTAAAATAATCCAGTTAGTTAACTATCGCATCAATAAACGCATACCAGTCCCTTACTTAACTTATCAAGCATGGTTTTGTGGTCTAAAGTTTTATGTAGATAAACGAGTGTTTATTCCTCGCTCTCCAATTGGAGAGCTAATTACATCATGTTTTAATGATCTATTACCCTATTACCCATATCGTATTCTTGATGTAGGTACTGGCAGCGGATGTATCGCTATTGCAATTGCTACAATTTACTCAAAATCTGAAATAGATGCAGTAGATATTTCTATCGATGCATTAAAAGTAGCTGAACATAATATAAAACTATATAATTTAGAACATCGTGTTTTCCCTATTCATTCCGATTTATTTAGCAATTTGCCGCAATTAAAATACGATTTAATCATAACTAACCCTCCTTATGTAAAGAATTCGGATATATATAAATTACCGAAAGAATTTCATTATGAACCTGTGATATCATTATCTGCAGATAATGATGGATTAAAGATAATTCAAAAAATATTAATGAACGTTATACATCATTTAAATAAAAATGGAACTTTAATATGCGAAGTAGGCAGCACTAAAATGGCATTAATAGAGCGTTATCCAAATATACCATTTCGTTGGTTGCGTCTTTCTAACGGAGGAGAAGGTGTATTTATGTTAACTTATAAGCAATTATTATCTTTTAACAACACTGAATAATCAACAATTAAGGAAATTTTAATAATGGCTGGTAATAGTATTGGGCAATTTTTTAGAGTTACAACATTTGGAGAATCACATGGATCTGCATTAGGTGGTATTATTGATGGAGTACCCCCAAGTCTTCCTTTAACAGAAAAAGATCTACAATACGACCTAGATCGTAGACGCCCGGGTTCTTCTCGCTATACTAGTCAGCGATCAGAATTAGATACGGTAGAAATTTTATCTGGTGTCTTTAATGGAAAAACAACGGGCACTAGTATAGGATTAATCATTAAAAATACTGATCATCGACCTCAAGATTACGAAAAAATAAAAAATCTATACCGACCTGGGCATGCTGATTATACTTATGAAAAAAAATACGGCTTTAGAGATTACCGCGGCGGAGGACGTTCTTCAGCACGTGAAACAGCAGTACGTGTAGCAGCAGGAGCTGTTGCTAAAAAATATCTGTTTAATAAAAAAAATATAAAAATTCGTGGATTCTTAGCACAAATGGGCGATGTTCATTGTAATTTAAAAGATTGGCGGCAAGTCAATAACAATCCATTCTTTTGTCCTGATCTTGAAAAATTAACCGCATTAGATACATTAATAAATAATTTACAAAAATCTGGAGACTCTATTGGCGCAAAAATAACAGTAATAGCAGAAAATATACCAATTGGTTTAGGTGAACCTGTATTCGATCGACTTGATGCTGATTTAGCTCATGCATTGATGAGTATTAATGCAGTGAAAGGAGTAGAAATTGGAGATGGATTTTCAGTTATTACTAAACATGGTAGCGAACATCGAGACGAAATGACATTAGATGGATTTAACAGCAATAATTCAGGAGGAATATTAGGCGGAATTAGCAATGGTCAACCAATAATCATGCATATAGCCATTAAACCAACCTCAAGCATAACAGTACCAGGGAAAACCATTACACGTGAAAATGAAGAAACACAGGTCGTTACTATAGGACGACATGATCCTTGCATAGGAATTAGAGTAGTACCTATAGCAGAAGCTATGGTCGCCATTGTTGTAATGGATCATCTACTTAGACAACGCGCACAATGTGAAAAATATAATAATAATCCAAACTAAATATAGGATTAAACTAAAAAAAATAAATACATGTATGTATAACTCAAAACCACGATCAATATCTTTACAATTATCCATGCAAAATCAAATCATAAGTAGATATAATGTCATGTATATTAAATCAATAAAATTATTTTTTAACAAATTGTACATTTTAAAACAGTTCTATACCATGTATATCTTTTTTATATATAAAGACATCTATCATTTTACAGTATCCAAAAAACGCCAAATAACATATATAAATGTATGTTTATTAGAATGTAATAATAACAATTTGAATATATGATCAACAAGTCTTCGTAGTTAAAAGGATATAACGAGCCTCTCCTAAAGGCTAATTACAGGTTCGATTCCTGTCGAAGACACACAGTAGTTATATAAGCATATTTAACTCGACATTAAATACACTTAAAATACATGTACAATACAGTACCATGTACAATCTTGTTTCTATTAAATTTACAACTTTAAAATAGACATTTCCATGCCCTAATTGCCTATTAAATACAACAATACATAATAGTAAGATATATTTATGTGATAAACACATAAATATAAACAATTATAAAAATTAAATAATTAATAATTATCTATTTTTTCTAAAATAGAGACAAAATAATTTATAAATAATGTTTACTTCTACATATAAATCTATAATAAATTTTATTTAATTAAATTAAAACAAATTTTAATAATAACGCAAACATACATAGTGAACCACGACGCGATAAAACAGAAAATTTTTAAAGCAATCACCTATATAATGTATTGATTTATCAAATAATAATGCCAATTAATAAATATATATTCAAAATTATTACCACTATTGTTATTAACCAACCAATCAATTTAATCCATAAAGAATTCACTAATTCATTCATTAATTTAACATTTCCAGTGAATACTAACAACGGTATTAACGCAAGTGCAATTCCAAAACTAAGTAGTACTTGACTCATTATTAAAATACGTGTGGAATCAATTCCAAAAGAAATAACTATAAATGACGGCAGCATGGTAATAACACGACGCAACAACAAAGGAATATGAAAACGAACAAATCCTTGCATGACCACTTGACCCGCCAAAGTACCTACTACTGTTGAAGATAATCCAGCTGCTGTTAAACTTAAACCGAAAACTATAGCAGCAGTATGATTTAACAAAGGAGACAATGTTAAATAAGCTTCATCTAAATTAGAAATGCCAGTATATCCACCATAATGAAACACCGCTGCTGCAGTAGCCATCATAGATAGATTTACAAAGCCAGCAATAGTCATTGCGATTGCGACATCCAATTTCGTAGAAGAATATCGCTCCGATCTACTTGCGGTTATACTCTTATCCTGAGTAAGAGAAGAATGTAAATAAATAACATGTGGCATAATTGTAGCACCTAACACCCCTGCTGACAAAAAAACTGCTTCTCTATTTGGAAGTATTGGAAGTAACATGCTCATACCTAACATAATAAATTTAGGTTTCGAATAAAAAAGTTCAATAACATAAGCAATTGCAACAAAAAATAATAAACCTCCCACAACAAATTCTAATGGTTTTTTTCCGTATCTTTGTAAAGTTAAAATTAAAAAAGTAATCAAACCCGTTAATAATGCACCTTGTAATAAGGGTATACCAAGCAATATTTTAAATCCAATAGCAGCTCCAATAAATTCTGCTAAGTCTGTAGCCATAGCAATAATTTCAGCTTGAATCCAATACATCCATACCACTGATCTTGGAAATTGATCTCGAATATGTTCTGCCAAATTTTTACCAGTAGCAATACCTAATTTTGCAGAAAGTAATTGAATTAGCATAGCCATTATATTTGCCCATACTACAACCCACAGTAACTGATAACCAAAAGTAGCTCCAGCTTGTATATTAGTTGCAAAATTCCCAGGATCGATATACCCAATAGCAGCTATAAAAGCAGGACCAAGCAACGCGAATTTGATTTTTCTTCTAGAACGATGTTCCGTCACTGAATCTTGCTCATTTAGCATACTGATAATCCTTATAGAATCATCTTATTCGAGCTTATTTTATATACATTAAATAAAGTAATTGTACTATAATGGGTATATAATTAGAGATCGAATTTGAAGATCTAATTTCACTATAGATAGTTACGTTTTGAATACAAATAAGTATAGCATAGGCTAACTTTTTAAATTATATTTTTTTTAAATCCATTAATTATCTTGTAACAACTATGATGCTATAACGTACAAATAGAGTTTTTAATGAATTACAAGATGTACAAATAAATTTATTGAATTTCTGTTGTATATAGAATAATACAAATAATTTCTGCGCAATATTGCTGGAGTAAAAATTGTGTCTCGCATTTTTCATTTTTTCTTAGGATTTACTACGATAGTAATTCTGTCACTGATTGTCAGTAGTAATCCAAAAAAAATTCGTGTACGCTTTATTTTTCAAGTATTAATAATAGAAATTTTATTTGGATATTTTATTTTACATTCCCAATTAGGATCAAATTCCATACGAAAATTATGTACTTTGTTCGATACACTATTAATTTTTGCATCAGAAGGAACAAACTTTATCTTTGGAGGAATGCACGCACAGGGATTAGCTACTTTTTTCTTAAACATACTTTGTCCAATAATTTTTATTTCCGCGCTAATTGGTATTTTAAAATATACTCATATATTAGTATTTTCTATTCGAATAATTGGAACTATTTTATCCAAAATTAATGGCATGGGAAAGTTAGAATCTTTTAATGCTGTTAGTTCATTGATCTTAGGGCAATCTGAAAATTTTATAGTATATAAAAATATTATAGGAAAAATACCTGCACCACGAATGTATACCATGGCAGCAACTGCCATGTCTACAGTGTCTCTTTCCATAATTGGTGCTTATATGACCATGCTAGCTCCAAAATATGTTGTAGCGGCATTAATATTAAATATGTTTAGTGCTTTTATCATATTATCATTACTGAATCCTTATGTAGTAGATAAAGAAAAAGATATAGACATCACCGATTTTTACATCAATAATCAAAATATTTTTGAAATTATAGGAGAATATATTTTAATTGGATTCAAAATAGCTGTTACTGTTGCTGCAATGTTGATAGGGTTTATCGCTCTCATTTCTGCTCTTAATTTCACATTTAAAATATTATTTAATACATCTTTACAAGAAATTTTAGGATATATTTTTTTTCCTTGCGCTTGGATTATGGGTATACCTACTGATGAAATACTACCAGTCAGCAGTATTATGGCAACTAAATTAATTTCTAATGAATTTATTGCAATTATAAACCTACAAAACATTTCTAGTGATTTATCGCCTCAAGCTGTAGGAATAACATCAGTTTTCTTGGTTTCATTTTCTAATTTCTCATCTATTGGTATTATTGCAGGTGCTATTAAAGGACTTAATAAAACACAAGGTAATATGATTTCACAACATCTCGGATTTAAACTAATATATAGCTCCACACTCATCAATATGCTATCTGCTTCAATAGTTGGTTTACTTATATGATGATTATTGCTAACTATTAAATGATAAATCAAGATATTTAATATTATTTAGAGATAAAAACTTCTAATAATCTAGATTGCATACAGCAAATAATTTTTTTATTAATACAATCAAAATAAATCTCATAAAACAAAAAATAAAAACACACATACATTAATATTATGTGATTTAAAAATCATATCATAATAATAAAATATAAAGAAAATAAATGGAGCTAAGCGGAATCGAACCGCCAACCTTTTGCATGCCATGCAAGCGCTCTCCCAGTTGAGCTACAGCCCCGTTATCAATATCCTCTGTTTCTCTGTTTTATATAAAAAATAATCCCGATGATATTTTTGCGCTTTTATTGAATAACAATAACTATTAAAACTCCATATTCTAGCCGATATGACCTTAACGTCATAATTAAAATAAGTATATGCACAACAGTTATTATTTTTATATTCCCATCTAATACTATGTCGAAATATAGCGTATAGCCTGATCAATACGCTCTAATACGCGAGACTGGCCAATTGCATGCACGGTAATACTGAGCGTTGGTGAACAATTTGTTCCAGTTAATGCTACACGAAGCGGCATACCTATTTTATCTATGCTAGTATTAAATTCATTGACGGTTTCTATAATTATAGATTTAATAATCTCTGGTGTCCAATCAACTATATTACTGAATTTTTTTCTTAAAAATTTTAATGGTGTTATCGAAACAGGTTTTAAATAATCTTTGGCTGCCTTATTATCGAATAAATCAAAATCTATATAAAAATATAGACAATTATTTACAATTTCTTTTAATGTACGTGAACGTCTTGCAAATAATTTTATTATATCAGTTAATTTTGGACCATTTTGTATATTGATTTTTTGCTGATGCATATGCCATGATAAATGGGAAGCTACGTAGTCTATTGGTAAATGATTAATATAATAATGATTCAACCAAAGTAATTTTTCAAGATTTAAAATACTAGGAGATTTGCTAATTCTACTCAAATCAAAATATTTTATCATCTCTGCAATACTAAAAATTTCTTGATCTCCATGCGACCATCCCAATCTTACCAAATAATTAAGTATTGCTTCAGGGAGAAATCCATCATCACGATATTGCATAATACCCAATGTTCCACAGCGTTTTGACAATTTTTTTAAATTATTATCTAATATCATTGAGACATGAGCATACGTTGGTATCGGAGCTCGCAATGCTTTTAAAATATTAATCTGACGCGGAGTATTATTAATGTGTTCTTCACCTCGTATGATATGAGTAATTTGCATATCCATATCGTCTATTACAACGCAAAAATTATACGTTGGAGAACCATCGGCTCTGCGAATAATTAGATCATCTAATTCTTTGTTATTAAATGTAATTGTACCTCTGATTTGATCATGAAATATTACTACGCCGTCCTGAGGATTACAAAAACGTACCACATAAGAACTAATACAAGAACTATATACATCCGTAGATTTAAAACGACAATAACCATCATATTTAGGTTTTTCTCCGTTTTTTATTTGATTTGATCGCAACGATTCTAATCTTTCTGATGAACAATAACACTTATAAGCCATATCATGTTGAATCATATAACTTATTATACTATTGTAACGACTAAACCTATTAGTTTGAAAATAAGGACCTTCATCCCAATCTAAATTAAGCCAATGCATCCCTGCAACAATCAGCTCAACTGTATCATCTATAGAACGTTGCAAATCAGAATCTTCTATACGTAATAAAAATTTACCACCTTGCTTTCGAGCAAACAACCAAGAATACAAAGCAGTGCGAATATTTCCAATATGTATGGAACCTGTAGGACTGGGTGCGAATCGAGTTTTAATATTCATAAAAATTAAGTACCTGACTGTAGATAATCATTAAATTTTCATTTAAGTCAATACAAAATGAAATTTGATTTTCACATTAATAAAATACAATTAAAAAAATCTCTATTTTTATAAAAACCCATTGACTCGTATCAATGAATCCATATAATTCAATTCAACAGAAAAGGTGATTAGCTCAGTTTGGCAGAGCATCTCCCTTACAAGGAGAGGGTCGGCGGTTCGATTCCGCCATCACCTATTTTATCGTTCTAAATTTTAATTGGGGTCGTTAGCTCAGAAGGTAGAGCAGTTGACTTTTAATCAATTGGTCGCAGGTTCGAATCCTGCACGACCCAAAAATTGTTTATTTTCTATCACACTAACAATTTCATCGACTACTAAGTAATCAGCTTAATATCCACTACCTCTAAACCAAAGCTCCCTATTTTAAAATGAATACATTTATTTAAAATAGGATGTAAACAACAAAAACTCTCTTAAAAAACAGTTAACATGTATCCATTGCCCAATTTAAATTTGCATCCTTTTAATTGTTAATCATAGATATCGCTAATATACACAACTCTAATTTTGATATACCTATAATTTTTTAATCTTTTAAATTCTCATTTTCATGTAATAACATGTAACTGAATACCAATAGCCGGATCAATTAAATCTTGAACATTTTTTAAATTGTCTGGATTTCTGAAAAAATGATATATATTATTAGCTATAATTGGCCCTACATATTTCAAATTTGATAATGATTGTAAATCAGCAGCGGCCAAATTTTCTATAGTTTTATATACAATAGCTAAATTACTAGCTACTGTTTCACCTACACCATAAATACCTAGCGCATATATAAAACGAGCCAAAGTAATTTTTTTAGAATCCTCGATAGACCTTAATAAACGTTCAATATTTTCCAAACCAAAGCCCTCTAAACAGAGTAACTTATTTTTGTTTAAACGAAAAACATCAGATGAAGTAAATATTAAACCTTGATTAACTAATTGATCAATAATTTTATTTCCCATTCCATAAATGTTCATTGCTTTTTTAGAAACAAAATGCTCAAGTGTTGCCTTTCGTTGAGCAAGGCACGATAATCCGGCCGTACAGCGTAATATTGATTGATTATGCCATGTTTTAATACGAGACCCACATACCGGACAAAATCGGGGTAATTCTATAGTTTTTACATGATCGGTACGTTCTGATAAAATTACTTCTACAATTTTAGGAATCACATCGCCAGATCTTTGTATACGAACTATATCGCCAATCATTAATCCAAGTCTTTTAACTTCATTGATGTTATGCATGTTTACTTTTCTAATTGTAACATCAGAAATTACAATAGGCTCTAAATAAGCTATTGGAGTAATAATACCTGTTCGCCCAACTTGGAAAATTACGTTATCTACTTTAGCAGAACTTACTGCCGAAGGAAATTTATAGGCAAGAGCCCAATGCGGTGCTCTAGAGCCATAACCTAATTTACTCTGATATGTGCAACTATTTACCTTAATAACTATTCCATCAATGTTAAATTCCAAATTAGATCGTATTGTCTTTATATAAGAATAATATTCTAATACTTTATTAACTCCACTAATTAAGCGGATATAATTATTAATCGGTAAACCCCAATTTTCACATAATTGTAATCGTTCCCAATGACTATCTGGTAATTCCTTTTCTCCGCAATAGTTACTAATGCCATAACAATAAAAACTTAATGGGCGCGTGGCTGTAACACTAGGATCTAACTGACGTAAGGAACCAGAAGCAGCATTTCGCGCATTAGAAAAAGGTTTGTTGCCTTGTTGTATCGTTATTTTGTTCAATTTTAAAAAACATAATTTAGATATAAATACTTCTCCTCTAATTTCTAACAAATATGGTAATTTACCATATTTATTAGAATCTATTTTTAAACACATGGGTACTGAGCGAATAGTGCTTATATTTTCAGTAACATCCTCTCCGATTTTACCATCACCTCGAGTTGCCGCATAAATTAATTTCCCTTCTTTATACAATAAACTCACTGCCACCCCATCTATTTTTAATTCACAACAATATGACATAACATGATTAGCATGTAGTTTAATTTTTATTCTTTTATCAAATGACAACAATTGAAACGATGCAACGATACTATTTAAAGATAGCATTGGCACCTTATGATGTATTTTTTTGAAATTATATTGAGACACACCTCCTATACGTTGAGTAGGAGAACTTTCTGTAATCAAATGTGGATAAATTTGTTCCAACTGATTCAGTTTTTCTAACATCGCATCATACTTTTCATCGGATACTGCAGATTCATTTTTTGTATAGTATAAATATTCCCAATGACGTAATTTTTTTCTTAATTTTTGTATTTTTTGTTTAACAAATTTCATAATATAGATATCCCAATGATATGGGTTGCGATAATTAATTCATATTTAAAATCGTTATTTTTATTTACACGTGATTTAACATTTTATAATAAAAATATCTTCAAACATATAGTTGTTTAATGTGATCACTGTTTAAATATCAACAACACCAATTAATTGTTATGAATTATCTATATCGACAAGATGACAGAAATATTATTGAATATACGTCTATAATTAATGCATAATAGCTAATTTTATTCTAATATTTATATCAGAATAAAAAATTTACATTTTTATTTGATCCAAACTATATATAAAAGATATTCTATACCACAAACTCATCATTATAGTGATGCATAACACTTGAGGAATTATTAAATATGTATAAAATTTATCAAGATAATTCTTACACTATTGGTCATACTCCATTAGTCCGTCTTAATAATATTGGCAATGGTCATATTGCTGTTAAAATAGAATCTAGAAATCCTAGCTTTAGCGTTAAATGTCGTATTGGCGCTAATATGATTTGGGATGCAGAAAAAAGAAACTTATTAAAATTAGATACGAGACTTATAGAAGCAACGAGTGGTAATACTGGAATTGCTCTAGCTTACGTAGCGGCCGCACGACATTATAAATTAACTTTAACCATGCCGGAAACCATGAGCGTTGAACGTCTTAAATTAATTAAAGCTCTAGGAGCCGAAATTATATTGACAGAAGGATGTAATGGAATGAAAGGAGCCATTGCTAAAGCAGAAGAAATTGTTGCTGCTGATCCTAAACATTATTTATTATTACAACAATTTAGCAATCCTGCAAATCCAGAAATTCATGAAAAAACCACAGGACCTGAAATTTGGAATGACTCGGACGGACAAATAGATGTATTTGTAGCTGGAGTTGGTACAGGAGGTACTATCACCGGAGTTGGACGATTTTTCAAACATACCAAAAAAAATAAAAAAATTATTATCGTGGCAGTAGAACCAGAAGAATCTCCAGTCATTACCCAGACGTTATCAGGTCAAAACATAAAACCAGCGCCACATAAAATCCAAGGTATTGGTGCTGGTTTTGTTCCAAAAAATCTCGACTTAACTTTAATTGATCATGTAGAAACAGTAAGCATAGATGCAGCTGTTAGCTACGCTAAATATTTAATGGAAAAAGAAGGAATTTTAGCTGGAATTTCTTCGGGCGCCGCATTAGCAGCAGCGGTACAACTACAAAAAAACAAAGCCTATACTGATAAAAATATAGTAGTTATACTTCCATCGTCTGGTGAACGATATTTAAGTACTGTATTATTTTCAAAGTTATAAAAATAAATTTTTATTTTCTATTAACATTCAAAAAAATAGAAAACATTCATGTACGATGTTTTCTATATTTATTTTTACATAAATAAAAACAATTTGTATATTTTATTTATTGCAGAATTTATAATAATATTGAATTAATTACATTATGTAAATAGAATACTATCTTTTTAAGACATTAAAAATCAGGAGATCCGATGAAAAAATATCTTTAATACATATTCTATTGTGAATGTGATATACATGAAAAAGAAACAAAAAATTAATAAATTATTTATACGTATAACAGTATCATTCGCCTGTGTTTCATCAATAAAAATATTTAATTTTAGTAAATTTACATGAAAATAATATTTTTATCATATTGTTAAATTAAATGGAGATAAAAATGTATCAACAAGAAACTATAATCACTGCTTCCAATGGTTTACATACTCGTCCAGCTACTCAATTTGTAAAAGCAGCAAAAAAATTTAATTCTGAAATTACAGTAATCTCTAACGGGAAAAAAGCAAGCGCTAAAAGTTTATTCAAACTACAAACACTAGGTTTAAGCAAAGGATCTATAATTGTTATTTCTGCCGATGGCGCGGACGCAAAACAAGCAGTACAACATTTAATTGAGTTTATTACTGAACTCAAATAAATACAATATAATCAATCAATATTTGAATAATTACACTATTTATAACTCTAATGAAGGTAGAATTATGATTTCAGGAATTTCAGTATCACCTGGCATCGCCTTCGGAAAAGCGTTGCTATTACAAGAAAAAAAAATCATTATCAATTTAGAAAAAATCAATATTGGCACTATTGAACAAGAAATCAATCGATTTCTTTCTGGACGTTCCGAAACTTCCAAGCAATTGAAAGAAATTAAAAATAAAGTAAAAAAACAGTTAGACTCTAAAAAAGAAGCTATATTTGAAGGCCATATTATATTGCTAGAAGATGAAGAACTTGAACAAGATATTATTACTCTTATTAAAGAAGAATTATTCAGCGCTGATGCCGCTGTGCATTCAGTAATTGAAACCCAAGCAAAAGCTTTAGAACAACTAGAGGATGAGTATTTAAAAGAACGTGCTACTGATGTACGAGATATTGGAAATCGTTTATTAAAAAACATTCTAGGAATTCCAATTATCGACTTAAATTCTATTACCGAAGAAGTGATCATTATTGCAGTAGATCTTAGTCCATCAGAAACTGCACAATTAAATTTAAAAAAAGTTTTGGGATTTATTACTGATGCCGGCGGAAAAACTTCACACACCTCTATTATGGCTCGTTCTTTAGAACTACCAGCCATCGTAGGAACTGGTATAATTACAAAAAGAGTATCCAATGGAGATTGGATAATACTCGATGCCTTAAATAATAAAATTTACATCAATCCAACCCCAAACATCATCAAAAATATAAATACATTAAAAAAGAAATATATTTCTGAAAAATATGAGTTAACTAAATTAAAGAATCTCCCAGCTATTACTCTCGACGGGCGTCAAGTACGAATATGCGCTAATATCGGTACGATACACGATATAGTTAGAGCTAAAGAAAACGGAGCTGAAGGAATAGGATTATATAGAACTGAATTTTTATTTATGAATCGTAATTCATTCCCCACAGAAGAAGAACAATTTAAAGCTTATAAAAATGCCGCTGAATCCATGATTAACGAATCTGTAATCATACGTATTATGGATATTGGGGGTGATAAAAATTTACCTTACATGCACCTCCCAAACGAAGAAAATCCATTTCTTGGATGGCGCGCAATTCGCATTATGTTAGACAGAAAAGACATATTACATACTCAATTACGCGCTATCTTACGAGCTTCCTTTTTTGGTAAATTGCGCATAATGTATCCTATGATTATTTCAGTAGAAGAAGTAAAAACTTTAAATACAGAATTAAATTTTTTAAAAACACAATTACGTCAAGAAGGAAAAAAATTTGACGAAAATATTAAAGTAGGTGTCATGATCGAAACTCCTGCTTCTGCAATTATCGCTCATCATTTAGTTAAAGAAGTGGATTTTTTCAGTATTGGAACTAACGATTTAACTCAATATACACTTGCAGTAGATCGCGGCAACAAATTAATATCTCATCTATATAATCCCATATCTCCGTCTATTCTAATATTAATTAAAAAAGTAATTGAAGCTTCACATACTGTAGGGAAATGGACAGCTATGTGCGGAGAAATGGCAGGAGATGAACGTACTACTCTACTATTACTGGGAATGGGATTAGATGAATTTAGCATGAGCTCTATATCTATTCCACACATAAAAAACATAATCCGTAACGCATATTATCGCGATGCAAAAAAATTGGCACAAAAAGCATTGAACTATTCAACCACAGAATCATTAATGCATTTACTTACACATACACATGTGTCACATAATATACAAAAACTATAAAACTATTCTTTTGTCAAAAACCATTATGATAGTAAACATATAATTTAAGAATAAAAATTTTTTATAATTTTATAAATAAATCATCGTATAGTTTATTTGAAAAAATTAAACCTAATCCTATATCTACATTTTATACACAAATAAAATAACCAATATAACGTATAAATAAAAACAATCTATTTCATAAATAGAATCAGGAATAATATAATATATACAAAAAATTTTTTAATTGGCTATATATCTTCTTACAACATATTTTAAAATCTGATTACTCAGATAGCTGAGTACCACAAAATCCACAAACAAAAACCTAACTCTTATAACATGAAAATTATCAACGATCTACACACACTATCTATACAAAAACTATGCTCTAAATAAACCACACATTTAAAAAACAATATTTACTACTAATTAAATAAATTACAGAATCTCAAAAAAACATTAATTACAACACTATTTCTCCTGAATATAATCGTGCATTACGTCCGCTTAAATAACAATATGCACCGCATTCTGGAACACCAAAAATATCTTTAATTCCTAAAATTATAGTCAATAAATCTTGATGCCATCCTAAAGGCTCTACACTTAATTGCCAATAATAACCATGCAAACTAACATTCACAATCTTAGCTGGTAATGGATAAAGCACATTATGCTCTTTGCTCATATCCATCTCCCACGGACGAAAAAATAATTCTACTTTTCCTTGTAAAGCTGGAATATACGGTAAAGACCAATGATAAGACCCAATAAATAATTCCGATCCACACACTACTCCTTGTAAACAATTCACTTCACTTATAAACTCTAAAACAAAACGAGTGGCCGGCACACACCAAATATCCTTAGGTGTACCTATCTGCTCAATAACTCCTCGATTCATCACTACTATTCTATTAGCAACTTCCATAGCTTCTTCTTGATCATGTGTAACGAAAACACTAGTGAATTTAAATTCATTATGTAACTTACGAAGCCAACGACGCAATTCTTTTCTAACTTGTGTATCTAATGCACCAAATGGTTCATCTAACAGTAAAATTTCTGGCTCAATTGCTAAAGAACGAGCCAGAGCTACACGTTGCTTTTGACCCCCAGAAAGTTGAGTAGGATATCTATTTGCCAAACGTTCTAATTGAACCATGCTTAATAATTGCGTAACTTTTTTGCTAATTATATGAGAATTTGGACGTTTATGGCGTGGCAACATTCTTATTCCAAAAGAAATATTATCTGATACCGTCATATGACGAAACAAAGCATAATTTTGAAAAACAAAACCAACATGGCGATCACGTGCGCTAAGATGGCTAACATCTTTACCTTTAAAACGCAAACAACCACTATTATAATGTTCTAGGCCAGCAATAATACGTAGTAATGTGGTTTTTCCAGAACCGGATGGTCCTAATAACGCTATTATTTCTCCAGATTCAATATGTAAAGAAACATTAGTCAAAATTTTATCATGACCAAAAAATTTCGTGATTCCATCTATCTCAATGCTCATTTCTTATCCTTGATCATAATATTAATTATTACGTTTTAAACGACTTTGTAAATAATGTTTAATAAACAACATAAGAATTGAAATACAAGCTAATAATGATGCCGCAACAAATGCGCCTACAGTATTGTAATCTTGATATAATAATTCTACATACAACGAAACAGTATATGTTTCACCCCGTATTAACCCTGATACTATAGATACTGCTCCAAATTCACCAATAGCACGAGCATTAGTAAGAATAGCCCCGTATAACAAAGCCCAACGAATATTTGGAAAAGTAACATAACGAAACATCATCCAACCAGATGCTCCAAGAAGTATCGCTGCCTCGTCTTCCTGTCTTCCTTGATTCACCATCATAGGAACAAGCTCATGCACTACAAAAGGACAAGTAACAAAAATAGTAACTAACACTAATCCTACCCATGTGAATATTATTTGTATATTATGCAAATCCAACCAACTTGCTATTGCATTATTATTTGCATAAAGCAATAAATACAATAATCCAACAATTACTGGAGAAACAGCGATGGGTATATTTACTAATATATACAATAACTGTCTTCCATAAAATTTAAAACGAGTCACCAACCAAGCCATTAATACACCAAAAAATACATTAATAGGTACCGTAAATAACGCTATGATAACCGTCAAAAAAGTAGCATGTATCATATCTTGATTTATTAAATTTACTATTACTATTTTTAGACCTTCTGAAAAAGCAGATACAAAAATCACAATTAAAGGAACTAACAACAACATCATTGATATAAACATAGTGAAACCAATTAAAATCCATTGGTTCCATGTAATACTACTGTTGAAATTATTATTGTAATTTCTATTGACATAATTATTCAACATGCTGATCATTAGGATCCCTTAAACCTCCGGTTTATTCGTAATTGAAACATACTAGTAAAAAATAATAATAATAAAGAAATAATTAAAATTACAGAAGAAATAGCACTGGCAGCTGGATAATCAAATTCCTGTAAACGAATAAAGATAATTAAAGAAATAACTTCATTTTTCCAGGCAACATTTCCAGCTATAAAAATAACCGCACCAAATTCACCTAAACTTCGAATAAACGACAACACTACACCATACAACCAAGCTGGTGCCAATTCTGGAAAAATTACATTACAAAAAATTTGCCAATGATCAGCTCCAAGAGTTTCTGCTACTTCTTCGTATTCTACAGTAAACTCTTCTAGTACCGGTTGTACGGTTCGTACTACAAATGGAATACTTGTAAAAATCATAGCAATAGATATACCTATCCACGTATACGATACTGTGATGCCGAATTGAGATAACCAAGACCCATACCAACCTGACGTTGAAAACAATGTTGCCAAAGTTAATCCCGCCACCGCAGTAGGCAAAGCAAAAGGTAAATCTATTAACGCATCTAATAATTTCCGGCCAGGAAATTGATATCTAGTTATTACCCATGATACTAACAGCCCAAATATAGCATTAAATAATGTTGCTGTCCCGGCAGCTAATAAGGTGATTTGATAAGAAACCAATAATGCTGGATCTGTAATTACATCCCAATATTGAGAAAGACTCATCTGAGATAATTGCATAACTAACGCACTTAAAGGTAATAATAGAATCAAACAAACAAACAATAAACTTCCGCCCAGTGCTATACCAAACCCAGGTAAGGTATGTTTAGATGAAGAAAATAACATCAACGATGCCCTATTGATAACAATTGATCTAATTCACCGCCCCGTTTAAAGTGAGTATCCATAACAGTATTCCAATTACCAAATTGATCTTCTATTCTAAATAATTGACTCCCAGAAGATCCATTCAGATATATTTGAGCAATGTCAGTTGTATTGACGCGATACCCAAACTTAGTAATAATCTTTTGTGCTGAAGGAAGGTATAGGTAATCTAAATAAGCTCGTGCTACATCTTTGGTTCCATTTCTAATGACGTTTTTATCTATCCAAGTCACTGGAAATTCTACCAAAACATTCGGAGTGGGTATAACAATTTCATAATTATTAAATCCATATTGACTTAAAACTAATTTTGCTTCAGATTCAAAATTAATTAGTACATCTCCTTGATTACGATCAACAAAAGTAGAGGTAGCAGCGCGTCCTCCAGTATCAAATACCTTTACATTTTTTAAAAATTTTTGCATCCAAATTCGAGTTTGCTCTATATCTCCGTCGCTATTTTTTAAAAAACAATTCCAAGCCGATAAATAAGTATAACGTCCATTACCAGATGTTTTAGGATTAGGAAATATTATTTTCAACCCTTCATTCGTTAAATCATACCAATTATAAATTCCTTTTGGATTGCCTCGTCTCACCAAAAAAGCCATAGTTGAGAAAAATGGCGAACTATGATGTGGAAATCGATCTTGCCAATTTTTAGGAATTAAGCGTCCGCGATCACACAAAATTTGTACATCTATCACCTGATTATATGTCACCACATCCGCGCGCAGTCCCTGTAATATAGCCATAGCTTGTCTGGTAGATCCTGCATGAGATTGACGAATAATTAATTCATCTTCAGGATGAAGATCTTTCCAATATTCGATAAAATCAGAATTAATCTTTAAAAACAATTCTCTAGACACATCATAAGAACTATTTAATAAAATAGTTCCATGTATTGGAGCGCAAAAAACACAGTACAATAATGCTGTCACTTTAATTATTTTTAAAACAGTATGCATAATAATCATATATATCCGAATACAAACATACCTACTCAAAATAGAGATTTTCCTTCCAGTTGATAGAACACATTATATAATACATGCATCATTAAGACATAAACTGCACGCAAATTTGTACTTGCACACAAGTTTTGTAACCAATTATTAATTGAATGAAATTTAAATCAAGCATATTTGATTAATTTTGTCTATACTTCTCTCTGTAAAAATACTACCATATTCAATATTATAATTTATAATAAAATATAGTAATATTATCTTTTTTTTAAACTATATAAAAGATCTTACATAAAGACATAAAGATAATTTAGAAAATGATTTCTACATATAAATATAGATATTTTCGTTAAATCGAATTAAAACCTAAAATAATTCTCAATATGATCATATCAATAACTAAAATTTAAAAAATTAAAACAAATAATTCTGTTGCAATAAATTATTTATGTAACAGATGATTATCTTTATGTATTAATATTTTCAATTAATTTTATACAATTTAAGCGATGCTTATTATGGTTAATACTACAATAAAATTTGTGATGTACTATAATTGTAATCTAAACAAAATAGCCCGTTGCAAAAGAAAAATAAAAAATAATTATTTTAAATAAATTCAAATATTATTTTTTATTATTAATTAATTATGTACTACACAACATATAATTATCTTATGAAAAGATCATACAATATAAAAAATTAAACCGCTTATATAATCTTACATTCCATTACACATGACATAATAACACTCATTCTTTAGAATCATTGCTTATGATGTATTATATGTAATGATAATTAATTACGTACTATAATATACTTGTGTTACACTCTACAAAATAAAACCTCACGAACTTAACGTTTAAAACGTTACTGCAATCATAATAATCTTTGCAACTATATAATAAAATTACAATCAACATTAAATTATGATAGTAATTTTTACTATTTTAATACAATCACCTGACATACAAATGTACGCACATTAATTAATAGAATATTGATAGACATACAATGTATACATATCTCACCTTGAGATATGATAATACAACTTATATAATATATATATTATATATACATTTTTTAATAGAAATAAAACATATAATAAATAATATTTATGATCATAAACATATTTTACTTTATGAATTTAAAATGATTATAAATATCGTTAACATTACCCAATTATAATACGTAATACGGAGTCAGTAGTGAATCCATCAAGTAGTTTAAGAAAAATTTCCGTAATTGTAGAGAATATCAAAAATATTGACACCATTCGGTATTACTATCCACATAATAATACTATTACTAATCCACTTCTTATTCTAAAACCATTTTTTTTTAGTTCTCATTACAAATTAATTGAATATATAATAATTTATACTATAAAAAAATATGATGTTACATTTATTAGTACAATTAACACAATAAATAAGTTACAAACTTATATCGACACTAAAATTTTAGACAATATTCCAAGATATGTCTTCATAAAAATGGATATAATATCTTCTTCTAATAAATATTTTAGAATAAAAAAACACCACAGATTTATCGCAATTTATAAAAATAAAAAGACAGATCCAGTGTATTTTATTATCAAAATCACTATCAATTGGAAAATCATAAAAAAAACAACAGAATTTCAAAAAAACAATATCCAAATTAATTTAACATTTTTACTATCTTTATATCAAAAATGCACATGTACCAAATTAAATCTATGTTTTATTTATCCATTTATAAATCTTATTTACAACTGGTATAGTCAATATGTACTATTCAGTATTTATAATCATCCTAACATTATACAAAAAATAAATAAAAATTATTTTAACCATAATAAATATTACGAAAAAAATATTTCTATCAATACTAATTTATATACAGATAATCCAATAATGGTTACAGATGAATATGATTGCTTAACAAATGTTAAGAAATTACTCAAGAAACACAATCAATTAATCTTGCATACACAGCCTATCAAATTTGGTGTACTTTCTTTTTTAAATAAAAAATTTAATAAACCTATTTCTGTGTATAAATTTAACTATTAAAAAATAACAAAATAAGTATGGAAAAATTCACTAAACGTATTCGATAATTCTCTATAAGAGAGAAGAATTTATAATCATTTAATTAAAACATTTAATATTAGGAAAATACTTTATGTTATCAAAAAAAATATTAGCTAATGCTATACGTATATTAAGCATAGATGCTATACAACAAGCCAATTCTGGACATCCCGGCTGTCCCATGGGCATGGCGGATATTGCTGAAGTATTGTGGAGAGATTACTTAAATCACAACCCAAACAATCCCAACTGGATTAATAGAGACCGATTTGTTTTATCTAATGGACATGGATCAATGCTGCTATATAGCATACTACATTTAACTGGATACAAAATATCTATAGAAGATCTAAAAAATTTTAGACAATTAAACTCAACAACACCCGGGCATCCAGAATATGGGCATACGGATGGCATTGAGGTTACAACAGGGCCGTTAGGGCAGGGTCTTGCTAACGCTGTAGGATTTGCAATTGCTGAACGAACACTAGCAGCTCAATTTAATCGCGCACAGTTTAATATCATCAATCATTATACTTATGTATTTTTAGGAGATGGATGCATGATGGAAGGTATTTCTCATGAAGCTTGTGCGCTAGCTGGAACTATGAAATTAAATAAATTGATTATATTTTACGATAATAATGGTATTTCTATAGACGGAAATGTACAAGAATGGTTCACAGATGATACTGCTATGCGTTTTGAATCTTATGGATGGCATGTGGTACGTAATGTAAATGGACATAATAGAAATTCTGTTAAAGCTGCAATTGATCAAGCTCAATCCACATTAGATAAACCATCATTGTTAATATGTAATACTATTATTGCTTTCGGAGCTCCAAATAAAAGCGGAACACATAGCGCTCACGGTGCTCCATTAGGAGCAGAAGAAGTGGCTGCTACTCGAAAAGCGCTTAATTGGAATGAACCTCCATTCGTCATACCAAAAGAAATATATAAATCATGGAATGCCACGATACTGGGACAAAAAAAAGAAGATAATTGGCAACAACTTTTTCAAAAATACCAAGTTACCTATCCTAATTTAGCAAAAGAATTAATAAGAAGAATACAACGACAATTACCCGAAGATTGGCATAAAAAAACACAAAAATTTATTGAAAATTTACAAGTGCATTCTCAAAATATTGCTACACGTCAAGCTTCTCAAATTACAATTGAATTTTTTTCTAAAGAATTACCAGAGCTTTTTGGTGGATCATCAGACTTAACACCCAGCAATTTGACAACTTGGTCTCAATCTTCTTCTATTATGAAAAATCCTGCCGGAAATTATATTCATTACGGTGTACGTGAATTCGGGATGACTGCTATTGCCAATGGAATTGCTAATTATGGATCTTTTTTACCTTATACTGCTACATTTTTAACATTTGTTGAATACGCACGCAACGCGGTTCGCATGGCGGCATTAATGAATAGTCATCATATTATGATTTATACTCATGATTCTATTGGATTAGGAGAAGATGGTCCAACTCATCAACCTATAGAACAATTATCAAGTTTACGTATGACTCCCAATTTAATAGTATGGCGTCCCTGTGATCAAGTAGAAACAGCAATTGCCTGGAAATCAGCAATTGAACACCACGGGCCAACCGCATTGATTTTGTCTAGACAAAATCTCATGCAGCAAGAACGCACATCAACACAAATTAATAACATTAATCGCGGAGGATATATTCTTAAAGATTGTCAAAATATCCCTGAATTAATTATAATTGCTACTGGGTCAGAAATAATATTAGCAATACAAGCATATTACCGATTAACCGATGAAGGCTATAAAATACGAGTCATCTCGTTACCTTCTACTAATATATTTGATCAGCAAGATAAATCATATCGTGAATACGTATTACCAAGCACAATAATTAATAGAATAGCTATCGAAGCTAGTAGCACTGACTATTGGTATAAGTATGTTGGAATATATGGTGAAATCATTGGTATGAAAACATTCGGAAAATCAGCTCCATCACATCAATTATTTAAATTTTTTGACTTTACTGTAGACTACGTGATCAATAAATCATATAAATTACTCAAAAAATCCTAAAACAACAGATCACCAAAAATGTTTAATTTTTATAAAAAACATCCTATATACAACTATATCAATAAATATCGGTATAGTTGTATATCTGAATTTTACATTGATTATATATATGATTTATTCGTGTGAATTATTAAATTCAAAATAATTTTATCAGAACTATTATCACGGGAAAATATAAAATGAATTATTCAGCGCTAATAACATTAGCTCAAAAATTAATTCAGCAACCTTCGGTTAGCCCAAACCATCATAGTTGTCATGAAATAATTGCAAATTATTTAGAAAAACTAAATTTTAATGTAGAGTTAATGCGCTTTGATAACACCCTTAATCTTTGGGCATTTCATAGTTGTAAAAAACAACAAAAACACACCACATTATTGTTTATTGGGCATACTGATGTGGTCGATCCTGGAGATCCTCAATACTGGGATTACCCTCCGTTCTCAGGATTAGTACATAATAATATATTACATGGGCGAGGCGCAATTGATATGAAAGGGGCATTAGCAGCTATGTTAGTAGCCTCTGCCAATTTTATCGACCAACATCCTAATTATCAAGGGCGGATTGCATTTCTTATCACTTCTGACGAAGAAGGCAGTGGTCTCAACGGAACCACAAAAGTTGTAGAATCTCTAATTGCACGTAATGAACATATAAACTATTGCATAGTCGGAGAACCATCCAGTCAAGATCAACTAGGTGATGTTATAAAAAATGGTAGACGTGGATCACTTACTGGACAACTGACAATACATGGATCTCCAGGACATGTCGCATATCCTCAATTCTCTAAAAATCCAATACATTTAATCATTCCAGCACTATCAGATTTACTAAACATTACATGGGATCAAGAAAAAAGTATATTATTTCCTCCTACTGCTATGCAAATTACTAATATTTATTCTAATCATAAGAACAACAATGTTACACCCCATACAGTTATATTAAATTTTAATGTACGCTTTAATGATAAATGTTCTATTGACAATATTAAAAGATACATAAATGACATATTCACACGTCATACTTTACTTTATAATATCAATTGGAAACTTTCTGCAGAGCCTTATTTTAGTAAACCTGGACAATTAACTAACGTTGCAATCAATGCAATTAAATATTACCAAAAATTTGAACCTCGATTAGAAACTACAGGAGGTACTTCTGATGGACGTTTTATAGCTAAAATGGGAACAGAAGTCATAGAATTAGGAGCACGTAACCATATGATTCATAAAGTTAACGAATATATTGATCTAATTGATTTAAAATTACTTAGCTCTATATATAAAAAAATTATAGAAGATTTAATACTAATACAATAAATGCATAATGTATTATTATAGCAGTTCTGAAACTAAGATACATTTTTATTATATGAGGGAATAATTGAATACTGAATAATAAACATGTAGTTATTATTTTTAATACATATATTGAAAATAATCTCAACAAACAAGTATTACTGATTGCTTATATTAAAATTAATCTTCAATATTAATTAAACATGATTCATGTGACATATCTGTAGAAAAAATTAACGGAGGACATATATCTAGTTGTTTACCTACTTTTTGAGCAATAGTATTATCTTCTTTAGTAACATCAGGAATAACATAATCATCATATGATATAGGTAATACACCATCTAAATCTTCCGGTATATTTAATTCTACCAAAGATGCCGCATCTAAATATGATAAATCACCATTGAGCTTACAACGTTCTTCCTGGCTTGTTCCTAAAGAACAAGCTGATAGTAATATCATACACAAAATCTCTAAAAAAGTTAACATTATAACCCTTATATAAATAATTATTTATAATTAGACTGATTATAAAATAACCCTGAATCTATTAAAGCTTGCTTTAGAACATCACGATGTACCTCAGATAAAACAGTCATAGGTAAACGCAAAACATAATGCGATATTAATCCTAATTCTTTACAAGCCCATTTCACTGGTATAGGATTAGAATCAATAAATAGCGCTTGGTGCACAGGCATTAAGCGCTGATTAATGTGTTGTGCGTTTGAAAAATCATTTTCATTTGCTAACTTACATAACTCAGCCATTTCCTTTGCAGCAATATTTGCTGTAACGGAAATTACCCCAACTCCTCCAAGTTTCATAAAATCTAATGCACTTAAGTCATCTCCACTCAACAAAATAAAATCTTCATGAACCAACTGTTTTAATTGATTTACTCTATTTAAGTTTCCTGTCGCCTCTTTAATACCAATTATATTTTTTATCTTTGCTAAGCGAGAAACAGTAATCGGTAACATATCGCAACCAGTACGTATTGGAACGTTATACAATATCTGAGGTAAATCTGTGCTTTCTGAAATAGCCTTAAAATGTTGAAATAATCCTTCTTGATTGGGACGATTATAATAAGGGGTTACACTTAAACAAGCTGCTATATCACTATCATTAAATTTATTAGTTAATGCAACCGCCTCTGCCGTTGAATTAGCACCAGTACCCGCTATAACGGGCAATCTACCATCGCTAAACTCTAAAGTACGCATAACCACATCAACATGCTCTTCATGTGTAAGCCCAGACATCTCTCCAGTTGTACCAACGGAAACAATAGCTGACGTACCACTGACTACATGATGATCAACAAGTTTTTTTAAACTTATTCGATCTACAGCGCCATTTAAATCCATTGGGGTAATTAATGCTACTATACTTCCCATAAACATGAACTATTGTCTCCAATAAACAGAATCTGTAAAATATTGTTATTCAATAAAAACATTCAAATAAAATGGCAAAAAAAATATCAAATAAAAATATTAACCGCTCGTCATATATAACAAACAATAACATTATTTTTAATAATATTAAAATATATGTTTATTAATAAACATGCTTATCTTTTACTACCGTTTAATATTTTAAATTAATTAAAAATTATTTTCATTATATTTTTAATTATTAAGTAAATTATTCTTCGTTAATAATATTTAAAAATATTATAATTTAAAATTTTTTAAAAATAATTTTAATCGCTTTCTTATATTAAAGCCTAATTTTTTCATGAACATACATAAACATAAAATTTTTTTATTAAATAATTTATGTATTTCTATACAGAGGTTAAAAATAATATTAAAATTTAATCGTGAATTATTTAGTGTATATATAACTATTGATTATTAATGGAGTATATAATGGCATTATTGCAGCCTGGAGACACAGCACCTCAATTTAATTTACCTGATCAAAATGGTGTTTTAGTCAGTATCGATTCTCATATAGGAAGAAAAAAAATTCTTATTTATTTCTATCCTAAAGCCATGACACCAGGATGTACTATACAGGCACGTAAATTAAGAGACAATATGGATACATTCAGAAAATTAGGTATAGAGGTAATTGGAGTTAGTAACGATAAATCAGAAAAACTTTTCAAATTCTCTAAAAAAGAAATGTTAAACTTTACTTTACTTTATGATGAAAACTTCCAAATTTCCAAGAAATTTGGAGTGTGGGGAGAAAAAAATTCTATGGGAAAAACATATAACGGCATACATCGTGTCAGTTTCATCATCGACCAAACTGGTACTATCGAACAAGTATTTAAATCTTTTAAACCTATTGATCATGATCGGATCGTACTACGTTATCTACATGATAAACATGCATCACCACATAGATAACAGCGCATGTGTATATATGCATGTATATCTTTATATTATTATTATTATTAATTTTCGATGAAAAATCCGTAATATAAGATCTGTATAGCAAATACACTTAAAACAATTAAAAAATTCTTAATTATAAGAGATCATATATTATTTAGTTCCAAATGTTTTATCACCTGCATCTCCAAATCCTGGTATAATGTAACCGTTTTTATTAATTTTTTGATCTATAGAGGCTAAGTATAATTCAATATCTGGATGTTTTTCTTCCAAAGCTTCAATTCCTTCTGGGGCCGCTACTATCGATAAAACCTTTATATTATTACATCCAAATTTCTTTAATAAATCAATAGCAGCAATTATCGATCCGCCAGTAGCTAACATAGGATCTAACACCATAGCCATACGTTCATTAATATTGGAAACTAATTTATGAAAATACGGAATCGGCTCAAAAGTAATTTCATTACGATAAATCCCTATTATACTAATACGTGCACTTGGAAGGTGCTCCAATACACCATTCATCATTCCTAATCCAGCGCGTAAAATTGGTACCACTGTTATTTTTTTTCCCTTAATACGCGCAATTTTCACCAATCCACACCACCCTTTAATAGTTACTATTTCCACTTCTAAATCATCGGTAGCTACATAAGTTAATAGACTACCTAATTCTGAAGACAATTCTCTAAAACGTTTCGTGCTAATATCACAAATACGCATTAGCCCTAATTTGTGACGTACTAATGGATGTTTAATTTCAACTATTTTCATATCAATTTTGTTCTCCATGAAAGCAAATACT
This sequence comes from Candidatus Blochmanniella chromaiodes str. 640, assembly GCF_000331065.1. NCBI lineage: Bacteria > Pseudomonadati > Pseudomonadota > Gammaproteobacteria > Enterobacterales > Enterobacteriaceae > Candidatus Blochmanniella > Candidatus Blochmanniella chromaiodes. The sequence continues at coordinate 643,899 of NC_020075.1, forward strand.
TAAGCCTAAGCAATTATACTTTCAAATATCAATTTAAATAATATCCCATATTTAGATAATAAATATGGGATATTATTTAAATTGATATTTGAAGAATTTTATTGATGAAATAAAAATTCACTTTTAATATATTAAATCATTTACTCTCCTATATACAATGTATATCAAATACAAACAGCGGAATTATATAACACAATCTATCTATATTATGATTTTAATTTTAATAAATATCATTTTAAGTTACAACTATTGCAAATAGCATCATCATATTGTGCTTAAAAATAAAATAAATATTCAAATACAGTGTGTTATGTTATGATGGAGACGTACTTATCTCCAAAGAAACTTATATAAAAACATCTGCATCAAAAATTAGAAGTATTTTATTAATATTTCATATTATATTAACAATAATTAAATCTCTATATTTTCACACAAACACCGTGTAAGTCAAAATAAGTATGATAAATAATCACACAAATTATTTAATAATTAATTTTTTAAATCCATAAAAAATCAATCCCCTCAAAAAAAATAAATAACTTTTATTAATTTTAATCTAATTTATTTTGAATAAAAAACATTTTACAATGAAAATGTGTTTCATAACGAAACATGCTTTAATAAATAATAATTTTAAAATTAAATAAAAACATATATTTCATAGAATATTTGTGATTTCTATCAAGAAATGTTACAATGAGGGATTATCTTAATAATTTTCACATTCTTTTTATGAAAAGAAAAAAAAAAATACGAGTTGCCAAATGGATATTATTAATCAGTTTTTCAATATTATTTGCTAGATTAATCTACGCTTCTATAAACGCCTGGAATTACCACAAAACCCGTAATAACAATATCGTTACTCCTTCCTGCTATATATTTAGACAATAACCCGTGATTGTTCTATGCTAGACATAATTTTTTCAATCATTTTACATACGGAAATACACACAGCCGTAATTTAATATTTAATTAAACAATTTTTACATTTCCTGTTCTGGTTCTGGTATCAAGCAACCGTTAAAATGAAAGAACACAAATACAAGTAGATGCGGAAGATCTACATCAAATACATAATTAATATATATATCTATATAGTTTTTTAAAAATTCATATGTTTATTTTTCATAACAAAATCGTTATTACGAGAAAATTTCAACGAACTACTATATTATTCTCTATTACAAATAGATAATCGTTGTCTCAAAATAAAATCAACAACGGATTGTACACCATGACCTGTTTTTAAATTAGTAAAAGACCACGGTAAACCTTTACGCATAAGATTTGTATCACGATTCATTATTTCCAACGATGCTCCCACATATTCAGCTAAATCAATTTTGTTAATTATTAAAAAATCAGAACGTGTAATACCTGGTCCACCTTTTCGAGGTATTTTATCACCTGCAGCTACATCAATAACGTATAAATTTAAATCTGACAATTCTGGACTAAAAGTAGCACTCAAATTATCTCCACCACTTTCAATAAAAATAATATCCAAATTATTAAACTTCGATATTAATTCTTCTACAGCTAATAAATTCATAGAAGCATCTTCACGAATAGCAGTATGTGGACATCCTCCAGTTTCTACTCCAACAATACGGTCAGCCGACAAAGCATCTGCTTCTATCAAAACACGTTGATCTTCTTTAGTATAAATATCATTAGTCACCACTGCTAATTGATAGCTATCCTTCATTCTTTTACATAACACTTCAAGCAATGCGGTTTTACCTGATCCTACAGGACCTCCTACACCTATACGCAATGGTTTTTTATATTGATTTAATAACAAAACACATGCCCCTCAATTAAAAATTGATTATCCATATAATATATTTTATAAACGTATATTTTATTAACAATAAAATACTTTTAGGAACGAAATAATCGTGAATATTGTGTCTCATGACAGGCGGATGCTATAGATTGCAACAGAAAACCATTGCCCAGTTCATGATCTGCTATCATATCAGATTTCTTCCAATCATTAGGAAGGCGCTCCATCAAGGATCTTAATAATCTCTGAGCAGTTATTTGCCCAAAAGGCACCAGTTTCAAACCTGCCATTGTAGCAGATTCCAACATATTATAGGCATATCCTAACGCTAAATTTTCTAAAGAAATACTCCACGTATACCCTAACCATGCTATAGATGCTAAGCCACTATGTTCTAAAGCTGATAACCAAGTATCTCCATCCGTAAATGGATACCATTGCGATATTATTCTCGACAACGCTTTCCCGCGTTGTCTCTCTTCTAATCTAAGCTCATGAGTATCACGATAGGACAATATCCTTAACGCACATTGGAAAAAATTCATTTCATCTCTAATTTGAGCATAATAGTAACAACGTTTAAGCATCGGCCATTCTAAATAAATTAATGGCCCATCAATCCATTGTTGTTGCCAAGAATAAAAAGTTTCTACAGAATTAACCCAATTATTTTCTACCGCCCACTCTAAACCTCGTGAATAAGCAAAACTTCCCACAGGAAAGTTAGAACTAACCAATTGCATTAAAGACAAGACTGAATTAATACCGTGATCAGCACACATAATTATAATAATATAAATAATATTTATAAAATATTAACATAAATATCATTGTAGTCTCAAATTATTATCAAAATAACAATCACAAAAAACTCTATTTCTTTATTCAAAATAGTATTTATTTCATTATATCGAAAATTTCGTTAAAATATACCTAATAAATACCACAATACAACACTATATTGTAAATCTTATTGATAAGAATATATCAGTGTACATATAGCATTAAACTTCTACCTATATTATAAACATCCATCCTTGTAATATTTAGATTTCCAGTTACCACCACACAATATCATTAAAGATCGCTACACATTGTAAATCACATATACAATTCTTCATCGCTATCAAATATAATAATATTAATAATTTTTGTTATTACCCCTCATACCAAAAAACAATTATTCAAAGCATTTAATAAAAAAAACAATATCTACTTTATATATATCACGTGTGATTATATTTCACGTTAAAACAGAAAATAACGTTGTGACATTGGTAATACAGATGCAGGCTCGCAAGTTAATAATTCTCCATTAGCACGTACTTGGTAAGTTTGAGAATCTACTTCAATAACTGGTTGCCAAGAATTATTAATCATATGCTTCTTTTGAATATCTCTGCAATGACGAACCTCACCAATCAAACTAACCAACTTTAAATAATCTGTTAATTCTGAATTATAAGCAACTTGAGATAGAAAAGTCATACGTGTAGCATGTTTTGCTTTACCACGCGCTCCAAACATTAATCGATAATGTACTGGTTGAGGAGTAGGTATAGAAGCATTAGGATCTCCCATAACAGAAGAGATAATCATACCGCCTTTAATTATTAACTCTGGTTTAACTCCAAAAAAAACAGGAGACCATAGTACTAAATCTGCCAATTTTCCTATTTCAACAGAACCAACTTCATGAGAAATTCCGTGAGTTATCGCTGGGTTAATTGTATATTTAGCAACGTACCGTTTTATGCGAACATTATCATCATATCTAGTAGCATCACCTAATAATGAACCTCTCTGTAGTTTCATCTTATGTGCTGTCTGCCAAGTACGTAAAATCACTTCTCCGACTCGTCCCATAGCTTGAGAATCAGAAGAAATCATAGATAAAGCTCCAAGATCATGTAATACATCTTCAGCTGCAATTGTCTCCCTCCTAATTCTAGACTCTGAAAATGCCATATCTTCAGGAAGATTAGGATTAAGATTATGACAAATCATCATCATATCTAAATGTTCATCTATTGTATTAACAGTATAAGGCATAGTAGGATTGGTAGACGATGGTAACACATTAGAAAATCCACACATACGTATAATATCTGGAGAATGTCCTCCACCCGCGCCCTCAGTATGATAAGCATGCACTGTTCTACCTTTGATAGCAGATAAGGTATCCTCAACAAATCCTGATTCATTTAAAGTATCAGTATGCATAGAAACCTGAATATCAAAACGATCAGCCACATTTAAACAACAATCGATAGCAGCAGGTGTTGCACCCCAATCTTCATGCACCTTTAAACCAATCGCCCCTGCAATTATTTGTTCTTCTAAAGAATCAGGAAAAGAAGCACTACCTTTACCGGTAACCCCAATATTAATAGGTAAGGTATCTGCTACTTGTAGCATACGAGATATAAACCAAGGACCTGGAGTACAGGTAGTTGCATTACTTCCTGTTGCCGGTCCAGTACCGCCTCCAATAAATGTAGTAATTCCGGAACACAATGCTTCTTCTACTTGCTGAGGACAAATAAAATGAACATGAGCGTCTATTCCTCCAGCTGTAACAATCTTACCTTCCGCTGCTATTATCTCTGTTCCAGGGCCAATAGATATTGTCACATCTGGCTGTACATCCGGATTTCCTGCTTTTCCAATACCTGATATACGACCATTATTAATACCAATATCTGCTTTTATTATTCCCCAGTAATCAAGAATTACTGCATTAGTCAATACTAAATCAACACAATCTTTACTACTCATTTGTCCTTGACCCATACCATCTCGTATAACTTTGCCTCCCCCAAATTTTACTTCTTCCCCATACACAGTAAAATCTTTTTCTATTCTTATCCACAATTCAGTATCTGCTAATCGTACAGAATCGCCAATAGTTGGTCCAAATAAAGAGGCATAATCATGCTTGGATAATAACATAACTAATCTAACTTTCCCATAATGGCTTTACAAAACCCATAAATTTTACATGCACCTGCATATTTTACAAGTTCTACGGTCCTAAACTGTCCTGGTTCAAAACGTATTGCTGTTCCTGATGGAATATTTAAACGAAATCCACGAGTGATAACTCGATTAAATTTTAAAGCACTATTAACCTCATAAAAATGAAAATGAGAACCAATCTGTATGGGCCTATCTCCAGTATTTATAACTGTTACTAAGACTTGTTGTCTTCCAGCATTCAATTCTATATTTCCATGAGAAATATAGAATTCACCTGGTATCATAATATTATTGGTATCCTCATTCATTCATTAAATTATTGGATCATGTACTGTTACTAATTTGGTTCCATCACTAAAAGTAGCTTCTACTTGTACATTAGTAATCATTTCAGGTACTCCTATCATAACATCATCTCTAGTCAATACGTTTTTACCTACATCCATCAATTCCGCAACACTTTTCCCTTCACGAGCACCCTCCAAAATTACAGCGCTAATTAATGCTATTGCTTCTGGATAATTTAATTTTAACCCGCGATTTCGACGTTTTTCTGCTAACAATGCTGCTGTAAATAACAATAATTTATCTTTTTCCCGAGGTAATAACTTCATAGATTTTCCTGACTTATGTCAACCAAATACGCGGTAGCATAGCTTTTCTCCCTATTATAAAAGGACGTATAGTATACCAAATATGATGAAGCATTTTTTTTAAATACTGATTGTCATTACCTAATAATCGTACTACAAGAATCTCATCTAACAATGTAGCGCCTCCAACTTGAAAATGTTTAACTGATGTTATTAATTTACGTACCTTATATAATGTTTTTTCATCCGATGGAACAGCAAAAAGTAAAGCACTTATTCGGAACCCGCCTAATTTCATAACACAATTTAATTCATTAATCCGAAAACGTTCCTGTAATCCAATTGAATCAGATAAACAAATATTCAGATGGATATCTACTTCCTCCGGATAAGTAGAAGTACCTAATGATAAATTTCCAAAACATAACATATCAAATGATATAACTCTAGATCCTTGTTCTATAATAAAAGTAGTATCTATTTTTGCTTTAGATTTAGGAAAAAAAATACTACTTTGAGGAACCCATTCTAAAGAAGTATTACGTTCTAATCTAAATACATGTTTCTGTTCTGAATACAAACCGTTACTACGATAAAATTTAGCAGCACCGGGTGTCGTTAACAATACCCGGCTGTTTGATTCTAATTTAACATCCAGTACTAATTTATCCCCTCCCACTAATCCACCAGGAGGATGTAACAAATATACATGCGGAGTGTTATCGTTTTCAGAGTAAAAAACTTTTTTCACGTAAAACGGACCAACATGCTTACATCTGGTCAACACACTACGTCCACCACGTAAAGCAAAATTTAATCTTAACTCCCCTAACCAACCGTCAATAAAATTTTGAGATAATTCGTCACTCATTAAAATGAAAAATAAAATATTTTCAAAAATTAAAACAATACATCCATTACAAAAATTATTAGAACAATAATAACCACATTAACTTTTATAAAACACTATGAAATAATTATTACGCGTATATATATTTATTGTTATGTAGTTTATGATGTCATCTCTACAAGAGATGACATCATAAACTACATAAATACCAATCCTCATAACATATATACATATTTAATTTTATAGCATTAATTGCATACTCTTCTTATTGTATTATAAAATTTTTACTATTGATACACATTTAATGAGTAAAGTATGTACTTCCATAGTGGAAGTACATACTTTAAATTGTAGGTCACATAAAACAATAAAAGTACACAAAAATATATAACCTATAACTGTATAATACATTTATTCCCATTCAATAGTAGCTGGAGGTTTTGAGGAAATATCATACACCACACGAGATACTTCCTCAACTTCATTGACGATACGATTAGATACCTTATTTAAAAAATCATAAGATAAATAAACCCAATGTGCTGTCATAAAATCTATAGTTTCCACTGCACGAAGAGCAATTACCCACTTATACTTACGTTGATCACCCTGTATTCCTACTGAATGAGTTGGTAAAAATACTGCGAAGGCCTGACTAATTTTGGAATATAAATGTTCACGCTTAAGTTCTTCGATAAAAATAAAATCCACTCTACGTAAAATATCGCAATATTCTTTTTTTACTTCACCTAATACTCTAATAGCCAACCCAGGTCCTGGAAACGGATGACGATAAGCTATATCATAAGGTATCCCTAAATCCAATCCAATACTGCGAACTTCATCTTTAAATAAATTTCTTATAGGCTCTAGTAATTGAATATCCGTAATTCCACAAAAACCACCTACATTATGATGCGATTTAATCACATTTTTAAAAGAAGATAAAGATACACCAGATTCAATAACATCTGAATATATAGTACCTTGAGCTAACCATTTTACAGCTACTAAATTACGAATCTGCTCTTCAAAAACTTCTGTAAAAACTCTACCAATTATTTTCCTCTTTTTCTCTGGATCATTAACTCCAATTAAAGCATTGAAAAATCGTTGTTCTTGCGACAGATAAATAATATCTAAATTACAATTTAGAGCACAAAAATTTTTAATTCGATCAAATTCATAATTTGATAATAACCCATTATCAATATAAAGACAGATAAATTGATGACCAATTGCGCGTCGTAATAATAAAGCTGTAACAAGGGAATCAATCCCACCTGAAAACCCAAGCACTACTTTATCATTACCTACTTTTACACGAGTATCCATAACAATATCATCAATAATATTCGCTATTTTCCAAGAAGATTTACAGCGACAAATACACGTAATAAAACGTTCTAAAATACTTTTTCCTTTTTTAGTATGGGTAACTTCCGGGTGAAATTGAACACCATATAAATGACGATCTTCATTCGCCATCATAGCAACTTTTCGATACTTATTAACACCAATAACCGTAAAATCTTTGGGAACAGTAGTAACAACGTCCCCGTGACTCATCCATACATCAAGAGCAAAACACCCCGTAACATCATCAACATAATCATAGATATCATTTATAAAAATGCTTTTAGAAAGAATTGTTACTTGAGTACAACCAAATTCACGCTGCGCAATAACACGTTCTACTCGCCCGCCTAGTTGAAACGACATAATTTGCATACCATAACAAATTCCAAATATAGGTATACCTAATTGAAACACAAATTCAGGAATATACGGAAAATCACTATCGATAACACTATAAGGACCTCCAGAAAGAATAATACCATTAGGATTAAATGCATATACTTGAGATTTACTAATGTTCCAAGAACAAGATTCAGAATATACTCCTAATTCACGAATCCTTCTCAACAACAACTGAGTGTATTGAGATCCAAAATCTATTACTAAAATACGATGATTATTACATTTCACATTATATCTTATTCTATTATTTATATTGATCTATCATTGATTAACCACATGTTAATGATCAACTACGTTCGTGATACCGCGCCGCACAAACTGCAAAAATAATGCAGTAATACACACATAAACTTAACTAGTTATTAATAATCATCGTAAACGATAATTAGGAGATTCCTTTGTTATCATTACATCATGCACATGGCTTTCCTGCATGCCCGAATAACTGACACGCACAAACCTAGCGTGCGTCCTCAAATCATTAATAGTAACACAGCCTGTCAATCCCATACAAGAACGCAATCCACCCATTAATTGATGTATAATCGTCTCTAATTTTCCTTTATAAGGGACACGTCCTTCTATCCCTTCCGGAACCAATTTATGAGTAATGACGGGATCCTGTTGTTGAAAATATCTATCAGCAGAGCCTTGAGACATAGCCCCTAAAGAACCCATACCTCTATAAGTTTTAAAAGATCTGCCCTGATAAAATTCTATATCTCCTGGTGATTCCTCTGTACCTGCTAACAACGAACCAATCATTACACAATGCGCGCCAGCCGCTATTGCTTTAGCAATATCACCAGAAAAACGAATACCACCATCCGCGATAACCGGGACATTCGTATTTTTTAAGGCTTCTGCTACATCAGAAATAGCTGTAATTTGTGGAATCCCTACACCAGTAACAATACGAGTTGTACAAATAGAACCAGGCCCAATACCAACTTTCACTGCGCTAGCACCAGATTTGACCAATTCTAATGCACCTTCTTTTGTAACAACATTGCCCCCTATAATTGATAAATTAGGATACATATTTCGAACTGTTGCAATACAATCTAATACTCTCTCTGAATGCCCGTGAGAAGAATCAACAAGTAATACATCTAAACCAGCATCAACCAACCCTTCAACACGCTCTTTATAATCCTCTCCTACTCCAATAGCAGCTCCAACACATAACCTTCCATAATTATCTTTGCACGCATATGGTTTACGTTCTGCTTTTTCAAAATCCTTTGCAGTGATCATACCTTTAAGACGAAATGCAGCATCAATCAACAAAATTTTTTCTACTCTTTTATCATGCATTTTACTTAATACTACTTCTCTATTTTCCTTTTCCAACACTGTAATTAAACGTTCTTTAGGAGTCATAACAGAAAAAACAAAATTTGATAAATCACTGACAAACCGAACATCACGACTCGTAACAATTCCAACTAACTCATTTGTGTTCATCACAACTGGATAGCCAGCAAAACCATTGCGAGAGGTCAACTCCTTCACTTGCAATAAAGTCGTATCAGGAGTAACACATTGAGGATTCGTTACTATTCCGCTTTCATAACGTTTAACCCGACGTACCTCATTAATCTGGTGATCCAAAGACATATTTTTATGAATAAAACCCACCCCGCCTTCTTGCGCTAAAGCGATAGCTAGACTTGACTCAGTCACTGTATCCATCGCCGATGATACAACAGGAATGTTCAAAGAAACAGCACTAGTCAAAAAACTTTTTAAAACCGTCTCCGCAGGAAGCACCCTCGAACGAGACGGAACGATCAACACATCATCAAAAGTCAAAGCCTCTTTAACAAAAGTCAACATTACAATTATCAGTATACCCTATACTACAGTAACGACACTACTACGGCGGTAATTTCTTTTCATCACCCCATGTCTTCCAAAACCAAAAATTTAAACAACGCATACCAAAAACACAGACACCAAACAACCAAATTCAAAAACCAAATCCCAAACATCAATAGACTAACTCTATAAGATCAAGGAAAAGCACACTATAGATTATAATTGTGTTCTATAACACCTAACATTGTTAATTTTATCATGAATTATATAATTAATCAAGTTTAGAATGCAGGTTATAAAAATTAATCATTATAGAATTTTATTAAAATTAAATATAAATTATTATGGTATTAATTATAATTATATTGTATGCGTGATGTATCAACAATTAAGTTTTTATTAAAATAAAATTATTATTTTAATTACGTTATTTGTATTGAACGTTAAAAATATGATTTAATGCTGTTTTTAGTTATTTTTTTGATATTTATTTTTATTTCTTTATTGAGATATGATCTAATTATAAGGATTTTTGTGTGGTGTGTAAATTACATGTTATTAAAATTTTTTGTCTTAGTTACGGTAACTAAATATGTTAAGTATATTATTATTTGAGTAAATATATGAGTAATGTTGCTGTTATAAATCAACAACATCGATTGATTAAAATTACATCTTCAGCAGATATAGTGCTGATTGGTGCTGGGATTATGAGTGCAACTTTTGGTATGTTCTTAACAATTCTTGAGCCGACTTGGAGAATTCATATATATGAGCGTCTTAGTCAACCAGCACAGGAAAGCTCTAATGTATGGAATAACGCTGGTACAGGACATGCAGCATTTTGCGAGCTTAACTATACCCAGTATAACAATAAAAATTGTTCCGTTGATATTTCAAAGGCTATTGCTGTTAATGAAGCGTTTGAAATATCGCGGCAATTTTGGGCATATTTAGTAGAAATAAAAGTACTTAAATATCCTAATTCTTTTATTAATAATGTACCACATATGAGTTTTGTATGGGGCGAAGAAAACGTTTGTTTTTTAAAAAAACGCTTTCAAGCATTGCTGAATAGTGTTTTGTTTAGTGGTATGGTATATTCGGAAGATTTACAGCAAATTCGTCAGTGGGCTCCTCTTATTATTGATGGACGTAATATATCGCAGAAAATAGCCGCTACTCGCATGGAGATGGGTACCGATGTTAATTTTGGAGCGCTTACTCAGCAATTGTTGAATGAATTAAAAAAAAATGTAAATTTTAAAATGTATTTACAGCATGATGTTGTATCTGTACAAAATAATAACGACGCAACTTGGGATGTGCATGTAATTGATCGACGGTGTAAGCACAAAAAATGTATTCGTACAAATTATGTTTTTATAGGAGCTGGAGGAAGATCTCTTAGTCTTTTGCAAACTTCTGGAATTCCAGAAGTTTATGGATATGCTGGATTTCCGGTAGGAGGTCAGTTTTTAGTCACAAAAAATCCGAAGATAGTTGCACAACATTTAGCTAAAGTGTATGGGAAAGCATCTGTTAACGCGCCTCCAATGTCAGTACCTCATATAGATACTAGAATATTAAATGGTGAGAAGATTTTGCTGTTTGGCCCATTCGCAACTTTCAGTAGTAAATTTTTAAAATATGGATCATGGTTAGATTTATTTCATTCTTTAAATAAGCATAATGTTATTCCGATTTTGCAAGCTGGGATAGATAATTTTAATTTGATTAAGTATTTAATCAATCAGTTAGTTATGTCAAACATGAACCGTATTGACGAGCTTAGAGAATACTATCCGACAGTTAACCCGTCAGATTGGACTTTAGTAACAGCAGGACAGCGTGTTCAAATTATTAAAAGAAATAGCAACAGGAGAGGTATTTTACAATTTGGAACAGAGGTGGTTAATTCAAGTGATGGTACTTTATCGGCGCTTCTTGGTGCATCTCCTGGGGCATCTACTGTAGTTTCAATAATATTACAACTTTTGAATACAATGTTTGATAATAAAATTAATAGTGATGTGTGGAAAAATAAAATTATAGATATGATCCCATCATATACTAAGAATTTAAATGGTGATCTTATATTAGTAAATAAAATTAGACAATATACTTGTAATGCTTTGAAATTAAATTATATAGAAGCAATAGATCGTTAAAGATCAATATGTTCGTTGATTATTTTCAATTCTGCACAAATAAAAATTGCTCGCGTTGCGTCTGTATATATTATATACGACATATTTTTATTTTTTAATAAATGGATTAATATTATCTTTAAATTGAATGTGTAATAAAACACCTGTGATGTTTAACATACGATAAAAATATTTTTTTAGATATCGTTTATAATCATCAGGTAATTTGCTGACGTGAGTGCCATGGATAATCAGAGTTAATGGTTCATGTTTTCCAATATGGATATATTTGGGTTTAATTCTTTTACCATGTAAAAATGGGGGAGGGTATTTCGTGATTGCAGCGTGCAATGTTCGGATTAAATATGCTGTATTGATGGTTTTTGTATAACGAGAACGTAAATTTGTTGCTTTGATTGATTGAAATAACGTTTTAATTCCATTCCCGTACAATGCTGAAATAAAATGTATTTGAGTAAAATTAATAAAATTTATTTTTTCGTATAAATTTTTTTTAGTTGTATTGCGCAAATCTGGGGATATCAAATCCCATTTGTTAATAACGATTATTAATGCTTTACCATAATTTAGGATAAATTGTAACAAATGTAAATCTTGGTCAGATATCCCCAGATTTGCGTCTCCTATGAATAGGAGGACGTGCGCGGTCTTAATGATTCGAAATGTTTTTAGAATGGAAATTTGCTCCGCTACATTATCTATTCTTTTATTTTTTTGTACGCCTGCTGTATCAATCAATATGTATTTTTGTTTGTCATATATTATAGGTAAATGAATGCAATTTCGAGTAGTTCCTGGTGTACTACAGGTAATCATACGGGTTTCTCCTAAAATATGATTGACAAAAGTAGATTTACCGGAATTGGGGCGTCCTACAACAGCTACTGCGATAGCAGTATTTACTTTATTAAATGACGGATTAATGATGTGGTTTTGATAAATAGTATTATTTATATGACTTTCAGGTATTTTATTGTTGAAAAAAAATATATTTTTTGAAATTAATGAAGATATTTTTTCTAATAAATTATCAATTCCATGCCCATGAATCGCTGAAATAAAAATAATATTTTTTATACCAAAAGAACAATAATCCCATATCATTGTGTGTATATGATGTGGGATGTTATCAATTTTATTAATGACAACAAATATGTTTTTTTTTATTTTTTTTAAAAAATTAAAAATATCATTATTTATAGATGTTCCTACAGATTGTCTATCCATAACAAATAATAAAATGTCAGCTTCTTGCATTGCGAGAATTGTTTGATAGGTTACGTAACTTTGAATATTTTCTGTTTTTGTACTACAAAATTTATCAATACCCCCAGTATCAATAAGAATAGATTTAAATTGTTTGCATTGAAAATAACCATATTGTCGATCTCGTGTTAATCCTGGATAATTAGATATTAAAGCATCACGTGTATGTGTTAATTTATTGAATAAAGTAGATTTACCTACATTTTTTTGCCCAATTAGAGTGATGATAGGTAGCATTATTTAATTACCCATAAATAAGCGATTGTATAAATACACATAGTATCAGTCTTAAATAACACAATAAAGCTATTTCTATTTTGAATAATTATTTAATAATTAAAGTATAATATAATCATTACAAATTCTAGCAATAGCTCTTATTAGTTACCGAAAGATTAGATTTTATTTTTTCGAGTATGTATAAATAGATTAATGCTTAAATAATTTTGATCTGCATCGTCTCATAATTTTAATTTTATGTATATTCTTCAAACCTGCTAAGATGCGCTAAGTATTAGCGATACTATATTTTATAGAAAAATTCATATCATTTTTATGATTATTTATTATCAGTAGAATTACTCGTAATATGTAGTATATGTTTTAATCTTTCAGAAACTGCATCATGTTTTAATATTTCTTGAGTTTTTGATCGTAAATTTTTTAGAATAATCGTTTTGTCAAGAGCATTTTTTTCGTTCATGATTAATACGATTTGTGGTTTATGTTTATTAGCACAATAAAATTGTTTTTTTATATCATCTCCTCCATGATGTACCATTAATCGCAGAGATGGTAATGTTGAACGAATATTTTCAGACAATAACATTGCATGTTTTCGAGAATTGTCTCCTATACTAATGAAATATACATCAATATATATATTTTTATGTAAAATGGTAATATTATTAATTTCTTGTATTAATAATATTACACGTTCTAATCCTATGGAAAATCCTATCGCAGGTACTGAATATCCTCCTAATTCTTGGACTAATTCATCATAACGACCACCAGCACAAATAGTTTTTTTTACTCCTAAACTATCAGTAACCCATTCAAAAACTGTTTTGTTATAATAATCTAAACCGCGTACTAAGTACGGATTAACCCTGTACGACACTCCTAAGAGATTTAATAATTGACATAATTCAGAAAAATGAACACGTGAATCATCATCTAGATAATCGCTTAATATAGGCGCATTAAGTAGTAATTCCTTAGTTTTAGTATTTTTGGTATCTAAGATACGCAATGGATTAGAATATAAACGACGTAGAGCATTGCTGTCCAAATTGCTTAAATTTTTTTCCAAAAAAGTTATTAATTTTTTACGATAATTTATTCTAGATGATAAAGAGCCAATTGAATTTAGTTCTAACGATACATGATGATTAATTCCTAATTTTTTCCAACAACGAGCAGTAATTAAAATTAACTCAGCATCTATGTCAGGTCCTATTTGACCAAAAGCTTCAGCACTAAATTGATGAAATTGCCTATAACGTCCTTTTTGGGGGCGTTCATAGCGAAACATCGGACCGAGATACCACAGACGTTGTTCTTGGTGATAAAACAGCCCATGCTTAATACCCGCGCGGACGCATCCAGATGTTCCTTCTGGACGTAACGTTAAATTATTACCGTTGCGATCAGTAAAATTATACATTTCTTTTTCTATTACATCTGTCACTTCTCCGATTGAGCGTTTGAATAAATTTGTGTCTTCAATAATAGGAAATCTAATCTCCTTGTATCCGTAACTGCCTAATATAGTTATAAGTATATTTTCTATGTATTGCCATAGAATCGTATCTTTCGGCAAATAATCATGCATACCGCGGACAGATTGGATATTTTTATCATATTTAAGCATTTGTAATCTTCAATTATTTATTATATGTGATAGGGTAGTGTTGTGGTTATTTTGGTCTAATAATTTAGATTTAGCTCGAATACGACGTTCTAATTCTTCAATTATTGATATGTTATCACAGCGTTTTTGTTGTCGTATACCATCTTCATATATACCACTTTTATTACGTGCGCCGGCAACACCAATGGTTGATTTTAATGCTTCTCCTGGTCCGTTAACTACACATCCAATAATAGATACATCCATAGGCGTTGTAATATCACTTACTTTTTCTTCTAACGCATTAACTACATTGATTACGTTAAATTCTTGTCGAGCACATCCCGGACAAGCTATAAAATTAATACCATGAGCACGAATTCTTAAAGCTCTTAAAATGTCAAATGCCACCTTAACTTCTTCTATAGGATCTGTAGCTAATGATATACGTATTGTATCCCCGATGCCTTCGTTTAATAAGAAACCTACAGCCATTGCAGATTTTACTGTCCCATTACGCAAAGCCCCAGCTTCAGTAAGACCTATATGTAATGGTTGATCTATTTTTGATGCTAATGCGCGGTAGGCTTGTATTGTGATTAGTACATCAGAAGATTTAACGCTAACTTTAAATTGATGAAAGTTTAATTTATCTAAAATATCTACATGTCTCATTGCTGATTCTAATAATACATTTTCTGTTGGATTTCCGTCATACTTTTTTTGTAAATCACGCTCAAGAGATCCAGAATTTACACCAATACGAATAGATATATTTTTATCTTGAGCACAATGCACTACAGATCGAATACGTTTATTATTCCCGATATTACCGGGATTGATACGTAAGCAATCTGCTCCGTATTCAGCTACTTTTAATGCAATACGGTAATCAAAATGAATATCTGCTACTAATGGAGTATTAATTACTTGTTGTTTAATTATTTTGAAAGCTTCAGCTGCATCCATAGTAGGTATCGATATTCGGACAATATCTACTCCTGCTTTTTTTAGGGCATTAATTTGAGCAACTGTTTCTAAAATATCTGTAGTACGAGTATTTACCATGGATTGTACCGCAATAGGCGCGCCGTCTCCAATAGGGACATTGCCAATATAAATACGTGTAGATTTTCGACGAACAATGTTCGTAAAATTATTCATATAATCTCCCATATTTTCATGTTTTTACACAATAAATATATTTTTTGAATTTATTGATTATATCAATTAAGAGATTTAATTATATTTATAATAGGAATCATAATTTTTATAATTTTATGATACATAGCAATATGCGTAATTGTCATATTACATTTATGACCCTTTTTTAAAAAATTCCGTCTTATTAATCTTATAATAATATTAAATACAACGATATTGTTTATAACGAGTTATATTGTAAATTTATACGGTTAATTACTTCTCCTGTTAATTGTCCACAGGCAGCATTAATGTCCGCTCCTCTTATTTTACGTATGATGGTTATTATATTGTATTTCAATAAAACTTTAAGAAATGCACGCATACGAATCTGTGAGCTACATGCATATCGTATATTTGGAATTGGGTTCCATGGGATCAAGTTAATTTTACACGGAATACCTTGAAGTTGTTTTGCTAATTGATGGGCATGAAGGACATCGTCATTAATATTTTTTAACAATACATACTCTATTGTTATTCTACCGTGATTAGATTTAGTGTCTATCGAATACCTACGCGCTGCTTCTAATACACTATTAATATTGTACTTTTTATTAATTGGCATAATTTTATTTCTAATGATATCATTTGGAGCATGTAGAGATATAGCTAATGGGATGTCAATCATATTTTTTAATTTTTCTATACCTGGTACGATCCCAGCAGTTGAGAGCGTAATATGTCGTTTCGATAACTTAAAACCAAGGTCATCTAATATAATTCTGATCGCCGATACAACGTTAACAATATTTAATAATGGCTCTCCCATACCCATAAACACTATATTAGTAATAGGAAATCTATTATTTTTTATTTTTATTTTTTTATTAAGATTAATAAATTGCGCTGCTCTCCAAACTTGACCAATTATCTCCGATACATTCAGATTTCTGTTAAATCCCTGTTGCGCTGTTCCACAAAAACTACATCCTAAAGGGCATCCAATTTGTGATGAAACACACAAAGTGGTTCTCTTATTTTCAGGGATATAAACTGTTTCGATTTGTTGTTCATCAATTTTCATAGCCCATTTAATTGTTCCATCTGAAGATAGTTGTTCTTTTATAATGATTGGTGCACGGATTTCCGCTATTTGTTTCAATCTGATTTTTAGAGACTTACTTATATTTGTCATGTAATTAAAATCGTCACAATAATAATGATATATCCATCTCATTATTTGATGAGAACGAAAAGGTTTTTCACCTAATTTATCAAAAAAAATTAGTAATTCTTCTTTGTTCATGTTAAGTAAATTAACTTTTTTCACATACATAAAGATATATTTCTCAAGATCCAATTTTGCGAAAGTTGATCAACAGTAATGCTCTATGAGCATTTGCTCAATAGAAATTGACTACATTACCGGCATTCTTTTTAACTTAAATTGATCTATATTTTGCGTTAACATTATTTTTTTGATAAAATAATTTATTAATCAAAAATCATTTTTTTGTATAGCTAAAATGATTACTTTTATAAAAGATAATGTATCTGTATGTTTTTATGTATCAAAGAAATAGGAAATTTCACGTATAGCAGATTTTTTAGAATCCGATCCATGGATGGCATTTTTAGTATAGTTATAACCATAATCAGATCTAATGGTGCCTGCTAACGCATTCGCTGGATCAGTGGCTCCCATAATTTCCCTATTGCGTTGTATCGAATTATTACCTTCCAGTATTTGTACAAATACTGGTCCAGAAATCATAAAATTTACTAAACTGTCAAAAAAATATTTTTTTTGATGTTCAAAATAAAACTCAGAAGCTTGTATATATGTTAATTGCAACATTTTAGCTCCCACAATAGTAAGACCAGCAGTCTCGAATCTACTAATTATAGATCCGATTATGTTTTTAGCAACAGCATCTGGTTTTATGATTGACAGCGTATTTTCTTTGCAAACCATAAAAACTCCTATTAATCATTTACTAATATTATTGTATAGAAAATAAATATAAAAACAATAATTATTGTAGATAATATTGTTTATATTATTTAATATTTTTTAAAATCTATAACGATTTAAAAACTATAAATTGAACTCAGAATAAACACAAAACAGACAAGTAGAAATATCCATATCTGTATTTCATTATGAAATAAAATATTTTTGTCGATCTTAATTACATGATCAGAGTGTTGATGAGTAATAAAATCCTTGCTGTTTACAAATAACATCCATGCAATATCTTAAATATTTAATATTAAAACAAATACGTAAAAATGGTTACATATAAATTAATTATGGAGAAAACTTAATAGTAAAAATATTACAAAAATAAAAGATGCAACCTAATCTATAAAAAATATTCTTTTTAATGATTATTTTTTTATTTATCTTTCGAATAATATTAGTAAAATTTCTTAGATTTTTTATAGATATATTGATTATCGTCATAAATTTCATATATGAAAAACAAATTAATTTATTTTTTTTATTGTAAAATTATAATAAATATATCATAGCATTTAATTTAATAACAGTAGCAGCTATATGATGGATAGCGTACTCTATTTCTTCTTCAGTTGTGAAACGCCCTAAAGAAAATCTGATTGAATTATATGCTAGTTCATTATTTCTTCCTAAAGCCTGCAGTACATGGGATGGATTTAAAGTGCCAGAGGTACAAGCAGATCCAGAAGATAATGCAAAATCTTTTAATGCTATAATTAATGTTTCACCGTCAATATTATTAAAACTAATATTCAACAATGTGCCTATACTATACTCTAAATCGCCATTAATTAATATTCCTTCAATTTGTTGTAATCCTTGCCATAGACGATCTCTCATTTTTTTTAAATAAATCATTTCTGTCGTCATTGTTTCTTTAGCCAAACGATACGCTTCAGCCATACCAACAATTTGATGGACTGGTAATGTACCAGAACGCATACCATATTCATGTCCTCCTCCATGCATTTGAGCTGTAATATGGAGTTTTGGGTGCCTATGTTGTCGTATGTACAAACCACCTATACCTTTTGGGCCATATAGTTTATGGCCGTTGAAAGACATTAAATCCACTGGTAAATCAGATAGATCAATATGTAATTTACCAACGCTTTGAGTTGCGTCTACATGAAATATTATGTCATGTAGACGACATAATTTACCAAATTTTTTGATGTCTTGGATTACACCGATTTCATTATTTACATGCATAATAGATAATAAAATTGTATCATCACGTAGTGCGTTACTAATTTGTTCGAAAGCGATTAAACCATTGGGTTGTGGAGTTATACGGGTAATTTCAAATCCTTTGTTCTCAAGATATTGACAAGTATCTAAAACTGATTTGTGTTCCGTCATGCTGGTAACAATATGTTTTCCTTTTTTGTGATAAGATTGGGCTATTCCTTTAATGGCTAAATTTACTGATTCAGTAGCTCCTGAAGTAAAAATGATTTCATGTGATTCAGCACCTATCAACTGAGCGATTTGTTTACGAGCTATATCTACCGCTTCCTCTGCTTTCCAACCATAATAATGAGAACGAGAAGACGGGTTACCAAATATGCCGTCTAGGGTAAAATATGGTATCATTTTTTCTACTACTCTAGGGTCTACGGGAGTAGTAGCAGCATAGTCAAAATATATTGGTAACTTCATCTAACATACTCCAAAAATAAAAAACTTATTTTGATGTATAAAATATAAAAATTATAAAATCAGCTTATTTATATAATATATTAAATTGAATGCTCTAAAATATATTTATTATTAGTCTTGATTTGTATTTTACGGTAAAAAATTCATTTTATATGATATTATTATTTGTTACTATATAAAATATTGAAACCTATTTTATATTTTTATCTCCATAAGCGTTTAATTGAAGTTATATAAATATATACTAACGATATATCATGTTTATGATATATGCTATGGGCAATGTATATTGAATCAATAGTAAGACGTTATTTCAATTGTGTACAATACTTTTTGTATGTAACGTTGTAATAAAAATTACACCATAATAAATGATTGTTAGTATTAATATTATTTGTAGTAATAAAAAACTAATTATTTATAAAAATAATATTTTTAATGAAAATAATGCAGTTTTGTTTTTAATAAATATATTAAATAATGGTAGATTGTTATATTGTGTATAACTGTTTATCAACATGCCTATACAAAATACTTTGTTTTAATTAATTTTAAAGAATTCAATCTTTCATTATAATTCAATTTATTATTTTCATAGAAATAATAAATCTATGAATTGATCTATATATCAGATATATATTTGTAATGAAAATGAATGTTTTATTTATAACATAATTTTGAAGATATCTTTATGTATATTAAGAACACATGTATTACGTGTTGAATGGAGCTATAATACAATATCTGTGTTATATAAAAAATATAATTTTGTAATATATGGCGGGTTTTGATATGTTCTATTTTTCATTTAATGAGAATTACTGGATGAATGCTTTATGCATCCGATGCTTAACATTGCTATTCAATCTATAAGAAGAGCGGGGAACTTTGTCGTTAAACAATATGAATTGTTTGACAAAAATAGTGTACAGTCAAATCATATAAGTAATCTTATTTCTAAAATCAATAAAGAATCATATTACATTATTACGGCAATTATTCGAAAATTTTATCCGCTACATACTGTTATTAATACATGGAATACCCACGATGTTGTTAATGATGTAAATTTCAAAGAAAGCGTTTTCTGGATAATTGGAGCTATAGATAATGATGTTAATTTTATTAAGCAATTTCCTTTTTTTGCTTTATCTATTTCCGTATTTATTAAAGGCCATATCGAAATAGGAGTAATATATGATCCTATACATAATGAGTTATTTAGTGCTTGTCGTGGAAAAGGAGCTCATCTTAATGGTTATCGGATTCGTGTAGGTACCGCTAAAAATTTGCATAGGGCTATTATTGCTATATCTTGTTCTTATGAACAGCAACATATGACTATTAATCTACTAAGTAAGTTTACTAATAAATGCGCATATTTTCGTTATACTGGATCAACTATTTTAGATTTAGCCTATGTTGCAGTTGGACGCGTAGATGGGTGTGTTTCTATTTTTTTTAAAAAAATTAACTACACCAATAAATTATCTAGTGGTTTTTTAATAATTCGTGAATCGGGAGGCTTAATTATAGATTTTACCGGAACCGATAATTATTTATTGTCTGGAAATATAATTGCGGGTAATGTGAAAATAATCCGGACTATTTTATCAATTATACAAATTATTTGAATATCTGCCTCAATAAGATATTAATAAATTCCTATATCTTGAAAGAACAACTTGTATTTTTACATTCTAGATATAATTTATATAGTGATGTTACTTTAATAACTTTTATTATATATGGGATACTGAGAACATATACGTAAAACTTTATTTTTTATGGAAAAAATAATTTCGTTGTTATCGATATGATTTAATATATCACAGATCCAATGAGATAGTTTTCGTACATCGTTTTCATTAAAATTACGTCTAGTTATTGCTGGCGTACCAATACGTATACCAGAGGTAATAAAAGGACTTCTAAAATCATTTGGTATGCTATTTTTATTAACAATGATATTAGCACGCTCTAAAGCTGTGCTGGCATCTTTCCCAGTGATATTTTTATTTCTTAAATCTAATAAAAAAAGATGATTATGAGTCATTCCAGAGATAATCTTAAATTCGCGTAATGCAAACTCCTTAACCATTATCTTAGCATTTTGAACAATTTTTTGTTGATATACCTTAAAAGATGGATCCATTGCTTCTTTTAAAGCAATTGCTTTGGCTGCGATAACATGCATCAAAGGACCTCCTTGAGAACCAGGGAAAACCGAAGCATCTAATTTTTTGTACAATGCATCATTACCTCCGCTAGCTAAAATTAAACCACCTCTGGGCCCTGCTAATGTTTTATGAGTAGTAGCAGTCACTACATGTGCGTGTGGTAGTGGATTTGGATATATACCCGCCGCAACTAATCCCGTGATATGAGCCATGTCAATAAATAGATATGCTTGAACAGCATCTGCAATCTGACGCATTTTAGACCAATTTATAATACCAGAATATGCAGAAAACCCCCCTACGATCATTTTTGGTCGATGTTTTACAGCTAAATGATGTACTTTTTCATAATTAATACAACCATTTTCGTCAACTCCATAAAATACAGCGTTATATAATTTTCCTGAAAAGTTTACTTGTGAGCCATGCGTTAAATGTCCTCCATGATTTAGATGCATACTTAAAATTGTATCGCCAGGATGCAATAAAGCATTATAAACAGAAAAATTAGCTTGTGATCCAGAATGTGGTTGTATATTTGCATAGTCTGCAGAAAATAATTCTTTTGCACGATTAATGCCTAATTGTTCAATCATGTCGACATATTCGCATCCACCATAATAACGTTTACCTGGATAGCCTTCAGCGTATTTATTAGTAAGTTGAGAGCCTTGTGCTTTCATAACTTGAGTGCTAACATAATTTTCAGATGCTATTAATTCAATATGTTCCTCTTGTCTAATAGTTTCTTGTTGTATTATTTTCCACAATTCAATATCATAATTCGTACATATGGACATGTATAACCTCTTATCTTGTCTAAATAAAATACATTGTATGCGTAAAAATACATCAGTCTATTTTAATTGAAATGAAGCAAGAATTACTTTTAATAACAATCTTATTAATGATAATAAAATATAAAAATATAAATATGGTTATATTATATTCATTTTAATAGAATTAACACTTACTTTTTAAGTAAGATATGCTCTATATCTTTTTGTTACAATATTCTCACATAGGTTTTTACTTGAAATTTAAATAGATATAAGGTTGTTTTAGATGATCAATCTTATTGATATTATCTGATGATATCAGGTTTTACGTTGACGTTTAAAAAATTTATTCAATTGACAAGCACATTCTTTTTCTAATACCCCAGTTGTTAAAAACACATGATGATTATTCATTGGATGACGGAGTGTATTTTTTAGCCATGATCTTTGTTCAGTTTTACTGTTTTTAGCGCCACAAACTAATCGATAAACACGAGCATGAATTATTGCGCCAATGCACATCATACATGGTTCTAGAGTAACATAAAGAGTAGTACCTAATAATCGATAATTGCCCAAAACCTTTCCCCCTGTACGTAACGCTACAATTTCTGCATGAGCACTTGGATCATGGCATATAATAGAAGAATTCCAACCGTAACTTATAAGTTTACCATTTTGAATTAAAACAGCTCCTACTGATATTTCTCCAATCATTTCAGCATGGGCAGCTAATGCAATAGCATGACGCATCCATATCGTATCTACATTTTCTATTTCGTACATTCAGATTGTAATAAAAATATTACAATGCACAATTAATAAAATAATTCTAAAAGGCATATTGAGATACTCATTCTGTATTACGATACAACATCAAAATAATTTTTTTTTAATTATAAGATCATTAATATTTATATCTTATTTTTTATCGTTCCAATATAACAAAAGCACATGCATACGAATTAGTATCAGATAAAGTAATATGCATTTTTTTTAATGATAATTTATTAGCTAATAAAGCTGTACACGAGAATAAATGTAACATTGGTTTTCCTAGTTTATCGTTAAATATTTCAATTTGATTAAATGTCACTCCTTGGCTTATTCCAGTTCCAAATGCTTTAGATACCGCTTCTTTTGCAGCGAAACGCTTTGCTAAAAAATGCACAGGATGCTTTTTATTTTTGTATATTTTCCATTCTGATTTACTAAGTATACGCGTAGCTAACTTATCTCCACTATGTGTTATTATTTTTTTTATTTTCCTAATATCAACGATATCTATTCCGATTCCGTGAATCACTATTAACCTCTTCTTGAGTCTTGTATCAATTTCTTCATATCTTGAATAGCTTTTGGTAATCCACAAAATATTGATCGGCTAATTATAGAATGTCCTATATTTAATTCTTGTATTCCTGGTAACATCGCAATAGGTCGTACGTTATAATAATTAAGACCATGTCCAGCATTAACTTTTAAACCCTTATTGACAGCGTATTGCACACTTTTTTTGATACGTTTATATTCTAAATTTTGAGTTGTTGCATCTGTAGCATGAGAATACATTCCGGTATGTAGTTCTATATAAGGCGCACCTATATTATAGGCAACACTAATTTGTTGTTCATTAGGATCAATAAACAATGAAACTCTAATTCCAGCTTCAGTAAGTTTAAATATTATATCTTGCAATTTATTTGCTTTATTAATTATATCTAAACCACCTTCAGTTGTAAGTTCTTGACGCCTTTCCGGTACTAAGCAACAACAATGTGGTTTTAATGTACATGCGATATTAATCATTTCATCTGTTGCTGCTATTTCTAAGTTCATAGATGTTTGTATGGTTTTACATAACATTTCGACATCTCGATCTGTAATGTGACGACGGTCTTCTCTTAAATGTATAGTAATACTATCTGCTCCTGATTGTTCTGCAATGAATGCAGCATATATAGGATCAGGATACATAGTATTTCTTGCGTTACGTAATGTTGCGATATGATCAATATTTACACCTAATAATAAATTTGACATTATATGTATGCCTTAAATATAGTTACTTGATAGTCATCGAATATAAATATAAATTATATATATTTCTTTTTAAATGTATTTTTTTGTTGTTTTCTATTTAATTTAAATTACATTATTTCGTACTGTTGATATATTAAAATGTAATGTTGATAACAAACAGTTATTTCTGGTTCAAAATTACAATTTTTTCACATAATTCTTTAATGGTTGAATGGACTGTGTGAAGATCTATAAATTTCATTTTATAAGAATATACTATTACACGATGTAGATATTTACATAAATATTATTAATATTAAAGTTCCATATAATACTGAAAATGTTGATATTGTCATCTTCAAAGTTATTTGTGTCGGTTCAAATAATATGAACATAGCATTATTGAAATTACAACAAAATAAAAATATCTCTATAAAATAGACCGATTAAAGAACATTTATTTATATATGTATGATATATGATTAGATTTAATAAGTCCTTTGAGATGATTCTTGCATTTGTGAAGTTGTGCTTTAAAATAATAAACATACCTTTTAACAAAGGTATGTTTATTTATTGAATAAACTTAATAAAATGAGATAATTTTGTTTAAGATCCTAATATATTAAGCGATTTACGATCAATGGCCACGTGATTAATCATATGTTTTAGTTATGTTCTTCTAGTACCTCTAAAACTTTTTTTGCTGCATTTTGTTCAGCTCTACGTCGACTAGAACCGCATCCAATAATCGGTTGTGTTAATTTACTAACTTGACAATTTATCGTAAATATTTGATTGTGCGCCTCTCCAATTATTTGATTAATCCAATATACAGGCAACGGCAAACGACGGTGTTGCATATATTCTTGCAGACGAGTTTTTGAATCTTTTTGTGTATCATAAGCATAAGGATCCATATGATCTATACGAATTTTATACCAATTAATAATTAATATTTCAATAGTTTGAATATTACTATCTAAAAATATACCGCCTATCAACGCTTCTATTGTATTAGCCAAAATGGATTCACGTTGATATCCCCCGCTTTTTAGTTCACCTTGTCCTAATTGTAGATAATCTCCTAAATTAAATTCTCGTGCTAGTGTTGCCAATGTATTTTCGCGTACCAAATTTGCACGCATTCTACTCATACCTCCTTCACTAATATGAGGAAACCTATGATATAACAAATTAGCTATTACATAGTTTAATATGGCGTCGCCCAAAAATTCTAGTCTTTCATTGTGTTGATTGCTAGAGCTTCTATGAGTTAGCGCTTGTAATAATAAGTCATATCGATTAAAAATATAACCAAGTTTTTCTTGCAATGCATTAACTAACATAATATTTATGTATTATATATTCTTCCAATGTTCATGGAGAAAACTTTTTGTAATCAATTTTAACCAGATTGATTACAACAAATGTAATAAAATAATTTTAAATTATAATTAGAGAATATGAATATCTTATTGTATATTACCAATTCTATGGAATTGGATACTAATTGGCCATATTCCTTCTTGTTGTTTCTTTATATTCATCCAAATTATTATTGCTTTTCCTATTATATTGCGTTCAGGAACAAATCCCCAATAACGACTATCTGCGCTGTTATCCCTGTTATCTCCCATTACAAAATACTCACCTGCGGGCACTAACCACTCAGATATTAAGTGTTTTGTATGTTGATCATACATTTTGATTAAGTTTTGATCACCAGGAGGTATCATTGTTAAGATATTGTGCTCTATTCCATTGAACGATTCTGTAGTTTGAATGAGTCGAATTCCATGAGGACATTTTTGATGCGGTTCTATTTGAATAAAGGAAGAATTAACCTTTCCGTCTACGTCATTATCAAATACTTGAATAAAATTACTAGGAACAACATTGCTATAAACAATGGGTAATGGTTGTATACATGCAATATTATTAACATGATTCACATATATTATTAATTGTTTAGTAATAATGTTATAGATTACTTTGTCTCCTGGCTCTCCAATTACTCGTTTAATATAATTTAGTTCAGGATTTTTAGGATACTTAAACACTATTATATCTCCACGTTTTGGATGTCCAGTATTAATTAATGTTTTTTGAGTAATAGGATTTTTAATACCATATATGAATTTTTTTACTAAAATAAAATCTCCTATTAACAAAGTAGGCATCATGGATCCAGAAGGTATTCGGAATGGTTCAAAAACAAATGATCGTATTATAAATACTAATAATAATATCGGAAAAATTGAGGATATAAATTCAGAAATTATTGAACAATATGAGATTATCAATGAATAAGCATTTTTTGATTGTTGATAAGTCTTGGTTGATTGTTGAAGGAATATTTTTTTATGTTGATCACGATCATACATTAATGTATATAATTTTTTTATACTCCAGAAAATACCTGATATTCCTGTAATAATTGCTAAGATCAAAGAAAATGCGTTAATCATACAAATAAAATCCTTTAGTTATTTTTTATTGTTATTGACATCAAAGACAGCTAGAAATACAGTATGGGGTAAATTAACATTGCCTATTTGTTTCATACGTTTTTTTCCTTCTTTTTGATTATATAGTAATTTTTTCTTTCGAGTTATATCGCCTCCATGACATTTTGCTAAAACATTTTTCCGTAGTTGTTTTACAATGCCACGTGATATTATTCGCTTACCAATAGTTGCTTGAATCACAATATCGAATTGTTGTCTTGGGATTAATTTTTGTAATTTATTAACCAATAGGCGACCATGATATATAGATTGTTCTTGATGCGTAATTACTGTTAATGCATCAATACGTTTTTTATTAATTAATATTTCTATGCATACTATGTTCGATATCTGAAAACGACTGAATTTATATTCAAATGAAGCATATCCATGAGATGCTGATTTTATTTGATCAAAAAAATTCAATATTATTTCAGACATAGGCAATTCGTAAGTTAATGTAACTTGAGTACTGTGATATATTATGTCAATCTGAGTACCTCTTTTTTTAATGCATAAAGAAATAATTTCTCCAAGATATTTTTTTGGAAGCAATATGTTACATAAAACAACAGGTTCACGTATTTCTTTAATTTTAGTTAAAGAAAGCAATTTTGATGGACTATCTACATAGATTATTCTATTGTCAATGGTTAATATTTCATATACTACCATTGGAGCTGTAACAAGTAAATCAAGTGAATATTCACGTCTTAGTCTTTCCTGGATTATATCTAAATGTAACAATCCAAGAAACCCACAACGAAATCCTAAACCTAAAAATTCTGATCTTTCTGGTTCATAAAATAGAGAAGAATCATTTAAACTAAGTTTGTATAAAGCATCACGAAAGATTTTTTGATTTTTAGAACCTATAGGAAATAATCCCGCATAAACATAAGGTTGAAGTTTTTTAAAACCATGACATGCTTTTTTTGCGGGATGAGTTGACAGAGTAAATGTATCTCCTACAGGAGTTTTTATGATATTTTTGTTGGCACAGACTAACCAACCTACTTCTCCACAATCTAATATTTCTCGTTTTACTTGTTTTGGAGTAAAGATACCTATTTGATCAACAGTATATTTTTGCCCTGTGTTCATGGATTTCAATACATCACCTTTATATAATTTGCCATTTTTAATACATATTAACGATACAACACCTAAATATTGATTAAACCAGGAATCTATAATTAGTGCTTGCAGAGGAGCGCATGGATCTCCTTGAGGATGAGGAATATCATGAATTAAACACTCTAGTAATTCTGGTATGCCATAACCAGTTTTAGCTGAACATTGTATTGCATTATTTACGTCAATACCGATGATGTTTTTAATTTCTTGAGACGCTCGATTAGGATCTGCTGTTGATAAATCAATTTTATTTAATGCCACAATAATTTTTAAATTCATTTCTTTAGCAATTCGATAATTAGCCACAGTTTGCGCTTCTACTCCTTGAGTAACGTCTACTATTAATAAGGCGCCTTCACATGCTGCTAAAGATCGAGAAACTTCATAAGAAAAATCAACATGGCCAGGAGTATCAATAAGATTCAATTGATAAGGCTGACCACTTTTAGACTTATAATTGAGTGTCACATTTTGTGATTTTATAGTAATACCACGTTCTCGTTCTAACTCCATGGAATCTAATACTTGGGATGTCATTTCACGTTCGTTTAATCCACCGCAAGTTTGAATCAACCGATCAGATAAAGTTGATTTTCCGTGATCAATATGCGCAATAATAGAAAAATTACGTATGTATTTTATCATGATTAATATTAGTTGAATGTAAAAAACAAATATAATTAGTATAAAAATAGTGATTAATTAGTGTATAATAAAATATTATAGATATATATGAAAATGATTGTATAAGAATATTTATGATGTTTTGAAAAATTATTCGAAAATATATGCAGTTAGCTATTCGGATATTAGATATATTTCATTGTTAGACTATATGATAAATTGTGGTAACAAATTTATTATAATTTTCGATATTAACTGTTTATTATAATTTTTAGTGCTAAGATTAAAAAGTTACAAATAAATTATATGTGTTTAAATACATAAATTTTTTGGTAATCAATAAAAACATCAATGATAAGTGAAAATTTTATTTGTACGATTACATAATAATACGGAAATAAACCGTGTCTCAAAAATTAAATTGGCGATTTTTGTTATCAAAAGAAAAAACATTGCCGTACTTTCAGAATATATTGTTTGCTATAGAGAAACGTAAAAAAAAAGGTATTATGATTTATCCTAAAAAAAAAGATGTTTTTAACGCGTTTCGTTTTACTAGTTTTGAATCTATAAAAGTTGTTATTATAGGACAGGACCCTTATCACGGATCAAATCAAGCACATGGATTTGCCTTTTCTGTATTGCCTGGTGTTTTGCCTCCTCCTTCTTTAAGAAATATTTATAAAGAACTTGCATCTGATATGCCCGATTTTGTAATACCAGAACACGGTTGTTTAGAGAGTTGGGCGCAAGAAGGGGTGTTATTGCTTAATAGTATTTTAACTGTTGAGGAAGGAAGAAGTTGTTCTCATGCTAATATTGGATGGGAACGATTTACAGACAAAATAATATCTATACTGAACACACATAAGGAAAAAGTTATATTTTTACTATGGGGAAAATATGCTCAAAACAAAGGTAACATCATTAACCATAAAAAACATTATATTTTCACTGCGTCACATCCTTCACCTATATCAGCTCAACGTGGATTTTTAGGATGTCATCATTTTTCTAAGGTTAATATATTATTAGCGCAACAAAATAAACAGATTATTAATTGGCAACCTAAAATAATTGACTCAAAACTAATATAAGTTAAAAATATGTTATGAGGATGATTTCTTTCATGTAAATTTAATTATTTTATATCTTGTACTCTTGATATCATTGTTGATTTATTGTGATAAATCAACAATGATAAATTAGTAATTTATAATATATTTAAAAAATCTGTATATTTTAATAAATTCAATTATTAAATTAAAATTTAATAATTGAATAAACAATAATTACATTGTTTATGGAAAATATTATGTGAAGTATGATCATATTAATTGAATAAAAAACACAACACGTTATTATTTCATGGAAAAGTACATGAAACTTTGTAAATATATAATGAGTACTGTTTTTTATTTATAACATTTTAAAAAACATAGTAGTTCGTCATTTAGATTGTGATACTGTTACCATAGCGGGTCGAATTAATCTTCCATTCAAAATGTATCCTTTTTGAATCATTGTTAATACTTGATTAGGTTTATGGTCTTCAGATTCTATTATAGATATTGCTTGATGTATTTCGGGATTAAATGGCACGTTAATTTCATATATAGATTTTAATCCAAACTTGTGCACAGTGTCTAAAAACGATTTTAATGTTAATTCAATGCCTTCTATTATAGCAGATAATAAAGTATTAGAATTATCTGAAATACTCATGGTACGTTCTAAATTATCAATGACTGGTAATAATTCAAAGATAAATCGTTCTAATCCAAATTTATGGATTTTTTCTATTTCTTGAGTATTACGCCGACGGATGTTTTCTATTTCAGCTGTAAGACGTAATACCGTATTACGTTCATGTTCTTGAAGTTGTGCTAATTGTATCTTTAATTTAATGATTTGATCGTTTTTAGGATCAATAACATTATCTACTGTCGAAACAGATTCTAATAGTTCCTCTTTTTCTATTTTTTCATTCTGTAATGTACTTTCATCGATATTGTTTTTTACATTATTATCTATCATGAATTTTCTCCTCCGTTTCCTGATTATATGTTTTATAATTCAGTTATTATAAGGATGAATAACAGGTATTCAAGACATCATTTATTATGAATAAAAGTTATAACAAAAACAGAAAGGATTCAATAATAATATGACTTCTTCTATTTTTCGTACTATTGGTATTATCGGATATTCTCGTTATCCAAAAGCTGTGCATACATATGATATTTTATATCATTGGTTATATAGTAAAGGGATTACAGTAATTATCGAACATCATGCTGCTAGTTTATTAAACGTACAAAAAGCAGTTGTAGGTGATTTAAATGATATAGGAAATTACGCAGACTTAGCTATAGTTATAGGTGGAGATGGCAATATGTTAAGAGCCGCGAATATTCTAGCACAACACGATATTAAAGTTATCGGGATCAATCGTGGAACTCTTGGTTTTCTTACTGATTTGGACCCTAATTCAGCACTAGTGGAGTTATCTGATGTTTTATCAGGTCATTTTATTAACGAAAAACGTTTTTTATTAGATGTAACAGTACAACGCTATAACAAACTGATTAGATTAGGTAGTGCTATTAATGAAGTTATTTTACATACAAACACAATTAGACATATGATTGAATTTGAGTTATATATTGATGATAATTTTATTTTTTCACAGAGATCTGATGGTTTAATTATTTCTACTCCAACTGGATCAACCGCATATGCTTTATCTGCCGGAGGACCTATTCTTAGTCCTACAGTAGATGCTATTTTATTAGTACCAATATGCCCTCATACTTTGTCATCTCGGCCAGTTGTGATTAATAGTAAAAGTATAATTTGTCTGAAATTTTCTAAAGTAACATCTGAATTAAAAATAGGTTATGATAACCAAACTCCTGTTTTGGTATGCAAAGAAGAGGAGATCTTTATTAAACGTAGTAATCATTATCTTGATTTGATTCATCCTAATAATTATAACTATTTTAAGACGCTAAATATTAAGCTTGGTTGGTCACAAAATATTGCTGAAACAAAAAAATAATATTGTATTGATAATTACAACAAAAAAGATAATAGTTGTAATTAAACAATTATATATTTTATATTGTATTTGAAAAATAGATTAAGCAGAAAATTATGTATTTGAAAGTATTTTTTAAAACCTTACATACCAGTATTTTTATTATAACGCTGGTATGTAATGTAAGTTGTACTATGCCGCAATATATGCCGATATCCTTTGATATTAAGCAAGGAAATCGTTTAAATGAATATGATATTAAAAAGATTCGTCTTGGAATGACAAAATTGGAAATATCTTCTAATATCGGAGATCCGACATTAGAAGGGTTTTTAAACCCAAACACATGGTATTATATTTTTTATTATCGTAGAGGTAATAGAATATTGGAGCATCAAATTTTAACATTAAAATTTGATGCTCATGATATTTTGGTAACTATAAACAAAGAGTAATAATACCCTTACGTGTTTTTGTTTTTATGTTATAATGTGCGATACGTTCCGTATATTACATGAGCCCTGGAAATGAATGCTGTAATTATGTTTTTATATTTAGTTTTAAAAATATGATTAAAAATTTTTTCGATAAATATTGATTTAAATTCGTAATGAGAAGAATATTCAATTCTACTGACAGCAGAAGTAATAGGAATAAATTCCCAATATCCATAAAATGATTTAAATGGTCCTTTTACTAAAAGGATTGAGATACTTTTGTTGTTTATAAAAAAATTGTGAGTAATCAATGACCTAACAATTCCGTTAGAAACTATATTCATTTCAGCAATCAATTCGTTATTATTTTTTTTTAAAATTTTACTTACATTGCATCCAGGAAGAAATTTAGTATAAGAGTTAATATCATTTACTAAATTAAACATTTGTTCTACACTATATGGTACTGAAATAAAATATTTAATGTAAGCCATATCAATCCTGTTTTGAATGGGTTTAAATATTACATACATATTAATATAATGGTTTTTAATAATAAAAAATAATATTTTTAAAAAAATTATTATGAATCAGTTAATTTTAAAGAAAATTACACAAAATAAACATGCATATCATGAATATTTTATTGAAAAAAAAATTGAATCTGGAATTTCATTGTTAGGATGGGAAGTAAAATCTGCTCGTTCTAATATGGTAGTTATTAATAATAGTTACGTATCTTTTTATAATAAGGAAGCGTATATTTGTAATTCTATATTTCAATCAAATGTAACTCAATTTTATAATGAAGCTCACAATTCCGTTCGTGTGCGTAAATTGTTATTAAAAAAAAATGAATTATTATTTTTAATTGAAAAAGTTAATCAAAAAGGTTACACTGCAATTATTTTGGATTTGTATTGGAAAAATTCTTGGATTAAAGTGAATATTGGCCTTGCTAAAGGTAAAAAAAAATACGACAAAAGAAATATAATACATATGCATAAATGGAAGAAAGAAAAAATACGTATTTTAAAGTATATGAAAAAATAATTATTTGTATATACAGTATACCGATGATATAATTGTTTTCGATGTTAGAATGGGGCTGATTTTGGATTCGACGGAGTATCTTATTATTTAAAGTGCATGCCGAGGTGAGGCAGGCCTCGTAAAAAGCCTCAAAAGATAAATGCAAATAATACTACATATAGAGAATCTGTTGCTTTAGCAGCTTAAATCAGACTAATATTCTGAAGGTTCCCTCTCGTTTCAATATTTACTCTTAGATATTAAAAATAAATAGAGAGGTCATATAAATAAGAGTGCGCGTAAATGCTTGCTTTTGGCTTAACGTTAAGTATAAAAAGCTAGTTGGTTAGTGATTGGTCTTGATATATCTACGCCAATTAAATGTAATTCAAGACCTAAGCATGTAGGTTACTAAAAATAAAAAGAATTCTGGACGCGGGTTCGAATCCCGCCAGCTCCACCAGGATTTAAAGATCAAATAAAATAGAAAAAAAATTAAATGATGAAGAATGACGAAATGTGCAGGGGTTTTTATATTTTGGAATGGTTTGGAGTTTTAGTTATAGCTTATTTATTCGATCAATAAAATAAAATTTTATTGATCGTCACTCAAAAATTTCTCTAATGAAATCATGTTTATTTCTCGTTTATTCTTTCATGAAAAAAATAAATTTTTTCATGAAAGAATTTTATTTAATACAAGAATATCTATTGCGTGTAATTAAAAAGTTTTAAAGAATGAAGAATAAAATCTTATGGATTATTTATATTTATTTATTGCTATTCTTTCCGAGGTTATTGCTACTTCTTACTTAAAAGCATCTGAAGGATTTAGTAAATTATATCCTGCTATTGTAGTAATAATTGGTTATACATTCTCTTTTATGTTGTTATCTCTAGTTTTGCAAACAATACCAATGGGTATTGCATATTCCTGTTGGGCTGGACTCGGTATTGTGTTTATTACTGCAGCGGGATATATATTTTATGATCAAAAATTAGATAGTTTAGCTGTTATTGGTATTGCTTTCATTATTATTGGTGTTGTATTAATTAATATATTTTCCAATACGATAAAACACTAATTTTTTAAAAAAGTAATTTATTAATTTAGTGTGTTTTTGAAGATATGTATGAGATACTTTTTAAGTATATTTATTATGCATAAAATATTTTATTATAAATAGGGCATTTAACTCATTTATTGTTCAATAATATATATTTTATACTTCATATATAGTTTTTTATTGCAATTTACTACAGTTTACGATTAATTTATAATTGATTTACTTAAAAAAATATTATGGTGTACTTTATCATTAAAGCTATCATCCAAATGATATATGTATTTAATATGTATATTGTTAATAATAAAATATTAGTATCATTCGTAATGATTCGGTTTTTATAAAAAGATAAAAAAGATTTTAAAAAATTTTAGATATTATGGTATTCATTATCTTTCTATGTACATATAGTATTCGAGTTGGTTTATTGAATTATTCGTATTATGTATGATTATTATATTTTATAATGTGTCTTCAAATTAAGATAAGATATTTTTATTTATTATGACAAAAAAAATAAAATATAACGAATTGAATAAGTATGATGATCATCAAAGATTTCTTAGAGAATTGCCTAAAATTATTCAAAGAGTAGATTATTTTAAGATTCTATTTAGCCCTAAAGAATTTAGAATTGCATTATTGCACGCTATTTCTAGGGCAAGCAATCATATTTGTTTGGTTACATTGTATCTAGATGATGATCTAGGTGGTAAAAAAATTATCGATGCTTTACTTCATGTTAAAAAACTTCGTCCTCAAATTAAAATTAGAATTTTGGTAGATTGGCATCGTGCGCGAAGAGTTCGTATTGGTTCTTCTAAAAAATATACGAATATTGATTGGTATACAGATATTATAAAACAGTACCCTAACACTGAGATTGCAATATATGGAATACCAATCCATGTGAATGAAGCTTTAGGAGTCCTTCATTTAAAAGGATTTATTATCGACGATCAGATATTGTATAGTGGTGCAAATTTAAATGGTGAGTATTTACATGTAAATACTAAATATAGATATGATCGGTATCATATAATACGTAATCCGCAATTATCTGATATTATGTTGAATTATATTGATCAAGAATTATTGTCTGCAAAAGTAACTAATAATTTGGGATACGGAAATTCTTTAAAAAAACTAAACAACAGTAAGAATAATATTCGTTTGTTGCGTCGTAATTTACGGAGAGTTTGTTATCGTTATCAGGGTAATGCTACATTTCATGAATTAGCAATTTCTCCATTAGTTGGATTGGGTAAAAACAGCGCTCTTAATAAGACTATTTATCATTTAATTTATTCAGCAAGAAATAAAGTTGTATTGTGTACACCTTATTTTAATATGCCTACTGTATTAATACGTGCTTTGGTTTCTTTATTACATCAAGGAATAAATATAGAAATTATTGTGGGAGATAAAATTGCTAATGATTTCTATGTTCCTGCACATCATCCATTTACACTAATTAGTATTTTGCCATATTTATATGAATTAAATTTACGTTATTTTTTAAAAAAATTGCAAAAATATGTTGATGATAAACGATTATTAGTTCGGATGTGGAAAGAAGGCAATAATGGGTATCATGTTAAGGGTATTTGGGTAGATGATGAATGGCAGTTGATTACTGGAAATAATTTAAACCCTAGATCTATAAGATTTGATTTAGAAAATGCTTTACTTGTTCATGACCCATGTAAATTGCTATTTCATCAAAAAAATAAAGAACTAAACATGATTCGTATGCATACGAATCATGTAACGCATTATACATCATTACAACATGTATCTGATTATCCTACAAAGATAGGACAATTTCTCTATAGAATACATAAAATAAGATTTGATCGATTAATTAATCGTATTTTATAAAAATTAAATGTAATTTCATGTACATTCTATTTTCACTATTTTTTATTATAATCGATCAATTGTTTAAAAATTTCAGGATTGCGAAGTTAAGCTCTCACGGGCCATTAGTATCGGTTAGCTCAACGCCTCACAGCGCTTACACACCCGACCTATCAACGTCATCGTCTTTAACGTCCCTTCAGGAGGATTTTAATCCTCAGGGAAGACTCATCTTGAGGCAAGTTTCCCGCTTAGATGCTTTCAGCGGTTATCTTTTCCGCACATAGCTACCGGGCAATGCCATTGGCATGACAACCCGAACACCAGTGGTGCGTCCACTCCGGTCCTCTCGTACTAGGAGCAGCCCCTCTCAATCTTCCAACGCCCACGGCAGATAGGGACCGAACTGTCTCACGACGTTCTAAACCCAGCTCGCGTACCACTTTAAATGGCGAACAGCCATACCCTTGGGACCTACTGCAGCCCCAGGATGTGATGAGCCGACATCGAGGTGCCAAACACCGCCGTCGATATGAACTCTTGGGCGGTATTAGCCTGTTATCCCCGGAGTACCTTTTATCCGTTGAGCGATGGCCTTTCCATACAGAACCACCGGATCACTAAGACCTGCTTTCGCATCTGCTCGAATCGTCACTCTCGCAGTTAAGCTAGCTTATGCCTTTGCACTAACCTCACGATGTCCAACCGTGATTAGCTAACCTTTGTACTCCTCCGTTACTCTTTGGGAGGAGACCGCCCCAGTCAAACTACCTACCAGACACTGTCCTTGATCCGGGTAACGGATCTAAGTTAGAATATCAAATGTTAAAGGGTGGTATTTCAAGAATGGCTCCATAAGAACTAGCGCCCTTAATTCATAGCCTCCCACCTATCCTACACATCAATATTTAATATTCAGTATCAAGCTATAGTAAAGGTTCACGGGGTCTTTCCGTCTTGCCGCGGGTACGCCGCATCTTCACGGCGAATTCAATTTCACTGAGTCTCGGGTGGAGACAGTCTGGCCATCATTACGCCATTCGTGCAGGTCGGAACTTACCCGACAAGGAATTTCGCTACCTTAGGACCGTTATAGTTACGGCCGCCGTTTACCGAGGCTTCGATCAAGAGCTTTTCTTTTTAATAAGATAACCCTCTCAATTAACCTTCCGGCACCGGGCAGGCGTCACACCGTATACGTCCACTTTCGTGTTTGCACAGTGCTGTGTTTTTAATAAACAGTTGCAGCCAGCTGTTATCTTCGACTGGTTTCAGCTCCAGAAGCAATATCGTTCATTCACTTACATCCCAGCGTGCCTTCTCCCGAAGTTACGGCACTATTTTGCCTAGTTCCTTCACCCGAGTTCTCTCAAGCGCCTGAGTATTCTCTACCTAACCACCTGTGTCGGTTTATGGTACGATTAGACATAACCTGGAGCTTAGAGGTTTTTCCTGGAAGCATAGCATTAATTCCTTCGTCATATTAATGACTCGTTATCACGCCTCAGCGTTAGAAAGATTAGATTTTCTGAATCTTTCAGCTTACACGTTTAAACCGAGACCACCGATCCTCGGCAAACCTAGCTTTCTTCGTCACCCCATCGCAGTTATATCTAGTACAGGAATATTAACCTGTTTTCCATCGGCTACGCCTGTTGGCCTCACCTTAGGGATCGACTCACCCTGCCCCGATTAACGTTGGACAGGAAACCTTAGTTTTTCGGCGAGCGGGTTTTTCACCCGCTTTATCGTTACTTATGTCAGCATTCGCACTTCTGATACCTCCAGCATGCTTTACAACATACCTTCTCAGGCTTACAGAACGCTCCCCTACCCAATATAATTTTATGCTCAATAATTAATAAATTATAAATTTAAAAACATTTAAGTACAAAATTCTATTGCCGCAGCTTCGGTGCATGATTTAGCCCCGTTACATCTTCCGCGCAAGCCGACTCGACCAGTGAGCTATTACGCTTTCTTTAAATGATGGCTGCTTCTAAGCCAACATCCTGGCTGTCTAAGCCTTCTCACATCGTTTCCCACTTAATCATGACTTAAGGACCTTATCTGGCGATCTGGGTTGTTTCCCTCTCCACGACGAATGTTAGCACCCGCCGTGTGTCTCCCGTAATAACATGCTTTAGTATTCGTAGTTTGCATCGAGTTGGTAGTCTGGGATGGACCCCTATTCGAAACAGTGCTCTACCCCTAAAGATGAATTTACGAGGCGCTACCTAAATAGCTTTCGGGGAGAACCAGCTATCTCCCGGTTTGATTGGCCTTTCACCCCTAACCACAAATCATCCGCTAATTTTTCAACATTAGTCGGTTCGGTCCTCCAGTTAGTGTTACCTAACCTTCAACCTGTTCATAGTTAGATCACCGGGTTTCGGGTCTATATCCTGCAACTTAACGCCCAGTTAAGACTCGGTTTCCCTACGGCTCCCTTATTTAGTTAACCTTGCTACAGAATATAAGTCGCTGACCCATTATACAAAAGGTACGCAGTCACACAAATAAACAAAATTTGCGCTCCTACTGCTTGTACGTACACGGTTTCAGGTTCTATTTCACTCCCCTCGCCGGGGTTCTTTTCGCCTTTCCCTCACGGTACTGGTTCACTATCGGTCAGTCAAGAGTATTTAGCCTTGGAGGATGGTCCCCCCATCTTCAGACAAGATACCACGTGTCCCGTCCTACTCATTGAGTCGTAGTAATTAATATATTTTCAGATACGAGGCTATCACTCTATATTGCTAATTTTTCCAAATTATTCTCTTAATATATTAATGACACTATGCAACTCTGGGCTGTTCCCCGTTCGCTCGCCACTACTAAGGGAATCTCAAATTGATTTCTTTTCCTCAGAGTACTAAGATGTTTCAGTTCCTCTGGTTTGCTTTATTCAGCTATTAATTTACTGAATAATAATGCACAATTTAAATTGCATTGGGTTTCCCCATTCGGAAATCACCGGTTAAAACGCTTCAAATCAGCTTACCGATGCTTTTCGCAGATCAGCACGTCCTTCATCGCCTTTGACTGCCAAGGCATCCACCGTGTACGCTTAAATTACTTAACTTCGCAATCCTGAAATTTCTATAAATCTTGTTAAGATATTACACATACTTGGTATATAGATACTGTAATTATACTTTTAGAGTATTATTAGCATAATATGCAAATGTATATAATTTTTTTGTAATGCAATAAACATAGAAATTATTATTGCATCCGACTTTTCAAATGAAAAAAAAAATTATATAACCTATATTTACACTAATATTTTTAATTTTAAGCTTTTTCCTGATTGTTAAAGAACAAAAATACTAAATTTTTTTATTTATAAAAACCCGCTTATCATAATAAAAACCTATTAATGTCCCCTAGGGGCTTCGAACCCCTGTTGCCGCCGTGAAAGGGCAGTGTCCTAGACCTCTAGACGAAGGGGACTGAGTTCTAGCAACAATAAAAATTTAATCTCGGTATTTTATAAATATTTCAATTACCATAAAATAATGTTAGATAATTGGTGTGGGCGCTTTTGCTCATATTATTTTGATAAAGTAAGGAGGTGATCCAACCGCAGGTTCCCCTACGGTTACCTTGTTACGACTTCACCCCAGTCATGAATCACAAAGTGGTAAGCGCCCTCCTTAAGGTTAAGCTACTTACTTCTTTTGCAACCCACTTCCATGGTGTGACGGGCGGTGTGTACAAGGCCCGGGAACGTATTCACCGTGACATTCTGATCCACGATTACTAGCGATTCCGACTTCATGGAGTCGAGTTGCAGACTCCAATCCGGACTAAGACGTACTTTGTGAGGTTTGCTTGCTCTCACGAGTTTGCTTCTCTTTGTATACGCCATTGTAGCACGTTTGTAGCCCTACTCATAAGGGCCATGATGACTTGACGTCATCCTCACCTTCCTCCGGTTTATCACCGGCAGTCTCCTTTGAGTTCCCGACTTGACTCGTTGGCAACAAAGGATAAGGGTTGCGCTCGTTGCGGGACTTAACCCAACATTTCACAACACGAGCTGACGACAGCCATGCAGCACCTGTCTCAAAGTTCCCGAAGGCACTCTCATATTTCTATAAGATTCTTTGGATGTCAAGAGTAGGTAAGGTTCTTCGTGTTGCATCGAATTAAACCACATGCTCCACCGCTTGTGCGGGCCCCCGTCAATTCATTTGAGTTTTAACCTTGCGGTCGTACTCCCCAGGCGGTCGATTTAACGCGTTAGCTCCGAAAGTCACAGATCAAAGTCTACAACCTTCAAATCGACATCGTTTACGGCATGGACTACCAGGGTATCTAATCCTGTTTGCTCCCCACGCTTTCGTACCTGAGTGTCAGTTTTCGTCCAGGGGGCCGCCTTCGCCACTGGTATTCCTCCAGATCTCTACGCATTTCACCGCTACACCTGGAATTCTACCCCCCTCTACGAAACTCTAGCTTGCCAGTTTCAAATGCAGTTCCTAAGTTGAGCTCAGGGATTTCACATCTGACTTAACAAACCACCTACGTACTCTTTACGCCCAGTAATTCCGATTAACGCTCGCACCCTCCGTATTACCGCGGCTGCTGGCACGGAGTTAGCCGGTGCTTCTTATATGGGTAACGTCAATTAATATTGATATTAGCAATATTAAGTTCTTCCCCATTGAAAGTGCTTTACAACCCGAAGGCCTTCTTCACACACACGGTATAGCTGCATCAGGGTTTCCCCCATTGTGCAATATTCCCCACTGCTGCCTCCCGTAGGAGTCTGGACCGTGTCTCAGTTCCAGTGTGGCTGATCATCCTCTCAGACCAGCTAAGGATCGTGGCCTAGGTGGGCCATTACCCCACCTACTAGCTAATCCTATCTGGGTTCATCCAGTGGCATAAGGCTTTTTTATTAATTAATAAAAAAGTCCCCTACTTTGGTCTCAACGACTTCATGCGGTATTAGCTATCGTTTCCAATAGTTGTCCCCCTCCACCGGGCAGATCCCCAGACTTTACTCACCCGTTCGCCGCTTGCCAGCAGAGCTACATAAATTTGCAACTCTCTGTTGCCGCTCGACTTGCATGTGTTAAGCTTACCGTCAGCGTTCAATCTGAGCCATGATCAAACTCTTCAATTTAAAAATTAATTTCCATTTATAAAACAATTTCGTTAATTTTAATCAGTAACTATTAATTAATTAACTTTCTATGCTTTAAAACGGATAATACTATATCTTATATTTGCTCAAGTGCCCACACCAATTATCTAAAAATCAAATTGTTAAAGAACTATATTTTTAATTATACATATTTCATGCCATTTTAAAAATAAAACAAACACATCATTATCATTGATTTTAACTGATGTCAATAGTATTTAATATTATTTTATGATTTGATAGTTTTTATTTAAAATATTTAAACTACATTTTTATAATTATAAAAATTATTTAAATCATTTTATGTCTTAGAGAATGATATATAATAATAATACTATAGGTATGTTACTATTGTATAATATTGATTAAGATACATTGATACCGTAGTTTAATTATTGTTGTGAGGATATTATGACACAATCATCATTGTTAATTCGTCGTGTATTAATTAGTGTATTTGATAAATCCAATATTTTAGAATTTGCTCAGTCATTAATTCAACGGGGTATTCAATTATTATCTACTGGGGGTACGGCTCGAATATTATCTGATGCTGGATTGCCAGTAATCAAGATTTCTGAGTATACTAAATTACCTGAAATTATGGACGGACGCGTTAAAACTTTACACTATAAAGTATATGCCGGAATTCTTGGTAGACGAGGATTAGATGATGCTATCATGCGTCAATATAATATTCCGCCAATTGATATGGTAGTAGTTAATTTTTATTCATTTAATTCTTTGCTTGCAAAAAATAAAAAATATTCTCAAGAAGAAATGTTAGATCGTATTGATATCAGTGGACCAAGTATGGTGAGGGCAGCAGCAAAAAATTATAAAAACGTAGCTATTGTAGTCAATAATGATAGTTATAAAAAAATTTTAGATGAAATCAATCGTTATGATGGATTACTCAGTTTAGACACTCGTTTTCATTTGGCGGTAAAAGCATTTAAATATGTTACTGAATATGATAATACAATTTCTGATTATTTTAATCATCAAGTACAAAGCAACTATCATGCGTCCATAACTAATGATCATCATCGTGATCAATCCTTTTCTTATTTTCCTAAAAATTTAACTTTTATGAATCTTAAATTTATAAAAAAACAAGATATACGTTACGGAGAAAATCCACATCAACGCGCAGCATTTTATATGGATATATCTAAGAAACACACAGGATCTATTTCTGATGCTCAGCAATTACAAGGAAAACCATTATCTTACAATAATATAGTAGACATGGATACGGCGTTAGAATGCGCGAAAATGTTCGATGAACCAACTTGTGTGATTGTTAAACATACCAATCCATGTGGTGTAGCAACATCTGATACTATTTGTACTGCGTATGCTAAAGCTTATCAAGCAGATCCGATTTCTGCGTTCGGAGGAATTATTGCTTTTAATAGATCTTTAGATAAAGAAACAGCTCAAGCTATTATTAGTCAACAATTTGTCGAAGCAATCGTCGCTCCAAATATTAATCGAGATTGTATTAGTATTGTATCTAATAAAAAACATGTACGAATATTGAGGTGTGGAATGTGGACCCCACGAACATCAGATATAGATTTCAAACGAATTAATGGAGGATTATTAATACAAGATTATGATGTCATGACAAATTTAGAAGATTTAGAGATAGTTACTATTCGGAAACCAACAAAAGAAGAAATGAAAGATGCATTATTCTGTTGGAAAGTGGTTAAATTTGTTAAATCTAATGCCATTGTTTGTGGTAAAAATTGTCAAACTATCGGAATTGGAACCGGTCAAATGAATCGAGTGTATGCGGCAAAAATAGCTACTTCCTTTCAAGAACATCAGGGCACATTGAATACTAAAGGGTCAGTGATGGCTTCTGATGCTTTTTTTCCTTTTTCTGACATAGTACATATTGCATCTGAAATAGGTATTAAATGTATTATCCAACCAGGAGGATCTATTCGAGACCAAGAAATTATTAAAACTGCTGATCGGCATGGTATTGCGATGATTTTCACACATATTCGTCATTTTAGACATTAATTGTTTAAAAAATTATTGTATTTTTCTTGAGAACATACGAGAGTCTTAGACATTTTTTTTGATAGAAAAAGTGATTGTGTATCAAAATAATAGATTTTTTACCATTTAAAAATTGTAGATAATAATTTTTTTAAGACATATTGAATAGGATTCATGTTCTCAATAAAATTGAGAAAAGTGCTAACTTTTTATATAAAAAATATAAACATGTGTAATCAACAATGTTGATTTGATTAGGTTGTTTATAAACAAGTGTTTATATTAAAATAATATATAGCATTCTTTATAAGAAAATTTATGGGCAGTATAATCGTCAATTGTTCATTTGACATCGAATAAAAAGCTTATCGTTAAAATAATAAAAATGCACACCCATATTTAGCTGATAAACTAATCAAACTATGTATGTAAAAATTACAATATAAATTAAATAATATTAACTCAAATAATATTGTTATTTATTCCTATAACGTAACTTTACAATATAGCTCTTACCCTTATTTGTTATAATATTTTTGAAATTTTATTTATTTAGGAGAAGTTGCGTTTAATAGTTCAGTTAAATTCGCCGATGCTTCATCTGCTGTAATTTGGGAAGAAATATTTGTTATTACAGATTTTTCTGTTTCTTTTTTGTTACTGAAATGACGATGATGTACGCGCTCCTGATGATAAGAGTAGCCAGTTCCAGCAGGGATCAATCTACCAACAATGACGTTCTCTTTAAGACCACGTAGTTCATCTCGCTTTCCAGCCACAGATGATTCTGTCAATACGCGTGTTGTTTCTTGAAAAGATGCTGCAGAAATAAATGATTCTGTTGCTAATGAAGCTTTAGTGATGCCTAATAAATTACGTATAAAGCTGATCTTTACTTTTCCTTCATTTTCTAATTTTCGATTAGCAATTTTAATACGTGAGTATTCTACCTGTTCACCTACTAAAAAATCAGAACTGCCTGATCGAATCACAGTGGCTTTACGCAACATTTGACGCACAATAACTTCTATATGTTTATCGTTGATTTTTACCCCT
This sequence comes from Candidatus Blochmanniella chromaiodes str. 640, assembly GCF_000331065.1. Classification (NCBI taxonomy): domain Bacteria; kingdom Pseudomonadati; phylum Pseudomonadota; class Gammaproteobacteria; order Enterobacterales; family Enterobacteriaceae; genus Candidatus Blochmanniella; species Candidatus Blochmanniella chromaiodes. The sequence goes on from NC_020075.1 coordinate 688,742, forward strand.
TGTAATCGATAAACATCTTGCACTTCATTTACAATGTAACGAGTTACAGCGTGAACTCCACGTAATCTCAGAATATCGTGTGGAGATTCCGGTCCATCAGAAATGATATCTCCACGATCTACGTATTCACCTTCAAAAACATTAAGATGACGCCATTTGGGAATCATTTCTTCATATACATCACCGTCTTCAATAGGAGATATCATTAAACGACGTTTTCCTTTAGTTTCTTTTCCAAAAGAAATGGTCCCGCTAATTTCTGCTAAAATTGCCGATTCTTTTGGACGACGTGCTTCAAAGAGGTCAGCAACACGCGGTAGGCCTCCGGTAATATCTTTAGTACCACTACTTTCATGTGGTAATCTTGCTAATATATCTCCACAAATAATTCTGGATCCATCAACTAATTGAACTACACTTCTACCAGGCAGAAAATATTGAACAGGCACATCTGTGCCTGGGATAAAGATATCGTAACCATTAATATCTACTATTTTTAATGTAGGTCTTAAATCTTTAGCGCTACTCACACGTTCAGAGGTATCTAATACTACAATAGAGGTTAATCCCGTTAATTCATCCGTTTGTTTAACAATACTCTGGCCATCTATCAAATCAATAAATTGGATAAATCCACTTACTTCAGCAATCACTGGCATAGTATGTGGATCCCAATAAGCTACTATTTCTCCATGTATGACTTTTTCTTCATTTTTTTTAGTTATTACAGCTCCATACGGTACTTTATAGCTTTCTTTGGTACGAGAAAATTGATCAATAATTTTAAGTTCGGTGTTACGTGAGATGACTACTAATTTTCCTTCTCCATTTATTACGGATTTGATGTTTTTTAAACGGACAGTACCCGTGTTTTTAATTTGAATTCTCGATTCTAAAGCAGATCGGGAGGCGGCCCCCCCAATATGAAAGGTCCGCATAGTTAATTGAGTGCCTGGCTCACCGATAGATTGAGCAGCAATGACGCCAATTGCTTCTCCTTTATTTACAATTTGACCTCGAGCTAAATCTCGACCATAACATTTTGAACAAACGCCAAAATCAGTATCACAAGTCACAACAGATCGCACTTTGACAGTATCAATAGAATGTTCATCTAAAACATCACACCAATACTCGTCTAATAAAGTATTGCGTACAATCAGTACTTTACCATCTGTATCCGCATTGGATTCTAGAATGTCTTCTGCTAAAACTCGACCCAATACACGCTCTCGTAGCGGTTCTTTTACATCTCCTCCTTCAATAACAGGACTCATTACAATGCCAGAAAATGTATCACAATCGTCTTGAGTGATTACTAAATCTTGAGCAACATCTACTAAACGACGAGTTAAATAACCAGAATTAGCTGTTTTTAAAGCAGTATCAGCTAATCCTTTACGTGCTCCATGTGTAGAAATAAAATACTGTAATACATTTAATCCTTCTCGAAAATTTGCAGTGATAGGTGTTTCAATAATTGATCCATCCGGCTTTGCCATTAAACCACGCATTCCGGCAAGTTGACGAATTTGTGCCGCTGATCCGCGAGCCCCAGAATCTGCCATCATAAAAATATTATTAAATGAAGCTTGATTTTCTAGTTGTCCATTACGATTCATCACAGTCTCAGTAGCTAAATTATCCATCATTGCTTGCGCAACACGTTCATTAGCTGCAGCCCAAATATCAATAACCTTGTTATAACGTTCTCCTGCTGTCACTAATCCAGTTTGAAATTGTTCTTGTATTTCTATCACTTCAGATTCCGCTTCATCGATTATATCCGCTTTTTTCGAAGGAATCATCATGTCATCAATACCAACAGAAGCTCCAGAACGAGCAGCATATGCAAACCCAGTATACATAATTTGATCAGCTAAGATTACAGTAGCTTTCATGCCTAGCAAACGATAACAATTATTTAACATTGTGGATATAGCTTTCTTGCCTAACACTTGATTGACCAATATAAATGGTAATCCTTTAGGAACAATCATCCACAATATAGAGCGTCCTATTGTACTATTGACAAGATTTGTTTTTTTTGACCATTCTCCGTTTTTATCATATTCATATTCGGTAATACGTATCTTAATACGAGCATGTAGATCAGCTAAGCCTAAACGATAAAGACATTCTGCTTCTTTTGAGCCAGTTAATACCATTCCTTCACCTTTAGCATTTGAACGTTCACGAGTCATATAATACAAACCTAATACTACGTCCTGTGATGGAACAATAATAGGTTCTCCATTAGCAGGAGATAAAATATTATTAGTAGACATCATTAAAGCTCTAGCTTCTAATTGAGCTTCTAGTGTTAATGGAACGTGTACTGCCATTTGATCACCGTCAAAATCCGCATTATAGGCAGCACAGACTAATGGATGTAATTGAATAGCTTTTCCTTCTATTAATACTGGTTCAAAAGCTTGAATTCCTAACCTATGTAATGTAGGGGCACGATTTAACATTACTGGATGCTCTCGAATTACGTTATCGAGAATATCCCATACTACAGCTTCTTCTCGATCCACCATTTTTTTAGCCGCTTTAATAGTACTAGCAAAACCTTGCAATTCTAATTTTCCATAAATAAATGGCTTAAATAATTCTAAAGCCATTTTTTTTGGTAATCCACATTGATGTAATTTTAAGTAGGGTCCAACAGTGATTACTGAGCGACCAGAATAATCAACACGTTTCCCTAAAAGATTCTGACGAAATCTACCTTGTTTACCTTTAATCATGTCAGCTAAAGATTTCAAAGGACGTTTGTTAGAACCAGTAATGGCACGTCCTCTACGTCCGTTATCTAGCAATGCATCTACTGCTTCTTGTAACATTCTTTTTTCATTACGTACTATGATTTCTGGAGCAGCTAAATCTAATAATCGTTTTAATCTATTGTTTCTATTAATAACACGACGGTATAAATCATTTAAATCAGAAGTAGCAAAACGTCCTCCGTCTAATGGAACTAATGGTCTTAAATCAGGAGGTAGTACTGGCAACACATTTAAAACCATCCATTCAGGTTTATTTTCAGAATATATAAATGCTTCAATTAATTTGATACGTTTCGTTATTTTTTTTCGTTTAGTTTCAGAATGACTATCTTCTAATATTTCTCGTAAGTATTCGCATTCATTTTTTAAATTTGTATTTCTCAATAAAATTTGAATGGCTTCAGCCCCCATTTTAGCTTCAAATTCATCTCCAAACTCTTCTAATGCATCTAAATATTCCTCTTCAGTTAAGACCTGACGACATTCGAGACTAGTCATGCCGCTTTCAACTACTACATAGGATTCGAAATATAGAACGCGTTCTATATCACGTAATGGCATATCTAATAACAAGCCAATACGCGAGGGTAATGATTTTAGAAACCAAATATGAGCAGTAGGAGAAGCCAATTCGATATGTCCCATGCGTTCACGTCGTACTTTGCTTTGTGTTACTTCTACTCCACATTTTTCACAAACTACCCCGCGATGTTTTAGACGCTTATATTTTCCGCATAAGCATTCATAATCTTTAATAGGCCCAAAAATGCGTGCACAAAATAAACCATCTCGTTCAGGTTTAAAAGTACGGTAATTAATAGTCTCTGGTTTTTTTACTTCGCCAAAAGACCAGGATCTAATCATATCTGGAGAAGCAAGTGCAATTTTGATTGCATTAAATTCTTCTATTTGAGTATGTTGTATCTTAAAAAATCTAAGTAAATCTTTCACAGATGAGCCTTTATTAAAGTTATACCTTTGAACACATAAGTACTATATGCTTTATAAAATATGTTTATATAGAGATTAATTAAAAATATTAATCTTCTAGTTCAATATTAATTGCTAAAGAACGAATTTCTTTTAATAAAACATTAAAAGACTCAGGCATTCCCGGTTCCATCATATGATTGCCATCAACAATATTTTTATACATTTTAGTACGTCCATTTACATCATCTGATTTTACAGTTAACATTTCTTGTAAAGTATATGATGCTCCATAAGCTTCTAATGCCCAAACTTCCATTTCTCCAAAACGTTGACCTCCAAACTGAGCTTTCCCACCCAGTGGTTGTTGGGTTACTAAACTATAAGAACCAGTAGAACGTGCATGCATTTTATCGTCTACCAAATGATTTAGTTTTAACATGTACATATAGCCCACAGTAACTTGTCTCTCGAATGCTTCTCCTGTGCACCCATCAAATAATGTAATCTGACCAGAACTAGGTAATCCAGATAATTTTAAAAGATCTTTAATTTCTTTTTCTGTAGCCCCATCGAATACTGGAGTAGCAATCGGCATGCCTTTTTTTAAATTTTTAGCTAATTTTAATATTTCTATATCTGAAAATGAATTAAGATTGATGTGTTGACGCGATCCTTCTCCTAAATTATACGCTTGCTGCATAAATCTTCTTAATTGATTTGCTTCTTTATGTTGTTGCAACATAAAGTTTATTTTATCTCCGATACCTTTTGCCGCCATACCAAGATGTGTTTCTAAAATTTGACCAATATTCATTCGAGATGGTACTCCAAGAGGATTGAGTACGATATCTACCGGTATTCCATGTTGATCATATGGCATATCTTCAATGGGGTTAATTTTAGAGATTACTCCTTTATTTCCATGTCTTCCTGCCATTTTGTCGCCAGGTTGTATCTGACGTTTTACAGCTAAATATACTTTAACTATTTTTAAAATACCGGGAGCTAATTCATCTCCTTGAGTGATTTTACGATGTTGAATTTCTAATTTTTTTTCAAACATGCGTTTTAAATCAAAATATTGTTTAGTTAATTGAGATAATTGATATTGTTTTTCTGGATCTGATAACACCAGATCTAACCAAGCATTGCGGCTAGTTTCAAACAATTTCTTTTTATCAATTCCACTGGTCATTAATACATCGCAGACACGATCAAATAAAGCTGATTCAAAAATTTGTAATTCTTCACTTAAATTTTTCTTAACCTGTTTTAATTTCTCGGATTCAATTATTAATGAACGTTTATCTTTATTAATACCATCTCTAGTAAATATTTGTACATCAATTACAGTACCACAAACCCCGTTGGGAACACGTAAAGATGAATCTTTTACATCGGATGCTTTTTCACCAAAAATAGCACGCAATAATTTCTCTTCTGGTGTTAATTGAGTTTCTCCTTTGGGTGTAACTTTCCCGACAAGGATATCTCCTCCTATTACTTCTGCGCCAATATAGATAATTCCAGATTCATCTAATTTAGATAAAGCTGTCTCTCCTACATTTGGAATATCAGCCGTAATTTCTTCAGGTCCTAATTTAGTATCACGAGATACACAAGTTAACTCTTGAATATGTATACTTGTAAATTTATCTTCTTGCACTACACGTTCCGAGACCAACATCGAATCTTCAAAATTATATCCATTCCAAGGCATAAATGCAATTCGCATATTTTGACCTAAAGCTAATTCTCCTAAATCAGTAGATGGACCATCTGCTATAACATCTCCATGTTCTACTAGTTCTCCTAAAGACACGCAAGGACGTTGATTAATGCAAGTATTTTGGTTAGATCGAATATATTTTGTTAATTGATAGATATCAATTCCTGATTCTTCAGTATGCGTTTCATTCTTGTTAACATGTATTACAATACGTGATGCATCTACATATTTAATGACGCCGCCGCGTTTAGCTACTACGGCAACACCAGAATCTATAGCTACTGCGCGTTCCATTCCAGTTCCTACTAATGGTTTTTCACTACATAAAACAGGAACGGCTTGGCGTTGCATGTTTGCGCCCATAAGAGCACGATTAGCATCATCGTGCTCAAGAAAAGGGATTAATGAAGCAGCAACTGAAACTATTTGTTGTGTAGATACATCCATGTAATCAACTTGGTCTTTTTTAAAAAGACCAGATTCACCTTTATTTCTGCAAGTTACCAGATCGTCAATAAATTCACCTATTGAATTTAAGTTTGTATTTGCTTGAGCAATAACGAAATCACCTTCTTCAATTGCAGATAAGTAATGAATGTCATTACTAACAATGCCATTTTGGACTTTTCGGTATGGAGTTTCTAAAAATCCATACTTATTAGCTCGAGCATATACAGATAATGAATTAATTAAACCTATATTTGGCCCTTCTGGAGTTTCGATTGGGCAGACTCTACCATAATGTGTAGGATGGACATCACGTACTTCAAATCCCGCACGTTCTCGAGTTAGACCTCCCGGTCCTAAAGCAGATATGCGACGTTTATGAGTAATTTCTGATAATGGATTATTTTGATCCATAAACTGAGATAATTGGCTAGAAGTAAAAAATTCTCTTACTGCAGCTGAAATTGGTTTAGCATTAATCAGGTCTTGAGGAGTTAACACATCTAAATCACCTAAAGATAAGCGTTCTTTTACCGCGCGTTCTACTCTAACTAATCCAATTCTAAATTGATTTTCTGCCATTTCACCTACAGAACGAATACGTCGATTTCCCAAATGATCGATATCATCTACTTCTCCTTTACCGTTTCTAATATCAATCAATTTTTTTATTACATCAACAATATCATCCTTTTTTAATGTTCCTAAATCTTCTATTTGTACTCGTTGTAATGACCGATTGAATTTCATTCTTCCTACAGAAGACAAGTCATAACGTTCTTCTGAAAAAAATAAATTTTCAAATAAATATTCGGCAGCTTCTTTAGTAGGGGGTTCCCCTGGACGCATTACACGATAAATTTCTACTAATGCGTCAAATTTATTTGTAGTTGCATCAATACGCAAAGTTTCAGAGATGTAATTACCGTAATCTAAATCATTACTGAATAATGTTTCTATGGATTCATATCCTGATCGAATTAAGTTATGCAATATGTCAGAAGATATTTCTGTATTAGCTGTAACAATAGGTATATTCGTATTCTTATCGAAATAGTCTTTTATAACAACTTTACCAATTATATAATCCATGGGTACTTCAATTTTTGAAATTTTATCCTTTTTTAATTGACGAATGTGTTTAGCTGCAATACGACGTCCTTTTTTTACATATATAACACCATTAACAGCAATATCAAAAGATGCTGTTTCACCGCGTAATCTTTCAGGGATTAAATGCATATATAATGTATTATTCTGAATTTCGTATATTACTTTGTTAAAGAATATATTTAAAATTTGATCGGTAGTATAATTTAAAGCACGCAATATTACTGTTACTGGTAACTTACGTCGTCGATCAATTCGAACAAATAAATTATCTTTTAAATCGAATTCAAAATCTAACCAAGATCCACGATATGGAATAATACGTGCATTATATAATACTTTTCCGGATGAATGTGTTTTGCCTTTATCGCTATCAAAAAACACACCGGGACTTCTATGTAATTGAGATACAATAACCCGTTCAATACCATTGATAATAAAAGTACCGTTATTAGTCATGAGAGGAATTTCACCCATATATACTTCTTGTTCTTTGGTATTTTTTATTATGTTATTTAATCCCTCTCGTTCATAAATAATTAAACATAGGCGTACACGTAACGGCGCAGAAAAGGTAGCACCACGTGTCTGACATTCTTTCACATCAAACGTTGGTTCTCCTAATTGATATTTGATGTATTGTAATTCAGCGTTGCCATTATAGCTTTTAATTGGAAAAACAGATCTAAAAGCTGCTTCTAGTCCACATGGTTCCTCTGGATCTTGTTTAATAAATTTTTGAAAAGAATCAATCTGAATAGAAAGAAGATATGGAATATCCAAAACCTGAGGGCGTTTTCCAAAATCTTTACGAATACGTTTCTTTTCAGTATAAGAATACACCATAAAGTCCCTCGATAGTTAATATGGGCGATTGTTTTTTCAAAGAAATAAGTTAGCTGCTATATAATATAGTTATACATTTCTATATCTATTTTAGATTTAGACACATACAGTATTTATGTGCTTTTATTTTTTAAATGCATATAGAATTTAGAAGTACCATAATTCTATTACTTGTTAAATATTCAATATCACTTCCATACAAATGGTATAAAATCCTACAGACAACGAATCAATAATAAATTGTTTGATTTATCTTTATTTAATTTCGACAGATGCGCCTACTGTTTCTAGAGTTTTTTTTAAGGTTTCAGCGTCATCTTTGTTTATTGATTCTTTCAAAATGACAGGAGCAGATTCCACTAATTCTTTAGCTTCTTTTAACCCTAAACCAGTGATACTGCGCACAGTTTTAATGACAGGAATTTTGTTATTACCAACAGCAGTTAAAAAAACATTAAATTCAGTTTGCTCTTCTACGATTGCCTCTGATGTATCAGGTTCAACAGTAGTCAGTGAAGCAGTGGAGACCCCAAATTTTTCTTCCATCATAGAAGTTAACCGAACTATATCCATAACAGACATATTAGAAATAGCATCTAAAATTTGTTCTTTTGTAAGAGACATAAAAATTCCCAAAAATATAAAATATTAAAAAATATTACATAATCAAATTACTATTTATTCAAAATAAATACAACATTTTTACTAAACTATAATTTATTTTTTTGATTAGATAATATATGTAAAATGTGTATTAAACTTCCTATGCTACTTGTTTTCATAATTGTTATTAATCTAAAAATAGCTTCTTTATGATTAGGTAAATCAGACAAGAGATTTATTTTAGACGCAGGAATAAATTTTCCTTCAAAAACTGCACCTTTTATTTTAAAAGGTTCATGATTTTTAGTAAATTTTACAAAAATTCGCGCGGAATCACGGGGTTGGTTCATAGAAAATGCAACAATATTTTGTCCTGTTAAAATTTCTCGTAAACACGCTAAAGGTGTGTTTACGATTACTTTTCGCATGAGTGTATTACGAATGACATGTATGCTTACACCAATATCACGTGCTTCCTTTCTCAATTTGGTTACTTCATTAACAGCAATACTGTCTAAAGTTGCTACTACAACAGATACAGCTCTCGTAGCTGTTTCATGAATTTTGCAGATAATCGCTTCTTTTTTTTGAAGGTTTAATGCCATTAATAACACCGCGCTATAGCCCAATATATATTGATACACGAATGCACCAATCATAAACTTCTATGCATGATCATAAACTAATTTATTCATGTTAAATATAAAAAACTTCAATTAATTTTAATCGCCTGTATTCATATTAGACAGACAACAAACATAAATTAATTTAAATTTGTTATAGTTAATAACTGCATTCATGTATATGAATGCAGTTATTATTGTTATTTTACTCAAAAATCACAAATTTATCTCAATATGCAATTTATATAAATACAAGGAACACACCACTCCAAGAAGATTCTAGATCAATTTGAAGATCATGTAAAGAATCTTATTAATAAAAATAATCAATATTAATTAATTACAACACATAAACTATTTCGATCAACAGATATAGATCTACCCATAGTAGTGGAAATAGTTACTTTTTTAATGTATGTTCCTTTATATAGAATCGGTTTAGCTTGTTTTAAAGATACTATTAACGCTTCTAAATTTTCTTTAAGTTGTATAAGATCAAAATTAATTTTTCCAATAGTAGAATGAATAATACCACTCTTATCATTTTTATAACGTATTTGCCCTGATTTAACATTTTTCACTGATTCTGCTATATCATGAGATACAGTACCCATTTTAAGATTAGGCATTAATCCTCTTGGCCCCAAAATAGGACCTAATTTACTTACTACATTCATAACATCAGGGGATGCAATCACTACATCTGGTCGATAATTCTTATTTTTTATTTGATCATATAAATCTTCTAATCCAACCAAATCAGCTCCCGCATTTTTAGCTAACACTATATTGTCACCTTGAGTAAAAACAGCAACATGAATATCACGACCAATACCATGTGGTAGAATCACATTATTACGTATATTTTGATCGGATTTACGCGCATCAATACCTAAATTAATAGCGGTATCAACACTTTCAACAAATTTAGCGCTTGCCATTTTTTTTAATAATTCTAATCCATCTAATACGTGATACTGTATAGATGTATCTGCACAATCTCGCATCATACGCATTCTTTTGCTTAATTTACCCGTCATATCAATTATCTTCCACTTTAAGTCCTATAGAACGAGCTGTACCTATAATAGAACGTGATATTGATTCTATATTAGCTCCTGTCATATCAACAGCTTTAATTTTTGCGATCTCATAAATTTGAGCGCTCGATATTTTACCAACATTTATTATATTTGGTTTTTCAGATCCAGATTGAATATTTGCTGCTTTTTTCAATAATATTGAAGCAGGAGGAGTTTTAGTAATAAATGAAAAAGAACGATCACTATAAACAGTGATGACAACCGGGATGGGTAATCCTGTTTCAAGTTGGGCGGTATTTTCATTAAATGCTTTACAAAATTCTATGATATTAACACCCTGTTGTCCCAAAGCAGGTCCAATGGGAGGACTGGGATTAGCAGCTCCAGCAGAAATTTGAAGTTTAATATACGCTTTTATTTTTTTTATTACCATATTCATTGTCCTAGCTAATAATATTTCTGGTATTTATTTTGATTGGTTCACGCTAACAATAACTACAAAATAATGATTACCTTTTTCCGTACCAGTTAAATATATATTTTTATATATTAATTTTACATTAAGATTTTTCAACTTGTGAAAAATCTAATTCTACCGGAGTGGCTCGCCCAAAAATAGAAACTGATACCTTTAGACGATTTTTTTCATAATCTACTTCTTCTACTACAGCATTAAAGTCAGAAAAAGGCCCATCACTGACTCGAATAAGCTCACCAGGTTCAAATAATGTTTTAGGACGAGGTTTATCACCTATTTGTTGCAACCGATGCATAATATCATTAATCTCTTTATCCCCAATAGGAGCAGGTTTATCGCATGTTCCTCCAACAAAACCCATAACACGCGGAACACTTTTTACTAAATGCCAACTAGAATCATTCATTATCATCTGCACCAATACATAACCAGGAAAAAATTTACGCTCGCTTTTTCTGCGTTGTCCAGATCGCATTTCGACTACTTCTTCTGTTGGGACCATGATTTCACCGAACATCGTATCCATATTGTGCAGTTTAATATGCTCACGCAAAGAATGAGCTACACGATTTTCAAATCCAGAAAATGCTTGAATAACATACCAACGTTTCTTTGATGTGACAGTCATATTACAACCTTAGCCCAAATGATATCACATGAACTAAAATAGTATCTAATCCCCATAATAATAACGACATAATTATTGTTACTCCTGTCACGATTAAAGTAGTGTTGAGTCCATCTTGATAAGTAGGCCACACTACTTTTCGACACTCAGTACGTGATTCGTTTCCAAATATAATTATTAGTTTTCCTATTTTAGTAGTTGACGCAATGTACATAGCAGTAGCCACAATAATGAGAATTACCATACTTCTCGCTAAAACGCTATAATTGCAACATAAATAATTTCCAACAATAGATGTTGCGATCAATCCTATAATGCTAATCCATTTAATTATTTCTAATACATACATTTTTTTTTTACTTTCATTCTTTACATACCTATCATATGATTAAAAAATTATATCTATTGATTTATGTGATTAGGATATAATTTTAGATACAATACCAGCGCCTATAGTACGACCCCCCTCTCTAATAGCAAATCTAAGACCGTCATCCATAGCTATTGGGGCAATTAAATGAACGATCATTCTAATATTATCGCCAGGCATCACCATATCTGCTCCTTCTGGTAATTCAATGGTGCCAGTGATATCTGTAGTGCGAAAATAAAATTGAGGACGATACCCTTTGAAAAAAGGAGTATGCCTTCCTCCTTCATCTTTATTTAAAATGTACACTTCTGATTCAAAATGAGAATGTGGCTTGATATACCCAGGTTTCGATAATACTTGACCGCGCTCTACTTCATCTCGTTTAGTGCCACGTAATAAAACACCAACATTTTCTCCAGCACGTCCTTCGTCTAATAATTTTCTAAACATTTCTACTCCGGTACATGTGGTTTTTATTGTATCTTTTATACCAACAATTTCTATTTCTTCTCCTACTCTGATAACACCACGTTCAATACGACCTGTTACAACCGTACCTCGTCCAGAAATAGAAAATACATCTTCAATGGGTAGTAAAAATGGTTGATCTACAACACGTTTAGGCTCTGGGATATAATTATCCAGTACATCCGATAATTCTAAAATTTTATTAGACCATATTTCATCATTTTCTAATGCTTTTAAAGCAGATCCTCGAATGATTGGCGTATTATCTCCTGGAAAATCGTATTGAGATAGTAATTCTCGCATTTCCATTTCAACCAATTCTAATAATTCTTCATCATTTACCATGTCGCATTTATTCATGAATACAATGATGTGAGGTACTCCTACTTGTCTAGCTAATAAAATATGTTCACGGGTTTGCGGCATCGGCCCATCAGTAGCGGCTACTACTAAAATTGCACCATCCATTTGCGCAGCTCCAGTTATCATGTTTTTTATATAATCGGCATGTCCAGGACAGTCGACATGCGCATAATGCCGATATGCAGTATCGTATTCAACATGAGAAGTATTTATAGTAATTCCTCGTGCTTTTTCTTCTGGAGCATTGTCAATTTGATCAAAAGCACGTGCGTAACCACCATATTTTTTGGATAAAACAGTGGTTATAGCGGCAGTTAAAGTAGTTTTTCCGTGATCTACATGGCCAATAGTACCTACATTAATATGTGGCTTTATACGTTTAAATTTTTCTTTGGACACCTTTAAACTCCTTAGGTCTTTTTATGGTTTTTCAAAAATAATTGAACCTAAATATTACCTATTATTGCTTAATTTGACGAGAATTTATGATAATTTGCGCTATACTATTAGGTACTTCGTTATATTTTAAAAACTCCATAGAATAAGAAGCGCGTCCTTGAGTTTGTGAACGTAAACCAGTAGCATAACCAAACATTTCAGATAAAGGAACTTGAGCACAAATTATCTTTCCACTAATTGTAGAATTTTCTAATCCACTGATTATGCCTCTTCGACGATTTAAATCTGCAATAACATCTCCCATATAATCTTCAGGTGTTTCAATTTCTACATTCATAATAGGTTCTAATAATACAGGATGAGCTTTCATGAATCCTTCTTTAAATGCTATAGATCCTGCTATTTTAAATGCTATTTCTGAAGAATCAACCTCGTGATAAGAACCATCAAAAATAGTTACACAAACATCTACAATTGGATATCCAGCAAGAATACCATTACTTATTTGTTCCCGTACACCTTTATCTACAGCAGGTATATATTCCTTGGGTACAGCTCCTCCTACAATTTCATTTAAAAATTTATAACCTTCTTCACGTGCAGGCATAGGTTCAATGCGTAACCAAACGTGTCCAAATTGACCTCGGCCCCCTGATTGACGAATAAATTTACCCTCTTGTTTTACGCTAGTACGAATAGTTTCGCGATAAGCAACTTGAGGTTTACCTACATTAGCTTCAACATTGAATTCTCTTCTCATACGTTCTACAAGAATTTCTAAATGCAATTCACCCATTCCAGCAATGATAGTTTGTCCAGAGTCTTTATCAATCCATACACGAAATGATGGATCTTCTTGAGCTAGACGATTTAAAGCAAAACCCATTTTTTCTTGATCTGATTTAGTTTTAGCTTCAACCATCACAGAAATCACGGGTTCTGGAAATTCCATACGTTCTAATATAATTGGGGAAGATGGGGCGCATAAAGTATCTCCAGTATCAACATCTTTTAAACCAATAGCTGCAGCAATATCACCCGCATGAACAGATTTTATTTCTTCTCGTTTATTTGCATGCATTTGCACTATTCGACCGAATCGCTCACGTTTTTCTTTTATAGGATTTAAAACGCTATCTCCGGAGCTTACGACGCCTGAATAAACTCGAAAAAAAGTTAAGTTTCCTACAAATGGATCAGTAGCTATTTTAAATGCTAACGCTGAAAACGGCTCATTGTCGTTAGCATGACGATTAACTCGCGTAGATCCATCTTTCAGCACACCTGTGATGGATGTCACGTCACTTGGAGATGGTAAATACTCCACAACAGCATCTAACATCGCTTGTACCCCTTTATTTTTAAAAGCAGATCCGCACGTTACCAATACTATTTCATTACTTAATACTCTTTGACGTAACGCTTGTTTAATTTCTTGTTCTGTCAACTGATCACTATTAGATAAATATTTGTCCATTAATTCTTCAGATGCCTCAACAGCAGACTCTATTAAATGCTTGCGCCAAATACCTGATAAATCTGTTAAATTGTCAGGTATTTCACTATAACTAAAAGTAACGCCTTGATCTAATTCGTTCCAGTGAATAGCTTTCATTTTGATCAAATCAATAATTCCGGTAAATTTATCTTCTGAGCCTACAGCTAATTGAATAGGTACAGGATTAGCAAATAATCTAGTTTTTAACTGTTCTACAACTCGTAGATAATCTGCGCCTACTCGATCCATTTTATTTATAAATGCAATACGTGGTACTTTATACTTATTTGCTTGGCGCCATACTGTCTCAGATTGAGGTTGCACGCCTCCTACAGCACAATAGACCATTACTACCCCGTCAAGTATGCGCATAGAGCGTTCTACTTCAATAGTGAAATCTACATGCCCAGGAGTATCTATAATATTAATACGGTGTGAATCAAATTGATTGGCCATTCCTGACCAAAAACAGGTAGTAGCTGCAGAAGTAATTGTGATTCCCCGTTCTTGTTCTTGCTCCATCCAATCCATAGTTGCAGAACCAGTATGAACTTCTCCAATTTTATGATTTACACCTGTATAAAACAAAATTCGTTCAGTGGTAGTAGTTTTTCCAGCGTCAATATGTGCGCTTATACCAATGTTACGGTACCGTACGATCGGTGTTACACGAGTCATTAATATCCTCAATAATATTTTTATAATTTAACGAAAAATGTTGCTGTATTTGATAGATTATTATTTTAAGCAACACCTAAATATGTTTGAAAAAATCAGATGATGTTCATTCAAAAAATTTTATTACCAACGATAATGGGCAAAAGCTTTATTAGATTCTGCGATACGATGTATTTCTTCACGTTTTTTAACAGCGTGACCTTTACCCTCTATAGCATCTAAAAGTTCACTCGCTAAACGTAATTCCATAGATTTATCATTTCTTTTACGAGCAGCTTCAATAATCCACCGCATCGCTAAAGTATTTCTACGTACGAGACGAACTTCTACTGGTACCTGATAAGTAGAGCCGCCAACCCGTCTAGATTTTACTTCTACAACTGGGCGCACATTATTTAAAGCTATTTCGAATGCTTCTAAACAATTTTTATTAGATCGTCTGAATAAACTATCTAAGGCAGAGTACACTATTGACTCTGCAGTAGATTTTTTCCCATTTAACATCAATATATTGATAAACTTTGCCAAAAGATCAGATCCAAATATTGGATCTGGAAGAATATTGCGTTTCGTAACGATGCGACGGCGTGGCATTAATTATAATTCCTATTTGACTAATAGATATTTTCTTTCAAAGGAAAATCATAAATAAAAAATTATTACATTTCAACTACCTGAACCTTGATTGTCTTTTTTTAAAATTTACTTTAAATTAAAAAATAAAAAAGAAACCTGATATTTTGGGCTATGATTTTGGTTGTTTTGTTCCATATTTGGAACGACTTTTCTTACGTGAATGCACACCTGCGCAATCGAGAGCACCACGAACAACATGATACCGAACACCTGGAAGATCTTTAACCCGTCCCCCTCGAATCAGAATTGAAGCATGCTCCTGTAAATTATGACCTTCCCCACCGATATAAGAAGTCACTTCCAAGCCATTAGTTAAACGAACACGGCATACTTTTCGTAATGCAGAATTTGGTTTCTTTGGGGTAGTAGTGTATACACGCACGCACACTCCTCTTTTTTGTGGGCAGGCTCCTAAAGCGGGTACATTACTTTTAAAAGTTTTTGTTGGACGTGCATTACGAACAAGTTGATTGATTGTTGTCATTATTAAAATCTCCATTTTTTCTGATAAGACCATATTACAAAAATATACTATTTGTTGTTATCTCTCTCAACTTTAATAACAGACAACGATCTTGTTATTATTAAATTGTAAGGTCAATAAAATTATAACAGAAGCGGTATATTTATCTACTAAGTTCGAAGTAAAAACACACACCTTATTAATTAAAAACAATTTAATACATTTTTCTTTTAAATGAATTCTCAATAAAATAAGTATTTTAATAAATTTTCATTATTTGCTGCAAATAAAAAACGATTTTTTTGAAAAGCACAACACCATTAACTTTTACCGCATTATATCGGAGTATATATAACATTTTATTATAATGTTGTATCCTTTTTTAAAATAGGAGTAGTATCAAATACTATATTATGTTTAAACCTTTTTATTTTTCTAAAAAAAATACAATAAATATTTTATTATAGCAATAATATATTTTTAATAAATTATATTTCTGTAAACTTTTTTTGATATCATAAACTCTCGATTAGTCAAATTTTCAGCCAATATAATTGAAATGCATTTTCGATTTTATGCATTTCAATTATAAAAATCGGAAACTTTAGTATAAATTGTTTCCTACATTTCCCCTTCTTCAATTTTATCATTTTAACAAATAATACCGGTAAGAGCAAGAGAAATAATAGAAATGAATAAAATGAATTTAACAAAAAATGTTTTCATATTTTACACCTTTTTATAAGATAACTCTTTTATTACATATGATTACGATATCCTGTATAACCATTAATTTTTTGAGTATATACATTTATAATAAATATATATATGTCTAAACACATAAATGTTTATGTAATAGGTTCTATAAACTGATATAAGCATCTCACATCGATGATTTTAATAAATTTAGATTTATTAAAAGTTCTTAGTTTATGATGGGAATCAATGAAAACATTGAAAGATTTTTGAGATTTGATCATATCAATATATGATATTGACATATGAATAAATACATATAATTTATATGTTTTATAACTTTGAAGTTGAAATTTTTAAAAATACATATTAATAAAAATTATTAATGTAAGTATTTTTATACACATGAAGAATCACTAGAAATGTTTTAATTTTAATCATTTAATTATATTCTGGGGTATTTTGAAATTAAAAATCGCATATTACTTTAGCATCAGTTTATAATTAAGTATTGAACGGTACGATCATATTATTAAGAATTAAAGAATTTATAATTTGGCTGTTTACAGTTTTTAATTTAGATATATATATTTTATATAATTTCTGTAATCAGCGTAGTTCCTGAAAATTGAGTTCATAAGTTTTTATGAACATAAAATATATTTCAAGATCAATGCACCTATAAATTTATATATATATTTAAAATATTTAATATTACTAGTAAAATTACTGTTATCCCTACATTAGGTACAATAATTTAGTTTTATATTTGTTATTAATAAAGGAATGTATAACTAATTTTAAATTTTATAAATAAACTAATTATAAAAAATATTCAAAAATACATAATTAAATTCAATTTAAAATGAAGAAAAATTCTACATATTTCATGTAAGTGAATTACACTAAATTTTAACATTGGAGTTATACATTCATCTTATTTTAAAAAAATAAGATGAATGTATAAAATAATCATTCAGCCATTAAGATGCATCCTTGAATATATTTTTTTGGAGTATTAAAATCATAATTTAATAATTACCAGAAATAAGAAATAATCACTTTTCAGTGCTAGAACTGCAACAAATTTGATAAATTTTAAGTTAATACTTCATAAAATTGCCTAGAATTTGATGTCCTTGTTCGCTTAATATACTTTCTGGATGAAATTGCACGCCCTCTATAAGCAGGTTACGATGACGAATACCCATTATTTCAGTATATTTATCATTGCATGTGCTCCATGCAGTGATTTCTAAACATGATGGCATAGTGTTCGAATCTATTACTAAAGAATGATACCGAACTACATTTAAAGGTTGTGTTACTTCAGTAAATATTCCGCTTCCGTTGTGATGGATCAGAGAAATTTTACCGTGCATGACTTTTTGTGCATATTTTAACTTAGCTCCGAAAAACTGAGCTATAGCTTGATGTCCAAGACATACCCCAAGAATAGGTATTCTTTTATGAAAATAATAGATTGCATCTAAAGAAATACCTGCATTGTCTGGTGTACTAGGTCCAGGGGAAATGACTAAACGTTCAGGAGATAATTGCTCAATATCTATAATATTTAAAGCATCGTTTCTTCTAACTTCCACAACAGCACCCATCTCTCTAAAGTATTGATAAAGATTCCAAGTGAAAGAATCATAATTATCAATAATAAGAATTTTGTTCATTGTAGTTAGATTAATTTTATCATGCACTCAAAATTTTTATAGAACATAGTTTCAAATTAATCTGATTAATAATCAATTGTATTTACGGAAAGAACATAAAGATATAATTTATTTTACATATAAATAATATCAATTAAACGCAATTGTAATTTACATATTACATTTTTTATGTATTTAAAATCATAAATTAGTGCGGATGATTAATTTATTATGCTGTAATAAGTATAATTAATTCAATAACTAATATCCTATGAAAATACTGTCATTATTACATATTCATTTTTTAATTTAAATAATATTTTTATTTTTACTTATGTGTCTACTATACATAAATATTATTTATATTTAATAAAATTAAAAATTAATTATTTTTAATTAATTACTCAATCCCATTGCTTTATGTACTTTTTTTAAAGTGACATTAGCTTTTTTTTGCGCTTTTTTTGCTCCTACACACAATATATAACGTAATTTATCTTCATTAGAACGTTCAGTATAATAACGATTTTGAAATTTTATCAACATCGATGATATTGATTTAATAATTTCATTTTTTAACTGGAAATATGTTTTTTCTTTAAAAATTTCTTCTAAATACGTAATAGGTTGATCACTTATTCCGGAAAGAATCTCTAACAAATTAGAAATACCTGGTTTGTTAATAGGATCGTATTTAATTCTTGGAGGTTGATCGGTATCGGTAACAGCACGTTTAATTTTTTTTGATACCATATTAATATCATCCAAAAGAGTAATCATATTACCAGATCTACGATCTGATTTAGACATTTTTTTATTTGGTTCTAACAAGGACATAATACGAGAACCACATGTAGGAATAAATACTTCTGGAACAACGAAAATTGTTCCGTATGTATGATTAAAACGTTCAGCAATGTTACGTGTTAATTCTAAATGTTGTTTCTGATCAGAACCTACCGGAACTAAATTAGTTTGATATAACAAAATATCTGATGCCATTAGTACTGGATAGTTAAATAACCCGATATTAACATTTTCCTTTTGTTGTATTAATTTTTCTTTGAATTGAGTCATACGATTTAGCTCTCCAAAATACGTATAACAATTTAATAACCAATTTAATTGACAATGCTCTGGAACATGGGACTGAATAAATATTATACTATTATTAGGATCAATACCACATGCTAAATATAAAGCTAATGTATCTAATGATGTTTCATATAATCGATGTAAATTATTTTGATTTGTAATTGCATGTAAATCTACTATACAATATATACATTGATAATCTTGTTGCATTTTAACCCACTGACGTATCGCTCCGATATAATTACCAATAGTAAGTTCACCTGATGGCTGCGCTCCGCTAAATAAAATTGGTTTATTCATACAGATATATTCCATAGTATTTATAATAAAAATTATAATGTTATTACTTTTAAAGTTTACACAGCAAAAACATATAGTTTGTATGATATTAAGTTATATAACCTATAAACAACATTATTTTATAAAAAATAAATGATATGTGTAAATAACATTTGTTTCAAATAAAATAATTATTGTAATTATAAATTGTATTCCTTTAATTATTTATTTAAAAATAAAATACTAAATATCTTTCATTATTAATTTGATAAAACAGATCGAAAATTATGTATAACTTCGTAATAATTTTCAGATCCAAAGATAGCTGATCCTATAATAAACGTAGTTGCACCAGCTTTTAAAATTGAATGTATGTTTTTTATATTAATACCTCCGTCCACTGCTAAATCAATATTATAGTTGGTATTGTCTATTAATTTACGTGTTTGACGTATTTTATTTAAAATCATGGGAATAAACAATTGTCCGCTAAAACCAGGATTTACTGACATTAGTACAATTAGGTCAATTTTATCCATTACATATTCCAAATAATTAAGAGTGGTGCTAGGGTTAAAAACTAATCCCGCTTTACATCCGTATTCTTTAATCAATTGTAATGATCGATCAATATGTTCTGTTGCTTCTGGATGAAAACTAATATAATTTGCTCCAACAGCAGCGAAATCTAAAATTAATCGATCTATTGGTTTTGCCATTAAATGCACATCAATAGGGATACTAACCCCGTAACTACGTAATGACCGTAACACCATAGATCCTACGCTCAAATTAGGAACATAATGATTGTCCATAACATCAAAATGTAAAATATCTGCGCCAGCAGATATAACATTAGTAACATCTTCTCCTAATTTAGCAAAATTAGCTGACAAAATAGATGGAGCTATTAAGAAACGTTTCATTTAATTTCCATTAAAGATTATATACTATAAAATAGTTCATTTTAATTTAATTAAATCAAATAATAATATAAATTGAGAAAGATTATATTATTATCTTTTACATAAAATATTTTATTTTCATAAATCTATAAAGACAGAATTGTTTCAAGCAAAGATTTATATTTTATATGATTTGTATGTTGAAGTAATTATCTACAAATTTAGATTATTTATATTTTCTATATCGTATAGTGCAATAATAAATCCCAACATAATTAAAATAAAGAATTTAACTCAATACTATTGAGTAATAATTTTATTAAATTATACTGTACTTTAAAAAAATCTTCTCATGGGCATTATAATACATACACCTACTATATCAAATTTTAATACTTATTAATCACTAAATATAGTTATTAGTTGTTAGTATCTTCAATGGATGACGATACTAACTCATGGTTTACATTAAAGACAGTTTTTACGTTTCCTATAGAAGTAGGCAAAACTAAGTTAAGTTGTCCTGATATTGACTTTTTATCGCGTTTCATATACTCTAAATAGTTTTTTGATGTCATTTCTTTTGGGCCACGCACAGGTAAACCTGCTCGTGTTAATAATAATTTTATGCGTTTTGCATCACTGCAATTAAACTGATTTAAACGTAATGCAGTATTTACTGCCATCATGATACCTGCTGCTATAGATTCACCGTGAGACCATTGTGAATAGCCCAGGTATGATTCGATAGCATGACCATAGGTATGTCCAAGATTTAATACACTTCTAATACCTTGATCACGTTCATCAATTGCAATTATGGATGCTTTTAATTCACAACAACGACGAATACAGTATATTAAAGATGGTAAATGCAAAATTAATAAATCATCTAAATGGGATTCCAACCATCCAAAAAAACTAGAGTCAAGAGCTATAGCATACTTAATGATTTCAGCTAATCCAGAAGAAAACTCTTTCATACTCAACGTATGCAGGACATCTAAATTGATAATAACCGCAATAGGTTGATGAAAAGCTCCAATCATGTTTTTACCAAGTATATGGTTAATTCCAGTTTTTCCTCCAATGGATGCATCTACCTGTGCAAGCAATGTTGTTGGGACCTGAATAAAACGTATTCCACGTTGGTATGTGGCGGCTGCAAATCCGGTTATATCTCCAATGACGCCTCCTCCCAGGCCAATAAGTATTGTACTGCGATCATAATTTTTTTTCAGCAATTTAGTAAATATTGTATCTAATGTAATTAGAGATTTATTTTGTTCACCATCTGGTAAAATTAGTTGATCAGTAACAATGCCTGATCTAATCAATAAATTACGTAATATGTTTAAATAAATCGGCGCCACTCGATCATTGGTAATTAATACTACTTTGTCATCAATATTTAATGGCCAAAAGGGTAAAAAGTCATTAAACAATTTGTCTGCAATAATAATTGGATAGCTTCTTTTTTGTAATTTTATGATAATTTTTTCCATAACAAAATTATAAAAGCTTTTAATATTAAAATGATGAATTTATAATAACAAACGTTATACACTGTTTTGTTTACGAAGAATAATAATTTTGTTAACGACAACCCTGACATTTTGTTCGTCCGTAGAAATTCTTATATCTGCAATTTCTTCGTACAACGGATTACGTTCTTTTGCTAATACTTGTAGTAATTCGCGAGTATTTCCTGATGCTGATGAGGATCTCAGTAATGGACGCCTTTTATCATGTTGCGTTCGAATTAATTGTTTTTCAATAGTTGTTTCTAGGTATACCACGAATCCACGATCGGAAAGATTATTCCGTGTTATGTGAGATTTAACAGAACCACCTCCGGTAGCTAATATAATTCCCTGTTTTTTTGTTAATTCATCGATAATTTTTTCTTCACGATCGCGGAATCTCGCTTCTCCTTCTACGTCGAAGACCCAGCTTATATTTGCTCCGGTACGAGTCTCAATTTCTTGATCAGAATCAAAAAACTCCATATTTAATTGATTTGCTAGTTGACGCCCAATGGTACTTTTCCCAGCCCCCATAGGGCCAATTAAAAAAATATTATTTTTTTTTAACATATTATTATATGAAAATGATTTCTTCATTTTATCGTTTCATCACTTTATATGAAGACCCAACTGATCAACAAATGTACAGATACAAAAAATATAAAGCATTAAAATCATCTTATTTTTATAAATGTACATCTATTATATGATAATATAATGATCGCAATAATACTATTAATTGTTAACATGTAACGACATACTATCATTGTAATACAAATCTTTGTTCAGATACAACTTAGAAACTTATTTATTCTCATAGTGGAGAATAAATTTGACAATGAACAAATATCATTAAAGGCAAGTACAAGGTTAATTTAATTCTATATAGAGAACATTATTTTTTTTAAAATATAAATTTATTTTTAATTAATAATTTAAACATTTTATTGTCTAATATATAGAATGTTATCTCTTTATCAAAGATACGGAATTAATTTTAAAAACACTGGTATTGTAGGCTTTTTATATTTTACATTGATACTTATCATAATAATTAAATTATTATTATGTATACTCATATGATTAGATAAAATCACATAAATTTTCAATGTTCATTATCAATCTGAATTGATACATATTCATATAATTGAGAGATATACATTTCTTTCATTAAATATATAAAATAATAAGTTATGTGTATTTTATAATAAATAATGCAGTACGTTGAAAAATCTAACATATGTATATGTAATGCATGATGAATTGATATGTTAATTATTATGATTAATAATCATTTTGATGAATATTAAAACTATAAGTTTTTTATCATGAATAAAATCAGTCTTTTTGAAAACGAAAGAAAGATGTCGCTAGGATTTTGATAAAAAATTAAAATTTAATATTAAGTATATTTAAATTGTTATTAATATCTGATTGGTAGTACTTTAAATATGTTATTGAAATTAATTATTTTCTTAGAAAAATAAATGATTGCATATTTAATATTTACATCGTGTTTTCTTGTATGATTTAAATACTATGTAATTTCCTATACATAAATATCATAGATATTTATCAGTGAATTAACTATTCGTAAATATCCCTTTATCAGAATTTGAGGTTCGTGTGAATTAATAATTGTGTAATAAAAAATATTATTTTTTCATCTTTTTAGTATCATATAGTTTTTAACTATTTTTTGTTAATTCGTTTTGAAAATCAAAATATAGTAGTTAATTCTCTCATCAACAGATACCAGATTTTTAAGTACTAGATAATACGGTCAATTTTATATTCATTTTATTGTCTTAAATATTGTTTATATGTTGAAATAAATTTGCTACAATAAATCAAAGTCGTCATTAATGTAGTTAATAGTTTTTTAAATTACATACATAGAGCGTACTAGTTACGTGTAACTATACAGTATAGGCTATTTATCAAAATACAAAGAAATAAATAATATATATCGAAAGTATATAACAATATATATAAGTTATTCCAAATAGTTTATACAACATGTACGCGATAAAACTATAAACTATTTGTACTTTTAAAAAATAATTAGGTATCATATCGTATGATTTATATAACCCCAATTGCACAAAAACATTTTACTAAACTGCTAGCGGATAAGAAACCAGGTACTCAGATACGAGTGTTTGTGGTTAACCCAGGTACAGTTCATGCAAAATGTAATGTTTGTTTTTGTCCACCAGAAGAATTTAAAACCAGTGATGTGGTCATTGAGTTTGATCTTTTTTCTGTACATGTAGATTCAGTGTATGTGTCTTTCCTTAAAGACGCAAAAATTGACGTGATGATTAATGAATTAGATTCTCAACTTACTATTAAAGCTCCGAATGCTACTAAAGAATGCAATGATACAAAAAACAATATGAATAATGATTCGTTGGAGGATCGGGTAAGACATGTATTACAGTTTCAGATTAATCCTCAATTAGAGCTACACGGAGGCAGTGTATCTTTAATACGTATTACTGAAGATCTGTTAGCTGTTATTAAATTTTATGGCGGATGTAACGGCTGTGCAATGGCTAGCTATACCATAAAAGAAGGAATTGAAACTACCTTAAAGAATCTTTTTCCAGAATTAAAAGGGGTACTAGATATGACTCAACATCAACACGGGACGCATTCTTTTTATTAGAGATTTTATTTTTTATTCCAAAAGATTTTTTAGTAAAGTAATCATAAGTTTTTGTATAATTGAGTTAGTTTGTTTAAAATTTTCAGCATTGCATTTCTATTTGAAATGCTCCTAAATTATATATTTGCAAATCTGTTATTTGTAGAACAAATAAAATTTATAGTAATTGACGCAATATCCTGCGTAATGGCTCAGCGGCTCCCCAAAGTAACTGATCGCCCACGCTAAAAGCTGAGATATATTTGTTACCTGCGTGCAATTTGCGTAACCGACCGATGGGTATTTTGAGTGTTCCGGATACCATAACAGGAGTTAATTTATTTAATGATTGCGTAACATCATTTGAGATAACTTCTACCCATTTATTATGAGATTGGAGTAATTCTTCTATTTCTTTTAAACAAATGTCTTTTTTAAGTTTTAAAACAAATGCTTGGCTATGACAACGTAACGCGCCCACACGTACACATAAACTGTCTACTGTTATAATTTTAGAAGTATTGAGGATTTTATTAGTTTCTGCTTGACCTTTCCATTCTTCTTGAGTTTGACCATTATACATATCATCACCAATCCACGGAATGACGTTTCCTATCAAAGGAACTTTAAAGCAATCTACTAACAAGGAATCAGTTTTACTAAATTTAGTAATTATATGTTCAATATCTAAAATAGCCATTGAAGGGGACGTTAACAAATCAGTTACTATATTGTACACTTGGCCCATTTGTATTAATAGCTCACGCATGGCGCGTGCTCCACATCCAGAAGCTGCCTGATACGTAGAGGCAAAAACCCATTCGATTAAATTATGAGCAAATAATCCACCTAAAGACATTAACATTAAACTTACAGTACAATTACCTCCTACAAATGTTTTAATACCGTTATTTATACTTTGTTTTATCAATACTTGATTAACAGGGTCCAAAACAATAATCGCATCATCATTCATTCGTAAAAATGAGGCGCTATCAATCCAATATCCTGTCCATCCAATTTTTCTTAATTTTGGATAAATAATTTTACTATATGCGCTGCCTTGACACGTAATAATAATATCTAAAGAATCAAGCAGATCGATATTACAAGCGTCTTGTAATAATAATTCTTGTGATGCTTGAATGTTTGGAGCATGTTCTCCTATTTGTGATGTCGAAAGAAATATTGAGTGAAAATAGTTAAAATCATTTTCTTCTTTCATGCGATTCATTAATACTGAACCTACCATTCCTCTCCAACCAACAAACCCAATATTTTTCATTATCAATCTCACAGTCATTATTAAGTATCAAAAATATATGTAATATGATGTAATACGTTTATAATAATATTTTGTAATTTACTTTATAAAAAGCGTGGTGTATATAAAACACAAATAACTTTTAGGAAAATAATAATGAATGAAATGATATCAGCTACAGTTCTATTGTTTTTAATTATGGATCCTATTGGAAATTTACCAATTTTTATGTCGATACTAAAAGATCTAGAACCAAAACGACGTCAAATTATAATAATTAGAGAGATGATAATCGCCTTATTATTAATGTTAGGATTTTTATTTGTTGGTGAACATATTTTAATATTTCTTAATTTACACACAGAAACAGTTTCAATTTCTGGAGGTATTGTGTTGTTTTTAATTGCCATAAAAATGATATTTCCTTCAGAAGAAGGAAATAATACTGGATTTTCAGATGGAGAAGAACCTTTTTTAGTGCCGCTTGCTATTCCTTTAGTCGCTGGTCCTTCAATTTTAGCAACGTTATTGTTATTGTCTCATCAATATCCTCAGAAAATCAATTTTTTAATTTTAGCATTAATTATTGCGTGGGGATTATCTATGTTAATTTTGATGTTGTCTAATGTATTTTCTCGTTTATTGGGTAATAAGGGTATCGGAGCATTGGAGAGGTTAATGGGTTTATTATTAGTAATGATTTCTACTCAAATGTTACTTGATGGGATACATAGTTATTTATGTATATAACTTAATTGAAAAATTATTTCATTATATAAATATGTTTGGATGTTTTAAATTTAATTTTTAGTAGATTCTCTTAAATTAATTAGCATAAATAATTTTTTTAAAAATTGAGTATAAAAAATTTATACATTTATTTATTATTTCAATTAAAATACAACAAATTAATTTTACTAGAGCGAAATTACAAAAATTATAATTTTTTAAAAAAATATATATTAATGATTATTTTTATACAACGTTTTGTTTGAAATATAACTGTTTAAAAAGTTTGTTATATTAATTAAACAAAATCATAGTTGTACTTTATTAATTATTTAAAACAATGTTATGAGCTATCGTTATATATAAAAGTTATAAACATGAACACAAAAAATCATGTAGAAAATTCATCAAACTATTCAATAAATAATGAAAAAATATTAAAAATCATAATATTTTTAATAAAAATATTAATTTAAAACACCATTTGTTAATGACAAATCAGACCATATATTATGATACATACATTGTAAATAATGAGGTACTGCATCATCTTTGTTGCTGCCAATAATTTCTAAGAATGGCAAGGTATCTTTCAATCTTTGCTGTGCATTGCTCATTATACAACCTTTTCCTGCCATTTTTAGCATTTCTTGATCGTTCATTCCGTCACCAAATGAAATACAATCTTTTAGTTGACAGCCTAGTAATTTAACTACTTGTTCTAAAGCATGTCCTTTTGAAACTCCTTCCGGCATCACTTCAAGACATGTAGGGAGCGAAAAACTAATATTGATTCGATGATTCCAACGCGCATGTAATTTCTTTTCTAAAGACAACAGTCGTTTATAATTATTACTAGTGAAGTATACTTTACAGACACCATGCAAGGGCAATGTATCTTTCTGATATATATCATAATCAGATTCATATCCGTTATAAAAACAATTTTGTTTTGATATTGATCGGTTAATCAGCCACTTATCATTATAAAAGATATTAGTAATAATTTGAGAATCATAATGTACTACTCGTAATAAATCAGCCACAATTTCTGTAGCTAAATCGTAAGAAGCAATTAACTTCCCGTAGGTATTATGTATTCTAGCTCCATTAGAAGTAATCATATAAGAATTAATTTTCAAATTATCACGTATTTGCATGACATTTGTATGATGTCGACCAGTAGCAAAAACAAAATGAATATTACGAGTAGTTAGTAATTTTAGAATCTTTTTAGTAAAAGACGTTAATCGGTGGTCCGGTGTTAGCAAAGTACCATCTAAATCAGACGCAACGATGCGAAACATTTATTACCTCTCTTTGTTTTTATTAAAAATAATAAAAAATAATCATTATTATATCAATATATTATGACATGATATCAATAAAAATTAATATATTATATATATGATTTATAAATAATAATTTATTGAATGAATTTTCAAAATATTAAATATAGTAACTTTTTAATTATAAAATGTAATTATTATTACAAAGATTTCATAGATTCATTGTATGAAAAAGGATATAAAATAATTTAAATGTATTGAGTTTTTATCGTATCTTTTTGCTGGGATACATGTAAGAACATAATTTCAAAACATTTAAGCTTAATTAGATTAGTATTTTTTTAGAAAAAATTATATATGTACTACAATTATATTTATAATATTTATAGCCAATTTTTATATTTGAAATAAATGTACGGAGCAAGTCCTGATAGGATCATTAAAATAATAGCGCTAGGGTAACCAAATGACCATTGTAATTCTGGCATAAATTTAAAATTCATTCCATAGCTAGATGCAATTAAAGTTGGAGGTAAAAAAATAACTGAGAAAATTTTTATAATTCTATTTTGTTCAATATTAATAAATCCCATTGCTGATTGGGTTAAAGAACTGATTTGATGAAATACATATTCATTGTGAGGTAATAACAATGTGATTTCATTTAAAATATCGTTAGCATATTTTTGTTGTGATACAGGTAATTTTACTTTACGTATTAAAAATTTTATTGCTCTTTCAGTATCTAATAAATTAACACGAATTTTCCATCCTATATTCTCCAATATAGCTAAATCGGCAAGCGCATGATCGTATTCATCGATTTGTTGTCCATTCATAATAACAGAGCTCAATGTTTCTAAGGTAGAATAAATATGTTCTATTTTATTTGTTAGGTCATCAAGTTTTACCTCAAATAAATTTAATAATAATTCATAAGCATTTCCATTAATTAACAAATGGTTATGCAAATATTTTTGATACATACAAAATACTGGAAATTCTTTTTTTCGTGAAGTATATAAACATCCGTTGTGAATGGTAAAGAATACACTAGAGTTATCTATTTGTTCTTGGCTATTATATGAAAAGAAAAAAGAATGAATATGTAATCCATTTTTATCTTTAAAGAAACGTGTAGTCTTGTTAATGTCTTTCAATTCAAAAAACTTTATTTTTTGGTGAAGCAATATGTTTGGTATATAATTATGACCATCGCCGCGTGAATCTATTATATCAATCCAAATAATATTATTTAAAAATGATATTTTATCTTTTTCATTAATACGAAATAAATGATTATTTTTTAATTGAAATATATTATACATATATCATTGCTTCCTCAAAGGATACAAATTAGTCTACATTAGATCACAATAACTAAAATTAGATAATAAATAGCTATTCTCATGCCATGTAATTTCGACATTCGACAATACGCATTACGTGACAAAACAGCTATAAACGATCATCATCGCGTATCGAATATCTATGACGTACAAATAATTCGTAAAGTTTTTATTTATTTAGTAATAAATATAATTCAATTATAATAATTATTTAAATACTCGATTAGATGTTATTCACTGAGCCAGTATAAGTACAATCTGCAGATTAGAGCGGGCATGTTACGCCTAGAATAAAAAGATTGTCAATATTTATAAATATTTTTAATAAAAATATAGATATATTTGTATTATATAATAATTCTAATGAAGATTAGAGTAATAACTCTCTGAAAATTCAATAAAATAGCAATATAAATTTATACAAATAACAGGGCTTCACTCTTGATGAGTAACATCAATATATTATACTTTTAAAAAATCTATCGGTAATTCATTAACAAATCTATATGGTGATTGAATGATCATCTCTTTTCCGTAAATATAACGAGTTTCTGAATAACTAATTGTTAATTTATGCCATAGCACGTGTGATGCCAACATAAATTAATCTACGTTCTTCTTCTAATAATTCTTTGTTAATTAAAGAAACATTGTTTGGAGAAATCCCTTCTTCTAAGCCTATAATGAATACTTGGGAAAATTCTAATCCTTTTGAAGCATGTAGCATCATGAGTTGTACTGCATTTGAATAAGTATTAGATAAATTTTCTTCAAATTCTAAAGAAATATACGATAAAAATTGTTGTAATGGATATGTATGTATTTATCGTTGATGCTGATAGAATACTGTATTGTGCTTACTCATTGTTACAAATTCTTTAATATTGTGTATGCGTTCACAATATGGTTAGGATGACATATTTTTTATACATATTCCATAACTTAACAATATAAAAAATTTGTTCATGCAAGGGCAATATAATGGACATTTGATTTTTTAAGGAATCTATCAATATAATAAATTGTTTTAGAGCAATAGCAGATCTACCTTTAATCGTTTTTTGTTTGAAATAAATCAGTTACTTTCCCGCAAGCTTAAGTGATTTAAATTAACGTATTTTTTAATAAGCTTTAAAGTACGTTGACCAATTCTTCTATGGGGGTGTGTTAATGATTCGCATATAATCAGTGTCATTATTCTGATTAAGAATAAATTTTAAATAAGCTATAATATCTCTGATTTCTTTGCGTTCAAAAAATTCTATTCCTCCATATATGTGATAAGGTATATTTTTAATAAAATTTCTTCTAATAAAAAATTGAAAATTATTTCGATATAAAACATCTGCTTATTTAGCAAACCATGTCGTTTTTTCAATCTATTAGATTATTTGCTACAAACATAGCTTCATCTATTACATTACAAGCACAATATAGAGAAATAGCATTTCCTTTATTTTTACATGTCCATAAATTTTTCTTGAAACGTGTATCATTTTTACAAATAAGAGTATTGGCAGCTCTTAAAATATTATTAGCAGAACGATAATTCTGTTCTAATGTAATACGTGTAAAATCTTCTAAAAATCGTTGAAAATTTTTTATTTGCGCTCCTCTCCACTCATAAATAGATTGATCATCATCGCCAACAATCATTAAATTATTGTTTTCTCCTGACTCCTGATAAAAGGCGTAAAAAAACATATTGAACTGTATTAGTATCTTGAAATTCATCCACTAAAATATTAATAAATCGTTTTGGATAATAACGTAAAATATTCAGATAATTTCAACATAACATATATGCATGTTTCAATAATTCATTAAAATCTATTAATTCAGAGCGATTACATATGTCTTGATAAAACTGATAAATTCGGAACCATATCATTTATTTCTATTGAATTGCTATTAATATTTATATTTGGAATATCTGGAATCTTATTTTTCTCACTATTGATATAATACATAGTTTGTACGCCATACTTGTTTGCATTTAAGTTAAGTGAGCATATTAATTTCAAAAATTGAATTTGATCGTTGTTATCGAGGATTTTAAAATTTTTGGTAAATTTGCATCTACGTAATGAGCGCGTAATAACCGATTTGCTAATCCATGAAAAGTACTAATCCATAAATCATTTTTTTGAACACCAATTAAAGATTGTATGCTATTTCGCGTTACTGAATCAGCTTTATTCACAAAAGTAATCACGATTATTGGCCATTGGATATATTTTTCACTAATTGTAACCAAGAGAATGCGATTAACTAATACTCGAGTTTTTCTGCTACCAGCTTCAGATAACACCAATATATTTTGATCATTAGCAGTTACCGCTTCTTGTTGTTTATCATTTAGTTGATCAAGAATGTTATAAACAGTCATAAAATATCACAACACATAGTAAATAATTACTTATAGATATATGAATTCAACATAACTATTAACATTATAATAAATATGTTAATGATGTTAATTTTGAAATTTTCAAATGTGGTAACAGTGTTGCATCAACTGAACAATATTGATTTAAGTTATATTGACTAATCCAACAAGCCTGCATCCCAGCATGTATTGCTCCTTTTATATCTGTATTCAAGTCATCTCCTACATGTAGAATATTGTTACAAGATATTCCAAAACGCTTTGAAGCTAAATAATACATATCTTTATAAGGTTTAGCGCGACCATTAATTCCAGCACGTAATACATCTTGAAAATATTGTTGTAGTCCACAAGAAACAGGATTCGCATTGCCATTAGTGATTGCAATTAATGGCCATTTAGAACTTAATGCCGATAATACATTATGTGTACTCCGGGAAATATCGATTTTGTTGCGCCAATGTATAATAATTTCCATAGCGTAATCAGCGCCTAATTGTGCTTCATTTTGAGTCAATCCTGATTGTAATAAAATTATCTTTAAAGATTTCCAACGCCAATAATTTACATCATGACAAATATTTGGTTCTATAAATTGAAGCATTTTACGTGATTGATAATAATCCTTGTTTTGTATTTTAGATAACGCGGGATGATATTGCTGCAAAAACAATATTGACTTTTCTTCGGCCCGATTTATTACCGGATAATTATCATATAATGTGTTATCTAAATCTAGAGTTATAGCATAAAAAGGTTGTAATGTACGGTAAACATGCATAATTTATACCTTTAATGTTATTAAATTACAATCGTTATTTTTTCAATGAAATATTTATATGCTCACTGCATTATATTCATATAATGTATAAAAAATTAAATACTAAATAAAGTTTCAATATAAAATACGTGAATTAAAAATAATAACATTTTGGTGGATTTACTATATATTTATAAATTAATATATCCATCATATACATAAGACGCTGATCCAGTCATGTACAATGCATTACTTGCCCCTTTCCAATTTACTGATATAGTACCCCCAGGCAAGTTTACGTTTACTGATTCATATAATAATCCCTGTTGAATGCCTACGGCAACTGCCGCACAGGCGGCAGTTCCACAAGCTTGAGTTTCTCCTACTCCGCGCTCATATACTCGTAATCGAATATTATTACAGTTAATAATTTGCATAAAACTTACATTGACTCGCTCTGGAAAACAATGATGATCTTCTAATGCTGATCCTAATGAAGTAACTTGGATATTTTCTATTTTTTCTACTAAAATAACACAATGAGGATTACCCATAGATACTACACCACATAGTATTATTTGCGTAGGTAAAAATAAAATATAAGTTTTTTGATATTGTGATATATAAAACGGAATAAGTTTTGGATCAAAAATAGGCGCCCCCATATTAACAGATACGCGATTGTCATTCATAATAGATAATATTATATGGTTAGCGCGAGTACTAATATGAATGTTTCGTTTATTAGTTAATTTTTTTAAGCAGACAAATTGCGCAACACAACGCATACCATTACCACATTGATTTACTTCTGTTCCGTCCGAATTATAAATTCGACAATGAAAATCTATTGCTGGATCATAAGGAGGTTCTACTATTAACAATTGATCAAAACCAACTCCATAAAATCGATCTGATAAATATCTGATATTTTCAGAAGTAAGATGTATATTTTGAGTAATAGCATCTATGATGACAAAGTCATTGCCCAGCCCGTTCATTTTGGTAAATCGCATACCTTCCTCACATAGCATCACACATCACTAATTTTTGGAAATGGTTTTAGTGTTTTATGGTACTCAACGAGTATTGATTTTATTGTATTTATTGCAACATCTGAAAGCAATGCAAATACTGTTGATTACATTGTACAATACAATACATAAAAATATTGCTTATATTATAGAAATAAGAACATAATTCATTCTTTTTAGAAAATATCTTTTTGGATAATAACAAATAAAAAATGATTACATTCATGTGATCATCATAACATCTTTGCAAAAAACATATTTTATAATGTTTATCTTTTTAATTACTTATTTGGATTTTATATAATAATTAATATATCCATTGAAATTAATTTTTAATATCATAATCATGATTATTATTTCAATGATTAATAAAGGTATATTCTTATTTGAAATAATAATATCACTGTTTGATACAATATACTTGTACATAAACAAGTATCCTTTTAAACTATTACAATAAAAATGATTTTATTTTCAATAACTAAAAATACTGAATAATTTATATGCATAAATTATTAATACTTGTTACTTTCTTTATTTTCATCAATAATTAAAGTATCACATGTAAAATAAGTAAGATTAATTTTTATAATTAATAATAATCAAATCATTTTATAATAAATTTTTTATTTTCAATATTTATAAAAAAATAATAAAAATTAAAATTTTAAATGTGATAGTATTGCAATACTATAAGTAATAATATACAAAGGAACTTTTTTCTATAATTTATCGAGAAAATATTTATTTAAGTCCCAATTTTTTAAATATCAAAATACTATGATTGTATGCAATATACAATATCGCCACAAAACTGCTGCTGATTTACCTAAAACGTTTTAATTACATAAAAATTAAAAATCTGAATTTAACGTATTATTTTTATTATTTAATTATAAAAAATAATTAAAACTGATTAAAGTAATAAACATTTACTTATTTTAAAAATTTTTTAATAAAGGTTTTTATAATTTAATTATATAAAAAACATTTAGATTAATTAAAAATTACAATCATATTGTCTTAACATAATTATACTGATGAAAAATAAAATTTTAAAAATTGCTACACGAAAAAGTCAACTTGCTATTTGTCAAGCTCAATATGTTCATAATGAATTGAAACATTATCATCCAACATTAAGCATAGAGTTGATGCCCATTGTAACAACAGGAGATAAATTTTTAAATATTGATGCAAAAAATAAAATTAAAAAAGGTGCATTTATTAAAGAATTAGAACATGCATTAATAAACTTTCATGCCGATATTGCTGTTCATTCCATGAAAGATATTACAGTGCCTTTACCAGATGAATTAACTCTTCCAGTTCTATGTAAACGCAATGATCCACGTGATGCTTTTGTTAGTTTAAAATATCCTAACATAGATACGTTACCGATTGGTAGTATAATAGGTACATCAAGTTTACGCAGACAGTGTCAAATACGAGCGCATCGTCCAGATCTAGTAGTTAGTAACTTGCGAGGGAATATAGATACTAGATTAAAAAAATTACAATATGGACAATATGATGCGATAGTTTTAGCTGTAGCTGGATTACAACGATTACAGTTACATGAGTACATTCGTGTTCATATTGATCCGTCTGATCTATTACCAGCAATGGGACAAGGTGTTATAGCCATCGAATGTCGTTCGAATGATGCTGATATTTTATCCTTATTATCACCATTATATCATCCAGAAACCTCATTTCGTGTCAGAGCGGAACGCGCTGTTACTACTTATTTGGAAAGTTATTGTCATTTACCAATTGCTAGTTATGCTGAAATTGAAGAGGATCAAATATGGCTAAGAGCACTTATTGGATTACCTGATGGTAGCAAGATTATTCGTACTGAAGGAAGGGCGCCTTTAGATCAAGCAGAAAAATTAGGTTTTATCCTTGCTGAAGATTTATTAATTAAATTTAAACGATAACATTTTTTTATTTGATTTAATTTAATCATGTATCGAATTAAAAATTATGAATATTTTAATTACTCGTCCTTCTCCATATGGAGAACAATTGGTAAATAAATTACTTTCTTTTGGTAAATTTGCATATCATTTTCCATTAATTTACTTTTCTACAGGAAAAGAATTATATTCATTAGAACAGAAATTAAATCTACTTTCTGAAGGAGATTTTTTGTGCATTATATCACAACATGCAATTAAATATGCTCATAATCAGTTACTTAACATAGGAATATCCTGGCCTACCAAATTAGCATATTATTCCATTGGTCATGCGACTAGTGTAATGATGTACAAGTTATCGGGAATATTGGTGAAATATCCTACAATCCAGGAAACTAGTGAAAATTTATTACAATTACCTGAACTAATGTATAGTTATGGAAAGCGCGCTCTTATTCTAAGAGGTAATAATGGACGTACTATTTTAGATGACACTCTTCAAAGAAGAGGAGTATTTGTTGCATCCTGCGAATGTTATACTAGACAACCGTTGCAATATAATAGAGAAGAACAATTATCTAATCTATTAGGATTGAATATTAGAACAGTAGTAGTTACTTCTGGAGAAATACTACAACACCTATATTATTTAATTCCTGAATCTTATCGCACATCTTGGTTGATACGATGTAAATTAATCGTGGTAAGTGTACGTCTAGCTAAATTAGCTAGACGTTTAGGTTGGACAAATATTATTATAGCGCAGTCAGCAAACAACGAGATACTAACTCATCTTTTGATTAAGAATGCATAATTTATGAGCACTCCAAACCAAATACGAATAATCATTTCTATGAACACATAAAAAATTTTAGAAAATGCAATAACAAAAATACTTAATCTTTCTCGATATGGTTTATAGGAATCGGCGAGAGAGGATTTGAACCTCCGGCCTCCTGGTCCCAAACCAGGAGCGCTACCAAGCTGCGCCACTCGCCGATGCTTTCTGACTTTCATATAATTTTTTCGTATTATATATGTCCTCCATTGAGGAATATTGAAATACTAATAACCAATCATTTCATTTGCGATATAATAACAATTATTTCTCTGCGAAGGAAGGGATTTGAACCCTCACGTCTTGATCAAGACACTAACTCCTGAAGTTAGAGCGTCTTCCTATTCCGCCACCTTCGCTTTATGTCATTTATTTTTAATGGGTGATTGATGGGATTCGAACCCACGACTTCTGGAACCACAATCCAGTGCTCTACCGACTGAGCTACAATCACCATCGATCAACTTCAATTTTTTCATAAAAATTTAAATAAATCAATGCGTCCGACAGGATTTGAACCTGAAACCTTCGCCTCCGGAGGGCGATGCTCTATCCAGTTGAGCTACGAACGCTGAATTAGCATATATATTTAATACAAATTAATATCAACAAAATATGGTTTAATCAGTTTGCATTAATAATTTTTTAGTACATATATATTATTCACTGAATTTCATTAAAAACAACTGCAGAAAAAATTTTTATGAAAATCAAAGAGTATTTTATAGTTTAGAGTGTCGTGTATTTTACATAAAAGATATCAATAAATATTGATATACCCATAAATCTATATATAGTATATGAGAGAAATAACATGAACACATTTTCAACATCGACATATGTATATTCTATCATATATCTGATATTTGTATCATATATATATTACAAAATAATTAATCAAAAATTTATTACTTATACATGAAGATATTGGAAATATATGGATATTTAAGTATTCTAAATACTACCATAATACTTGATTCATAAAAATAAACCATTATGAAAAATATGCGGGGCAGCAATTAAAAATTAATATATATAGATAATTTATTAAATAAATTTTTATATAAAGATCTTAAAAATTGTCGTTATAGAAAACGACAAATAGTCTTTTTTAAAATATGTGTTAATACAGTAAACAATAATTATTACAATAAATTAACAACGCTTCATCATATCAAAAAATTCATCATTGGTTTTAGTCATAGATAATTTATTCATCATGAATTCCATTGCATCAATTTCACTCATTGGATGAATAATTTTTCGTAGAATCCATATTTTTTGCAGTTCATCTTGAGTAGTTAATAGTTCTTCTTTTCTAGTTCCAGAACGATTGTAATCAATAGCCGGAAAAACACGCTTTTCAGCTATTTTTCTTGACAAATGCAATTCCATATTGCCAGTTCCTTTAAATTCTTCATAAATTACTTCATCCATTTTTGATCCAGTATCTATTAAAGCAGTAGCTATAATAGTTAAGCTTCCTCCTTCTTCCATATTACGAGCCGCTCCGAAAAAGCGTTTTGGACGATGTAAAGCATTGGCATCAACCCCTCCTGTCAACACTTTTCCAGATGAAGGTACTATAGTATTATAGGCTCTCGCTAATCGAGTAATGGAATCTAACAAAATAATTACATCTTTTTTGTGTTCTACTAATCGCTTAGCTTTCTCGATTACCATTTCAGATACTTGAACATGACGAGATGCTGGCTCATCAAAGGTAGATGCAATTACTTCTCCGTGTACTAAGCGTTGCATTTCAGTAACTTCTTCTGGACGTTCATCTATCAAGAGCACTATTGATACGCAGTCTGGATGATTATGACTAATGCTTTGTGCAATATTTTGAAGAAGTATGGTTTTGCCGGCTTTAGGAGGCGCTACAATTAAACCGCGCTGACCGCGCCCAATAGGTGATGCCAGGTCCAATACTCTTGCGGTTAAGTCTTCCGTAGAACCATTTCCTCTTTCCATGCGTAATCGTGAATTGGCATGTAATGGAGTAAGATTTTCAAACAAAATTTTATTACGAGCATTTTCTGGTTTATCATAATTTACATCATTTACTTTAAGCAATGCAAAATAACGTTCACCTTCTTTTGGAGGTCTAATTTTCCCAGAAATAGTATCTCCAGTACGTAAATTAAAACGACGAATCTGGCTTGGAGACACATAAATATCATCTGGTCCAGCAAGATAAGAGCTATCACTAGATCTAAGAAACCCAAAACCATCTTGTAATATTTCTAATACACCATCCCCAAAAATATCTTCTCCAGTTTTAGCATGTTGTTTAAAAATAGCAAAAATAATATCTTGCTTGCGCATACGTGCTAAATTCTCTAGACCCATACTTTCTCCGAGATGTACTAATTCAGAAACTGGTATGTTTTTTAATTTTGTAAGATTCATAATTATGGATTCTTAAATTGGAGTTATATACATTGTTGGTATTACAAAGATAAAGTATACACGTAACATTATGGAATAATTTCCTGCACAATACATATTTGATTGTCTATCCTATGCTTACAATATCGAGCATGAATAAACGTTAAGGTGTTTAATTACTATCGGATTATCACAGAAAAAATAGATTTATAAAAATCCAGCGGTAATCTTTATAACCATATTGAAAATATAGTCCATAATTAATTTATAAAATTAAATTGTATTACCTGTTATTGCCGCTATATAATAGCGGCAATATATTTATATTCCATTATAAATTAAACATTTATAATTAATCATATACGACATTCTGTCATTCTACTGTAATCCTAAAGAAACGTCTACTAACATATAAAATAATTTTAAAAATTATAAATGTTTTAAAAATAAGTGCTCATTTATACATGTATTTTTAAAAATTCTTGTAATTTTTGCTTGGACAGCAACCCTACTTTAGTAGATAGCACCGTTCCATGACGAATCAATAATAAAGTAGGAACACTCTTAATCCCATAGTTTTTTGTAGTTATTGGATTTTCATCTATGTTTAATTTTACTATTTTTAATGTATTATTAAATTCAACAGCGATATCTTCTAAAATAGGTATCATTGCTTTACAGGGATTACACCATTCGGCCCAAAAATCAACTAAAAAAAGATCGGTAGAGTTTGACACCGTTTCTTTAAAATTAGAATCTGTCAGGTGCATGATAATTTGATTCATTTGTCCTCCTTATAATTTATTTTCTTCTAATCATTATATATCATTATTATTAACTTATTTATTTTATGTATATTGTTGAATATTTAAAATTATTTATATAATTGATTATATAATATAATATAATATAATTTTTTATCGTTTTTATCCAAAAAAATTCATTCTTATTTAGGAGTCAACTCGATGATCTTTCATCACAATAATATCGCTGTAATTACAAGAATATAGTTCTGTTTTAATCATTAATTAAACGATAAACTTTTCATGTTTTGCATATAACTTCTTAGTTGAATTCCAACTTTTTCTATTGTGTGATTTCGAATCATGTCATTAGTATTACGCAAAACAATGTTATCAACGTTAATATTCTTGGATGCCATACCTAAATCTCCTGTTCTTAAATTAGGTATTATAGTCTTTTTTAACAAAGGTACTACCTTATCACAAAATAAATAATTACCGTATTCTGCGGTGTCAGAAATTACCATGTTCATTTCATATAATTTTTTACGAGCTATAGTATTTGCAATTAAAGGTAACTCATGTAATGATTCATAATATGCCGATTCTGGTGCTATTCCAGATTTTATCATTGTGTCAAAGGATAATTCTATACCTGATTTGATTATAGCTACCATTAATATCCCATAATCAAAATATGTTTGTTCCAAAATTTCTTGTTGATAATTTGGAGCTTGTTCTAATGGAAGT
Organism: Candidatus Blochmanniella chromaiodes str. 640; assembly: GCF_000331065.1. Lineage (NCBI taxonomy): Bacteria > Pseudomonadati > Pseudomonadota > Gammaproteobacteria > Enterobacterales > Enterobacteriaceae > Candidatus Blochmanniella > Candidatus Blochmanniella chromaiodes. The sequence goes on from NC_020075.1 coordinate 729,131, forward strand.
TGACTGGTTTTTTCTCTCCACTTAAGTAATTTAGAATCATTATTTTCCCAATCCAACATCATTTCTTTAGAAAATACTCCATTAAGTATATTTTCCATATGTTTTTCAAAAATTGGTTTTAATATATTTTTTAGTTTTTCAGATAATATAAAAGCACGTATTTTAGAAGCGTTAGATAATCGATCCATCATTAATGTAATACCTCCTTGTTTTAATGCTTCAGTTATGACTTCCCAACCACATTGAATGAATTTTCCTGCGTATGCAGCGTTAACACCATTACTAATCATATAATCAAAACAAAGAATGGATCCGGCTTGTAACATTCCACATAAAATAGTTTGTTCTCCCATAAGATCTGATTTAACTTCTGCTACAAATGAAGATTCTAATACCCCAGCGCGATGACTACCAAGTGCAAATGCCCAGGATTTTGCTAATGTCATGCCCATATCATATGTATCGTTTTCTTCGTGTACGGCGATTAAAGCAGGGACTCCAAATCCTCGTTGATATTCTTGACGAACTTCTGTACCGGGACATTTTGGAGCGACCATGATGACAGTAATATCTTGACGAATTTTTTCTCCAACTTCTACAATATGAAATCCATGTGAATACCCCAATGTGGATCCATGTTTCATTAAAGGTTCTATTTGTCGTATCACTGATGTGTGACATTTATCTGGAGTTAAATTAATAACTACATCTGATTTGGGAATGATTTCATCATAAGTTCCTACAGGAAATCCGTTCCTTGTTGCTCTTTCCCAAGATTCTTGTTTATTAAGAATAGATTCACGACGTAAAGCATATGTAATATTTACCCCTGAATCTCTCATATTTAAACCTTGATTCAAACCTTGAGATCCACAGCCTATTATAGCTACTTTTTTAGATAATAATGCCTGAATTCCATTAGAAAATTCATTATTACTCATAAATCGACATTTTCCCAAATGTTTTAATTTTTCTATGAAAGTTAATGTATTAAAATAATTAGCCATAAAATATCTCTTTTAAATGATGTTAAAAATAATTTAATAATTTTCCATCACAATGTTTTATTAATTTAAAAATACTTCAAACACTGGATTAGTTGTAACATCGTGCCATTCGTATCCTAATTTAGATAAATATTCTTTAAATTCTGATTCTTTTTGATGAGATAGTTCAAACCCGGCTAGAACACGTCCGTAATCAGTACCATGATTTCGATAATGAAATAAAGAGATGTTCCAATTAGCACCTAAAGTATGAAGAAATTTCAATAATGCTCCTGGAGCTTCTGGAAACTCAAAACTAAAAATTCGCTCCTGTAAAGGCTGGAATAAACGTGCTCCTACCATGTATCTAACATGCAATTTAGCCATTTCGTCGTCAGATAAATCTACAACGTGAAAACCATTAGCGAGTATTTCTTGAACTATTGTGTTTCTTTCGGAACGTCCGTGCTTCAAACGTATACCAATAAAAATACAAACGTTTTTAGATCCATTGAAGCGATAATTAAATTCTGTTACTGATCTGTTTCCTAATATTTTATAGAATTCTAAAAAACTACCTTTTTTTTCTGGAATAGTAATCGCCATTAACGCTTCTCGCTGCTCTCCTAGTTCACAACGTTCTGAAATATAACGTAATTCATGAAAATTTATATTGGCACCTGAAAGAACATGAGCTATTCTTTCGCCTCGAATTGCATATCTTTGAATATACTTCTTCATTCCAGCTAATGCTAACGCACCTGAGGGTTCAGCAATAGCACGTACGTCTTCGAATAAATCTTTTATTGCAGCACAAATCGCATCATTATCCACTGTAATTACATCGTCTAGATATTCTTGGCATAAACGAAATGTTTCGTTGCCAACACATCGTACAGCTACTCCTTCAGCAAATAAACCTACTTTATGCAACCACACTGGCATACCTGCCGATAAGGCAGCACATAAAGAAGCCGATTCTGCTGATTCAACTCCTATAACTTTTATTTGCGGCATAAGATGTTTAATTAATACAGAAACACCTGCCGCTAAACCACCCCCTCCTACTGGAACAAAAATGCGATCTAAATGAGCATCTTGCTGTAATAATTCCATCGCTAATGTTCCTTGTCCCGCGATTACCGTTGGATGATCAAATGGAGGAATAAAAGTTAATTGATGTTTATCAGCTAAATACATAGCTTTAATTTTAGCCTCATCAAAATTAGCTCCACATAATAACGGTTTTCCTCCAAAATCACGTACCGCATCTATTTTTATGTCAGCGGTATTTATAGGCATCACAATCAAAGATGTAATACCTAGACGAGTAGCAGAAAAAGCTACCCCCTGAGCGTGATTACCTGCTGAAGCGGTAATAACTCCAGAAGATTTTTGTGTTTCGTTAAGACTTGAGATCATAGCATAAGCTCCACGTAGTTTAAAGCTATGTACCGGCTGTCTATCTTCTCGTTTAACTAATATTGTATTTTCAAGACGTTCTGACAATTTGTTCATAATTTGTAATGGAGTTATTTGAGCTACTTCATACACGTGAGAGCGCAAAGCAGCACGTAGATATTCTGCAGGACAAGGTGCATGAGAAAAAGAATAAATTTTTTTCATTTAGGATGTTATCCTAACAATTTAGATTTATCACGAACCGCGCCTTTGTCTGCGCTTGTTACTAAGTGAGCGTATGCCTGTAAAGAAATAGATATGTTTCTATTTCTGTTGGTTGGGGTCCACGCTTTATTTCCTCGGGCAATTTCTGCTGCATGTCGTATTTTTAGTATATGCTCAGAAACTTCTAAGGTAATACTACGCATGCTAATATCGATATTAATTATGTCCCCATCGTGTACTAGTCCAATTAATCCTTTATTAGCTGCTTCCGGAGATATATGACCAATAGATAGTCCTGATGTTCCTCCTGAAAATCTACCATCTGTAATCAAAGCGCAACATAAATCTAACCTCATGGATTTAAGAAAAGATGTCGGATATAACATTTCTTGCATACCTGGCCCACCTTTTGGTCCTTCATATCGAATTACAATAATATCGCCAGAATGTACATTTCCTGTTAAAATTGCTTGAACAGATTCTTCTTGACTCTCATACACCTTAGCTGGTCCACTAAATTTTTGAAGGTTTATATGAACTCCAGCTGTTTTTACAAGACATCCATCTACAGCTAGATTACCGTACAATACTGCTAAACCTCCGTCTTGGCTATAAGCATGTTCACGTGAACGAATACATCCAGAGCGACGATCCGTATCTAATGAAGTCCATCTGTTTTTTTGAATAAAAGCTTGTGTGCTACGTATTCCTGCTGGTGCTGCAGCATACATGTTTTTTGATTCAAAATTATCACATGAAAAAATGTCATAATTTAATAACGTTTCTAATAAAGATTTATTCAATATATTACGTGTGTCTTCATGTAATAAACCACAACGATGTAATTCACCAAGCACACCCATTACTCCTCCAGCTCGATGAAAATCTTCCATGTGATATCGTTGAGTATTTGGAGCTACTTTACATAAATGCGGTACTTTTCGAGATAATTTATCAATATCTGCCATAGTAAAATCTATCTCTCCTTCTTGAGCAGCCGCAAGTAAGTGTAATACAGTATTAGTAGAGCCACCCATTGCAATGTCCAACATCATTGCATTTTCAAAAGAAGACTTGTTAGCTATATTGCGCGGTAGAACAGAATAATTATTCTCTTCATAATAAGATTTAGCTAAATGAACAATATATTTACCGGCATTTAAAAATAATTTTTTACGATCAGAATGAGTAGCCAACAACGATCCATTACCCGGTTGTGCTAATCCCAATGCTTCTGTTAAACAATTCATAGAGTTCGCCGTAAACATCCCTGAACAAGACCCGCATGTAGGACACGCTGCTGATTCAATGCGTTGTTGATCAACATCAGAAATATTCGGATCTACAGAACAAGTGATTGCGTCAATTAAATTTAACTTAACGTTTTGATTAGACAAAGTTATTGCACCAGATTCCATTGGTCCGCCTGATACAAAGATAGCTGGAATATTTAAGCGTAATGCCGCCATTAACATTCCAGGTGTTATTTTATCGCAATTAGAAATACATACCATAGCATCAACGCAGTGGGCATTAATCATATATTCCACAGAATCAGCAATAAGATCTCTAGATGGCAAAGAATATAGCATGCCGCTATGACCCATAGCAATTCCATCGTCTATTGCAATGGTATTAAATTCTTTTGCAACTCCTCCAGTAATATTAATTTGTTCGGACACTAATGCTCCTACGTTTCGTAAATGTATGTGCCCAGGAACAAATTGGGTAAATGAATTAACTACAGCAATAATCATTTTATCAAAATCTTCAGTGGTCATACCTGTAGCACGCCACAATGCTCGAGCACCAGTCATATTACGACCATGTGTAGTAGTAATAGAGCGATATTTAGGCATATTTAACTCCAGTATTCTATATTATTGAATATTGATTATCTTATGAGAATTAACATTTGCATCAATGTAGTATTCTAATGCACTGGATCTAACCAATTCCATTGATCTTCAGTAATTCCAGTAAATAAGTTAAAAAATAAGTGCTGTAATTTTTTAGTGATGGGTCCGCGCGTACCGGTACCTACCTTAATTCCATCTACACTACGTACTGGGGTTATTTCGGCAGCAGTACCAGACATAAATATTTCATCAGCTATGTATAGAGATTCACGGGGCAATACTTGTTCTTGTACTTCTAAACCAATATTTACTGCTAACTTAATAATAGTATCACGTGTGACTCCAGGTAAAATAGAAGAAGCACATGGTGGTGTTAAAAGAATATTATTTTTAACTTCAAATAAATTTTCACCGGCGCCTTCTGAAATATAACCATATATATCTAAACCTATTCCTTCTTGATAACCATTTCGGTGAGCTTCATTGCTAATTAACATCGATGATAGATAATTTCCGCCAGCTTTCGCTGTGCTTGGAAGGGTATTTGCTGGAACTCTATTCCAGGAAGATACCATAACATCAATCCCTTGTTTCAAAGAATTTTCTCCCAGATAAGGTAGCCAAGAAAAAGCTGCTATAGCAATGTCAGTAACGTATCCGGGAGTCGGATTAATTTTCATACCTACATTTCCAATAAATACGAGAGGACGGATATATGCATTGATTAGATTATTCTTTCGAATAATAATTCTACAAGCTTCCATTAAATCATCAATACTCCAAAAAATAGGCATACGATAAATTTTTGCGGAATTATACAATCTTTGTATATGTTCACGATGACGAAATATAACGGGACCTTTATGTGAATTATAACACCTCATACCTTCAAACACTGATGATCCATAGTGCAAAGCATGAGACATTACATGTACTTTAGCTTCCTTCCATGGTACGATTTCCCCATTAAACCAAATAAAGTTTGATATATTCATCTGATATCTTCCTCGGAAATATAGTCGAAGAAAGTACGAATTTAATTATTATTTTTTAATTTATTCAATTTTAATATAATGTATATCCATTAATTTATTTAATTGTGCAGACAATAAATATATTGCTCTATTGCTAGAAACAGTTAATAAAATGTTTATTTTTTTCTTGTTGAGCTTACTATATGACAACATATTTAATGTATGTAACTCAAATCCACGATGACGAATAACCCGGAGAATACGTTCAAGCACCTCTGGGCAAAACCTGGCTTTTATAAACAGCGAATAATATGTCATATTACTGCTCCAGCATAGCATCATTTGAAGAACCAGGTGGAACTAATGGCCAAACGTTTTCATGTTCATTAATCAGCGCATGTAATAAAAAAGGTCCTGTGTGTGTAAATAACATATTAATTGCGTCTAAAATTTGAGATGTATAAGTAATACATATTCCATGAATATCAAACGCTTTAGCCAAAACAAGAAAGTTGGGATTATCTGTTAATGTAGTTTCACTGTAACGTTTATTGAAAAATAATTGTTGCCATTGACGCACCATTCCTAAACGCTGGTTATCTAACAAAACAATTTTAATAGGCAAATTTTTACGTTTAATAGTGGCGAGTTCTTGTATGTTCATCATAAATGAACCATCACCAGAAATACATATCACCATATGATTGGGTCGACCAATTTGAGCCCCAATAGCTGCGGGCGTGCCAAACCCCATGGTTCCCAACCCTCCAGAAGTGATAAAATTCTCTGGACGACTGAATTGCATGTGTTGAGCAGCCCACATTTGATGTTGCCCAACATCTGTAGTAACCACAGTATCGTAAGGAGCATTTTCACTGATTGTTCGTAATAAAGTTGGAGCATAAATTTTATCATCAGATGATTGATAAGACCAACGGTACTTTAACTTTAAAGATTTTACTTTTTTTCTCCATGGATCAATAGATAAGGATTGTGTTAGAGCAAATAACAAATCGTTTAAATTGCCAGATAAAGAAACATTCGCTAATCGCAATTTACTAAATTCTGAAGGATCAATATCCACATGAATTACTTTTGCGTGTGGAGCAAAAGTATGTAATCGTCCAGTTACTCTATCATCAAATCGAGCTCCTATCGCAATTAATAAATCAGATTTTTGTACTGCTAAATTAGCTGCTTGATTTCCATGCATGCCTAACATTCCTAGATAACAATCTTCTGTATAATCTGGCGCACCTAGTCCTTTTAACGTAACTACAGTAGGTATTTTGGTTTTAGAAATAAATGTACGTAATGAAGTTACTGCTCCAGCCATACCTACACCTCCTCCTACGTAAAGTATCGGTTGACATGCTTGCAGCATTAGCACTCGAGCTTTTTCTATATCACTTTCAATACTACAAATATCTTTTTTATTAATACAGTAGTTTGAGATTAATTTTCCAGTAGACAATTGAATATCTTTTGGTATATCTATTAACACTGGACCTGGTCTGCCTTCAGAAGCAATAAAAAACGCTTCATCAATAATATCAGGTAGCATGTTTAATGAATGTACTAAAAAGCTATGTTTAGTGCAAGCTAAAGATAAACCTAATACATCTATTTCTTGAAATGCATCGGTACCAATAAATTCTAATCCCACTTGTCCAGTAATAGCTACTATAGGGATGGAATCTAATAATGCATCAGCTAATCCAGTGATGAGGTTAGTAGCTCCCGGACCAGAAGTCGCAAAACATACACCAATTTTCCCAGTAGCTCGAGCGTATCCTATAGCAGACATAATCGCACCTTGCTCATGCCTACATAATAAATGTTCTACTTCAGAGTCAAACAATGCATCATATATCGGCATAATTGCTCCACCCGGATAACCAAAAATAATTTCCACACCTTTTTTTCTCAGCGCTTTTATGGTCCACTGAGCTCCGTTCATGTTTTTTTCCTCATATGATTTTATAAATGAAATAATAATCTAATCAGGCTACTGATGTAAATCAACCGATTTTGAATCAATTGCAAAGTGTATGGACATTACATATTGTTTATTAGATTCAAGTAGATTTGGGATATCAGTAAATATTTGTACGTAAAAATGTTTAAAATAATTTTATTTTTTAAAAATGACTATGTATTGTGTGCTAACTACATGAAAAATCTTTTTATTTTTAAAATTAAATAATAGAATAATTTTTCTGGTTTAAAATGAAATATTGTTGCTTATATAGAATTTCTTTTATGGCCTATATATCGTATAATTGTCGATAGTTAACTTTTGAAATAACATTTCATTATATGTTGTATTAAAAACTAACAATAATATTTTAAACCAGTAATTTCGGAGTTTTTATAAATATATGAATTCAAATAATATTATTATTAATATTATTTATTAATTTTCTGCGTCTGTTTTATACTAAAACCAATCTTAATCACGTTAAAAGTAAAAATTTTAATTTTCCTAACATTTAAAAAATATCAAATCTTTTTATTCTTAATTTTTAGTAAATACTAAACTAACCATATGGTATACATTTTATTTAATCGTATAGTATAACTTCATTATATTTTTATGTACCACATATAATTAGATTTGGCAATGATGTTTTTAAAATAATATTATTTCTGTGTAATTGCTGATTATGATCATCATCTAATTTTTGTCATTGTTTGTTTTCTGTTATTGTGATAGTAGTTTTTATTTAATGTATGAAGAAAATCAAACCTCTATTTTTTAAATTTGTTTAATAAAATCTATTTATTTAAAGTAGAACAACATGTGAATTTTATTATTATACTATATATATTTCTAATATTTAAAATTTTAGATTATAAAATTGCTTTTTTTTGCGCGAAATTGTGAGCAATAATAATTAACAAAGGTTATAGAATGCAAGCAGAATTGCAGTTTATTGAATTATTTATTGGTTTTACACAGTTTAAAAACATGGAATTATAACGTAAATACACGAGTAGATTTAGTTAATATACGTTGCATTATTTATGCGACGTATATTAACTAAATAACATACTTATCCAGTTTTATATGCTCAAATCATATTTGATAGAAAATATTAAAAAATAAAAAAATATAAACATTTTTATATCAAAAAATAATCTGTGATATTGTGCATATTTTTACAGGGGTGAAGAGACTTGAACTCCTAACACCCGGTTTTGGAGACCGACGTTCTACCTATTTGAACTACACCCCTTTTATTTTTTGATAAGCATACGGTGCGCAAACGGTGCGGACGGGACTTGAACCCGTGACCCTCGGCGTGACAGGCCGATGTTCTAACCAGCTGAACTACCGCACCATTATAATTTATATGATGATTTTATAGTAATATACTATACATACTTTAAATTTATTAGAAAATATTGTGTATATACATTTTTATATTCATTTATATTGTATAGTAAATTATATAATACTCTGCATATACATTATAATGGAGCTAAGCGGAATCGAACCGCTAACCTTCTGCGTGCAAAACAGACGCTCTCCCAGTTGAGCTATAGCCCCACATCAACCAATTATACTGTAACAAGTTTCACAGAAACATGCAAATAAAATAATATAATTATAAATTTGATTTTTTCATAATTAAATAGGCTTAAAACAAGATTGACGTATATAAAATACAATTGATATTGTATTAATTAACATTACTATTAGTAATACTGATATATTATCAATATAATTGAATAAAAAGATACTTGCATGAAAAGTTCATTTACAGTTTATTTTGAATTTATTATATATGCGTTAGTAATATTCATTTAAAGTTGATAACTGTATCTATGCAGTCTGCATTATACAGACGTTTGCATACAATATTGTGTACTAAAAATAAAACAGCATTCAATAATTCGATAAAAAAAGCTATCAATTGCTATTAGTGTAAATATGTATTTATTCCATAATAATAATTAATTTTTTCAATTACTAATTAAACTAATAAACAATGTGTTCTTATTGAAATAAGATGATGTGTTCAATTTATATTGATAATATTTCTAAAGAAAAAAAGTTATAATAAGATTCTAAAATAGATTTTAATTTGATAGCTTTTTCTGTGTTCATAGAACAATAGATTTTATTTGGCCTGTAAGAACAAAAGTCATTCGTGGGACTATTTGTGTTTTTGCGTAGCAAACGAAAACTATATTTAGCAACTGAATGTCTCGAATCTATTAAGTAGCTATTTGAAGATAATGCAGCAATTAATTCTGTTTTTAATAAAGAAAAATGAGTACATCCAAGTACTATAGTGTCAGGAGGTTGTTTCATGTTTAACCAGGGAGTGAGAATATCGCGAAGAATTGATATTGGTATTTTTTTGCCATAAATTTTAGATTCAGCTAAATTTACTAATTCAGATGTACCTAGTAACATGACCTTATATTTATTGGCGAAACGTTTTATAAGATTCAAAGTATAATCATGATTGACAGTGCGATGTGTTGCTAAGACACCAATAACACCATTTTTAGTTAATTTAGACGCTAATTTAATTGCAGGTATCACCCCAACAATGGGACATAGAAAATGATTTTGTAATATTTTTAATGAAACTACACTGGCAGTATTACAACCGATGATCACAAGATTTAATTGATGTTGTTTTTGCACAGCTTCAATTATAGAGGTTACACGATTTATAATGAAGAATTCTGAGTGTTCACCATAAGGAAAAGCTTGATTATCAAAAAAATATAAATAGCGTACATGTGGTAATAATTTTCGTATCGCAATATAAATAGATAAGCCACCTACCCCAGAATCTAATATCAATATTGTTGGTTGCTTGTGTGTATTTTTAAAATAAATCATATATTTTTATTAATTGTTTAATTTATACACCATATATATAATTAACATAAATTGAATATATATGTAATGTAATCTATAATTTTTGTTAATATTATTTTTAATATAGAGTATATGTTTTTTGTTCAAAATATTTTCATTTTTATAAATACTATGTTGAGTGTCATCTTGCATATTGTAATGGTCACATTTATAACTATATATTCTTTGCAGTTCTATTTACAAGTAAAAAATATTGTATATAGAATACTATTCTATACATATAAAATATGTATATATATTTGACTGATAACCAATCTAATACAATATTTATTATTTTTTGAAAATTTAGCTCTTCAATATACATATATTTAAAAGACTCTAAAAAATAAACTTATCATATTTAAGTTATGATTTGTGATGGACGTAATCATTTAATTAATTTTGAAATATTATTCATACATTATATTTTGTTATTTTTTATTCCCAATGTATGACATATTGCATATGTTAAGTCTGATCTGTTAAGAGTGTAGAAATGAAAATTTCTTACTCCTTCCTTAAGAAGGACTCTGATCATGTCTATTGCTACAAATGTTCCAAGCATTTTCTGTGTTTCCAAATCATGATCTAATCCATGAAAAATTACATATATCCAATGCGGTATCTTCACTTTAGTAAAAGTGATAAAATGTTGTAATTGACGAAAATTAAAGATAGGCAATATTCCAGGAATAATTTCTATATCAATCCCAACCGACACACAAAGATCTCTAAATCTTAAATATTGTTCTACATCAAAAAAAAATTGAGTGATTGCACGATTCGCGCCGGCATCTATTTTTTTCTTTAAATTAATTAAATCTGATTGTGCGTTTTTTGCTTCTGGATGTACTTCTGGATAAGCAGCTACTGCTATATCAAAATTTCCAATTTTTTTTAATAAATATACTAAATCTGAAGCATACATAGACGATTGATAGTTTTTTTTTATTTGATCGCCTCTTAATGCAACTATATTATGAATACCATTATTCCAATATTCTTGAGCAATAGTTTGTAATGCTTGAGGAGTTTCATTGATACATGTTAAATGAGGAGCTACTATTAATCCAGTACGTTTTTTTATGTCTTTAATTGTTTTATCAGTATAATTTCGTGTTCCAGAATGAGCGCTATATGTTACAGAAACAAAAATAGGATTTAATTTGCTTAATTTGTTTATAGTTTTCCATAATATTTGTTCCATTTCATCGGTACGTGGAGGAAAAAATTCAAATGAAACATTAATATTTCCTTGTAATTCAGCTAAATATTGATTTAATACTGCTTGTTGGGTGGCATGGAACATACTCATGTTTTCCTTCTTGAAGCTATAAAATAAATGCTTATAGACCTATGTATATTATATAGACCGTATGCTTTTTTCTAAATAAAATCATCGTTACATAAATAATCATTGAGATTAATAATCTAATAATCTATTATTATAGGTATTTTAATGAATGTCACTCATTGATAAAATATTTCGTTTATACATTACATTAGCGCAATAAATTATTATTTTAATGTGCATCGTAGATGAGATTTAGAAAAATAACGTTTCATTAACTAAATATAAATGATTTCTTAAAATAAGAAACTGTATATGTGAATTTTGCGATTGCTCAATTAATTAACAAAATTTTATAATAAATCGTCCATTATTATTTGTTATAAATAAGATTGATTAATATTAATAATGCGCATAATAATAATATGGAGAGACCTTATTGTATTGATGCAAATGCCTGTTCTAAATCAGTAATAAGATCATCGCTATCTTCTAGTCCTACTGAAACACGAAGCAACATATCACTGATTCCAGCGCGTTTTCTAGCATTTTCTGGCATAGCAGCATGCGTCATAGTGGCTGGATGAGCAATTAAACTTTCAACACCTCCGAACGATTCTGCTAATGTAAATAATTTTAATGATCGTAAAAATTGTAGTAAAACATTTTTAGCGCCCTTCAGTTCGAAGCTAAATATCGATCCGAATCCGCTTTGTTGTTTGCAAACAATGTTATATCCAGGGTGATTGGGTAATCCCGGATAATATAATGCATTGATTTGGGGTTGTTTTTGACAAAAAGCAATAATTTTTTTAGTATTATTTTGTTGTTGGTAAACACGCGGCATTAAAGTACGCATACCACGCAACAACTGATAACTATCAAAGGCACTTCCAGTAATACCGAGCGTATTGCCCCACCAAGTTAATTTTTCGGAAATGTATGTGTCCTTAGATATTACTACTCCTGCTATTAAATCTGAATGTCCATTCAAATACTTACTACAAGAATGTACTACTAAATCGGCACCTAAATTTAATGGATTTTGAAATACTGGAGTCATAAATGTATTATCTACAACATATAAGATACCTTTTTGGAAGTTGCAAAGAGTATGAATATCTACTATTCGAAGCATAGGATTGCTTGGGGTTTCTATAAAAATTAATTTAGGTTTATATGCTAATGATTTTAATAAAATCTGTGTATCATTTTGATCAATAAATAATACTTTGCATGCACCTTTTTTGTTTAACGCATCCAATAATCGATAAGTACCTCCATAGCAATCATAAGGTGCTATTAATAAATCGTTTGGTTCAAGCAAAGCAGAACATATTAAATAAATAGCAGACATGCCGCTACTTGTCATAATCGCATTTTTTCCATATTCTAAATCTGATAAAGTTTGTTGAGTTACATCACGCGTAGGATTTTTGCGCCGTGAATAATCATAAGGACGAGGCTGATTTAATCCAAAAAAATTATAAGTAGTTGAAAGAGTAATAGGAGGTACGACACATCCATGTTGCTCATCGCTATTTAAACCACTTCTAACGCTAATTGTAGATTTTTTTATATTCATAATAATAACTAAACTGACCTATATTTCTACAAACACTGGTACGTTATAAGTATAGAAATTTTTATGTGTACGAAAATATTTTTACTGACCAGATTTAATATAGTTTTATCCAAACACAATTATATTGCATATAGATTTTCTGATAACAATTAAAATCTACACGTATATTGCTTCTAATCACTTCACACCCATAAAATTTAATGAACTTATATTTATTTTCTATTCAAGTATAGCGCGGATGGTTCTGATGCTACATAACGTCCCCTTACGTAAATAATTCTATATTTATTTTTTATTTAATTTTTTTTCAATCGGTAAAAAATCAGCATTAGTAGAAAGATTAAAGCGTTTATTAAAAATATTTACACGCCCACGTGTATCTAGTATACGTTGTGTACCTGTATAGAATGGATGACACAAATGACACACATCTATATTTAAGTTTCGATTTAAAGTAGATTTAGTATTAATAATATTTCCACACGAACAATATGCAGATATTTCACTGTATTTTGGATGCACATTTTTCTTCATAATGTATTTTAATACCAGCTAAATATTTATGCTTCTGATAAATTGGTATTTTATCATAATAAAAATAAATTATAAATTTATTTTATAGCGCTTAATAACATTAGATGTTTATACGTTCATGCACAGCCAAATATTTCTATTCATTACAATTAATGTTGTATATTTGATCTATTTAAACACATAGTTCATGCTAAATTTTATACAAAATTCATAATATTTATTGCATGTATCTACAAATGTATATGTAGATACTATTAACGACAAAAAATAATTTATGATTTATTGTTATTATATATTAGCAACAGCTTAATAAAATTCTTACTGATGTATAGTTGAAATAAAAAATTTGCTATATCTTATACATTGACATAGATTCTGATAACAACTCAAACTATTTTTTTTGATGTTTATAGCTACATAATAATCTATTGATATTGTATATGCAACTACATAAGTGAATATACTTATACTCATAAACGATTAACACCTTAATCGCATTAAATAACACAAATATTTACTTTATATAATAAATTTTGATAGAATAATAACTATTGAATTTTTAAAACTGAACATAGGATACGAACAAATAACCATTTATGCGCATATATAAATATGCCAAATAAAATGTACGATACTTGCAATTGCATTCTTTTTATAAATACAAACATATGGAATTGTACAATAACAGATATTTTTATCTAATTAATACACAATCTTACGTGTTTTCAAGAAGCATATAGTTGATTACATAGTTACAGCAATGAGTTGTATGAAGTGTTTAAAGTATTTTTAATCGCTTAAAGTAAATTATTATATTTAATAAACTAAATTTATAAAAACTATGTAACATACTTGTGTTCAATGGTAATCCGGAGTGTTTATTTTTATTTATGACCGTAAGTTTTATTAAAAAACATACATCTTATGTATTTGTTAATATAACATAGTTATATACGATCTTCATCGTAGTAAAAATTACAAAAATTATAATTAAAATTATACATAATTAAAATATATTTTCTAAAAATAATCGAATCATTAAAGTAACATTGATTTAGATAATTTAAATTTTAAATCACTACAGATTAGTTCATATATGTCGTGTACGAATATAATCAAAAAATATTACTACTATATAAATAGTAGCACTATAATAGTCACTCTATTATTTGTAGTATTTAGTTTTATAAATAAAAGATCTTTTACATAGAATGATTTTATAAAAAATTATAACCATTAAAATATCTGATTAAATGTACTATTGTTTTAATATCATAAAATTACGTTCAATCGAATAAGCAATAATTACAGTATTTTTATGTTGTTTTTTTAGATAAAAATTTTTATGTTGGAATCTTGTGTTAATTTCTAAGGGGTAAATAATAACAGATACAAATTTCAATACTGATTCTGATCATACCAATGAAGTTACTTAATAAAATTAAATATTTGAATATAACTGAATACGGGTAAATTGTATGTCTACATGGGTCTCCGGGAAAATTATTGATATAAAAAATTGGACAGATCAGTTGTTTAGTCTTATTGTACGAGCTCCAGTAAATACATTTATTGCTGGTCAATTTACAAAAATAAAGATAAAAATAAATAATATAATCGTACAACGTGCTTATTCATATCTTAATGCTCCGCATAATCCAAATCTAGAATTTTACATAGCTACTGTACTAGAAGGGAAATGTACCCCATTGTTATGTACTTTACGTCCCGGTGATACTCTTATGCTTACTAAAAAAGCGTACGGACGCTTTATACTCAATGAAATTCCAAATTGTAAAAATTTATGGATGTTAGCTAGCGGAACAGGGATTGGCCCATATTTATCAATACTCGAAGATCATGATAAAAGATTGTATCAATTTTCAAATATTGTATTAGTACATGCGGTGAGGTTTTCTAAAAATTTAAATTATTTATCTCAAATAAGAAAATTACAAAAATTTTATAATGGTAAATTACACGTACAAACAATCATAAGTCAAGAAGAATCTTATAGTTCACTTTTTGGACGTATACCTAATTTGATAGAAAATGACTCTTTAGAAAAAAGAGTAGGATTACAATTAGATATTAACAATAGTCACGTGATGTTATGTGGAAATCCGCAAATGATACAGGATACTAAAAAAATATTAAATAAAAAATACGGAATGCAAGATCATTTACGATATAAACCAGGTCATGTTACTCAAGAACGTTATTGGTAATATAAATAGTCATAATGTACAGTAATTATAACTGACAGTTGTATTACAAAATTATTTATTATTGTACATCTTTATAATATCAACGTATGTTGCAATATACAATTGCGTATCTTTTAAGTACATACATTCTAATCGTGTAATACATAGCATTATTTTGTTTAATGTTAATTAATGTTGATTTATGTATCGCAAATAGTTGTTATGAAGTAATTTCTGTGGGAGAGACAGTGTGAGACGTCTATTGATAATAGGAAACTGGAAATTAAATGGCAATAAAAATACCATAACTAATTTAATTATTACATTAGTTAATACATTTGATAATATTTCTAAATGTAATGTAGCTATAGCTCCGCCTGTAATGTATTTAGATATAACTAAGCGTTATTTATTGAACAGTCGTATTCAGTTATGTGCTCAAAATGTTGATATTCATTTATCTGGATCATTTACCGGCGATATTTCAGCAGAAATGTTACAAGATCTTAATGTACGATATGCTCTGATAGGTCATTCTGAACGGAGAATACATCATAAAGAAAATGATGCATATATTGCTAAAAAATTTTTTATATTAAAAAAAGTTGGATTAATTCCTATTTTATGTGTAGGGGAAAATAAAAGAGAATACGATTCTGGATACACACAGTCAGTATGCATTAATCAAATCAACACAATCATTACGTTACTTGGCATAGAAGCATTTAAGAATTCAGTTATTGCTTATGAGCCTATATGGGCTATAGGAAGTGGTGCTAGCGCATCTCCAGAAAATGCGCAATTAGTTCATAAATCAATCCGGGATTATATTGCAAGTTATGATACATCTATAGCCGATAAAATAACAATTCAGTATGGGGGTTCTGTCACACCAGAAAATGTTACTAAATTTTTTGATCAAAAAGATATTGATGGTGTATTAGTAGGAGCCGCTTCTTTAAACGCGAATAGTTTTTCTATGATCGTACAAACTGCTGAAAACCATAAGAAATCATATCCTGCTTAATAATATGCAGGAATATCCTAATGTAGTATTATATATTATTGATGTAACGATATTAATAGTTCAAAACACTAAATAAGTGATATTTATATAAGCAAAGATAATCTGATTATGTATCAATAATATTCTTATTTAAGAAACAAGTTATTTATGATGATTTTAAAATAACTTAAAATAGTTTTTTGGCTGTTTTCAATAAATCTCGACGGAATGGACGTTGCATATGTTGTATAGCATCGTTAATATCATGATGTACCAATTTTTCATTTTGGACCCCAATACAACGCCCTACATAACCCTTTAATAGCAGATCAATAGAATATGCTCCCATCCGAGATGCTAGAATTCGATCATATGCAACAGGCTTTCCTCCGCGTTGGATGTATCCTAAAACTGTAGCACGAGTTTCTCTACCAGTCTTTTCTTCAATGTATCGCGCTAAATAAAATACATTACAAATACGTTCTGTGATAGCTACTATAGCATGTTTTTTCCCTTTAGAAATACCAGATTTAATCTCGTTTACTAGATCTTGTGGGTTAAATTCTACTTCGGGGACTATAATAAATTCACAACCTCCAGCTATTGCTGCTGCCATAGTCAAATCACCGCAACAACGTCCCATTACCTCTACAATAGAAATACGTTGATGCGAAGAAGATGTGTCGCGTAACCTATCAATTGCATCAACAATTGTTTCTAAAGCTGTAAAATAACCAATGGTGTAATCAGTTCCAGCAACATCGTTATCAATAGTCCCAGGCAATCCGATGCAAGGAAATCCTATATCACTCAATCTCTTAGCGCCCAAATAAGATCCATCTCCTCCAATTATTATGAGAGCATCGAGACTACGTTGATTAATATTGTTGATAACTATTGTCCTAGTGGCATCTTCCTTAAATTCAGGAAAACGAGCAGAACCAAGAAAAGTTCCTCCACGATTTATTATATCTGAAACACTACGACGACTCAATTGTATCATTCGATCTTGAAATAATCCTAAATAACCGTCATATATTCCATACACTTCTATTCCTTCAGAAAGACCTGCCCGTACTACGCCGCGAATAGCAGCATTCATTCCTGGAGAATCCCCTCCGCTTGTTAATACTCCTATTTTTTTTATCATAAACACAAAACTCTATTATGTTGTTATGTACAGCAGACTATAATCATGTCGAAATATAAAATAAATAATAATAAAAATATAATTATTATATAAATATACAAAAATAAAAGGCTGTATCAGATACATATATAACAGTTATATGTGAAATTGTTGTTAGTTTTTAATTTATTAGTATTTTTAATTAAATTAAAAATACTAATAAATTCTCTAAATATTGAGCATGGGAGTATTATTTATTTTAATTATTTATTATAACAATATATATATTGTATCACTTGTAGTGAAGTACATTAATTTTATACATATATGATGTTTTCCTGGTATTAATACATAATCACATTAGCAAACGATTTTAATTATATGAATTATATCATGAGGATCATCTTACAAGGTATTGAAATGTGAAAAGAAAATATACGTTATTGATATAACTGATATATCAAATATACGATTATTTTTAATCTCATATACAATGCATCAAATTACATTGATATATTATGCGTAATTAAAATTACATATTAAGTATAATACACCTATATTGTACAGGTATATTATCAATTTTGTAATCAAAAGTATTGAATATCTTTTATATATTAATTATTACATAAATATACTAACTTTCTAAATACTTGATATGTACGGTATATTATAGATTATATTTATTATCGGTAGTGTAATAAGCACTATACATATTTTTAAATGTAGTAAATTTTATTAAGTTATTATTATTTGTTGATTTTTTTTATAAGTCTGGCGGGTTTTCCTGCGACTGTAGCATGAGGCGGTACAGAGTGTAGTACGACAGAACCAGCTCCAATTTTAGCACCATATCCTACTTCAATATTACCTAAAATAATAGAACCAGCTCCAATCATTACTTTCTGCCTAATTTTAGGATGACGATCACCACTTATTTTGCCAGTTCCACCTAAGGTCACAGATTGCATTATAGATACATTATTTTCTACAACTGATGTTTCTCCGATCACTACACCAGTCGCATGATCTATCATAACACCATATCCGATACTTGCTGCAGGATGAATATCCACATTAAAAATAGTAGAAATATGATTATAAAAATACATAGCTAATTCTTTACGATTATGCTTCCATAACCAATGAGAAATACGATGCGCTTGCAGTGCATGGAATCCTTTTGAATATAAAAAAGGAGTAAAATACTTAGTGACAGATGGATCATTTAAACGTATTGCATAAATATCTTGTGCAGCAGAAGTAATGATATTGTCATCGGATCCGAATATATCTTCTAATATCTTAATAACAGCAATTGTAGATATATCTGTGTTAGTTAATTTTTTAGATAGTATATAAATTAATGCATCTTTAAAGTTTGTGTGCATTAATAGGGTTGTATATATAAAACTGGTTAATATAGGCTCAGAGTCAATTAACAATCTTGCTTCAATTTTAATGTTACTCCAAACTATTTCTAATATATTTAAAGTCATACACTTACCTAATCGCCGTAGTATGAATGATAATTGAAATCTATTATTAATTATTTTAAACCATTAATTTTTCTTCTTTTTGTGTACGTTCCAATAAAGAGTGAGCTGCATCATGAACATTTTTATTTTGATATAGTATTTGATATGTTTGTTCGGTAATAGGCATATCTACTTTGTGTTTAACAGATAACATATATACTTCTTGTACGTTATAGAATCCTTCTATTATTTTCCCAACATTTTTTTGAGCATGATGTATCTCGAAACCCTGTCCCAATAATATTCCAAAGCGACGATTACGTGATTGATTATCAGTGCAAGTTAATATCAAATCTCCTAATCCAGCTAATCCCATGAAAGTGTCTAGTGTCGCTCCAATTGCTATACCTAGGCGAGACATCTCTACTAAACCCCGCGTAATTAATGCTGTCCGGGCATTGGATCCAAACCCTATGCCATCAGAAATACCTGCTCCGATAGCAATAATGTTTTTTACTACTCCAGCTATTTGAATACCAATAGTATCTGTGTTGCTGTATATTCTGAAATTTTTATTACAATGTAGTATATTTTGTAGATCACAACTTAATATAGTATCATTAGAAGCTAGAGTTATTGCCGTGGGTAATCCCATAGCGAGTTCTCTAGCGAAAGTTGGACCAGATATAATTGCAATAGGAATATTTTTTCCTAAAATATCATATGCCACATCTTGTAATAAACGTCCAGTTTTTGGTTCTAAACCTTTAGATGCTATAATAATACGAGTATTGCTCTTTAAATTTGGTTTTAATCGCATCAAAACATGACCAAATACACGACTTGGAACCGCAATCAATAAATTTCGGCAAGTAGATAAAGCTATAGACAACGATTTCTCTAAATACAATGATGGTGGAAAAGCGATGCCGGGTAAATAGGCTTGATTACATCGATTAATTTGGAGTTTTTGAATATGAATTGCATTATGTCCCCATAACAATACGGAATGACCATTTCTAGATAACGCAATAGCTATGGCCGTTCCATAGGAACCTGCTCCAATAATAGTGATGTTAGGATATTTAGGGTATTTAATAGACACAATAATTTAAACTAACTATTTTTAAAATATTAAATTTTAAGTGTATCATTATATTTCTTTTGTAAGGACTGAATAAACAAAATATCGAAATTAATTGGATCTAAGTTAAGTTGAGGGAAAGTGCCTCTCGACACTTGGTTGCTAATGCATTCGCTAGCATAGGGATATAAAATAGTCGGGCAATGCACTTTAAGGCAGCGTTTCATTTGTGTCTTGTTTAATCCTGAAACATTAAAAATTCCAGCTTGTTTTACTTGACATAAAAAAGCTGTATCGTCCTCAATTTTTGCAGTAACAGTAACACATAACACCACTTCGTACATATCAATGTGAATATTCTTAGCATCACTATTTAAATCTACTTTAATTTTTGGATTCCAATTTATTTGAAACACTCCAGGAGTGTTCGGAGCTTCAAATGAAATATCTTTGATATAAATTCTTTGTATACGAAATAAAACATTATTACTGTTGCTTTCTAACACAAAAAACACCCTTAGTACATTACAAAATTTAATAAATAATCATAATTTATTAACTGTTTGTATTTATTAAGATTAGATCTAATTTACCCTGATCATTTAAAAGTAACAAATCATCCGACCCCCCGATATGTAGACCATCTATAAAAATCTGCGGAAATGTAGTGCGACCACCAGAACGTTGTCTCATTTCTATATTTAAAGAATCTGATAAGTTGCTACAATCTACAGAAATTTCTCTAAAATCTAAAGATTTTTTTTTCAATAATGCTTTAGCTCGCTCACAGTAAGGACAATTTTTTTTTGTATAAATTTCAATATAAGCCATTTTTTATTCTCATTATTTTAATGCTTTATTTTTTAATAGAAGAGGAAAATTATCAGATTTCCAGCCAACTATTCCGCCATGTAGTACATATATTTCTTCAAATTTTAATTTATATAGATACCGTTTAATTGAATGTGCCAGCACATTATTATCGTGTACAATAATTAATGGATACTGTTTAAACCTGTTTAATTGACAAATATTATTATTTTTAATTTCTTCTATTGAAACATTAATGCTATTTGTTATGTGTCCTGCGTGATAGTCATCTTGACTACGAATATCTATTACTATCGCATTTTTTTTATTTATTAGATAAATTGCTGTATCACGTAATATTTCAGAAGACCCAAATAACCAACTATTAATTGTTGTGTACAACACTGCAATTAACAAAAGTACCCATATAATACTGAGTATTATATGGCGTTGTAAAAATATTGTTATTTCCTGGATGTACATAGATCGCAAATTTTTTGAAAAATAACTCTATATAATATACTAAAATTTATTTATATTCTGCAGTATCATGTAGTTTTTTAATAAAGATAGAAAATTATGAATCATTAAGATATTATCGTAATAATAAATATATTTTATACTTGATGATATAGTATCAAATAAAAATATAAATATCATGAATAAGTATACATACAATAGCTATTGTATCAAAAACACATCATAAAATCATTATATTCTATGTTGAAATAAAAAACTAGTACGTTTTTTTGTAAATAATGTTAATAAATAAATATTATTTATGATATATTTTCATCCTGAGTGGTTTATACATCAGGCAATAACAAATAATTTTTACATTATGTTTTCTGTAATGATTCAGGAAACAGTGTACTCGAAAATTGTAGATTTACTATATGCATATTGCATATAGTAAATAACTTAAAGTAATATATTTTTTCTATTAAATATTAAAACGCTATATTTCATGATGTTGTGTTATATAAAATAATTTAAATTATTATATTAATTATATTTAAGTATACATGTAATTATGTGAGAAAGTATGATTGTGGTCACTGGCGGAGCAGGGTTTATAGGTTGCAATATTATTAAGGCTTTAAATAAAATTGCATACAAAAATATTTTAGTGGTAGATAATTTAAAAAATGGAAAAAAATATAACAATCTGAAAAGTTTGTATATTTCGGACTACATGGATAAAAATTGCTTTATCAAAAATATACTGAATAATCCTGTTAATTCTTATATTAAGGATATAGATGTAGTGTTTCATGAAGGAGCCTGCTCTTCTACTACTGAATGGGATGGCAAGTATATGATGGAGAATAATTATCAATATTCTAAAGATCTATTATTTTATTGTCTTAAAAACAAAATTCCTTTTATATATGCTTCCTCTGCATCAGTGTATGGTAAAGATACCAGAATGCTTCTTCATCCCCAGACATATGAACAACCCATGAATATATACAGTTATTCCAAATTTTTATTTGATCAATATGTGCGTACTATATTACCAAAAGTTGCATCTCAGGTTTGTGGATTAAGATACTTTAATGTTTATGGCCCCTACGAAGCACATAAAGGTAGTATGGCTAGTATAATATTTCAATTATATCAACAAATTACCAGTAAAAAACACCCAACACTATTTATTGGAAGTAAACAGTTAAACAGGGATTTTATATATATTGAAGATATAGTTGATATAAATCTTTGGGCCTGGAATAATAAAATATCTGGAATTTTTGATTGTGGAACAGGTAAATCTAAATCATTTGAGTTCATTGCTAATATCGTGTTAAGTTTTTTTAATCAAAATATAACCATTAAATATATTTCTATGCCAAAAAAAATACGTGATCATTATCAAATATTTACTCAGGCAAATATCTCTCAGTTAAGAACGACAGGTTATTGTAAGGAATTTACTAACCTTAATCAAGGTATATGTCGCTATTTAAATTGGTTGTCATACAACAATGACAATCATTGTAATCATTAAGTAAATAAAATTTTCATTGTGAAAATATTAGTTATTAGTCCTTCATGGATTGGCGATACCGTGATATCACATAGTATGTATCGATTGTTAATTAAGAAATATTGTTCCAATATTAAGATTGATGTTCTTACTCCGATGTGGTGCAAAGATCTGTTCAATCATATGCCTGAAATTAATCAAACATTATTTATTCCTTACGGGCATGGAGTTTTAGAATTATCAAAATGTTACCATCTCGGAAAATTTTTAAAAAATGAGAAATATCAACAAGCGATAATATTACCTAATTCATTTAAATCTGCTTTAATACCATTTTTTGCGGACATTCCGATTCGAACCGGATGGCGTGGAGAAATGAGGTATGGTATATTGAATGATTTGAGAATACTTAAAAAAAAATTATTCCCGTTAATGGTACAACGTTATGCCGCTTTGGTATGTGATTATAATGTTACAAAAAATTGTTATAATTTACCCTATCCGCTGCCGTTACCCCAATTAAGTGTAAATGAAAAAGAAATTGCAGATGTATTATACAAATTTAATTTGTATTGTCACAGAAAATCACTGATTGGTTTATGCCCAGGCGCGGAATTTGGATTAGCTAAAAGTTGGCCTCATTATCATTACATAACATTAGCTATTCGGTTAATTCGTTGTGGATATCATGTAGTAATATTAGGATCCCCTAAAGATCAGCTAATTAATAGATTTATTCAACATAGCATTCTCAAAAATATGAAACAACATTGTAACAATCTTATAGGAATCACATCGTTAGGAGAAGCTATTGCGATTATAGCAGCTTGCACAGGAATTATTAGTAATGATTCTGGTTTAATGCATGTAGCTTGCGCATTGAAACGTCCTGTAATAGGGTTGTATGGGCCTAGTAATCCTAAGTTTACTCCACCTTTATTTTCTCAATCTATTGTGATTCGTCGTATGGCAGGATATTATCCCATACGAAACGGCGATAGTTTATATGGTTATCATAACAGTTTAATAGATATTACTCCAGATCAAGTTTTAAAGGCATTAAAAACATTATTACATTGATCAATCAAAAAGATAATTGTCATGAAGGTTTTAATTATAAAAATTTCTTCTATGGGAGATATTATACATACTCTACCTGCTGTTACTGATGCATCAAATATTGTACCAAATATATTGTTTGATTGGATTGTAGAAGAAACTTTTTCTGACATTCTTAGATGGCATCCGGGAATACATCAAATTATTCCTATAAACCTTAGATTTTGGATAAAAAAATGGTACAAATTGTCTTCGTGGAAGAAATATCGTGAATGTTGCATACAATTAAAAAAAAAATATGACGTAATTATTGACGCTCAAGGTCTATTAAAGACATCATTGTTAGTAACATGTATGACATGTGGTAAAAAACATGGCATGGACTATATGAGTGTACGGGAACCTATGAGTTCTTTATTTTATCATGAACGACATTATTCCAATAAAAATCAACACGCTGTAGAGCGCATCCGACAGCTTTTTTCTCTTAGCTTAAAATATCCTATACCATCTTATATAGGAAAATATAATATTGAACATTTATTTCCACCTCAAAAACATCATACTCCTTATTTAATATTTTTCCATTCTACTACTAAATTTGAAAAACTTTGGACGGAATTAAATTGGAGTATTATTGCTCAATATGCTATCAATGCAGGATATTGTATTAAATTACCTTTTTGGACAAAAAGCGAAGAATTACGTACTAATCGGTTAGCGAGATTACATTGCAACCAAATAATAATATTACCAAAATTAACGCTGCAAGAGATTGCTATCCAAATATCTGGAGCAACAGCTGTAATCTCTGTTGATACTGGACTTAGTCATTTGACAGCAGCGCTCGGTTGTCCTAATATTACATTGTATGGACCAACTAATCCTAAATTGATCGGAACATATGGACAGAACCAAATTGTTTTACGATCTTCAACTAAAAAAATGCAACATTTAACCCCTATACACGTTTGGAAATCATTACAAAAAATTTTAAATTTAAAATATATTTAAAAAATATTTTTTTAAACTTGTTTATATAAACCTTATATTAATTTTAATGCTTTAATTGTAAATTGATATTTTTTATTTGATAACAAAAAATATCAATCCATTAGGAGCAATAATGTTTATATGGTTTAAAAGTAAAGAATTGTATTTCCATAAAAAGAATAATATCTAAAAAATTAGATTGTTTATTGATGAATATCAATATTTTTAAATTAATATCATTTCACATTCAATTATAAATTACTGCAAATTATTAGATCTAATTAATGAATTAATGACTTTTTTAACAAACAGCGCTACAATCTCTTCATCATTCTAGTGCTAGAATATTCTTGCAATCATATTGGTGTAAAAATTGAATATAATTCTCAAATATTAAATTTTTAAATATTTTAATTGTGTGTATTTGTCATTTTAACTATTTAATATTATTTAAGGAAAATTAAAATTTTCAAATAATAATAATAGATATTAATTTCTTGATTAAAAAAATATATTTTTATTATTTTTTATAAATATTACAATTAAAATACGTGATACTGTTAATTTTAGCATTAAAATTTTACTAAAAATTCATTTTTTATGAACAAATTACTGGTTTATACTGTCAATAAAATTATTGACAGTATAAATAAAATAATAAAAGATAATTAAGAATTTAACATAATAAAATGAGTTTACAATCTAATCCGATAAAGTGATTAACATGTATTTTATACATAATTTAATATATAATATCTAAAACTTAATGTAGTAGCTGGTAACTATGCAACAATACTAAAAAATATTATATATGTAGTAATTATGCTTGTTATACTGTGTCAGAAAAGATCTATATAATACAATGAAATAAACAACATTTGAATTATATATTTCATCGTACATAGTTATATGATTATATATATAGATTATTGCTTATAATTTAAAATAAAAATATAAAATATATTTAACATAGAAAAAATAAATTCCTAAAAATATTTAAAAGTTACAGAAATAAAATCGTTTTTAACATAATTTTATTCTGAATAAGTAGTCCGTGTGTCTATCATTACGTTACGATGGAAATAGATAAATATGCGATAAAATCAAAAAATAAAATACATATATCATGTTTAATCTTATTGTTTAATTTTTAAAAATATTATTTGTATTATGAATTAAAATTATTATTCAATATTAAAAATAATTATATACATAGTACGTATATATTTTTATAAGTTTGAATAAATAAATTTTTTTAAAATATAAAATAGTAAAAAAGTAATTGAAATTATTTTCAAGCAACTTGTAATAAATTTTATTTATACTAACAAAACTATAAGATTGCAAATTTGGGAATATTCTAGTGTCAATGACAATTAAGTAATGAATTTTAAATTAAATCCAACATATAATTGATGTTAATACAAATTATTAATGTAAAAATAATATTTATATATTAAATGTGTTTATTTGGATGATTAATTTACATTTTAGTTGTATAAAAATTAATCAGATTTTATAGATTATATAATTTATTTATTATAAATATCATCTTTATAAATATTATCTAATAACTAATTATTGTCATACTTAACAAATCATTTGAATTATTCAAAAAATATTAAACCAGTAATTAACGATTGTATCGTTTACAATACAATGTTTATTTTTTCAAAAATATTTATAAAAATTCATTATTTTTTAATTTAAAGTAAAAATATTTCATCAACATAGTTGTTAACAACTAGCAAGAAACATAGATAGTTTTCCAGATAAATTGTTTTTTAAAATTTATATAGGTATTGATTATTAAAATATATTATATAAAAAATAGCGATATTGATATATAGTTTAAATACATATAAAATAATTAAATCAGTAATTATGAATATAAATAACTGATTACTTTAGGATATGATATGTTTATAATGTACATTACAATATATAATATTATAATGTATATTGCTCAACCTATAATATGGATACGATTATTATGGCGCAGCAGACGATCGCCATCGTATCGTAAATGTTGGTTGGAACGCTACGGATTTTATAGAAAATCTATCCAATCTGATGGAATCATTTTACATGCTGTGTCCTTAGGAGAAACATTAGCAGCTATCCCCCTGATACGTGCTTTGCAGCAGCGTTACCCAAAAATAACAATCACATTAACTGCGATGACTCCTACAGGCATAGAATTGGCGCGCTCTAAATTTAGTCATAATACGCACTGCAGTTATTTACCTTATGATTTACCTGGTGCTATGAAACGATTTATTAATCAAGTTAAGCCGCGATTAGTTATTGCTATGGAAACTGAACTATGGCCAAATCTCATAAATATATTATATCAACGCAAGATTCCTTTCATTATTGCTAACGCTCGGTTATCATATCGCTCTTTTACAGGATATAATAGATTTAGTTATTTTATTTCATTGATTATGAAACGTATTACTTTAATTGCTGCTCAAAATAAAGAAGACGCTTCTCGATTTCTTAAATTAGGGTTAAAAAAAAATCAATTATTTATCACAGGTAATTTAAAATATGATATTGAAATGAACCAAGATTTATTAAATAAAATTTCATTTTTAAAAAAAAATTGGATTAAAAAACGACAGGTGTGGATAGCTAGTAGTACTCATTCAGGAGAAGAGATATTATTATTACAAGCACATAAACATCTCTTGACAAGGTTTCCTAGTTTACTAATGATTTTAGCTCCACGTCACCCAGAACGTTTTATTAGTGTTAAAAACATTACTGAACAATCCGGATTGTCTTATATCATGAGAAGTAATGGGGTTGCTCCATCTCAAGAAACACAAGTAATTATTAATGATACTATAGGAGAATTAATGTTACTATACGGTGTTTCAGATATAGCATTTATTGGAGGTAGTTTAGTAAAACATGGAGGACATAATCCGTTGGAGCCAGCTGCACATTCTATTCCATTGATCATGGGACCGTATACTTTTAATTTTAATGATATTTGCATTAAATTATGTAAATCAAATGGATTAATTACAGTAACTGATACAGAATCCTTAGTAAGGGCTGTTGCTATGTTGCTGGTAAATCAACAGTGTCGTGTGAACTATGGTCATAGAGCCATCAAAGTACTGCAGCATAATCAAGGAGCACTAAAGCAATTATTGGGTTTGTTAGATAGTTATTTATTAGTTCCAAAATAACTTTTCATATGATATTTTGTAATGGTTATAAATTAATATAACAGTTGTTATTAAATATTCATATATTTACAAGTGAATTTTTATCAGATTAACTATAACCCCAAATTAGACTAAAAACTGCAATATCTAAAAATATGTTGTTGTATGTAACATATTGAATGAATCATGGCTGTTATTAAAGAATAATTTTAATGAAAATATAATTTTTCTTTTTCATATAATCAAAAAGATGTTTATCGTGATTTTTATGAATTTATATATAAACAAATATTTAATATAAGGTTATTTATATTTTTAGGGAGAGATGTATAATTACAAAGATTTTTAATTAATGTAGAAAATGGCCAAAATGCTTAAAATTTTTATTTTGATGTTACAGATATAGGTATTACTGAAGATGGTTATTTAATTTTCTTAAGTGTTATTGCAGCCAATAGTCGTCGTATTTTTATTATTAAAATAAATATTTTATTAAATGTTAATAAAAAATATTTTTGATACATGGAAATATAAGTACGAAACAATTTAATTTATAAAAATATTTTGACAATTTATTTATGTTCACGTCAAACTTTCTAATGCGATTATTTAATAAGTTGAACATTCTATATTTTCACTAAAAACTATATCTTCATATAAATAAAATGTAGTTTAGCATATTTGAAATATATATACATATGTTATAGTCTCTTTATTTTCGCAAAAACATAAATTTTATTCAATATATCATGACAATTCAGGCTATGTATCCAGGGACTTTTGATCCATTAACTTATGGGCATTTGGATATAATTATTAGAGCACATAAAATTTTTGATAAAATATTTTTAGCGGTAGCTGAAAATTCACAAAAACATCCTTTGTTTAGTCTTGAAGAACGTGTAATATTTGCAAAGCAAGCAACTGCAATGTTAGATTATGTAACAGTGTTTGGGTTTAATGACCTCACTATAAACGTGATGAAAAAAAAACAAGTGAATATTTTAATTCGTGGGCTCAGAACTAGATCAGACTTTGAATATGAAATACAACTTGCAAAAATTAATAATTACTGCTCGAATGAAGTAGAAACTATATTTATGATATCTACGGATATATGGGCATGTCTTTCTTCTAAATTAGTGAAAGAAATTGCTCAATATGGAGGGAGAATAGATCGTTTTATACCTAATTTTATCGCTGAGAAGGTTATTGAAAAACTACGCAATACTGAGAAAAAAAACAAAAACATTTCGTTTCTTTAAAAAAGAAAAAATGCGAAAATTTGAAGCGCTATACGTATAGATTATATATTTTTATGTTGATACTGTATAAAAATATATAAACACAAACTGATAATATAAACTGAGCAGCATAGTGTTTTAGATATTTAAACTAAATAAACCCTCCTACAGCTCAATATGTATTGAGCTGTAGGAGGGTTTATAATATACCGTATACCGTTGAATTTGCAGTCTTATCTTTATTTAACTATTCTTACTTTCTATATATATTACATGTTTTCGTGCAAAAGGATCAAATTTTTTTAATGTCATTTTTTCAGAGCTAGTACGTTTGTTTTTTGTGGTGCTATAGAAATGCCCATTCTTAGAAGAAGAAAATAAACGGATTGTTTCTCGTTTTTCTTTAGCCATTACATTATTCCCGATGAGTATTATTTATTTTTTAGGATATATTTTGGTGAAAAAATATTCAATGCCAAACTTATCAATCAATCTTATCCCCTTAGTAGATAATCGTAACGCAACGAAACGTTTTTTACTTGCCACCCAGAAACGATGAGAATGAATATTAGGTGCAAACCAACGCTTCGCTGCGTTCATTGCGTGAGAACGTTTGTTTCCGCTCATAGGACGTTTTCCGGTAACTTGACACACACGTGCCATATGATCTCCTCTAATTTTTATTAGAACAATTATTTATAACCAAAACAATAAAAACAATTTATTATTTATTCCTATTTTTTATCTATGAGATTTAAAATTATTTAAAACACCTAATATAAGATTTCCAAATATATTATAATTGTTATTTGTTATTTTATTTTTTACTATTAAGCACAATAAAATTAAGCAATTTCAAATATTTACATAGCACCAATATATCTAAATATAGTAAATTTAAGTCATTAAATTTTTTATTTTTATTATTATTTATATATGTTCCTATGCATGTTTACTCTATACATAATAAACTGAGATATATTATATGAGATTTTTATGCTGAACACAATATAATTGCAGATTTTCTGAAACCCAATATCATGTGAAGATGATTTTAATTTTATTTATACTAACAAAAACTAATAGTTTTTGTTAGTATAAATAAAATTAAAATCATCTTCAATATCATGTGAAATATAATATGACGGGATTAATTAATAAACATATCATATTAGGAGTAAGCGGTGGTATCGCAGCATATAAAACTATAGATCTTGTACGATGTTTAAAAGAACAAGGTTCAGAAGTGAGAGTGATAATGACAAAATCTGCAAAAAAATTTGTTACCCCCTTAAGTTTACAAACAATATCGTGTCATCCAGTTTTGGATAATTTTCTTACCCCTCAAATAGAAACCACAATGCCTCACATAAAATTAGCTAAATGGGCTGATTTAGTTTTACTTGCTCCGGCTACAGCCAATTTATTAGCTAGATTATCTGTAGGATTAGCTAATGATTTATTATGTAGTTTATGTTTAGCTACAACAGCTCCTATTGCTGTAGCTCCATCTATGAATCAACAAATGTATAAAGCTATTGCAACTCAAACAAATTTAGATATTCTACGAAAAAGAGGAGTTTTAATATGGGGCCCGGATTACGGATGTCAAGCTTGTAATGATATTGGTTATGGACGCATGACGGATCCCAAAGTACTTTCTGAATACGTAAAACATTACTTTTCTCATGATAGTTCTTTAAGTCATCTTAATATCATGATTACTGCTGGTCCTACTCACGAAGCCTTAGATCCCGTTCGTTTTTTTACTAATTATAGTTCAGGAAAAATGGGATTTGCTATCGCTCAAGCCGCTGCAGATAAAGGAGCAAAAGTTACATTAATTACAGGTCCGGTGAATTTACGTACTCCTATTCGAGTGCAACGTATTAATGTTATTTCCGCTTTAGACATGCAAGAAGCAGTTATGCGAGACATTAGTAATCAACAAATTTTTATCGGCTGTGCCGCGGTATCAGATTACCGCATTTGTCATGTTTCTCTTGACAAGATTAAAAAGAATAAAAATACTTTAAAAATAATTATGGTTAAGAACCCCGATATTGTGGCGAAAGTAGGGTCGTTAATTGAAAACCGTCCTTATGTCGTTGGATTTGCCGCTGAAACTAATAATATACAAAAATATGCTCAAGATAAACGTATTAGTAAACATTTAGATTTAATTTGTGCTAATAATATTTCTAGTATGAACCAAGGATTCAATAGTGATAATAATGCTTTATATTTATTTTGGAATAAAGGAAGTGTTATATTGCCTTTAAGAAAAAAAAAATTATTAGCACAACAACTTATTAACGAAATTATTGATCGTTATAATGAAAATAATTAATGTTAAAATTATTGATAATCGAATTTATAAACATTTTTATTTACCAAAATATGCTACGTTAGGATCTGCTGGATTAGATTTATCAGCTTGCTTAGATAAACCTTTGACCATTTATCCCGGGAAAACTCATTTAATTTCTACCGGTATTGCGATACATATTTCCGATACAAAGATAGCAGGTGTTATTTTGCCTCGATCAGGTTTGGGACACAAGTATGGTATTGTCTTGGGAAATTTGGTGGGGCTAATTGATTCAGATTATCAAGGAGAATTGATAGTGTCTTTATGGAATCGTGGACCAAAAAAGTATATTGTATATCCTGGAAAACGAATAGCACAATTAGTTTTTATGCCAATAATTCAAGTTAGGTTTTCTATAGTTAAATCATTTATACCTACTGGACGGGGACCACATGGTTTTGGGCATTCGATGTAAAATATTGTTAATTACACATTAATAAATATGTAATGCGTATTTTCAAATTATCAATGTATATAATTTTGTTATATATATCATTAAGATAATAATATTAAATTAAATATATTAATGGTGGTATATATACTAAATAATATTGATCGCTATATAGTAATAACTATTGGTTTATCAATTTTATTGATATAAATTTCAAATGATTGTTTATTTTTAAAATAATTTTTTAATATTTTATTATATTTAATTATTAACAAATGAGTTATATAAAATATGCATGAGGGAAATAAATTCACTATAAATTCATAAATTATTTTATAATAAAAAATATTTTTAATAATAAATATAATAAAATTATTTAACATTTATATATGTCGTATACCAAACTTTTATTTTATATACTTTAAACATAATATGTTTAAAGTATATTTTTACTATGCTATTTCACTAAATAATAACAAATTAATTATTTTATAGATAAAATTGAACGTGTTATTGTAATGATTTATATATTTTTAATATAAACAATAATTTTAATAAATTATTATCAATTGTAATGTTGTGCATACTACTATTTATTTAATTATAAAATTTTATGGGCATTAAAAAATTCTGATTTTTTTTTAAAAATTATATTGATGTATATAAATTAATTAAAAAATGCATGACAGAATAGAATTCTGGCAACCTTAAAGTTTATTTTTGTACATATTAACGAAATTTAGGTAATTGTTATGATTCATAGTATGACAGCTTTCTCAAGACATGAAGTAAAATATACATGGGGTAATGTTACCTGGGAAATTTGTTCTTTAAATCAACGTTATTTAGATATTCATATCGATTTACCTAAATATCTTTGTGATTTGTCATGGGTAATTCGTAAAAATATTAAAGATGCTATTATTAGAGGAAGAATAGAATGCACTTTACATATCAAAATAAATAACAATTGCGATAATAACACAGAGTCACTTACTGTTAATAAACAATTGGTGCATGATCTTGTGTTATACGCAAAATGGGTAAAAACATTAACTAATGAAGGTGAAATTAACCCGATAGA
The DNA here is from genome assembly GCF_000331065.1 of Candidatus Blochmanniella chromaiodes str. 640. NCBI lineage: Bacteria > Pseudomonadati > Pseudomonadota > Gammaproteobacteria > Enterobacterales > Enterobacteriaceae > Candidatus Blochmanniella > Candidatus Blochmanniella chromaiodes. The sequence continues at coordinate 762,890 of NC_020075.1, forward strand.
TATTTTATCTTGGCCAGGAGTAATAACGTATAAACAAAATAATTTAAATAATATAAATAATGTTCATTCCGAATTATTAATATGTTTTAAAGAAACATTACATAATTTGATACAAAATAGAAAAAGAGAAGGTATTTTTTTAAAAAATAAAATTATAGAACGATTACATCTAATGTACGCTGAATTAAACAAAATTCATCAACATATCCCTAATGTATTAGAATACAAACGCAAAACACTCTTGGAACAAATGAAAGATGTTTGCATTTATTCTGACTCAATACGATTGGAACAAGAATTATTAATAATAGCTCAAAAAATTGATATTTCAGAAGAAGTAGATCGTCTAATTATTCATATCAAAGAGATGCATCGTATTCTCGATGGGGACGGGGCTGTTGGTAGAAAACTAGATTTTGTAATACAAGAACTACATAGAGAGGCTAACACATTAACTTCTAAATCTATAAATTCTTATATTACTCAATTAGCAATTTCCTTAAAAATACTTATTGAACAGATACGCGAGCAAACGCAGAACATTGAGTAAATATAATCAGAGTACCTACCTATAAAATATAAAATCTTTTCATATTTAAAATCTATATCAGTCATATAACCTGCTAATTTTATAATTATTAATTATATTGTGACCTTACCAAACAATGTTTCATTTTAATTAACTAATCTAATTAAACAATAAATAATATTGAACACTGAAATTTAATATACTTAAACTTTAATTGCAGCGACATGTGTATATAAACAATAACTATTATATACGTGTGCATACACAAAGTAGATTCATTTATTAAAAAATTAGGTTTTAATATTATTATTTTTAATAAAAGTTTTTAATATAATTTAGCACTCAAATTCATTTTATTTGAGTGCTATATAAATTTATATAGTTAATATTTTACTATAAATTAACTGATATACATCCTTTAATATTATTATTTTTATAAATACATGTAAATTTAAACGAGAATATATGATTCAATAAAAAATATTATTTAATATAAATATATAATTTTTTATTTTTATTTTCATAAAAATATAAAATATTATTTTATATTTTATAATAAAATTGTTGTATTTCTGATTTAAATCTGTTTACTTACAGATATATAGAATTTTAAGATTAAAAATAAATCATAAAATATAAAAAATTATTTTTTAACAAAACTATAAGAAGTTTTATTTTTCAGATAGTCATATTTCAAATTTAAAAAAACTCCGATAAAATATAAATAATAAAACAACACAAATTAAATATTAGAATATATATATTCTGAACTAATAATGTCTGCTCTTTTTTAATAAAACCAAAATATTAATTTAGTAAAATTACAATAAATTAGGAGGTATACACTACAATAGTTAATTAAAAAGATAATTGATTGTCAGATATAAATAATTGTCTGAAAAGTTATTATTCTCAATAAACAATACTTCAAAATAATAATTACTATTTTTAGACTATTATTAACTGATACTGCCAAATACAGTCCTATTATCATTATTGATTCAATATAGAGACAAATAATTATGAATAGATTAACAGACATTTCAAACATGGTAGAATCCTTATCTCGTATTTATCATCGTTTACGCAAAGAAATAAATGGTCAATTAATTAATGAAGGTCTTTCAATGTCTAAAATGAAAATCTTGCATCTTATTACTACCGGAAAAACCAGTGCAACAGACATTAAAAATTATATGGGGTTTTCATCAAGAACTGTTGTAACAGTTCTTGATGCATTAGAAAAAGATGAAATGTTACGCCGACAACAAAGTCTGACAGATCGTAGAGTAAAATACGTTTATATTACAGAAAAAGGACGCGATAAATTACGTGTTGCTGAAGATACACATAACATCATTTTAGATCGTATATTTTCCCTTTTGTCTGATGTACAGCTTAAAAGCTTTAGAGAAGTATGTAATTTACTTGAAATACAACAAAAAAATAATATGGTAAAATAACAATATGACATACACGCATACTGCGCTATAGATTTTCATTAACATAAATAAGGTCCTCGGTGAAATTAATAATTTTAGTAATTTGATAGTAACAATGTATACTTTAATGTAATTAAATTACAAAATGTTTTATTGAGGATCTTCTATTAAAACAATCTTAATATATCTATGCAAATAATAATGTTTAACATGAATTAGAACCAAATATATAATTATTCACGACATAAGTATTATGTACGAACGTAATTTATTTTTATAAATATTAGTTATTTATGCAATCAAATATGTATTTGATCATTTTATGATGAAAAATTCAGGAATATTGTGTATTATATCCGCTCCTAGTGGGACAGGAAAATCTACGTTAATTCATACTGTGATACAATGTGATTACTTTGTTTATCAAACTAAACTATCTATTTCCTATACCACACGTATCAAAAGACCTGGAGAAATACACGGAAAAGATTATTATTTTATTTCAAAAAAAGAATTTAAATATATGATCGATAAAAATATGTTTTTTGAATATGCGATGATTTTTAATCATTATTATGGTACCGCAAAAACTGATATTGAAACGATGTTAAATGCTGGTATACATATTGTGCTGAATATTGACTGGAAAGGAGCCCAACAAATTCGCAGTAAAATATCAAAAAATATCTATACTATTTTTATTTTGCCTCCATCAAGGAAAGAATTAGCACGTCGATTGTATCTAAGAGGAGAAGACACAGAAAAAGTGATTGTCACACGCATTGGCCAAGCAATGGATGAAATTAGCCATTTTAAAGAATATGATTATATTATCATAAACGATAATTTTAACATTGCTTTGACGCATTTACAGTCAATTATGTTATCCGAGCAATTGCGAATAGCGCATCAAAAAATACGCTACGCAACATTAATCAATCATTTGTTATTGCCAGATATATAAATAATAAATTAATATAAATACATGAATATATATATGTGTTTACGATCAATATGAATTTAAACTAATAAATAAAATCCACATACACGGTAAGTGAAAATGGCACGTATAACTGTACAGGATGCAGTAGAAAAAGTTGGTAATATATTTGATTTAATATTAGTTGCCGCGCGACGTGCACGGCAAATGCAAATTGGTGGGAAAGAAACATTAATTACGAAAAATAATAATGATAAATATACCGTGCTTGCTCTCAGAGAAATAGAAGAAGACTTAATTACTAAAAAATAAATACCAACTATATATTGCTATAAAAACATTAATATTGCTTAAGCCATGAAATTGATATGCAGGAAAAACGGTCTCTTTAGCATAGTAGAAATTAAAAAATTTATTAAAATTGAAGATTGTTACATTGTTCTGATGCAAATTTTTAGTATTGATATAATGTGTATAATTTCTTATTTATAGAGCAACAGTCTACCACAAATAGTATATTGTATAAGTCCTAAAACTGTTTTTAATGTTGCTAATGATACTTATAATGTAAGTGCATTTTTCATGATATACATCAACAAAATAACAACTCGTATAAAATTATTAATTTTTTAAATTCATATACAAATGTGTATGTGCAATTACATTTCATAGTATTTATGCTGTATATAATACAAAATATAGCACGATTAACTTTATGATATTTTATCTATGTTGCATTAAAAATAATTAAAAAATGATTAATAGTAATTATGCATACAAGTATTATTTGTTTTTATTACATTAGATTATTTATTAAAATAATAGTAATATAATACGTAAATGTTATTTTTAAAAAATTAAATTTTTAATAAAGGATCAACAGATCTGATTCAATACATTGCATGTATATGCAACATTGGTAATCATGTCAATGCAAATATTTTAATTAAATAAAGTTTTAAAAAATGTTGATCATAAAATCCTTATAGATAGTATTTTATAGCGCATGATTTTAGCAATATTATCATCGTATAATATAATAACTGAGAGTATAAATATGACAAATATTGAAAATATTTTTTCTATTATCAACGAAAATCAAATAAAATTTGTTGATTTACGTTTTACTGATACAAAAGGAAAAGAACAACACATTACTATCCCTAAGACACAGGTTAATGATCATTTATTTAAACATGGAAAAATTTTTGATGGGTCCTCCATTAAAGGATGGAAAGATGTTAGCCAATCAGACATGATATTAATGCCTGATCTTACTAGTTTTGTGATAGATCCATTTTATGAAGATGCTACAATAATTATTCGTTGCGATATCATTGATCCTAGTACTATGAAAAATTATGATAGAGATCCACGGTCTATAGCTAAACGAGCAGAAATGTTTTTGTATAATTCTGGTATTGCCGATATTGTTATGTTTGGTCCTGAACCAGAATTTTTTTTATTTGACAGTATTCATTTTGCAACAACAATATCAGGATCGTATGTAATCGTCGACGATCAGGAATCATCATGGAACAGTGGTAAATTTTATAAAGATGGGAATAAAGGTCATCGTCCTAGAATAAAGAGTGGATATGCCCCGGTGCCCCCAATAGATTCTTCTCAAAACTTAAGATCTACCATGTCATTAACAATGGAAAAAATGGGATTGATTGTAGAGGCTCATCATCATGAAGTTGCAACATCGGGTCAAAATGAAATAGCAACTCGATTTAATACTCTTACTAAAAAAGCTGATGAAATACAAATATATAAATATGTAGTACACAATGTCGCTCATAATTCTGGGAAAACTGCAACTTTTATGCCTAAACCCATTATAAATGATAATGGGTCAGGCATGCATTGCCATATATCCTTACATAAAAAAGATACTAATTTATTTTCAGGTCTTCAATATGGCAACCTTTCTGATATTGCTTTATTTTATATTGGTGGTATTTTGCGTCACGCTAAAGCATTAAATGCTATAACCAATCCAACTACTAATTCGTATAAACGTTTAGTTCCAAATTATGAAGCTCCAGTAATGTTGACTTATTCTTCTTGTAATCGTTCTAGCGCGATTCGCATTCCATCATCTCTAGAAAAATCAAAAAACGACGCAGCATGTCGTGTTGAAGTCCGTTTTCCTGATCCTTCTGCTAATCCTTATCTAGCGTTTTCTGCATTGCTTATGGCCGGATTAGATGGCATTATCAATAAAATTCATCCTGGAGATCCTATTGATAAAAACTTATATACTATTTCTGAAAAAGAAGCATTAGCCATACCGCACATGGCTAAATCTCTTGACGAAGCATTAAAATCTTTATCTGAAGATCATAAATTTTTAACCCGAGGCAACGTCTTCACCCGAGAGTATATTAATACATATATTTTATTGTGTCAAAAAGACAGTAAATTAGTATCTACTACGCCACATCCTGTAGAATTTGATCTATATTATAGTGTTTAAAAACAATTTTTTGTAAAATATGTAAAAATACGTATATAACAATATTATTGTTGATTATGATAATTCAAAAAATTTTATTAAGAATAAAAGCAATTTGTTTTTTGTTTATATAAAACGAGTTGTTGTAGGATTGAATATTTAAACAAATAAATTTTCTAAATTTAGAAACTTATTTTCATATTTACCATGTTATGATACATGATTATCATATTACTCATTTTTTAATAAGCGTACCTGCAGTTTACTGTTTACCTAATGAAAAAATAGGTATGGAGGTAGCTTTTGTTGGTTATTCTAATAGCGGAAAATCTAGCGCTATTAATGCGTTAACTTATCAAAAGAAATTGACTAAAGTAAGTAAAACACCGGGATGCACACAACTTATTAATTTATTTGAGGTCAGCCCAGGTATTCGTTTGATTGATTTTCCTGGCTATGGTTATGCTAAGAAGACGAAAAAAAGAAAAAACTACTGGCATGACGTGATATGTGAATACTTAAAAAAAAGAAAAAATTTAAAAGGATTGATATTAATGATGGATATTAGGCATCCAATAAAGGATTTAGATCAAAAAACAATTGAAAGCGCTCTTTCAGTAGATGTTCCTGTTTTTACTTTATTGAGCAAATCAGATAAAATTTCTAGAAATATTTTGCAAGTTACATCTAAAAAAATAATACATGATATGAAGATGATGTTTGAAACGCATATACAAGTCGAACCTTTTTCTGTTGTCAAAAAATATGGAATACACTCATTAAAAAGAGTTCTTAATAATTGGTTAAGATAATATATTTTTAAGATTTATCATATCCTTTCTGTATGTATATCTCAAAACATACGATTTTATATATAAATACATTATTTCAATCAATTGTTATTAATCATATACTTATTATATAATAATATATTAACCTAACATAAATTGATATATTAATGTGCTTGCTCCCAATTCTTTCCAATACCAACATCTACTTTTAGTGGTACGTCCATAATGAAACATTCTTCCATTAGTTTTTTAATTTTTTTTACAACAGGGTCTACAATATCGTTATGTACTTCGAATACTAATTCGTCATGTACTTGCATAATGATACGCGCTGGAATTTCATCTTTTTGTAACCAATTATCAATAGATATCATTGCTTTTTTAATAATGTCAGCGGCGCTCCCTTGCATAGGAGCATTAATCGCTGCTCTTTCAGCGCCTTTTTTTTGAAGAATGTTAGCAGAATAAATATCTGGTAAATATAACCTTCTTCCGTCTAGTGTAGATACATAACCATATTTATTAGCATGCTCTCGAATATGTTGCATATATTTCATAACACCAGGATAACGATTAAAATAACGATCTACATATTTTTGAGCTTCCTTACATGTTACTGATAATTGACGTGCTAATCCAAATGCGCTCATTCCATAAATTAATCCAAAATTAATAGTTTTAGCTCGTTGTCTTTGTTCATCGGTAACCAAGTGTAATGCAGTAACAAAGATTTCAGAAGCTGTTGCAGTATGAATATCTTTTTCAGAAAGAAAATCATTGATTAATTCGATATCTTGAGAAAGATGCGCCATAATTCTTAATTCTATTTGGGAATAATCAGCTGCTACAATTAAAAAATTTTTTGGAGCAATAAAAGCCTGACGTATTTTCCTTCCATCGTAATTTCTATTTGGAATATTTTGTAAATTAGGACTAGTAGAAGAAAGACGTCCTGTAGAAGTTCTAGTTTGATTATATGAGGTGTGCACCCTATTTGATTTTTTATTAATCATAGCGATTAATTTATTAATGTAAGTAGATTGCAATTTAGATAAAGCACGGTACTGCAAAATGATTTTTGGCATTGAATATTTTTTTGATAATTTTTTCAATACTTCTTCATTAGTGGAAGGAGCCCCTTTAGGTGTTTTTTTTAAAATTGGCAATTTTTGCTGATTATATAATATTTCTTGTAATTGTTTAGTTGAAGCAAGATTAAAAGGTGTACCTACTAATTGATACGCTTCTAGCTCTAATGCATGAAGCCGATAATCTAACTCTACCGCATGTGTATTAAGTAGTTTTTTATCAATTAATACACCATAATTTTCAATGCGTGATAAAATCGATATTAGAGGCATTTCTACTTCTTCAAATATTTTTTTTAATTTTTTATTTGCTTCTATCTTCGGCCATAAAGTATGGTGTAGATTAAATAGGGACTTGATAAATTTAGCAGCATATAAAGATTGTAATTGTATATTTTTTAGATCTGAAATTATATTATTTTCATTATAATTATCATAATTTTTTTTAAAATTTGTAACAACGTTAAACGTATCTTTATCTAAAAAATTTTTAATATCATGATAATTAGCAGTACCATACAATATATATAATTCTAATATAACATCAAACGCCATGCCAGCTAAGTTTATATTATAACGCTTTAAGATAGAATAACTAAATTTTAAATGCTGGCCTATTTTTTTTATTTTTTCATTTTCTAATGTTGGTTGCAAAATTGATAATATTTCTTCAAGATATAAAAAATTCTGATGATTATTAATTGAATCAGTTTTTATAGGAATATACGCGCTTTCTTTAGTATCTATAGATAAACATATACTTATGATATTGGCTGTAGCAACATTAAATACATCTGTATGTATACTAAATATAAAAAATTTGGATTCGTCAATTTTTTCAATCCAATGAAAAAGCATTTCAATATTACATATTATTTTGATAATTTTTTTTTCTTTGGAATAATCTGATAATAAATTATGTTTTTGAAACAAAAGCATATTATTTAACCGTCGGTGTGATGGTACATGTTTCAAATGGTGATATTTATTCAGCCATGTTCCTGATTGTAAATCTATTAACCAATTTTTAAATTCATACTGTGTAAATAATAATTGCAAAGTGTTAATATTTAACTGTTGTATTAGCAATTGATAATCGGATATATTTAAAGATACATCTGTTTTAATAGTCGTTAATTTATAAGAAAGAAATGCTACTTCTTTATTGGCTTGTAATGTGTTTTGTATCGCTCTAGCGCCGCGTAAACCTAAATTTAATAGACTAATTTTATCTAAATGATCATATAATACTTTTAAATTACCTATTTTATTTAATAAAATCTGAGCAGTTTTTTTTCCTATTCCAGGCACTCCAGGAATGTTATCAGAACGATCTCCTATTAATGCTAAATAATCAGCTATTAAAGTTGGTGGTACTCCAAACTGTTTTTCTACTTCTTTAGGAGTAAAAATAATATTCGACATAGTATTAATAAGAGTTATTTGAGATGATACTATTTGAGCCATATCCTTATCTCCCGTGCTAATTAACACAGAATTTCCTGATCGCGCACAAGATATAGCTAATGTGCCTATCACATCATCTGCTTCTACATCGGGCACCTTAAGAATTGATAACCCCATGGCCTGTATTATTTCACATAATGGATCAATTTGAGTATATAAATGTTTAGGGGTTTTCATACGATTGGCTTTATATTTTTCAAATAAATTGTTACGAAAGGTTTTTCCCATGGCATCAAAAACAACCACCATGTGAGTAGGTTGATATCGTATCAATAGACTTTTAATCATATTGATTACTCCATATATTACCCACACTGGCTTTCCATCACTAGTGATCAATTCTGGAAAAGCATGATATGCACGGTGTATATAACAAGATCCATCCACTAAAATTATCGGATTATTTATAATTGTAATCATAATGACATTTATATATGACTTAATCTTACAGAAAAGACAAGAGAATACTAGACTATTGCTTAGTAAAGCTATTAACTATAAGGCTATTATAAACAACAAAATAATAAAATCAATGCAGTCATTGCGTAAAATAATTTCAATAAAAAATAGAATACTTGCATACGCCAGTATGATAATATTATGAATATACAAAAATTACGTTTTATCTATAAGTAAATTTAACAACTCACAAAATTGTTTTATATAAGCATTAACTGATGATATATCTAACTTCTCGTTTTTTATCATATATTTCCCATTGATAAATATTGATGGTACTCCTCTCAAACGAAAATTTATTGCTGCTTGTTCCTGATCTAAAATTAAAGATTTCACTAATACGCTATCCCAAGCAACATCAAATTTTTCTGCATTAACACCAGATTTAATAAATATTTCACGAATATCTTCTACAGTATGAATAGATTGTTGTTTTTGTATCGCTGTAAATAATATAGGGCTGATTCTATCTTCTATTCTTAATGCTATTGCTACAGCCCAAGCATGTGTCAATTGTTTTCCTAAATTACCTATAAAATTCACATGATATTTATAAAAATTTATATTTTTAGGCAATGTTTGTTCTATATTATATGAAATATGATAAATTTCTTCGAATTGATAGCAATGTGGACAGTAAAAAGAAAAAAATTCCAATAATTGAGGTGCATTGTGAATAGGTTTATTTAGTCGAATGTATTGCCTTCCTTCTATAATTGCAGATGCAATGCTTTTACATGAAAATATCAAATAAATTACTATCCAAATAAGATGCAATTTTTTCATACCCTCCCCCTCCTAATATATACATAAATATTTCATATAAAAATATAAATATTGTAATATTATGATTGAATACTATTCAAAATTAGTTAATATTAAAATTAATTTAATTATTGATGTTCGTTTTAGTTATAGTATGTTACACATTGTGTAATATACATGTAAATTTATGTGATTGTTACGAGTTAACAGAGTGTATGATTGTTGTGTCAAAGTAGGTATAGATAATGATTATCTAAAAAATATTTCCATCTGTTTAAGTATAATTGTTAGTCATAAAATATTTTTATATAGCATATAGTATTATTGAATGTGCTTATATTATATAAAAATTTACATTAAAACTATTTAATATATATGTTTTCATAGTTACAATATATCATTACAGACGTGTTTATAGCGTTTATACTTTTAAAAAGAAAGTGTAACAATTGTCTGTTGTTATTAACAGAGAGGTCTTAATATAAATTTTTTTAATATAGAAACAATGTATGCGACGATTTATTGATAATACATTGCAGTATGTCTCTTTATTTTTATTGTAAAACATCCACCATACTGCTATGCGTTTAATTTTGCATCTTACTTAATTACCTTACTTAATTATATTATTTTTTATTGTAAAATATTATTTCTATATGTCTAGTTTATCCCAAATACTATCAATATAATGTCGTACCGTATCGTGCATTTTAATTGGAATACCCCATTCTCTTTCAGTTTCCCCGGGCCATTTATTTGTTGCATCCATACCTATTTTAGAGCCTAAACCAGAAATAGGACTAGAGAAATCAAGATAATCAATGGGGGTATTTTTTACTATTATGGTATCTCGATCAGGGTCCATGCGTGTAGTTATTGCCCATACTACATCATTCCAATCCCGAGCATTAATATCGTCGTCACATACGATAATAAATTTAGTATACATAAATTGTTTCAAAAAAGACCATATTCCAAAAATTATACGTTTAGCATGTCCAATATATTGTTTTTTTATAGTTACAATAGCCAATCTATATGAGCAACCTTCAGGAGGTAAATAAAAATCTGTAATTTCTGGGAATTGCTTTTGTATGATAGGGATGAACATTTCATTCATTGCCATTCCAAGAATCGCAGGCTCATCTGGTGGACGACCAGTATACGTAGAATGATAAATTGGATTGTTCCGTTGTGTAATATGGGTAATAGTGCATACTGGAAATTTAGCAGTAGTATTGTAATATCCTGTATGATCTCCAAAGGGACCTTCTATTGCTGTCTCATCTCGTTCTAAATACCCTTCCAATACAATTTCAGAATTAGCTGGAACGTCTAAGTCGCATGAAATACATTTAATTACTTCAGTTCTACAACCTCTTAGTAAACCAGAAAAAGCATATTCTGATAATGTATCAGGAATGGGAACTACTGCTCCTATTAAAGTGGCTGGATCAGCGCCTAATGCTACAGTAATTGGAAATCTTCTCTCTGAAGTATTTTTATGCCATTCTTGAAAATCTAATGCACCGCCACGATGAGATAACCATCTCATAATGATTTTGTTTTTAGATAGTACTTGTTGACGATAAATTCCAAGATTTTGTCGTTTACTTTTCAGACCACGCGTTATCGTGATACCCCAAGTAATTACAGGAGATACGTCTTGAGGCCAGCAACGCATTATTGGCATATGTGTGATATCTACATCTTGATTGCACCAAACATTTTCTTGGCATGGAGCTGTACTGACGCGCTTAATTGGCATATGTAGGATATGACGAAAATGAGGTATTTTAGAAAAAAAATCATGCACTCCTGTCGGTAATTCAGGTTCTCTTAAAAAGGCAAGTAATTTTCCAACATCACGCAAAGATAAAATGCTTTCTTTTCCCATTCCTAAAGCTATTCTATTAGGAGTACCAAATAAATTACAAAGAACAGGTATTGTATATCCTGTAGGATTTTCAAAAAAAAGCGCTGGTCCTCCAGATTTAATAGTGCGATCAGCAATTTCTGTTATTTCCAAATCAGGATTAATAGGAAATTTAATTCTTTTTAAGTCTCCCTTATGTTCTAATATTTTTATAAAATCACGTAAATCTTTATATTTCATAACTTATTAATGATCATTAAATGTTGTTGTGATTCAATAATATTACAAAATATCGTATAATTATCATTAAGTACAGTTTTAAAGTTATGATTGAATTAATTGATATTATTATATTTCAGCACTCATTTAATATAAGATGTTTCGTTGAATTGTTCAAATAAACTTGTATTAGAAAATAAAATTTAATTAAATAGTAATAGCATATTGTTATTGTATGATACGTTTCCAACCTATTGTCCAAATAAAGATTCCAATTACAAATAAAAAAATAGAAAAAATTTTTAAATATTTATCCTGTATATACAAAAAAATACTGCTGGTAACTAATGTTGCACCAACACCAAATAAAAATAGCGCTTGACCGTGATTAGTTCGCTGAGTTCTTAATTCTCTTATTAATATTTCTATTTTTTTTTGTAACATACAAGAACGTTTAAATTCATGAGATAATAAATTCGGTAATTCTGGTATTTTATCTATCCAATGAGGTATCTTGTCTTTTAAAGCACATATTGTTGTTGACAATTTTAATTGATCCCGCATCCATCTTTCTAAAAAAGGTTGAGCAGATTTCCAAAGATTTAAATTTGGATATAATTGTCTAACTATTCCTTCGATATACAATAAAGTTTTTTGTAATAAAATTAATTGGGGTTGTATTTCCATATTAAAATATCGTGCAGTATTAAATAAGTACAACAATATTTTACTGAAAGGAATTTTTTCTAACGGTTGTTCAAAAATTGGTTCAAATACTGTTCTCATAGCGCATTCAAAATCTTCAATGTTGGTATCCAAAGGTATCCAACCTGAATCAAGATGCAATTCAGCTATTTTACGATAATCATGATTGAAAAATGCTATGAAATTTGCTGCTAAATAGTATTTATCTTTTTTATTTAAAGATCCTACAATGCCGCAATCAACACTAATATATTTTGGATTTCCTGGGTGTTTATAGCTAATAAAAATATTACCAGGATGCATATCTCCGTGAAAAAAACTATCTCGAAATACTTGAGTAAAAAATATTTCTATTCCACGTTCTGCTAATAATTTCATATTAGTTTTTTGTTTTTTAAGCGCAACTAAATTATATACTGGTATACCATAGATACGCTCCATAACCATAACGTTTTCGCTACAAAAATCTACGTATACTTTGGGTATATATAATATTTGACTTTTTTTAAAATTTCTTCTCAATTGAATAGTATTCGCTGTTTCTTTTAGCAAATTGAGCTCATTAAAAAGAGTTTTTTCATATTCTGAAACAACTTCTAAGAACTTAAATTTCCGTCCTTCTGGTAAAAATTTACAAATCCATTTGGCTAATCTATACATTAAACATATATCTATTTTAATAATAGGTAAAAGACCGGGTCGAATAATTTTAATTACTATATCTTTATTGTTTTTTTTTAATCTGGCAGAATGTACCTGTGAGATAGATGCAGATGCCAATGGTATTTCTTGAAAATCTTTAAACCATGTTTCTAATGAATTCCCAATAGCTCGTTCTATGCACATTTTAGCAATAATCCCATCGAAAGGCGCCACACGATCTTGTAGTATTGATAATTGATCTGCAACAGAATCTGGAAAGATATCGCGTCGAGTAGAAAGCATTTGCCCAAATTTAATCCATATTGGACCTAACTCCTGTAATGCTAAACGAAATCGTTCCCCTAAAGTTAGTTGAGAATGCTTATTTAAAACACGTAAAAGAAATCTACTACCTATTCTTAATGGAAAAATTAGTCGATGAGTAGGAACAAAATCACTTAGCCCATAATTTAATATTGTTTTAATTATAGAATACAGTCGACATAACTCATCAACAAGCATCAGATTGCCTATAATTTGTTTAAAATGATTAGGAAAATATTCAGTTTTATATTTAAATAATACATCTTTATAAGGATTACTTTTAGTTCATTAGGCTTATACCGTGTTCTTACTATCAAGTATAGTTACATGTAAACATTTTTAATTAAAATGCGTTTTTTTCATAAAAATCTATAAAGTATGAGATAAAATTTCATCTGTTTGATAATATATAAGTTTGATTGTAAGTATCACAAATACTAATAATGTTAAAACTAGATACGAGTTTACATTGTTTAATTAAATTTTAAATTAATTAAACATCCTCGCTAATCTTAAAATGAATATACTCATCATCTACTGTATTATAGGTTGTTCATTCACATAATATATAGTATCATTGTATATTCTATTTTTATCTAATTTGTTTTTTATAAATATAAAAATAAATAATTGTTTCTTACTAAGATAGTAAAATAGTTTAATATCATAGTTTTTTGCGATCGAAATAAAATATCTTTACAGGATTTAATAAATATTCACGTTCTTGGCGATGTTAAAAAAATAATGACACTGTCTATTTTAATAATGCACTGAATATTAATATTTTTTTAACATTTATAAGCGCAATGTAATACAACAATCCCAAAAGTCATATTGAAATATTCAACATTGTTGAATCCTGTTCGTATTATCATGTTTTTTAAAGTTTCTTGATCTGGATGCATACGAATAGATTCTACAAGATAACGATAACTATTAATATCTTGAGTTATACATTTACCTATTTTAGGTAAAATATGAAATGAATATAAATCATATATTTTATGCAATACTTTAAAAGTAGGCACTCCGAAATCTAAAATTAATAATTTTCCTCTAGGTTTTAATACTCTATGTATTGAAAATAATGCTTGTTCTTTATTTGTAAAATTGCGTAATCCAAAAGAAACAGCAACACAATCAAAAGTATTTTCAGAGAAAGGTAAAGCTTCAGCGTCAGCTTGTATATATATTACATTATTTAATATACCTAAATCGCGTAATTTTTTTTGCCCTATATGTAGCATGGAATCATTGATATCTGCTAGCACTACGATCCCTGTATTACCTACTAACCGGGAAAATTGAATACTTAAATCTCCAGTACCTCCAGCTAGATCTAATACAATGCATCCAACATATACTTCGCTGCGATAAATCGTAAATCGTTTCCACATTCTATGTATTCCAAACGACATTAAATCATTCATTAAATCATACTGTGATGCTACAGTATGGAATACATTAGACACTAATGATGTTTTCTTATCTTTGTAAACATTTTGAAAACCAAAATGAGTCATTTCTTTTTCAGATTTATTCTTCATATTCATCATTACCGTAATTATCATTAAATTTCTATTTGTCAGAAAATAATACTAATTTTACTAAAATAGTACTCTGATTTTATCAAGTCACATACTTTAATGTACTAAATCAATAATTTGATAAAGATTTATGACATATATTTTCAGTGATATTATCTTCACAATTAGATACATCGGAAGATTTTTTTTTTGTATCACATAAAAATATAGAATTCGGTGAAATCACATTAGTAACAATTGGTTGTTTTATTTGCACTCCAAGCGCTCTAAAACCTTCCGCTTGACTTATAATATTACCTTTTCCTTCAGAAAATTTATTCTTTGCTGCACTATAAACAACTTCTGCTTTATTTAGATAAAGACCAATTTTATTCAAATCATCCATAAACAACCGTAGTTTGTCATACAATCTGCCTGCTTTATCAGCAATTTTTTGAGCATGACAGTTTTGATATTCATAACGCCATAAATTATTAATAGTGCGCAAAGCTATCAACAATGTTGTAGGGCTAATTAACATAATATTACACCGCATAGCATCTGTTAATAATGATGCTTCTTTTTTGATAGCTAACATAAAAGCTGATTCAATAGGGACAAACATTAAAATATAATCTAATGTGTTCAATCCAAATAATTTTTGATAATCTTTTTTGCTTAATGATTTTATATGAGCACGTAATGAATGTACATGATCAGTGACAGCTAACCTTTGATCTTCTTCGCTATCGCTATTGAAATAACGTTCATAAGCCACTAGAGATACTTTAGAATCAATTATTACATCTTTACCATGAGGTAAATGTATGATTACATCAGGTTGCAATCTATTTCCATCAGTTTGTTTTATGCTGACTTGCACATGAAATTCATGACCTTCACGCATACCAGAAGCTTCTAATGCACGAGTTAGAATTATTTCTCCCCAACTTCCTTGTGTTTTATTGTTTCCTTTTAGTGCTTGTGTTAGATTAATAGTTTCTTGAGTAATTTTTGCATTCAATTGATGTAAATTACGAATTTCATATGTCAGGGTATGTCTCGATTGTTCTTCTTTTGAGAAATTATTTTGAATTTGACTTTTAAATCCTTCTAACTGTTCTTTTAATGGATATAATGTTCTCTCAAGAGTTATTCGATTTTGTTGGTCTATCTTACTTCCGTTTTGCTCAAAAATACGATTTGCCAAATTTTCAAATTGCATAGTTAATCGGTTTTCACTATTGGTGAACAACTTCTGTTTTTCTTCTGTTGCTAATTTGTATTCTTCTAAACGAATATTTAATTCTTGTATTTTTAATTCTTGAGAATGATTTAAATTTAATTGTACATGTAATTCATTATTTAGTTTTTCACATTTTTGATGATAATGATTTAGTAATTTTAAACGCTCTTCGGCAGTGGATAATTTACCATACAGTTCATATATCACTTGAGATTTTTTTTGCAATTTCTGTTCAATATTATAACGTAAAGCAGACTCATTTTTTAAATTTTGCGCAGTTACACATAAAGCATTCTCATGAGATGCATAAGCATTATTATATTTTTTTATATACCGTTTGCTTATGATCTTAAAAAATATTCCAGATATTAAGAAACCTGCGAATATGCTAATTATGTTATACAAATAAAATAAAGTAATTGGCATAGATTCTCTGTCATAAAATATATTCATAAATAAGCTTTATAATAATTACTTATTATTAATCATTATATACAACATATCAATAGTGTAGGAATACAAATAGAAGTAGGTCTTATATCATATTAATGATATGATGTTATTTAGACAATACAGCATGCTAAATTCCATTCTCGATTCTTTTATTTAAAAAATAATAATATGTTATTTTAAAATTTTTTTGTCAATAACTGAATATTATTAAAATGAATAGAAATATTTAAAGAATAATGATTAATATTATTCTGCATAACAGTGTAAAGTGTTGCTTTTGTTCAAAATAATATGAGCGCCTTCTATTGCAACTTTCATTGCCATATATTCAGTATGATGTATTAAAGTAACGTTTGGAATTTCTTTTTGTGTGCGATTTACAATAACGCCTGTAACAACTCCTGCTCGTAATCCTTGACTTAAACACATAGTTAGTAGTGTTGCAGATTCCATTTCATAACTCATAACTCCCAGGTTTTTCCATTCTTCCATGGACCCGCGCAATTTTTGAATAACTCGCCCAGAATATGTATCTTGTCTTTCTTGTCCAGGATAAAATGTATCTGAAGATACGGTTACACCGAAATGTGATTTAATACCAATGTTTTTAGCTGCTTGAATTAAAGCTATAGTACATGATAAATCTGCTACTGCTGGAAATTCTAATGGAGCAAAATGTTGACTTGCTCCATCACAGCGAACAGCAGCAGTGATAATCAACACATCGCCTATTTTTATATATTTTTGGATAGCTCCTGAGGTACCTACACGTAAGAATGTACGTATGCCTAATTGAGATAACTCTTCTACTACAATAGAAGTAGATGGACCGCCTATACCTGTAGAACAAACAATTACTGTCTCTTTATTGATTTTTGCGGACCAAGTTGTAAATTCTCTATTACTAAAAATGTATTCCGCTCCGTCCATCAGAGAAGCTATTTTTTTAACTCTATTAGGATCTCCTGGAAGGATAGCTAAAGTTGCCCCTTGAAGGTCCCCGATCTTTAAACCTAAATGAAATGAATGAGTTATAGTCATAATCTAACTATTGCGTGTTTTTTAAAAGTTATTAAGAATGTTTAAGATTCGTGGGAAACTTTTCCAAATTCTTTATTTTTTATTCATAAAAAATATCAATTTTAACTGATTCAATGATCGTTCCTTAAATAGATGATTTCGTAATCAATCCACTGTATTACCAATAAATTCGGTAATTTTATCTTGATATTGATTGCTATACAATCAATTAATAAAAATTATTAGTCATTATTTACGATGAATAAAATTGTTTACGCAATAATTTAGCTGCAGACACCATATTATTCAACGAATGTTTAATTTCAGGCCATGATCTTGTTTTTAATCCACAATCAGGATTAATCCATAAACGTTGTTTTGGGATATATTTTAACAATTGATTAATTCTTCTGATAAGATCATTTTGGGTTGGTTTATTTGGAGAATGAATATCGTATATTCCTGGTCCAATTTCATTTAAATTCTTTATTACATGTCGTATGGATTTTAATATTTTCTCATCTGATCTAGCTGCTTCTATACTGATAACATCCGCATCTAATGCTAGAATAGCATAAATGATATCGCTAAATTCAGAATAACACATATGAGTATGAATCTGAGTATCATCTTTCACTGATGATACAGTGATCCTAAAGACATTAATTGCCCATTCTAAATATTGTTTTTGATCAGAGCGTTTTAAAGGTAATCCTTCTCGCAAAGCTGGCTCATCAATTTGTATGATTCCAATACCAGATTTTTCCAAGTCTATTACTTCATCACGTATCGATAAGGCTAATTGCAATGCTATTGTTTTTCGTTGCATATCCTCGCGTGGGAACGACCAAGACATTATGGTGACAGGTCCAGTTAATATACCTTTTATCGGTTTATTAGTTAATGACTGAGCATAACTTATCCATTCTATAGTAATGGGTTTTGAACGACTAATATCCCCAATAATTACCGGAGGTTTTACGCAACGTGAACCATAACTTTGTACCCACCCATTTTGAGTAAATATAAATCCATTTAAATTCTCTCCAAAATATTCCACCATATCATTTCGTTCTGGTTCTCCATGTACTAGAATATCTAAATCTAATTTTTCTTGTTCCATAATAATTTTTTTAATGTAATTCTTAATATTACAATGATAATCTTCTTTGTTGATTTGGTTATTTTTAAAGCGCGAACGAAGTTTACGAATTTCTTCAGTTTGAGGAAATGAACCGATAGTAGTTGTTGGAAATAATGGTAAATTCAACTTCTTATGCTGTAATGTAACTCGTGTTGTGTACGGAGAAGATCTAGAATAAGAAATTTCATCGATGTGTTCGAGACGTTTTTTAACTTGTATATTATGAATTGTACTAGAATACGATCGTAAGTTATTAGAAATATAATATTCACTAAGTGTATCTTCATATGTCGCGTCACTTGTGTTTTTAGCATTCAATGCAGCGCATAACATTTTTATTTCGTAACATTTTTGCAACGAAAAAGCAAACCATTCTTTAACGTGTTTATCTAACTTGATCTCCGTATTTAGATCAATAGGACTGTGTAATAAGGAACAAGAAGAACCTATCCATAAGCTGCGCTCGCCTACTAAAGGATATAGTTTTTTAAACCAATCATGTAAATTAGTTTTCCATACATTACGTCCATTAACTACTCCTGCTGATAATGTCCAATGTTTTGGTAGTCGTGCATGCAGTACAGGTAAATTATCAGGATTAGAAACCAGATCTACATGTAGCCCATCTATTTTTAATCGCGTAATAATATCTAATTGATGATATATGCTATCGAAATAAGTAGTTAATAGTAACTTAACTTTACCATGAAGTTGTTCATACGCGCTTAAATATGCATTTAGCCATTGTAACGGTAGCTCCAAAACTAGTATGGGCTCATCAATTTGTATCCAATCAATATTTTTTGATAATAAAATATCTAATATTTCTTGATATACTGATAATAAATTAGGTAATAATGACAAACGATCAAATTTTTTTCCTTTTATTTTTCCTAACCAAAGATAACTAATTGGGCCAAGTAGTATTGGTTTTACCGTATATTGTAAAGATAAAGCTTCATCTATTTCATCAAATAATTGAGTCCAATTTAACTTAAATTCCTGATTGGGAACAAATTCGGGTACTATATAGTGATAATTTGTATTAAACCATTTTTTCATTTCTGAAGGAGGTATCAATTTTTTGTCTAAAGAATACCCTCGGCTTATTCTAAACAATGTATTTAAATTAATATTTTCTTGACCAATACGATGCCTATCTGGAATATTATTGAGCATCAAGCTAGTAGTTAAAACATGATCGTACCATGCGAAATCACCTACTGAGATCCAGTCGATACCGGAATCTTTCTGTTGTTTCCAATGACGTTTGCGTAATGTACGGCCTATTTCTAATAATTTATCTTCTTTGATTTTTCCATCCCAATAATATTCTAGAGCATATTTTAATTCTCTATGTAATCCAATACGAGGAAATCCTAATATATGACCGACAATTGTCATAATTCACTCCATGAGCTATTTTTATTATATGAAGTACTCATAAAAAATTATAGTAAAAAATTTAAAAAAGTATTATGGCGCCAATAGTCAATTCGATTATTGCAAAATAACTTCACAACTAATGCTATAGCTACTATATAACTTTTTTTTAAATTAAAAATGTGTAACATCAAAAATCATTAATAAATATGAATTATATCAAATTGATATACTATAATCAAACAATTAAAAATTAATAAGTATATATACATTTTAACAATTTTTATATTATTTAGTTTCACCAATGAAATTCAAAAAAATTTTAATTAATTTTGTATAATTAGTTTCATTTTTTTCATGGCATTTTTTTCTAATTGACGTACTCGTTCAGCAGATACACCGTATTGATTAGCTAATTCTTGTAACGTACTTTTATTATCTACATTTAACCATCGGGCACGAATAATGTGTTGACTGCGTTCATCTAAAGTCTTTATAGCTGCATTTAATTTATCGCTAACTTGATCAATCCATTCCTCTTCTTCATTAGAGGAAACAATTTTGTCTTGCAAATATAAAATAGGTGCTATTGTTATTCCTCTATTATCTTCATCTGAAGATTGTTCAAAAGTCATATCTTGCGCTGACATTCGGGATTCCATTTCACGCACGTCTTTGCTAGTCACATTTAAAGCTTTTGCGACTATTTCTATTTCTCCTGCATTAAACCAACCTAAACGTTGTTTAGTTTTGCGTAGATTAAAAAATAATTTACGCTGCGCTTTAGTGGTAGCTATTTTTACAATACGCCAATTTTTTAAAACATATTCATGAATTTCGGATTTAATCCAGTGTACAGCAAATGATACTAAACGAACATCTAACTCTGGATTAAATCGACGAACAGCTTTCATTAAACCAATATTACCTTCTTGTATTAAATCGGCCTGAGGTAATCCATAACCAGAATAATTACGAGAAACATGAACAACAAATCTTAGATGTGATACAATGAGTTTTTTTGCAGCATCTAAATCACCATTATAGTATAAGCGTTTAGCTAATGTTTTTTCTTCTTCTGCTGTTAACATAGTATAAGCATTGGCTACTTTTATATAAGCTTCTAAATTCCCTTGAGGAATTAAAGTTACATTTTTTTGTATATATTTAGGCATTTATTCTCCTAAAATAACCATGTATACGCAGATAATTATGAGTACATCATTGCGTCTGCATGTAATTGCATCAGAATCATTGTAAAAAATTTTGTATCAACAACAGAATGATGTATGACACTTAAATAGTGTATATATTAACGTAATCATCATTGATTTTATTGCTAATTCTAATTATATATAATATATCATAAATTACCTATTATAACTAATCATTATTCTTAATAACATTAAATACTTCATAGATAATTTTAGTATAATCTGAATTGTAAGTGAACATTAATGATGCGTGGATTATGTACAGAATATACAAATGCCAATAGATGCGGTCGATTCGTTTTTTGTTGTCAATCTGTACTATTTTTAAATTTTATTTTTAATTAATATTCTGGGTTTTATGACTTTTTTACTTCAATAAATCATAAATATTATTTTAATTATCTAAACTTAGTCTCTTTTAATTAAAATCCTCAGAAAACATCATAAATATGAATAACATTATTTTCAATAATTATTTATAAAAATATTTTTGTTGCTATTCAGATTAATAACCTTGTTTTTAAAAACACCCATATAAATTATAAGTAGCGTTTTTTGTTATTGAGTTTACTCTTTTAAAATAGCTTCAACAAAATTGTGTGATTTAAATGGTTGTAAATCATCAATATTTTGCCCTATCCCAATATATCGTATTGGTATTGAAAAATGATCAGCAATAGATAAAAGAGTGCCTCCTTTAGCACTACCATCTAATTTGGTCATAACTATTCCTGTAATTTTAATAGCTTCATTGAACATGCGTACTTGATTTACAGAATTTTGTCCGATATTGGCATCAAGAACTAACATGGTTTCATGAGGTGCCGCTGCATCAATTTTTGTTATTACTCTAATAATTTTTTTTAATTCCTCCATAGCATATATTTTATTTTGTAATCTACCTGCGGTATCTATGATAAGTAAATCAACAGATTTTATTTTAGCTATTTTAACGGCATCAAAAACTATTGAAGCAGAATCAGCAGTGGTATTTTTTGTGATGACTTCGGTGCAACCACTACGTTTTCCCAAAATTTCTAACTGATCTGCAGCTGCGGCTCTACAGGTATCTCCTGCTGCTAGCATTACAGTTTTATTCTTTAATCGGTAATAATGTGCTAATTTTCCAATAGTAGTAGTTTTTCCAACACCATTCACCCCTACCATTAATATAATAAATGGTTTTTTTTCTTGTAAAAATAATGGTCTGTCAATGAGTGTAACTATTTTTAACATTTCATTACGTAATGCATCGTGAAAAGATTGTTCATTACAATTAGTATTAAAACTAATATAATTTCTCAAATTATTAATGATTTTTTGGGTAGTATGTATATTGATGTCTGCGATTAATAATTGAGTCTTAAGTTTGTCTAAAATAACAGTATCAATTCTTTTATTACGAATTAACTCTATTATATTATCACCCAATTTTTTTCGAGTATTCAACAAACTTTGTTTCAGTCTATTAAATAAATTATATGCAGAATTCATATATATTCACCTCATAATTATCATTAACATATACGATGTTATTTTTTATTTATTTCGATGTTTTTATTACATACTTTGTTAATCAATTTTCATTGATATTGTTTATTTTTTATTTTTTCAAAAATACAAAATATTTACATGTAATACACGACACATAATTGCAGACGCAAATACAACTAATAAAGAGTATAACAAAAAACAAATGGGTTGTAGATATACAAAACATTAGAAACTATAATTGTCAAACTTCTATAGTTTATGTATAAGTAATTAGATTTATATAGCATAAAAACAAATTGATGATTCATGACTCATAATAAAAATCCTTTTCATTTCAAAAAATAAAAATGTCCTATGAATTATTATTTTAATATATACAGAAATATAGTGGATGTGTGAAAAATAAATTACATTTAGGCGTATCCAGAAAAATTAAGATTATTGGCGGTAAATGGAAGGGAAGAAACATACCAATTACTCGGCATTCTAAGATACGTCCAACTACTAATCGTATGCGTGAAATATTATTTAGTTGGCTTAATCCTATTATTTCTAGAGCGGTGTGTTTAGATTGTTTTGCTGGAAGCGGCGCACTAGGTCTAGAATCATTGTCTAGAGGAGCTAATAAAGTAACTTTTTTAGATAATAATCATATTTGTATTACTGCATTGATAAAAGTCATTCAGTCTTTTTCAGCATATAACAGTGAAATAATATATACTGATTGTCGTTCTTGGTTA
This sequence comes from Candidatus Blochmanniella chromaiodes str. 640, assembly GCF_000331065.1. NCBI lineage: Bacteria > Pseudomonadati > Pseudomonadota > Gammaproteobacteria > Enterobacterales > Enterobacteriaceae > Candidatus Blochmanniella > Candidatus Blochmanniella chromaiodes. Next base: position 786,818 of record NC_020075.1, read on the forward strand.
CAACAATCGACTACGACTTATAATGTCATCTTTCTTGATCCTCCTTTTCAAAATAATATTATACCTGAAGTTATTTTTTTATTAGAAAGGTATAATCTATTGGAAAAAGAATCTTGGATTTATATAGAAACTTCAAAAAAAAGAAACATTTTTAATACTAGTATAATTCCGAATTATTGGATTTTATATCATAAAAAAATTACTCGGAATGTTATGTATTATCTTTTTTTAAGAAGATCATAGAATGTTTAAATATAATAAAAACACTACTCAAAACATGTTTTTTCCACACGTCTACCACAATTAAATGTAGCTTTCATCAAAAAAATTACATTAACCACACCAAGATTTGTAACAATGTATTAAACCATAAGTTGAACTGTCATGATTTTTAGAAATCATACTTTCATATTTTAATTCTGGTAAAATACTGTCAGCCAATTGTTTTCCTAATTCCACCCCCCATTGATCAAAAGTATAAATATTAAAAATAATGCCTTGTGTAAATATTTTATGTTCATATAAAGCAATCAAAGCTCCTAAAGTATAAGGAGTAATTTTTTTAACTAAAATAGAATTACTAGGATTATTTCCTTTACATAACTTAAAAGGAACTATACATTGTTCATATTTGTAATTTTTTTTAGATTTTACATATTTTTGCATTGATGTTAAATGTGTATTTCCAAAAGCCAACGCTTTGGTTTGAGCAAAAAAATTTGATATTAATTTTTCATGATGATTAGATATAGGATTATGACTAATTGCTGGTGCAATAAAATCACATGGAACCATTTTAGTGCCTTGATGAAGCAATTGATAAAATGAATGTTGTCCATTAGTCCCAGGTTCTCCCCATATAATAGGGCCAGTTTGATATGTAATAGGGCATCCATTGCGATCTACACATTTTCCGTTAGATTCCATATTTACTTGCTGTAAATATGCTGTAAAACGGTGCATATATTGATCATAAGGAAAAATAGCTTCAGTTTCAACTTGAAAGAAATTATTGTACCAAATACCAATAAGCGCTAGAATTACTGGTAGATTTTCATGTAACGGTGTGCTATAAAAATGTATATCCATGTCATGAGCTCCAGTCAGCAATAACTCAAAATTGCTCACTCCTACTGATAGCATTATCGGTAAACCAATTGATGACCACAATGAATAACGCCCGCCTACCCAATCCCAAAATTTAAACATATTTTCTGATGGATCAATACCAAATTTACGCACTGCTATGGTATTTGTGGATAATGCTATAAAATGCTTCGATATATGTTGTGCGTCAGAAGTAGCTTTACAAAACCAGTTACGTGCACTAAGCGCATTGGTCATAGTTTCTTGCGTAGTAAAAGTTTTTGATGCTATTACAAATAGTGTATTTTCTGGATTTAAATTTTTTAATGTCTCAAAAATATGTGTGCCGTCTATATTAGAGACAAAATGCATATTTAAATGATTTCGATATGGCTTTAATGCTTCAGTTACCATATAAGGCCCAAGATTGGAGCCGCCAATACCTATATTAACAATATCTGTAATTATTTTATCCGTGTAACCTGTCCAATTACCTTGAATAACCCGATTACAAAATTGTTTCATTTTATTTAGTACTGCATTTATTTGTGGCATTACGTTGAATCCATCCACTAAAATTGGCGTATTTTTTATATTTCTTAAAGCTATGTGTAATACAGCACGATCTTCACTACAATTAATTTTTTCACCATGAAACATATCTGAAATGGCTTCTATCAGATCACATTCAATAGCCAAAGAGATTAGTTTAATAATAGTTTCGTTCGTGATTAAGTTTTTTGAATAATCCACTAAAATTTCATTATTAAATGTTTTAGAGAAATGAGCAAACCTATATTTGTCTTGATTGAACAAATCGTTAATTGATGTGCTCTTCATATCTTCAAAATGTTGTTTGAGATGCTGCCAAGCTTGTGTACGATTAGGATTTATATTTTTCATAATTCATTTTCTTATGCTCTATCACAAAAGTAAGTGAATAAAAATTAAATTTAAAATAAACTATTCAACGCGCCATAACTCATTCAGGTTACTACATAAATGTAGTAACCGATTTATATATAATTATCGTACCTCATGCGTATAAATATGGTGAAAATTTATACAGGAAACTAAATATACGAAATTAACCATTTATTTCTATATCAATATAGTATATATCTGCATATATTTATGTAAATTGAAAAATTCTTGATTATGTATAAATACACTTTTATACACCAACCAATATCATTGGTATCAGATAGACATCAAAAAATACATAATCTTTTGTATGCGCAATAACAACAAACTCAAAACTATAGTTTTGAGGAAATTATATAATTTTAAAATATTTATAATTTTTTGAATTTATATTTCATAAGTTAATTTTACAGAATAAATATGATAGTTTATTATTCATCTCACTCAATCTGTTCAGAAAGAACTTAAATGTTAATGACATTTTGTTGTACATAATGATTCAACCAATTTGCAAATAATAAATACGCATGACTTCTCCAACTGATCTTAGGAACTAAATTAGGATTGTCTTGAGGAAAATAATGATCTGGCAGCATTGGACTTAATCCCAATTTTAAATCTCTATAATACTCCTGAGATAAAGTCATCGCGTCATATTCTGGATGTCCAGTTATAAATATTAAACGCTTGTCTTGACTCATAAGCAAATATGCACCTGCTTCATCAGATTCTGCTAAAATTTCTAAATCTGTGTTCCGATAAATTATATCTTTAGGAAAATCCGAATAACGAGAGTGAGGCGCCAAAAATTTTTCATCAAATCCTTTTGTTAAAAGCGCATGTGAATTTATAGTATTATGTTGGTAAATTCCTACTAATTTACGTTTCCGAGTAAATTTAGGAAGATTGTATAGCACTTTTAAAGCCGCCTGTACTGCCCAACAAATAAATAATATCGAATTAATATGTTCTTTTGCCCATAAGAATAATTGTTCAATTTGAGGCCAAAAGGTTATATTTTCAAAATTAATTAATCCCAAAGGAGCACCAGTTACAATTAAACCATCGAAGTTTTTATATCGGATATCTGGAAAACTACAATAAAAGTTGTTTAAATGCTCAACAGGTGTGTTTTTAGGGACATGACCATCTATACGCAATAATTGAATATCAATTTGTAAGGGAGAATTTGACAATAAACGTAATAATTGATTTTCCGTTTCAATTTTTTTTGGCATTAAATTAAGAATCAATACTTTTAAAGAACTTTGTTCTTTAAAAGTATTGCGTGATTTTTGCATAATAAAAACATCTTCATTCTGTAAAATTTTTATCGCAGGCAACCTGTTTAATACCCGAACTGGCATAATGTCATAACCTTAATATGTATACGTATGTTTTAAAATTTATTTAGTTTTAAATTGTTTATTTTGCCTATATACATATTACAAATTCCCATCATCCATCACAAATATGGAATCATAATTATAAAAATTAATTTTTTTCAACACGTATTGAGTAAAATACAAAAAACAAAAATCATTATCTAAGTATCACGGATAATTTGTAATCCATATATTTAACATAATTAACACGTAGTTTATAGTGATTCATCGAACATGCGCAAAAAAACATAAATAGGATACAAATCCTATTGAACATTTCTCATTATCTACTATTACATACATCAATTCATGATAGGCCTGAGTGGAATCGAACCACTGTCCTCACCCTTATCAGGGGTGCGCTCTAACCGCCTGAGCTACAAGCCTGTAATTAATATAAAATATTATCAATTTTCCATAACCTTTAACTACAACATATAATTATGTATTAAGTTTGATTACAAAACTACTTATTCATTTAAAATGGAAAACATATTAACGCATATATATTGACTATTTAAATGGAATGAGCCCGTCTTCCGCAATAACATAACTCAAAATATTAATTCAAATATTTCCATAAATTTAGTTATTAAGAAAAAATTAATAAACAATAATAACCTACTTTCAAATTTTTATTTCTAATATTTTATATACTACTATAACAATCCTCAATAATACAATCCTAATAACATACAATAATCAATATTATTTCAAATTATCTTCAATAAGCAGATAATTTAATCTATTCTTTTCATTGAATTTTGCAACTTTTTTAAATATAATTGTTAAAATGTTCGGTCAACGGATACATATATATGTATATGCGTATATATGTAAAGTAAATAAGAGTTGGTTGGTGGGAGTTCGCTCTGGATGTGGCTGCCGACTAGGGTGGACCTTCGTTGGTGGGTGGTTGCGGTGTGGAATGCAACTAAAAAATTCTTCTCTATTTTGTGGGGTCGTTTTACTAGGTTTGTTGTTAGTTATGTAACGAGGTTCAATGT